>SVUG01000001.1 GCA_015063385.1 Oscillospiraceae bacterium | reverse complement strand
TTCGCTTGATTCATATGATATGCTATAATACTCGTTTTCTTTTAAGTAATTATCTATTAAATCGTTCATTCCTGTATCCTAAAATTGTTAATATGAAATTCTTTGCATTTATTATACCATTTTTCATCAAAATCGTCAATACAAAAGGCGGCAAGACACAATATATCGTGCTTGCCACCTTTTGTAAAGATTATCACTTGACGTCAATTAACGCTTCTGTTGCGATTCTCATGCCGAGCTTGAATGCGTAGCAAAATATCGCACATTCGCCAAGACTTGCGTACTCACTCCAGCATCATGAAATTTCTGGAAGATTTCTTGTTGCTCATCGGTGAAGGTCTTTTCGAGGTCTTCGTGATGCCGCGCCATGTAACCGAGCAACTCCTTCATCTCCGATGAATTGGTTCTGCTGTCCTCTTGCGGTATTATGTTTCCGTACCACAGTTCTTTGATTATGCTTTCTATTGGTTGCACCTCCTGTTAGCACAACACAATACCACATAACTTCTGCAAAGTCCAGATATATTTTATTTTATTTCGAAATAAGAAATACATTTTTATATTAAATACTCGTTAATGGATTTTATGTTGAGACAAGATGCTATTTAACCGCAGATTGTTTTTAACAATTAACTAAGCGTTTTATTGAAATACTCAAAGAAGCATGATATAATATTAATAAAATATTTTTCTTGACCAACAGAAAAAACGGAGTTAAATTTATACTACATGAACATATTTGAAATAATTCGTGAATATCAAAACAATTACAAAGCCATTAGAAAACTAATCAAAAAGAAGTCAATGTTAAAAGCACAGCAAGAAATGATTGAACTATTAGTTTATCGTATTGGATCTATGGAACAAAACGCGACAAAGCCGAATTCTGCTCATCTGCTAATTAAAGAAGAAATTTTAGATATCCATAACACTTTGTCACTTCTTGCAAGAGATATTAAAACTAATTATTTACAATCTTTTAATACTATCGAAGAATACAAATTAAAGCATTTTAATGAAGGACAATTATTAGCGCCTAACAATGCTCTGATTAAAAAATTAGAATTGTCACAATACATATACGAAAGTTATTTGCTTTCACTGATAAATGTGCGCGCTTTATTTGAAACCGTAAAATTGCTAATGTCAAGGAGAGAAGAACCCTTTAATAACGATATATATGACGAGTTAAATCAAACAATATATAATACATTCTTGAATGTAGATAAATATCAAAATACACACATAGTTAATTTGCTGCACCAAGTAGCAACAGCTAAATCGTTTGAAGAATCCTGGCAATTGTACAAGGCAAATAGTATGCTATTATCCGAATTTGTCATTATAAAACAAAACAGCCTCAAAGACGAAAACTGGAGCCCCGTTGATTTGTTCTCTATCTTCCCATTAAGCGCTGTGGCAAATTACCCGATTTACTCTTTTTTCAAAAACAATAAAGTTAATTTTCTAAGTTATCGAATTCTATTATCACCACGCAACACATGTGTTAACGAGAGAAATATAAGCTTTGATACAAACATTATATCATATTTCAAAACATGGATCGAAAAAAGAAAAGCATCAGTAGATCTGTCACCTATATTAGAATTCTTATCAGATCCTCAAACACAATACGATTATTCTCCTTTTTTTATTGAAAACTACCTTTCTGGAAATTACACAAAAGAACAGTTAGTACTTGAAATAGATCAAATTGAGAAAGACTTGTCAAGTTATAAAATGTATCCATACCGTGCCGGATATGCTCAACAACTTGTCAACTCCTTTTTCGATCTAAATATGGTAAAACCGATTGAAGACACATATAATCGTATTTACCTTACCATGCTTGTTATTATATGGGTTAAGCTGCATTATTTCAATCTGCCTGCAGAGAAGCAATTCCAAAAGCTATGCGACATTATGGTTTCAGAAATTCATGATTTTCCATTGCCTGAGCTCGCTATGGCTTACGACTACTATAACAACTCGGAAAACACCGTTGGCTTTTTCAAGAAAATTCAAAAGAATCAAGTTTCCTTAATAAAAAACATTAAAAATATGGCTTGGGACATATTCCATATTACATTTACCATAAGACAATGTTTGGTTAAGGTATTACGTCTCAAGATCCTTTTTATCAAACAATCGCATACTTATCCTGTTGCATAACAGCATTAACCGCGCCATCTCATTTATCTTCTTCTATAAGCATAGCAATACAGAAAAAAGAACTTGACCAAGAAGTCAAGTTCTTTTCTATTACCTCTTAAATCAACACTCCGTTACAATGATCAACTTCATGCTGAATGATTTGTGCCGTCCAGCCTGTAAAGTTCTTAATATGAGTTTTCATCTCGAGCGTTTGGAACTGCACTTTGATTGTCTTATATCTCTTGCACTCTCGTGGGCCACCGAGAAGAGATAGACAGCCTTCCTCGGTTTCGTATATTCCAGATTTAGCTACAATCTCGGGATTGAGCATAACCGTATATGTAGGAGCTCGTCCGCTTTCGTCGAGAAAGGCGATAATGCGCTTGCGGAAACCAATCATATTAGCTGCCATACCAACGCAACCTTCTCGGTGTGCTATAAGTGTATCAAGCAGATCCTGCGCTATAGGCAAATCATCTTTCATTGCGACCTCCGACTTCCCCGCAAGGAATATCGGATCATGTATTAGTTCCTTAATCATAATACGCCTTTCAACAATTTGAATGTCAGTTCTTTGGGGATCGGAAGAAGATAAATCCTCTGCGAGAATTCTTTTCAATTTCTCGGTTTATGTAATGCACTTCTTCTGAAAGAAGTCTCTTTCTTGTGATTACAGTATTACCAATATCGTTTTTTTGAGGAATGTCAAAAACACCAGGGCGTAATGCAAATACGTCACGTGGTGTTGCATTAACACCAACACTGGCCAATAAAATTGCCCGATTTGGAGAAATAGGAAAAATGTCATACATCGGAAGATTCATATAATCACCAGAAATAACCACAGGATAACAATCTCCCAGTATAAAAACGTCTCCATCTTTAGCTTCGACTACAACGAAATACTTATCTGACGATCCATTTGTATCTCGTTGCATAAACGATTTTATCGGAGGATCTATATCAGGATGATTAACTACTTCGCCAATAGACCTACATTGGACCAAACATCCCAAGTTCCTTTTCCAAAAATCTTCAAAATCCTCATTAGGCTGAAAATACTTATAATATTCTCTGGATTCTTGTGAAAGGCTCCTTGTTAATTGCTCTTTTGCATTCGCACTTCTAAAAGACATAATGGCAAAAAACAGTTTAAGCATCTTATCTTCGCTTGAGGTTATCTCAATTTTTCGACCATCCAAAAACTTTCCTCTAATTATGAGGGCGACCTCAGATTCGTATTTGGCCAAATCGTTTTCTATTTTTACAGGTTTGTCCGAATGGTTTATTTCATCGCGATAGAGATTGTGCTCCATAAAGATTTCACGGATCGCACGTTCTGAAATAAAACGATTTTCTTTGTCACAATAATAGACAAGTTTATTATCATAATCACAGGCAAAATTACGCAAAATGAACTGCGGTATGTAATGATGCCTTATGGGTTCTTTGGGCATAATTGTACTCCCCCCAATATCAAGCTTTCGTTTTCCCTTTCATAGAAAGCGCGAGATACAGCGCGTAAGCGCCCGTTATCGCGGTAAGCAAAGCTGCGGTTAATATTCGCATTTCGGCGGTCGCGTTTGACTCATTGGCAAATACGCTGAGCACGTTAAATACCCCGTGTGCGATAATGCAGACAATCAGGCTTTTTGACTTGTAATACATCATCACGAACATAAAGCCTGCTGCGGTTGCATATACCACCTGGAGCAGATTAGGCAAGAGTTCCGCGCCCGAGCCGTTTATCAGATTGATAATATGCCCGATGCCGAAGGTGACGCTTGAAACTATTATGGCAGCCTTTACATTATCTTTTCGCATCGCCTCGAACAGAAGCCCACGAAAAATCACTTCTTCTAAAAAACCGACGCAAAGCATTGCCAAAATATAAAGCGCGGTCTCCGGCGCACCGTAATTCAAGGTCACGCCATACCAAAGGTTTGCTGTGAACATTACAAAAATTGGTATGTAGTACAGCATAGACTTCGCCGAAGTCTTTGGCTTGCATAATCCGTAATCTGCATAGAGTCCGTTTTTCTTCAAAAACAACAGAAGTATTGCCGAGAGGAAAATTCCTATGGCAAGCGTCACGGATTTATCTATGCCGACAAGCGCGGAAAGCGAATCGCCCACCGACATCAGCACGCAATATGCAATTATCCACGCGAGTGCGAACCATAGCCTGCTTTTATCGTATAATTTCTTCAAAGCGTTCATCGTTAAATTTCTCATTTCGTTTATATTTTATTGCACAAAAGGTCTGTAGCCTCTGACGCAAAGAAGGCAGTTCCCTCTTAACAATACTTTTGGAAAGTAAAATAGAATTTACTATTTATATTATATCATTTAATTCGCCAAGAAGCAAGTTTTTGTCAGACAAATTGCTGCCAACGCCACGAATTTAATTTTCAAAAAACACTTACTTGTTTACTACAATTAATATTGTGATTTACGCAAAATAATTCATCATCGAAGGCAAATATTGTAAAATTTAGTGCGCAATTTGTGCTATTTATGTGTGTTCCACTCTTGGTTATTAAGCTATCCGTAGAGATACTAGAAGCCATGAATTAAGATGTAAAATATTTTTATTAAGTATTATTAAAAAACTTTATTGCAGTTGCTTTTATCAATGCTTTTGTTTTATAATGAATTACATAACAGGAATATCACATTAGTTTTCGACCGCACGATTTTTTGACAAATATAAAAACGTTGTTTTTGTTTTTATTAGGAGATTTTCATGCTTTACTTTGGTATTATTCTCGCTTGTGCCGCGCTTCTTGTTCTTGGCTTTTGGTTAATATCTAAAAAGTGTCCGCAAAAGCTTAATACTCTTTTTAAGGGAGCCGTGCTGCTCTTTTGCGCTATCGGATACTTCCGTTTAATGTTATCCGATTCTTTTATGTTTGTAATAAACGGTGGATACTATGACGAGATTTTTTACGATGTGACCGATCCGTTGCAGTCCATCTTACGTTGGGGATACGTCCTCAACTACACTGTGCTTCCGGTGGCTATTTTCTTTGAAAGCCGTCTTTTTAGGAATATTGCTTCCTATTTTTGTCTTCCCTTCTCCATTCTCAGCGCATTTTTCTTTGATGATTTTATGGTATATTTTCTCGCTCAGAATGGAAGAGGACTGCATCTGACACCGGCCTTCCGTTATGCATATTTTATTCTGGAGCTTGCGCTTGCCATAGCGCTCCCCGTTCTTATTCAAATCTGTTACCGCCACGTATTTCACGTAAAGGATCGTAAGGAATGGTTGCATTTTATCATCTCCTTACCCTTCCTCATTTTGCTTGTGACGCCCGTGTACGTGCCTCAGTCGCTTTTTGGCTATTCCAAAATGATTGCGGGAAAGGGCTCTGATTATCACGTTATGTGGTTAATCGTGCTGGCGATCGTTGCACTTTCGCTCTATTACATTTTCCGATTCCGCCCTTACCGCGACAGATATATGCTATGCGTGGTTCTGGCTATCGCGCTGTTTTTCCATCACAGCTCACAGTATCTGATGGGAATAAGCATTCCGCGTCTGCCAATTCAGCTTTGTAATCTGGCGGCATATTTCTATTTGATAGCTATTCCGTTCAAGTGTCCCCGCTTTTTCCAATTTTGTTTTATCGCCAACCTCACGGGAGCTTTGATAGCCATCTTTCTTCCCGAATTTACGCCGGGCGCCTTTGGATTCTGGACAATGCACTACACGTTTGAGCACTCACTCGTGTTTATGGTGCCTGTTCTTGCTATGTGGCTGCGTATTTTCCCCCGTGCCGACATTTCCGCGCTTAAATATTCATTTATTGGATTCTCTATTTACTTTGTATTCTGTCTTACAGTTGGTACGATTCTTAACGGTTTTTCAGACGTCACAGGCTTCGAGGTCAACTATTTCTTCCTGTTCGATCTTGATAAAGCGTTTAATCTTTTCCCGTTCCTGACATTTACAGAGCGTGTGCATTTACAGTTCGGCCGATTTGAGCTCTATCCTCTTTTCCTTATCATAATCTATACATGTTTCCAGCTGATATGCGTGGCATTCTATCACGTAGTTCGCTTCATTTATAAATTTGAGGATGATCATTTTGCTCTTAGAGGATCTGCTATTGAGCTGTACGAAAGACGCACGGGAAAGACCGCCCGTTGCCACAAGGAATACGTTGATTAACATTTTAAGGAGTTTGTGTTTATGGTAGAAATAGAGAATTTAACTAAAAGCTACGGCGATTCCACCGTCCGTGCGGTTGATAATCTTTCGATTTCTCTGCGTCCCGGTGAAATTTTCGGATTTCTCGGTTCAAACGGCGCCGGCAAGAGCACGACGATAAAGTGCCTTGTAGGCATTTATCCCTTCCAGCACGGTGATATTTTCATCAACGGTATCTCTATAAAAACCAATCCTCTGGAAGCTAAAAAGCAGATTGGCTACGTATCGGACAACCATGCCGTCTTCGAGCGTCTGACAGGAAGGGAATACGTAAATCACATTGCAAATCTGTACCGTGTGGATATGTCCGCGGTAGAAGAGCGTTGCAACAGTCTTTTAAAAATCTTTAAGCTTGAGGAGGCGTTCGATCGCCCTATCAAGAGCTATTCTCACGGAATGAAGCAAAAGATTACGGTAATTGCCGCACTTGTTCACAACCCAAAGCTCTGGGTGCTGGACGAGCCGCTGACCGGTCTTGATCCGCAGAGCGCATACCAGTTAAAGAAGGTTATGAAGCAGCATGCGAGCGAAGGAAATACCGTATTTTTCAGCTCACACATCCTTGACGTTGTGGAAAATCTGTGTGACCGCTGCTGCATTATTGAAAAAGGAAAGCTACAAGGTGTATACGATCTTAAAGAGTTAAAGCAAGAGGGACGCTCGCTCGAGCGCATCTTTATGCAAGCAACCGGCGAGATCGAAGACGGCGAGGAGATCTGATATGACAATGATATTAGATCTTTTGCGATTGCAGATAGATAACAAAACAGACCTCTTCAAAACGGCGACACCGAAAAAAATGGCGTCATCATTAATTAAGGCTCTGCTTGGACTGATAGTCGGAATTGTTGGGGTAGCTGTCCTGCTGTCCCGTGTCTTCATTCTCGGTTTTTATATCAATGCACAACTGCTTGCTATCGTTTTGCTGGTTTTACAGGCAGTATCAATCTGCTTTGCCGTCGGACACATTGTCAGTACGCTTTATATGTGCCATGATAACGAGATGCTCATTTGTCTGCCTATCACACCTAACCAGCTCTTTATCTCGAAAATTATGCTGATATATTGCAAGGAGCTTGGTGTTAACGCTATAATCTCCCTGCCGTTGATGATTTCTCTCGGCCTTTTTGGCGGATTTGGCGCATCGTTTTATCTCTCAGTTCCCCTGCTTTTGCTGGTGATGCCATTCTTCTCAATTGCCGTCGCTGCACTTATAAGCCTGCCTGTAATGGCAGTTATCCGCTTTCTGAAGCCTCGCCCCCTGCTTTCTATAATAGTTATTTTAATACTCGTCGCTGCGTGTCTGTTCGGATATCTCTCCCTTATAAGCAGCTTTGCTGAAAGCTTTAATATCGCGGACAAGCAACTCGAGACTGTTCGAGAAATCAACGCGACCGTTCTTGCCTTTGGAGGCAAGATACCGATTTATTTCCAGTGCGCATCGGCTATGCTGAGCTTTGGAAAATGGTATTACTTCGCTATTTATCTGACTATTTCAGCTGTGGTGTTTATTATAACCACCCTCTTAATTCGTCCGTTCTTCTTCAAAATTGCAATGACGAGTCTGGAAAACACCTCTAAAGAAAAACAGCGCAAGGGGCGTTTCAAAAAGTGCAGTCCTTTCCTGAGCCTCATTGACAGAGAAATACGTTGCATTTTCCGATCGCCGACAGATATCTTCGAGTACTTCCTCTTTACACTGTTAATGCCCTTTATCGTATTTTCCTACGATAAGCTACTGATGACCATCACCGTCAATCAGGCGGGTGTCAACATGATTGCAGGCTCGCACGTTATGATTGTAGCGATTCTTGCCATGCTTTCCAACATCGTGTCAGCCTCGGCAATCTCACGAGAGGGAAGCAATTTCCACACGACCAAAACCATTCCGGTCACTTTCTACGAGCAGATTTTCGCAAAGCTAACATTCAATGCAATCTTTACCCTTGGGGCTCTTTTGCTGACGATGCTCGTGTCCTTCTCTATTTATCCCGCATGGCAAATTATTCTCGGAACGATATCGGTATCCTTTGCCTCCATAGGACACATTGCATGGAGCATTGATATGGACATAAAAAATCCCACTATTAATCTTCAAGGCAACGAAGAGGCGTCAAGCACCAGCAAGAGTACGCCAAAGAGCCTGCTTATCGGTCTTGTAATTGGATTTTTGATGGGACTGCTCGTCATAATGTATTCAGGCGGAGGCAATCCTCTTACTGCATATCTACTTTTGATTGTAGCATCAATTATCTTTGCTCTCTACCGTGTTTGGACTCTGATTCTTCGCATCAATCTTTGCTACGAAAAAATAGAAATGTGAGTTTATCATGAAAAAAACCGTTATTCTCATTTTACTGCTTTTGCCCATTGTTCTCGTTATTACCATTTCCTTTGCCGGCAGAATTCTTTCAATATACCACCATATTCCTGTTGAAAAAGTGTTTTTTGTAGATAACGTCGGCGACGCACTGGACGATGAGTATTTGTTTGTTGTGAACGTAGGCGAAACCAAGCCCACATCTATTCGTATCTTCCCCGAAATGGCTTCAAATAAAAAAGTCTCCTTTGTATCGCAGAACGAATCGGTGTGCAAGGTAGACGCTGAGGGAAACCTATCCGGTATTGCTATTGGCAACACAACCGTTCTCGTTACGACCTCAGAGAGTAATAAAACTGACGTCTTAAACGTATTGGTAGTTGCCGAGCGCGTCACCGGCATTACGCTACCCGAGTCCAAGCTCACAATGATTAAGGGCGAGCAAAAGCAGCTTCAGCCGATTATTGAGCCTTATACAGCGCTAAATAAAGCCGTTAGCTTTGAAAGCAGCGATCCTACCGTTATATCAGTCAATCCGAACGGATATATTACAGCCCTAAAGCCCGGCGAAGCAATTATCACCGTCACAACCCAGGACGGCGGCATGAACGCCACCTGCAAGATTTCCGTCACAGAGGGATTACTCCATCTCTCGTTTGATATGACGGGAGCGCCGAACGTTTCACCCGCCGCAAGCGGATCGGGCTATGTCATTAACTCTGCATCTATTGATCTTTCACCGTATCTAAAATATGATGACAAGATAGAGCCCGAGGCTATTCGTTGGAGAATTGCTTCAGGCAACAACTCCGCAACGCTTACCGATACCGTGCTCACCTTCACGTCAACGAAGATAAGCGTTGTCGTAATTCACGTTTACGTAGGAGAATTAGACAACCCCACCTACGAGACGAAGCTTACACTCTTCTATCAACCGTAAGGTTATTACGCGACCTCAATACGAGCGCGACAATAATAAAATTTTCAGTAAGGAGATTTCAACATGAAAATCGTAAAGAAGTTATCCGTTCTTTGCCTCTCGGTGATTTTGCTGTTTTCCTTTGCTGCATGCAAAGCACCCGAATCGCCTGTGACTGCAGAGCTTATCCTTGAGGCAGACAAAACCACGGTAAGCGCCGGTCAGTCGGTCACGTTCTCTTCTATTCTTAAAAAAGGTGAAGAAACGTCCTCCCCTGACAACGTAGCTTACACAATCACAGACGGATCAGATTATGCTACTATCAGCGGTAATACCCTGACCGTTAACTCAAGCGCTCCCAACGGCGCAAAGATCAATGTTAAGGCAACGGCAGGCGAGACAACCTCCAATACCATTACCGTGACGGTTGTTAACCCTCTGAGTGCTCTTTCCATCTCGTCTGATAAATCCGGCGAGGTTGATCGCGGTTCGTTTATAAACCTTACCGTCACCAAAACACCCGATGACAGCACAGATGCAATAACCTGGGTAGTCGTTGAGGGCGGCGAGAATGCTACCGTAGTTGAAAACAAGCTCTTCATAAACGGCGATACTATGGGTGGCACCGTAATCAAGGTCAAGGCTGTTTGCGGAAGCGTAGAGAGCAACGTTCTTACGTTTACCGTAAAGCTTAATCAGCAGGAAATGAACGATACCCGCTTTATCCTGCGCTTCGATGAGGACAACGTGACGCTCGACAAGAACGGCTTGATTGCCCCCACTCTGAACGTCACCGTTTACACAGGAAACTTTGAGGAAGTGACCGATAGAATCATAGATTACGCAATTCTTGATGGTGATGAGTTCCTTTCTATCAGTGCTAACGGAAACGCATGCGCCCTGAACGCTATCGGCCACGGTACAGCTACCGTTAAAGCAACTATTCGCGGCACGGCTATCTCTGAAACCGCTACTGTTAACGTTATCGTTCCCCCCACAGCTATTAATCTTCCTGAGATGCTCACCCAGCGTCCCAACCATAACTACGCATTCTCGATGAAGAATCCTGAAACAAGCGCAGCCTATTCCTTCCCCTTCGTAGCTACACCCGTTGGCAGCAACGTTTGTACCGATATGACTGTATCCTTCACACATGCTGACGGCTCCAGCGGCGATTCCGTTGCTACTTACGCTGACAGCAAGATCACGTTCCACAAGATCGGCTTGGTCACCGTCACCGTCACCTCTAACTCCGGAAGCCGCTATGAGACCTCTGTTTCTTACAAGTTTAACGTAAATAACGGCTACAACGTTTCCACCTTCGAGGAGCTTGTTGCTATTGCCAACAATCCCTCCTACACAGGCTCGCTCCCGATAAATATCGTTGTTACAGAAAAACCCGACAACAACTACGGCTACGACCTCGTCCCCGCAACTGCTCTGCTTGCAAAGGATCAGCAGACCTTTGATGCAGTTATCAGCGCTAACAATACTATCCGCTTTGTAAACAAGGGTGCTATTATCAACGGTAACCGCCACAAAATTGATGCATCCCAGCTTCGTGTTCCCACAAGCGAGGAGCTTGCAAGCTACACCGCACAGGGCGGTGGTTGGAGCGAGCACAACGCTCTTCTTCACGTCTATCCTTGGGCAGAGGGAACGGCAGCTCTTGCTACCTACCGTGTAGAGATTAATGATTTGACGGTTGTCGGAAATTGCCCGATTGACTATGAAACCTCAACTCACAAGCCCGGAGGAGTTTATAACCGCGGTATTATGATTGGCGACCTTAACGAGGACCACCCTGCAAACTACTACCTCACCATGAATAACGTGGAGGCACAGGCATTCCGCGCAGGCTTCCGTCTTCTCCACATCATTGACGGACGCATAGACAATGCCAAGGTTGATAACTGCTTCGGCAACGGCTTTGAAATCGGCGGAAGTATTCTTACGCTTAACAACACCACCTACGGTGCTTGCGGTGCGACCGGTATTGAAATCGTTCCTGAGCACAGCAGCATGGCAGGCATTAACCGCAACCAGAATCAGCAGATTACTTATGCAGGAAACGTAAATCTCACCTTCCTCAACGACAACACCACCAGATATATGCAGAATTACAAGGTAGTAGGTGACTACGGAGTTCCTCAGATTCTTCAGGGTGCATTCGAGACTAACGGTCTTACACCTGAACAAATTGCCCACTTTGTAAACGCAAACGGACAGATTGGTTATGTGACCTTTAAGTTCCACGACGTTGGCACCGGCACACCTAACACCAGTGAAATCATATACCCCGGTTTCCAGGCCGGCGGCATTATCAATGCTCGTGATCTTCCTACAGACGGCACCTTTGATACAACTCACGAATACATCGAGGTTGACGTAAAGGTTGCAGGACTTGGAGATGCAGGAAAGGCATACTTCTACAACCACAAGTACGTTCCTGCAAACTAATTTTCAAAATCAAAAAGGTACGGAATTTTTTCCGTACCTTTTATTTTATTCTTTTTTTGCAATAAATGTAAATTTTACTTTACACTTTTAGGCTTTTTGTTGTTTGACCATACCGTATCCACCGGCATATTTGCTTACCTCGTCAACAACGACGAATACGTTATTCTGACAAATTTTGCGTATTTCCTTGAGAACTGACGAGGCGTCGCGTCTAGGTAATACTATCAAAATCATGTTCATTTTGTCCTTTGAACCGTGGCCGTCAAGAACGGTGTATCCACGGGATTTTTCATCAAGATATGCAATGATTTTTTCGGTATTCTCGTCATTTGCAATAAGCTCGAGGCTAGAGGTGCCGAGCGCGATTTTATTTTCAAGCGTTGCGCCGAGGAAGAGTCCGGTTGCATATCCCACACAATAGAATGCGAGCAAGAAAAGATTGTCACCGAGCGTGCCGATTATAGTAGAGATAACAAGTCCCCATATCAAGCATTCAACAAAGCCGAGGAGCGCTGCCTTGAGCCTTTGCCCCTTTACCATCATACAGGTTTTAAGCGACTGAATGGTAATTTCAACTATCTTTGCCGCGCATACTATAAAGCACACTGCAACAGGGTGAATTGATGCTAAAAATTCTGACATTTTTATTCTCCGTTAATATTTTTACTTCCTCTTATTATATCATAAAGCGAGCCGTTTTTCAACAACGTTTAAAAATTTATAATTAAAGCCGATGAGGAATCAGAGGAAACCTCATCGGCAATTTTGATATTACTTTATCAGCCGTAAATCAAGGATTCAGCGTACTCGGTAGCGATTACGCCCTCGGGCTTGCCGGTTGCCTTGGACTCGGTGAGAATGTGCTCAATAGAGTTGTAGATGTTGTCAACCTTCTTAAGAACCTCGTCCTTGTTGTAAGGACCGTCAACCTCTGCTGCCGCGTTAATTACGCCGCCGCCGTTGATAACGAAGTCGGGTGCGTAGAAGATGCCGCGAGCCTTGAGTGCAAGACCTGATGCATCGTCGAGAATCTGGTTGTTAGCACCACCTGCAACTGCCTTACAGTTAAGCATCGGAATGGTAGTGGGGTTGATGATTGCACCCATAGCGTTGGGAGAGAAGATGTCGCACTTCTGGCTGTAGATTTCCTCGGTGGGAACTACGATAGCACCGAACTCCTCTGCTGCACGCATAGCAATCTCCTTGTTGGAGCGGTTAGCAACGATAAGCTTCGCGCCACTCTCATGAAGAAGACGGCAAAGGTCGTATCCAACCTTACCAAGTCCCTGAACTGCGATTGTAAGACCGTCAAGAGAATCTGTGCCGAGCGCTACCTTTGCGGTTGCTCTGATACCCTGCCATACACCGCGTGCGGTAAAGGGAGAGGGGTCGCCACTGTTCTGGGGAAGGCCGCAGATGTAGTTAGTTTTACGAAGCATAACGAGTGCATCATCACAGTCGGTATTTACGTCCTCAGCGGTGATATAGCAGCCGCCAAGACCGTTTACAGCCTCTGCAAACGCCTCGAACATTGCCTCTGTCTTCTGGGAGGGGTCAGCGATAATTACGCCCTTACCACCACCGTGAGGAAGACCTGCAACTGCATTCTTGTGCGACATACCGCGAGAGAGGCGGAGAACGTCGAAGAGTGCGTCATCGTAGGATGCGTAGGGGAAGAGGCGGCAGCCGCCGATTGCGGGACCAAGATTGGTGTTATGTACAGCGATTATTGCCTTAAGACCAGCCTTTTCGTTGTTGACAAACAGAACCTTTTCATGACGATACTTGCTCATTTCAGTCATTGCGTTCATAGTTTTTACTCCTTTATAATCTGCATTTCGCAGTAGAATTACTTGTTAAAATTTTTGCCCAGATTAAGAGCCTTCATATTAAGCTCCTTAAGCGCCGCTTTCTTTGCGGGCACGAGCTTCTCAACCACCTCTTCGGTTCCAACGAAGGAAAGCTCGGGGTGATTTTCAAGAAGATGGCCAACGATAATCATATTGGCAAGAGTACCGATTCCCTCGTCCTTTGCCATCTGAGTCGCGGGAATGTAGAACACCTCCACGTCATCTCGCTCAACCTTTACGTCAATAAGAGAGGAATCAATATAAATCTGTCCGCCGGGTGCAACGGTATTTACGTACTTCTGAAGCGAGGGTGCGTTCATTGCAATCAAAACGTCGGGAACGGTGATAATAGGCGAGCCAACCGGGGTATCAGACAAAACAACGTTGCAGTTTGCCGTACCACCGCGCATCTCAGGACCGTACGAGGGAAGCCAGGACACCTCGACATTTTCAAGGAGGCCCTTATATGCAAGGAATTTTCCGGAGAAAAGTATTCCCTGTCCGCCAAAGCCGGCAATAAGAATCTGTGTAGTCTTCATATTACTTCTCCTCCCCGCTTCTGTCCTTGTATACGCCAATGGGATAGTAAGGAAGCATATCACTCTCTATCCACTCAAGCGCAGCCTGGGGAGTCATTCCCCAGTTGGTAGGACAGGCAGAAACCACCTCTACGAGAGAGAAGCCCTTGCCGTCTATCTGATTCTGGAATGCCTTCTTGATAGCCTTTTTTGCATTCTTTACGTTCTTTACGTTATTTACCGCTACACGAGCCACGTATTCCGGGCCCTCAAGGGTTGCGAGCATTTCGCTAACCTTAATAGGCCAGCCACAGTGATTTACGTCTCGGCCGTAGGGAGATGTTTGTGTCACCTGACCGGGAAGGCTGGTAGGAGCCATCTGACCGCCGGTCATACCGTAAATTGCGTTGTTTACGAATATAACCGTGATATTCTCGTTTCTTGCAGCCGAATGAACGGTCTCTGCCATACCGATAGATGCAAGGTCACCGTCGCCCTGATAGGTGAATACAACGTTCTCGGGACGGCAGCGCTTGATACCCGTAGCAACGGCAGGTGCTCTGCCGTGGGGCGCTTCTATCATATCACATGCAAAATAATCGTATGCCATAACGGCACATCCAACGGGAGCAACGCCGATAGCCTTACCCTCTATGCCAAGCTCATCCATAACCTCAGCTACCAGACGGTGAATAATACCGTGGGGACAGCCGGGACAGTAGTGGAACGGAGTATCCGTCAGGGCCTTGGGCTTTTCAAATACAACTGCCATAATCAGAATTCTCCTTTCTCTGCTTTACGAATTGCTTCAAGAACCTCGCTAGGCTCGGGTATCATACCGCCTGCGCGGTTGCAAAGATATACCGGCTTTTTACACTCGGTAGCGAGGCGCACGTCCTCAATCATCTGGCCCATGCTGAGCTCTACTGAGATAAAGGACTTAACCTTATCAGCCGCCTTTGCAAAGGCTTCGGTCGGGAAGGGCCAAAGAGTGATAGGTCTGATAAGACCAACCTTTATGCCTGCTTCTCTTGCGGCAACTACCGCATTCTTTGCCACACGGGATGCAATACCGAATGCAACGACCGAGATCTCTGCATCGTCCATCATATACTCCTCCCACATAGCCTCGTTTTCTTCGATTGCCTTGTATTTTTCAAAACGCTCGAAGTTCTTCTTTTCAAGCTCGTCGGGCTTGAGATAAAGTGAATTTACGATATTGTGAGGACGCTTGCACTCTGTGCCGGTGAGCGCCCAGGGCTTTTCATATTTTTTGATTTCGCTATCCTCAAAGGTGATGGGCTCCATCATCTGACCGATAGTACCGTCTGCCAGAATCATAGAGGTCACGCAGTACTTATCTGCAAGGTCGAAGCCCTTGATAGTAAGGCTCGCCATCTCCTGAACAGATGCGGGAGCAAGAACTATCATACGGTAGTCACCGTGTCCGCCGCCCTTGGTAGCCTGGAAATAATCCGACTGCGAGGGCTGAATGCCACCGAGACCGGGGCCACCGCGCTGAACGTTTACAACGAGAGCGGGTACGTCAGAGCCTGCTATGTAGCTGAGTCCCTCGGTTTTAAGCGAAATTCCGGGGCTGGACGATGAGGTCATAACGCGCATACCTGCTGCCGCAGCACCGTAAACCATATTTATAGATGCAATCTCACTCTCTGCCTGAAGGAAAACACCGCCGATTTTAGGCATTTTCTTTGCCATATATGCGGCAATCTCGGTCTGGGGAGTAATGGGATAGCCAAAGTAGTGACGGCAACCGGCTCTTATCGCAGCCTCGGCGATAGCCTCGTTGCCCTTCATTAAAATTCTTTCTGCCATGATAGTCTCCTTACTTTTCAACTGTGATTATGCAATCCGGACACATAGTAGCACAGAAAGCACAGCCAATACATTTCTCCTGGTCTTGCATAAACGCGGGAGAGTAGCCCTTTTTATTGAGCTTATCGTCTGCTATTGCAAGACATTTCTTCGGGCATGCCTCAACGCATAGGCCACAGCCCTTACAAAGATCGGTATTAAAGATAACCTTTGCCATTTATATTCCTCCTTGTTTGCCGTCGTGATTAGCCGTAGGGCTTGCAGTTCGATTACCTTACGGCTAAGCGCAAAATGATTTTTGCCCTATCAGTCGGGCAGATCAAAATATTTCTTCTGAAGCTTAAGCGGCATTACGGGTATATCCGCAATCCCTGCCGCGAGCCTTTCTTCCACCGTATGAAGCCAGATGGGAAGCCCCGTTTTCTCGCTAAGCGCCTCGGCAAATCCGAGTGAATCAAGGAAAGCCTCTCTCGTGGTTTCACGGCCAATGTTTGAATTGTTGACGATGCATGTAAACTGAATGCCGCAAGCCGCCTCGATTTCACGCATAATCTCTATCGCGTCGTCCAAAGTTGATGTCAGGGGGCGGTAGCAGTTAAGCACGAACGCCATGCGGTAATCGTTCTCTGCCTTAATTGCATCGGCAAATCTGCCGAGCGCGTACGCTCCTCTGTCATCGCCGCCTATATCCATAATTCCATAGGTCGATTTGTCCTGAACCAAGCGATAGCTTTCCGCAGGAAGCGCGGGCAGGTCAACGTTGGTGTTGGCAAATCTCGGTGAAATCAAATCAATTCCCACCGCAGAAAGCTCCTCTGCACTGTCCTTGGTCCTAAAATACGGATTAACGATATCCAAATCAGCAATACAAACACGCTTTCCCTCTTTTGCAAGGCGAATTGCGTAATTCACGGCAATATTCGTTTTTCCACTGCCGTAATGCCCGGCAAAAAGGGTTAGTCGTTTATCGTTCATTTTATATCTCTTTACAGTAGTTTTCTAATAATTTTGCCGCTGGTAGTTTTGGGCAGGCTCTCGTAGAACTCAACTATTCTCGGATACTTATAGGGAGCGGTACGGGACTTGACGTAATTCTGAATTTCCTTCTTCAGCTCGTCAGTACCCTTAAAGCCTTTAACGAGAACGATGCTCGCCTTAACTACCTGGCCTCTTACCTCATCGGGAGCTGCAGATACGCCGCACTCGAGAACGTAAGGAAGCTCCATAATAACGTTCTCAATCTCAAACGGACCGATTCTGTATCCCGATGATTTGATAACGTCGTCTGCTCGACCGACGTACCAGAGGAAGCCCTCCTCGTCGCACCAGGCAACGTCACCGGTGTGATAATAACCGTCGCGCCAGGTTTGTGAAGTAATCTCCTCGTTGCCCTCGTAGGCGTATGCAAGACCGCAGGGCAGACCGTTTGAAATATTTATACATATCTCACCGCTATCACCGAGCTTAACCTCCTTGCCCTCCGGGCTGAGAAGATGCACGTCGTAAAGAGGTACAGGCTTACCCATAGAGCCAATCTTGTGGCTGTCGCCTGCAAGATTACCGATTATCAGAGTGCTCTCGGACTGACCGAAGCCCTCCATAATCTTGAGTCCCGTGCATTTTTCAAACTGACGGAACACCTCAGGGTTCAGCGCCTCACCCGCAGTAGATGCATGCTCTATCGAGGAAAGGTCGAATCTGGTAATATCCTGCTTGATAAGCATTCTGTACATCGTAGGCGGTGCACAGAAGGTGGTTATGCCGTATTTTGCAAACAAAGGTAGTATTTTTTCGGCATCAAAGCGGTCAAAGTCGTATACGAAATTCGCCGCCTCGCAAAGCCACTGACCGTACATCTTACCCCACATAGCCTTTGCCCAGCCTGTGTCGGAAATCGTCAGATGCAAGCCGTCGGGATTAACCTGATGCCAATATTTTGCGGTAATGAAGTGTCCTAGGGGATATTTATAGTTATGCGCTGCAATCTTCGGGTATCCGGACGTGCCGGAGGTGAAGAACATAAGCATGGGGTCGCTTCCACATGGAGCGTCGTCAGTACGCGCGTAATGGCTACTGAATATGGAGTATTCATCGTCGAAATTACGCCAGCCCTCGCGAGTACCGTTAACGATTATCTTATGCTCAAGATTTTCGCACTTTGCCGCAGCTGCATCAACCTCTGCTGCAACGTCACCGTCAGCAGTACAAAGGATTGCCTTGATGTTTCCTGCGGTAAATCTGTACGAAAAGTCCTTTTCAAGAAGCTGGTTAGGTGCAGGGATTGCAACAGCACCTATTTTATGAAGTCCAAGCACGGCAAACCAGAACTGGTAATGTCTCTTAAGCACGAGCATAACTCTGTCACCGCGCTTGATGCCGAGCGACTTGAAGTAGTTTGCCGCTCTTGCAGACTCTTTTTTCATATCGCGGAAGGTGAATCTTCTCTCCGTGCCGTCCTCGCTGACGTGAAGCATAGCAAGCTTATCCGGCTTGCGTCTGCCAAGAGAGTCCACGACGTCAAATGCAAAGTTGAAGGATTCCTCGTTCTTGAAGTCTATCTTCTTCAGAACGCCGTTTTCCTCGATAGGAATAATGAAGTTCTGATATACACGGCGCTCGGTGTCCTCCTCGCGTCGCTTGGTGGTCATAGAATGCTCTGCCACCGCCTCGCCGGCTCTCGCCGCCTGGTTGCGAAGAACTATGGCGTAAAACGCGCAGTCCTCGCCACCCTCGGCTATCATACCGTGGGGTGTGCCCGAGTCGTAATATATACAGTCGCCGGGATTAAGTATCTCGATATTAGAGCCTATCTGAATTTTCATCTGACCGCGTATGACGATATCGCACTCCTGTCCCTCGTGGGTGACAAGCTCAATCTGCGCGTCCTCGCGGTAGTTAAGCTCCATATAAAGCGGCAAAGCAATACGGTTGCGGAAGCCTGAGGCAAGGTTGAAGCCCACCATATTGTGTGCCTCCTCGATTCTCTGTCCGTCACCCTTGCGCGTCAAGGCGTACGAGCGAAGCTTTGGGCTCTTACCCTCAAGAATATCACTCATATCAACGCCGAAGCTCAGTGCGCAATGATACAGGAATGCAACGCTGAGATTTCTGTTTCCGGCCTCACACTGCTCGTATTCATGCTCGCCAAGACCCGTGCGCGACGCCATTTCCTCTACGGAAAGACCGCTTATCAGACGCAGTTCCTTAATACGCCCGGCGATTTGCTTCATTTTATGTTCCATTGTGTTAAAATTTTCTTCCACACTGCACCTCGTTAAAATAAAACGCGTTTTTAATAAAATATATTATACAAGATTATATACAACGTTGTCAACATTTTTTGCAAAACTTCGAGTAAAATCCCGAAATTAAAGCTTGTTTCTCATAATCTTGCCGCTGATGGTTTTGGGAAGCTCCTTGCGGAACTCGACGATTCTCGGATACTTATAGGGCGCGGTGTGAAGCTTGACGTAGGTCTGAATTTCCTTTTTCAGCTCCTCGGTCGGCTCGGTGCCGTCAACGAGAACTATGCACGCCTTTACAACCTGACCTCTTACCTCGTCGGGCGCAGCGCAAACTCCGCACTCAAGAACGTAAGGAAGCTCCATAATGGTAGACTCTATCTCGAACGGACCGATACGGTAGCCCGAGGACTTGATGACGTCGTCTGCTCTGCCGACGTACCAGTAATAGCCGTCCTCGTCTCTCCATGCGACGTCACCGGTATGATACATACCGTCGTGCCATACGCTGTCGGTTGCTTCCTTATTTAGATAATATCCAAGGAACACGCCGCATGCCGTTCTGGGCTCTGTGCGTATAACGATTTCACCGCTGACACCGTCTGCCACGGGATTGCCGTCAGGGTCTACAAGGTCTATGCCGTATCCGGGCACGGGCTTACCCATAGCGCCGGGCTTAAGCTGAGTGCCGAGAAGATTTGCAATACCGAGCGTCATCTCGGTCTGACCGAAGCCCTCCGCGATACGAAGTCCCGTAGCCTTCTCAAACTGATAGAACACCTCGGGGTTGAGCGCCTCGCCCGCGGTGGTCGCGTGACGAATAGAGGAAAGGTCGTAGTTGCTGAGGTCCTGCTTGATAAGCATTCTGTACATCGTAGGCGGTGCGCAGAAGGTGGTTATGCCGTATTTTGCAAACATCGGCAGTATCTTTGCCGAGTCGAATCTGTCAAAGTCGTAGGTGAATACTGCTCCCTCGCAAAGCCACTGGCCATACAGCTTGCCCCAGAGCGCCTTGCCCCAGCCCGTCTCGGAGATAGTGAAGTGCAGGCCGTCCTGCTCGCAAAGATGCCAGTATTTCGCGGTGACGAAATGTCCGAGGGCATATTTGTAAGAGTGCATAGCCATCTTGGGATAACCGGTAGTACCCGAGGTGAAGAGCATGAGCATCGGGTCGTTGCCACAGGGAGCGTCCTTTTCACGCACGTATCTGCGGCTGAAGAGCGAATACTCACTGTCAAAGCTGTGCCAGCCGTCCCTCTCTCCGCCGACGATAATCTTGGTGAGCGACATTCCGGATGCTGCCTCGGCAAGCTCTGCCTGACGTGCGGTGTCACCGTCTGCGGTACAAAGTATAGCACTGACGCCTGCCGCCTTGAAGCGATAGGTGAAGTCGTGCTCAACGAGCTGATTGGTCGCAGGAATTGCTATTGCACCGAGCTTATGTAAACCAAGGATAGCAAACCAGAACTGATAGTGCCTCTTAAGCACGAGCATAACTCTGTCACCGCGCTTGATGCCGAGCGACTTGAAATAGTTCGCACTCTGGGAGGAGGCGTCCTTGATGTCCTTAAATGTAAATCTACGCTCGGTCATATCGTCGCTGACGTGAACCATAGCGAGCTTATTGGGCGACTTGCGCGCAATAGCGTCAACAGTATCAAACGCGAAGTTATATTCGTCCTCGTTGGTATAATGAACGTCAACGAGCGCACCGTGCTCATTCTCCTCTGTCTGAATAAATTTCTCGCAAAGGAGAGGCTCTGCCACGCCTGTCGATTCGCTCTTGGCGATGAACATAGCCTGGTCGGTGGTATCGCTTGCCATAACCATAGCAAGAAATACGCAATCCTCACCGTCAATAGCAAGCTGTCCGTGAGGTGTAGAGGACTTGAAGAATATGCTATCTCCCTCGCGCAGAATCTCCTCGCGGTCTCCAATGCGTATACGCATCGAGCCCTTTATTACCATATTAAATTCCTGACCTGTGTGGGTGACCGTGTTTATCGGCTGCTTCTGCTGCTCCTCTGAATATTTATAGGTGACCCAATAGGGCGTCGCAAGCTTCTTACGGAACAGAGGCGCGAGGTCTTGAATGGTAATGCCGTCCTCGCTGGCGGTAGTAAGTCCCTCTCCTCTGCGAGTGACTGTATATCCCGACAGCTTAGCACTGTGTCCTTCAAGAATGTCGGTAAGCTCTATACCGCAAACCTTTGCGAACTTATGTAAAAAGGTAAACGGAAGATCTACGGTGCCGGTTTCGTATGAAATATACGCATCCTCCGTAATATCTGTCATCTTCGCCATTTCGGCAGTAGTATAGCCGAGAATGCTACGCAGCTCCACGATACGCTCCGCGATTTTTTGAAGCTGATTCATGCTAGATTGCTTATCCATAACCATATTCCTTTCGAAAATAAAAAAACGCCTCAAGAAAAACAATTCTTGAGACGAGTAAAATATACCCGCGGTACCACTCAAATTACGGAAAAACCGCCACTTTGGACTCCAACAAGCCCTCACCCTTAACGCGGGAAACGGAAAACCCTGGCAAACAGCTCGGATTTTCGACTCGGAAGTGATGGGCACTCTGGCTCTTAGCTATCGGCTCGCACCATCCGCCGACTCTCTGCAAGCTTACGATACCTTGCCGTCTTCGTCACAGTCTTTAACTACAAATTCATTTTACCACTTTCAAATCAATTTGTCAAACCTTTTTGCAACTAAAAAATGCAAAAAAATAATCGCAAAATTGAGCGAATTTTTGTGCAATATTATGAAATGAAGGCTTTTTTTCATATTTGCTATTGACAAATTTGGAATTTAGTGATTAAATATATTATAATCAAATAAAGACTATGACGGAAATCCAGCCCTTTTCGAATGCTTACAGAGAGTCGGCGGTCGGTGAGAGCCGGTGCGGACGGTTTGGGCTATCTCCTTCCCGAGTCGGTCTTGTCAACGCGAAAGCAAGTAATGGGACACGGCTGCCACCGTTATCGGCACGGGCCTTGATTGAGGCCTTTGAGTGATTTCCCTTTTTTGGGGGTAATCAGGGTGGTACCGCGAGTTTAGAATTCGTCCCTGAAGCCGTACGTGGCTTCAGGCTTTTTTATTTTATAAGGAGTGTAGACAGTTATGAAACAGATTAAAATCAGTGACGCAACTATGAGACAAACGTCCGAGGGCTTTCGCCTATCGTTCAAGGAGAAGATAGAGCTATCCAAGCTCCTTGACAAGCTAGGCGTGAATTTTATAGAGATTGACGGAATAAAGGACTCGCGCATTGATTCTCTGCAGATTAAGTCTATCGCCTCTGTGGTAAACGGCAGCGGTATATCAGTGCCCGTAGAATTAAATAAAGAATCGGTAGAAAAGACCTGGTGTGCTCTCCGCGAGGCAAAGCATCCAAGACTTATGGTCGAAGCGCCCGCAAGCTCGGTTCAGATAGAGTATCTTTTCCACAAAAAGCCTGACGCGCTTGTAAAGGCGGTTTGCGAAACAATAATAAAATGTAAGGAACTTTGCGCCGACGTGGAATTCGTGGCACTCGACGCGACGAGAAGCGAGCAGGAGCTTCTCACCGAAATGCTTGCTACCGCTATAGATGCCGGAGCTACGACAATCACACTTTGCGACACCGCAGGCACTATGCTTCCTGAGGAATTCGCCGCTTTCATCAGCCGTCAGTACGAGCTTCTTCCGAAACTCAGCACAGTGACACTCGGTATTGCGTCGTCAAACGAAATTTATATGGCTGACGCATCGCTTATTGCCGCCATATCCAAGGGTGCAGAACAGATATGCGCTGCAGCATATCCCATAAACAACGCCTCTCTTGCTAATATTGCACGCGTTCTTTCGGCAAAATCCGACTCACTCGCAGCAACGAGTGGGGTAAATATAACTCAGCTTTCAAGAATCATAGAGCAGATTGCCTGGATGTGTCAGAGCGGAAAGGGCAAGGCTAAAATCACTAGCGCGGACGACGGCGAGAGCGCGAGCATTTTCCTCACCTCGCACGACGAGCTTAGCGCAGTTTCACTGGCGGTACAAAAGCTCGGCTACGACCTCTCTGACGACGATATGCTCAAGGTTTACAATGCATTCCGCCAGATTTCAGGCAAAAAGGAGCGCGTAAGCTTCAAGGAGCTTGACGCCATTGTAGCGTCCTCTGCCATGCAGGTTCCCTCGACCTACAAGCTTGACACCTACGTTATCACCTCGGGCAACACCATTTCCGCAACCGCTCACATCAAGCTCACCAAGAACGGTCAGCCTGTCGAGGGCGTATATATCGGTGACGGCTCTATTGATGCAGCCTTTCAGGCTATTGAAAAAATCACCGGCTGTCACTACGAGCTTGACGACTTCCAGCTTCAAGCGGTGACCGAGGGACGCGAGGCTATGGGAGAAACCGTAGTTAAGCTTCGCTCGGGCGGAAAGGTATATTCCGGACGTGGAATATCCACCGATATAGTAGGCGCGGGAATACAGGCGTATCTCAGCGCACTTAACAAGATAATTTACGAGGAGGAAGTAGAATGAAGCTCTCCTTTTCAACGAGAGGCTGGCCCGGACTTTCTTGGGACGAGATGCTGGAAACCGCAATAGATATGGGGTTTTCCGGCGTTGAGGTTTATAACCTCACGAATTTCGATCCCTTGATGGATAAGGGCGGTCCTTTCCACAAATACAACACGGCGGCAACCGCACGTCAGCTTCGTGAGAAGCGGCTTGCAATTCCCTGCTTTGACACCTCCTGCGACGTCACCTCCGACCCCACGGCAAAGGAAAAAATTCTCTCACTTATCGAGATTGCTCATAACGCGAGAGTTCCCTACGTGGTAGTATGCGCGTTAAATGAAAACGAGGAGAGAGCTATTTCTCTTCTTCAGGAGCTTATCCCCGTGGCAGAGGCAAACGACGTTGCAATTCTAGTAAAGACCAGCGGCATATATTCTGACACTGCAAGGCTTCGCGCCCTGCTCGACCGATTTGCCAGCGATAATCTTGCGGCGCTTTGGGACGTCCACCACCCTTACAGAGATAACAAAGAATCAGCAAGCGACACTATTAAAAATCTCGGCTGCTACGTTCGTCACGTGCACATGAGAGACTCCGACGACGATGGTGTATATCAGCTTATCGGCGAGGGCACTATGCCCATCGACGACGTTATGCGCGCACTTTCATCGGTAAATTACGACGCATTTATTTCTCTTGAATGGAAGCCCGAATGGCTTGAGGATTTACAGGACCCGGAGGTTATTTTCCCGTATTTTGTAAACTATATGTCACATTTTCGCTCCACAAGGGATATGAAAAAGAGCTTATACTTCAACCACGACGGCACGGGACAGTACGTCTGGAAGAAGGACGAGCTGATAAATATGACCTTCTCTCAGGTGCTTGACAGAGTGGCGGAGGAGTTCCCCGACCAATACTGCTTCAAGTACACCACTCTCGATTATACCCGCACCTATGCGCAGTTCCGCGAGGACGTTGACCGCTTTGCACGAGCGCTCGTTTCTCTCGGAGTTCGCGCAGGAAGTAAGGTGGCTATCTGGGCTACCAATCTCCCCGCGTGGTACATCACCTTCTGGGCAACCGTTAAGCTTGGTGCAGTGCTCGTCACGGTAAATACCGCGTACAAGATTCACGAGGCAGAATATCTGCTTCGCCAATCGGATACGCACACGCTCGTCATGATTGACAGCTGCCTTGATTCAAACTACGCTGAAATCATCAACACTCTTTGCCCCGAAATAAAGGACACCACCCCCGGCGAGCCTCTTCACTGCAAGAGACTTCCCTTCCTCAGAAACGTTATCACCGTCGGCTTCAAGCAGGCAGGCTGCCTGACCTTTGACGAGGCTATGGAAAGATACGAGCTCGTCAGCTCAGAGCAGGTTGCAAGAATGGCGGCAGCAGTTAAGCCCGGTGACGTATGCAATATGCAGTACACCTCGGGCACTACCGGCTTCCCCAAAGGCGTTATGCTCACCCACTACAACGTCGTCAACAACGGAAAATGTATCGGCGACCGCATGGGCCTTTCCACCGCTGACAGAATGATGATTCAAGTGCCTATGTTCCACTGCTTCGGCATGACTCTTTCTATGACGTCGTCGATGACTCACGGTACTACGATGTGCCCGATGCCGTATTTCTCGGCAAAATCATCGCTCGCCTGCATCAATCAGGAGAAGATTACCTGCTTCAACGGCGTGCCCACGATGTTTATTGCAATGTTCAACCACCCGAATTACCGCTCTACCGATTTTTCTCATATGAGAACGGGTATTATGGCAGGTGCGGGATGCCCTCCCGAGCTGATGCGCCGCGCCGCACAGCCCGACGAGATGAATATGTACGGCATCGTCAGTGTATACGGTCAGACCGAATGTGCCCCCGGCAACACCATGAGCTCCTGGACAGATTCCATTGAGGTTCGCACCGAAACGGTTGGATACGCATTCCCTCACGTCAGATGTAAGATAGTTGACCCCGAGACGGGCGAGGAGGTTGGCCCCGGCGTTAACGGCGAATTCTGCGCCAAGGGCTACAACACCATGAAGGGCTATTACAAGATGCCCGACGCAACCAAGGACACGGTAGACGAGGACGGTTGGCTTCATTCGGGCGACCTTGCCTCCTGCGACGAGCAGGGCAACTACCGCATCACCGGACGTCTCAAGGATATGATAATCCGCGGCGGCGAAAATATCTACCCCAAGGAAATAGAGGAATTTATCTACACGCATCCTGCGGTCAAGGACGTTCAGGTTATCGGCGTACCCGATAAGAAGTACGGCGAGGAGATTATGGCATGCATTATTCTCAAGGAATCGGAAAGCATCACCGTTGAGGAAATGACTGATTACATCAAAGCCAGCATGGCGCGCCATAAGGTGCCTAAATACATCGAGTTTGTCGATAGCTTCCCAATGAACGCGGCAGGCAAAATTCTCAAATACAAAATGAGACAGGACGCTGCACAGCGCCTCGGACTCGTCGGTGACGGCTCTGATACAGCATCGCCAGGCAAATAAAACAAACTTATTTTAAGCACTTAACGAAAGCAGTCGTTTGGAATTTCCAAACGACTGCTTTTTATATTTAACCACACTGACCGCGGCAAAGACTGTTTAAATTATAAAAAGCAAGGGCAAAACTAATTTTGCCCCTGCTAAATGCGTTTAAGTTATTTTCTTATGCTGACACCCGTTTCTTTGTTGAAGATATGTATTGATTCCTCATCGAGAGCAACGTTGATTATACTTCTTCTCTCGGGATTCTTCTTCATCTTTGCAGCAACCGTTATGCTGGTAGGAGTCTTTTCTATTCCTCCCTCGGCATTAATGTCAAGATTTGCATAAACGATAGTTTCATTACCAAGAGCCTCAATAACCTCTACCTTAGCCTTGACTGCAAGTGCAGAATCGCCCTCTGCAATCTTAAGGTCACCGGGACGAATACCAAGCGTGATGTCAAGTCCGTCGCCGATTTTTTCCTTGTCGTAAAGCGCCATAATTCTCTCAGAAAGCTTTATTTCTTGGTCATTTGCAAACTTTACTTTACCGTCAGGCGTAATTCTGCCATCAAAGAAGTTCATCTGGGGTGTTCCAATGAACCCTGCAACGAAGGTATTGATGGGATAATCATAAAGCTCCTGCGGTGCACCGATCTGCTGAACGAAGCCGTCCTTCATAACGACTATTCTGGTACCCATTGTCATGGCCTCGACCTGATCGTGAGTGACGTAAATAAACGTCGCTCCAAGTTTATCGTGAAGCTTCGTTATTTCGGAGCGCATAGTGCCTCTGAGCTTTGCGTCAAGGTTGGAAAGCGGCTCGTCAAGCAGGAAGACCTTGGGATTACGAACTATCGTTCTACCAAGCGCAACTCTTTGGCGCTGACCACCAGAAAGAGCCTTTGGCTTTCTCTCAAGATACTCCTCGATAGCAAGAATTTTCGCAGCGGCGCGAACCTTCTCGTCTATCTCAGCCTTGGTGTATTTTCTCATAATCGGAATCTGATTTCCGTCCTTATCGAGCACGGGATTTCCCTGTTTGTCCTTTTTTATATCAGGAATTTTGCGAAGCCTCAAGCCGAATGCCATGTTGTCGTAAACTGTCATGTGAGGATAGAGCGCATAGTTCTGGAATACCATTGCAATATCTCTGTCCTTGGGTGCTACCTCGTTTACTATTACGTCGTCAATCCAGATTTCGCCATCGGAAATATCCTCAAGTCCTGCTATCATACGCAGAGTCGTTGATTTTCCGCAGCCCGAAGGACCGACGAAAACGATAAACTCCTTATCCTGAATTTCCATGCAGAAATCGGATACGGCGGGCTTCGTGCTACCAGTACCCTTTTCGGTATTTTCGTATACCTTGTACACGTGCTTTAAGCTTACAGTTGCCATATTTTCTCCTTTTTGTGCCCTTTTGGCCGCTATATACGGTGGCATTTGCCCCAGCGGTTTTCCTCATGCACGATTTATTTATATAGGTTTTGCTTATTTTAACAATAAGACTTGCGCGCTTCTCCACGCACGTATGTGCCGTCCTCGATAACCTGTTCGTTCCAGTATCTTTGAATTCCGTTATCATCAAGCGCTGCGGCAAATCTATTAAAGCGTTCCTTGCTTTCCCATATCTCCGCAGGTGTCACTCCCTCGTCAATAGCAAAGGAAGCAAGGAGCCCTGCTACCTCACCGACGTTCCACTCCACAGGATGCAGGCGATAGCATCCGTTAGTAAGATGCGTGCTACCGATATTCTTGCATGACGGCAAAAGATTTTTCATTCTCACGGGAATCATCGCTCCGAGAGGAATCGTGAATCTATACGTCGGCTTATAGAAGAATGTGTGTGTTTTCGTCGTAATATGTAAGTCAATAGGATAGCTTCCTACTCCCACGCTGTCATCAAAAACGCAAGCCTTTTTGTCACATACGTGAGTTTCCGTCACGGTGAATTTCGCCTTAATGCGTCTTGATTCACGAACGTAGGGCGCCATTGATAGACCGTTTTCAGTTCCGAGATATTCAGGGGCCAGACGGAAATGGGGATATCCCTTACCGCCGTCTGCTCTGGGAGCCTCGGTCTGAAGCCAATAAACGAAGCTGAGAGTGTATTGCTGAGCAAGATAGTCGTTGCGCTCGGCATCCTCGGTATCAAAAAGATTACCGTGAAAGAAATCGTTTTGCGGCCAATTTATAAGAGTGACGTCATAAGGATGACTGTTATCATCAAAATAGTCCGAGCAAACTATGCGCCTGTACTTAAAGAGTGGGAAGAATTCCCTGCCGTCGTTATTAAACTCACCCTCGAACATAGCAAATCTTTTTGCTTTGCCCGTAGATGAGTTGGGGCCGTACATTGAGAACAGCTTATGCTCGTCATACGGCATTACCATTTCCTTAAACGTGTCGTAAAGCTCGGGCTTTTCAATAGTGTAATCGCCGGTCCTTCTGTCCTCTATACACGCAGAATAAATAAATGACTGCATATCAGAAGAATCAGACACGTCAGGCGCGTCCTCCTCTCCTGTTTCAGCCTTGCTCTCTGCGCCAACGCGATATTCTGCTCCGCTCTTACAAATAAGGTCACCGATGTCCGTTCCGTCAAGGTAGTAATCACCCTCGAACATAACCCGTTTGCCGTCAATTTCGTAGATTACGCCCTTGATTTCATCATCATCGGCGATACATTCCTTCATTTGTGCCTCAAGATAAACTCTAATTAAGCCGGAATCTACGTAGGGCTTAATCATATCTGTTAGTATTGATAAAGCAAGGCGCGGAGGATGTGCCAGGAAGCTAACCTCAGAGCCACCGGGGCAGAAACGTTCGGTCTTTTTTACCGCCTCGGAATAACCCTCAAGGCCCTTATAGTATTCTCTTACCCTTTCGCGATATTCGCGATACGAACGGGTGCAGCCCTGGTCCTCTATCCACAGATGCTCATCAGGCGGAACTGCCTGAGAGGTAAGCTGACCGCCAATCCATTTCGTTTTTTCAAGCAGGATTACGCTTTTCCCGCTTTTTGCAGCACTGTATGCCGCAAGCGTGCCACCAAGCGAGGCACCGCATATTATAATTTGTGCTTTAATAGTCTTCATTTTCATATTTAAAGTTATTATAATGAGCGTATGCGCCGAACATTCCCGCGCTATTTCCAAGTGACGCTCTTATAATATCGTATCCCAGATTATTCATTATAGGGAAAAAGCTATCTCCCATCCAATCGGCGACACCGCCGCCTATAATACATACGTCAAACGGGCTGACCTTATAAACCTTATCCAGCGCGTCCTTAAGATTTCTTCTGAACTGCGCCGCAAATTCCAGGTTCTTTTCCACGCCCATCGCATATTTTTCAAATATATCAGGACCGTCTATACCTATCGCGGCTGCATCCTTATGAATCGCACGTCCCGAAAGGTACATCTCAATGCATCCGAGCTTGCCACAGGTACATTCCCTGCCGCCCGGAATCAATGCTATATGGCCAAATCTGGCATAATCGTTAGTTTCATCGGCAGCTATTTTACCGTCTTTATAATATCCGCCGCCGACTCCCGACCCGAGAGTAAGCATCGCCACTCTCTTGTCTCGGTGTTTTTTCCCCGCACCAAAAGCCATCTCTCCTAGCAATGCAGCATGCGCATCGTTGATAGCTTTTGCGTTTAATGCAAACTCTTGTTTGCAAAACTGTGCAAAATCAAAGCCTATCATACCAGGAAGGTTTTCCGTGGCATAGGTTATTTTCGACGTGCTTATGTCTATATCTCCTGCGGAGGCTATTGCAACGCCGTCTGCCTGCTCTGAATACAGAGAGGCTATCGCGCTTTTCAAAGCGCTGACTATTCCATCTCTACCGAGATGAGCGTTGGTGGGGAATTTTTCAGTCTTCCCCACTATCGCTTCGTTATTTTTTCTTTCGATGGGTGCAACCTTTATTTCGGTTGCACCCATATCAATACATATGGTCATATTATCCCTTTACTGCACCAACCGTGACACCCTTAGTGAAATACTTCAAAACGAAGGGATACACGAGAAGAATGGGTATTATACTTACGACTATCATTGCCGATTCAATGTTGGCGTGCTGAATAGCCTCCTTGCTTACGTCAAGAACGTCTGCTCCCGCCTGAATATAGTTAAGTATGTAAAGCGAGAGAGGATACCATTTTTCAGACGTGCCAAGGTAAAGCAGCGCGCTGGTATAGTTGTTCCAGAAGGTGACTGCGGTAAACAAGCTTACGCTCGCTACACACGGCATGGATACGGGAAGCAAAACTCTGAACATTATCTGTAAGCTGTTTGCTCCGTCGATGCCCGCAGACTCCTCAAGCTCCTGAGGCAGTCCCTCAAGATAGCTTCTTATAAGTATAAGATTATATACCTGGACAACAGACGGCAGTACAAGCGCCCACGGGCTGCCTGTAAGGCCAAGCTCTCTGACGACGATGTAGTTGGGTACCATACCTCCGCTGAATATCATGGTAATGATAAAGAATACCATAATACCTCTGCGGAACGGAAAATCCTTCTTTGACAGCGCGTATGCTGCAGAGAACATTACCATAACCGACAGTGCCGTTCCCACAACGACTACGAAGAATGAAACGCCAAGCGCTCTCCAGAATCCCGCGTCGCTGAATACGTGCTGGAAATTAAAGAGGGTGAATCCCTTGGGCGAGAAGTTGATATCAAATCCCGCGGTGGATAATGCTACCGAAATAACATTCAAGAATGGCATAAAGCAGATAAGCGATATTATCACCAAAAGTGCCACGTTGATTATGTTAAATACGGTATTTTCTTTAACTTTTCTCTTTTTATTCAATACTTTATTATCCATTACCACACACCACTTCCCGTCTTCTTTTTACTGATGTAGTTAGCTCCAAGAATAAGAGCCATGGAAATAAGTCCGTTCAACAGACCAACCGCTGTGGAAAGTCCGTAATCGTTCTTGGCGTATCCAAGTCCCAGCTTATATACGTAAGTGCCAATGATTTCACCTGTTGCCTGAGTGTTGGGATTCAGCATAGCGTAAACCTGCTCGAAGCCCGCATCCATAAGGTATCCGATACGAATGATAAGCATTACTATAATAGTGGGAAGAATGGAGGGAATGGTGATGCTCCATATCTGCTTTAGCTTGCTTGCTCCGTCAATCTTCGCGGCCTCGTAAAGAGAGGGGTCAATCGACATAATCGCAGCTATGTAAACTATAGAGCTATAACCGATTTCCTTCCAGCCCGAAAGGATAACGACCAGCCATCTGAACCAGCCGGGCTCACCCATAAAGTGAGTGGCCTCGCCGCCCAGAATTTCAACGAAGTTGTTTACAGGACCGTAAAGTCCAAAAATACTGTTAAAGATACCCACGATAACTACCCAAGAGAAGAAGTGAGGCAGGAAAACAACGCCCTGCACGAGCTTGGAAAAGCGCTTGCTCCTTAACTCGGTTATCATAACTGCCAGAACTACGGGCAACGGGAACAGTATTACTATTTTCATTATGGAAATAATGAGTGTGTTTTTAACAACACTGAAAATTTCCGGGTCGGAGAAAATCTTTTCAAAATTCTCCATCGTCCAGTCGGCTCTCGAAAGAGCCTCAAAGACGTCATAACGCACGAAATTAGGATTATCCTTGAACGCAATTACGATACCCGCCATAGGCAGATAACAGAAAACAAGTGCGAAAAGTATTGCAGGGATAACGAACGGAATTAAGTGCTTGTGCTTTTTGACCTTTTGTGCAAGGGTCATTTTTTTAGTTTTAACGCTCATAGCGTACTCCTAACAGCGTCTTATTTTTTGCCTTATTTGTACCACTCGTTGATTGCGTCGGTAGCTTCCTTACATCCCTTGCTGCCGTTGAGCTGAGTGAGATAGTTGTTAAGCTCACCGGAGCCATTCTTAAGCATGATGTAGAACTGGTTCTGTGCATATTCCTCGATAGCGGAACGGTTAGAGTTATAATCCTCGATGGGAGGAGTGAAATCAACGATATTGTATACGCCTACGGTGTCAGCATCCTCCATAAGCTCGCTCCAAGCTCTGAAGAGCTCAGCCTGCTTACGAACACGAGCCTTCCAGTACTCAGTGTACTTGTTCTCGTTGGAGCCGGTCATATAGTAGCTTGCATCATCCTTCTCTGCAAATGCAGGGTCGATGGGGAAATAGTTGCCGTTTGCATCCTTGCTGTAGTGAGTTCCCTCAGTACCAAGAACCATCTGACGGAAGTTATCCTCAGTCTCGGTGTCCTTTATCTTGGAGTTCATCCAGTCAATAGCATAGCCTGCATTCTCTGCCATGTAGTAAGGAATAGCAGTGATGTAGGTATAACCGCTGCTGCGATATACCTTTTCTGCATCAGATGCGTTCTTCTTAAGGGAACGAACGTAGTAGAGGTAATCGTCAAGCTCGCCTGCTGCCTGATTTGCGTTAATGATACCGTTGCTCTGAAGAGAGGTGACGATAGAAGGAACGGACCAGAGAGAGCAAGCAAACGCACCCGCCTTTGCTCCGTCGCTTCCTGACTGGAAGCCTTTAACGAAACGGGTAGTAGCATCAGCTGCGGTGTTGGTGACAACCTCAACGTCGATATAACCGAGGTTGTAAAGGTTGTTCATGTAATCAATGTAATCCTTGTATCCGGGAGCGTTCATATAGAACAGAACCTCGGTCTTGCCGTTTACGGTGTATTCCTGCCAGTAGGAATAGATACCAAAAGCAGCGGAGATAGCATAAACGAGAGGAGTGTACTTATCAAAGGTAAGCGCGGGCTTGCCAAGATATGCACTCATTTCCTTAAGAACGTTTGTAAAATCTTCAAGAGTTTCAGGCTCGTCAAGACCAAGCTTAAGCATAAGGTCATTGTTAAGAACTATGGGGTTCTCAATATTGTCGCTTGAAGCGCGCTCGGGAATACCGTAGATACGTCCGTCAATGGTGACAACGTCCCAGGACTCGTCGGAAATGTTAGCAAGAATATCCTTGCCGTAAACGTCGAGTGCATCAGTAAGGTCAACAAGAAGATCCTGGTTAACAAGATCGCTGAACTGATCCTTGGTGAGCTTCATTGCATCGTACTGCTTCTTGTCCATGAGCTCGGTGTTAAGGGTCTTGCCTGCGTCAACAGCGGGAAGCTGAGTATATTCTACCTTGTAGCCGGTGAGTTGCTCAATAAGAGCAGCGTTTACGTTGTCGTTAACGCTCTCAATGCTCTTACCGGAGTTAGGCATGAGAACCTTAAGAGTGGGCTTTTTGCTGAGATCGAGGTTAAGGTTAATCTCGTCACCACCGCCGCCGTTTCCGCCGCCGTTTCCGCCGCCGTTTCCGCCGCCACCCTTACAGGAGGTAATTGCGAGCATGCTGGAAAGAAGCATTGCTACACAAAGAATTAAGGATAATATCTTTTTCATGGTTTTCTCCTTTTATGATTTAATGCGTTTTATTTAAAAAGATTTGCAAAAAAGTTTTTAATTGCTTCTATTATCGACATAATGAAAGCAATAAACGGGTTCTGTTTTTCGGGTACAACGTCGGGAGTCTCGGGCTCTGTGGGAAGAGAGGGATCTTCTATAGGCTCATCGGACTCGCCGGGGTCTTCCGGATTCTCTGGATTATCAGGCTCTACCTGAACGTTATGTCCCTCACACTTACTCGTGCAAGCGTCGTCATCGCAAGTGCTATCAGTACATTTGCCGCACTCCTCACACACGCTCTCACAGGTGTGATGTCCCTGACACTTGTTTGCGCAAGCGGGGTCATCGCATGCTTCGTCAAGGCAAAGCTGGCATTTCGGACATACGCTCTCGCAGGTGTGATGTCCCTGACACTTGTTTGCACAAGCGGGGTCATCGCACGCTTTGTCAAGGCAAAGCTGGCACTTCGGGCATACGCTCTCGCAGGTGTGGTGGCCTTGGCACTTGTTTGCACAAGCGGTGTCATCGCACGCTTTGTCAAGGCAAAGCTGGCACTTCGGGCATACGCTCTCGCAGGTGTGGTGGTCTTGGCACTTGTTTGCACAAGCGGTGTCATCGCATGCTTTATCAAGGCAAAGCTGGCACTTCGGGCATACGCTCTCGCATACGTGGTGGCCGCCGCACTTTGAAGTACAAGCGTCCTCAGCGCAGAGGGCATTCGTACACTTTCCGCACTGTTCACATACGCTCTTACACTCGTGCTCCTTTTCTACTAAAAGAATCGCGTTTGCAACGCTGCGCATGCTTCCGTCAGAGGGGCTGTTTCGCAATGTAAGAGTGTCGTTAATGCGAACGATCATGGTAGATGAGCCACCGCCGTCAAGCTCAAGAGCATACTGCGCTCCGAGCGCCTTGGCAAGCTCTGCTTCCTTGTTTACGGTAATACCCGTCGAGCCGCCGGCGCCGCGTCCGTCAACTACGCACACAAAGCCGGTGCCGTCTGCCTTAAATCCGACAAACGTACGGGGAGCAGCAGCATCACCGCTGTTGTCGGTATGGCAGTTGGTGTTCTGTACACCGTTGTTTACGAGTATGCTGTAACCGCCGATTACCCACTCACAGCCTGCAAAATTGCCTGCAGGTCTACTTGCAAGATCGAGCTTCCAGCCATACTGATATTTATTCAATTCATTTGTATGAGCAGCCGTATAAACTACCGCGAACTGACTGCCCTTAAGAGTAAAGGTCTTGCTCTCGGCGATCTTGCCGTCAATCATCGTTGCGTCAGTACCAAGAACGGTCGCCGCATTAAGATTTGCCGTGTTGGATGCAGTTACAATTCTTACACCGGCGTTAGTTACCGTGTAAGTACCGGGGGTGTTGTAAATGGCAATCTGTCCCTCGCGAGGCTGCCTATTAAACTCATCAATGTCAAGAGTAGCGGTGTGGTTGCCGCTCTTGTCGTAGAGCTTGATATGCTGATTGGTCTCGGTCATTCTGCCTATCGCAACTATGCCGTTGTTGTCAAAGCCAAGGCTGTTTTTGTTCGACATACCGCCCACTTTGACAACCTCGCCGTCAACAACGTAGGAATCTACAGGCTCGCCCTCGGAGAAATAGTCACCGTTTACGGCGAGCATAACCTTGTTGCCGGTCTGTGCCTCGTAATCCTGTGCAATAGCCTTTACGGTAGAGAGCGTAGTGCCTGCATCCGTGCGAATGCTGTGAAGCACCCACTGGTATTTAGCGTCTGCGCTTGTCGTATCGTACTCACCGTAAAAAATCTTTTGCGTTGAGCCGTTTTCTGTGGTCGTTTTCTCTACGTACTTGATGCCGTCGATATTCTTGGAATAAGTCGGACTGTCAAGCACGGTTGCGGAAAACGCTGCGGCGCTGATGCACATAGTAAGAATCATAGTCAGCGCCAGAGCTATGGATATTATAGTTTTTTTCATATCAATCTCTTTTTGTGCTCCCACCGCCGAGGGCGATGGGAGCAATATTTAATTAAATGTAGTTAAATTACTCAACGATAGTGATGTTCAGCTTCTGACCGAAGAGGTAACGGCAGTCAAGACCAAGCTGACGACCCTTGTTGCCATCGGGACCGTTAGGAAGAACGATAAGAGTTTCGCCCTCCTGGAGCTCACCCCAAGCAACTGTTGCGTAGCTGGAGGTGGTGAAGTGCGCGGAAGCCTGCTTACCGCTAGGAAGCCAATAACCACCGTTAGCGCCGTCGTAAACTCTTGCTACCTTGCCCTCGGCGTCAAGAACTACTGCTACGCCGTAGCCGTTGGTTGCAACTGTGCCGGTATAGCTCTTGTCGAAGATCCATACTGCCTTATTGGCAGCGTTGGAGGAGGTAACCTGGGTGTTCTTTGCCCACATATTCTCGGTAGCCTCGTACTTCTTGGAGCCGATGGTGAGGATAAGGTGACCGGAGTGACCCTCGCACTTGGTAAGGCAAGCATCCTCTGTGCAGGAGGAGTCAGTACAGCCGGAGCAATACTCGCACTTGCTCTCACAAAGATGAGCGTGGCCCTGGCACTGATTAGATGTGCAGATTTCCTCGGTACATGTTGTATCAGTACATTTGCCGCAGATTTCACAGATGCTCTCGCACTTGTGGCAGGAGCACTTGGTTGCGCAAGCATCCTCCTGGCAAGCCTCGTCAAGGCAGCCGCCGCACTTAGCACATACGCTTACACACTCGTGTGCCGCGAAGGTTACGTCGGGAAGAACTACCTTAGCGCCGATGGTACGGTTGTCAAGAATGAACTGACGACCGATGTTACCGTTGCCGTTAGGACCAACAAGGATCCATTCACCCTCCTGGCGAGAGTTGTACGCCTCGGTGAGATAGCCTGACGCGGTGCACTTAGTTGCATCCTGAACACCGCTCTTGTTATTCTCATCATAGTACTTGCCGTTAGCACCGTCGTAAATACGAACTACCTCGCCGTACTTGTTAACAACTATTGCTTCGCCGTAGCCGTTAGCAAAGTTGATGCCCTTGTTGTAAGCGGGAGAATAGATGATGAACTGATAGTTACCAAGCTTGGTAAGGTCTTTATCAATAGCTACGTAATCAGAAAGGAAGTCCTTCTGGCTCTTAGAGCCGTTGCCAATGATGATGGTGTAAATAGAGGTGGTAACCTCAACCTGACGGGTTACGGTAGTGGTAAGAGTACCGTCGGTTGCGGTAAGGGTGATGGTGTAAGTACCTGCAACCTCGATGTTGAAGCCACCGAGATCTGCGATGGTGATCTCAACGGGAACGTCGTCGGTGGGCTCGAAGGTGCCCTTATCGTCGATAGCCTTTACGCCCTCAAGAACCTTGTTGATGTCGAAGTCAACGCTACCTGCATAAACGGTAGTGGTGTGACCGGAAACAACGGGTGCCTGGTTTTCGTAAGGAGTAAGAATGGTCTGGTCGTCAACCCAAAGCAGACGAACGACGTTGCCGTACTGGTGGATTACGTTGTAGTTCATGAATCCACGGCCGTCATGGTCAAAGGCGCCTGCTCCGTTATCTGCATAACCGGTCTGGATAACGATTGCGTAGCCGCCTGCGGGAATGGTCATTTCCTGTGCGAAGTTAGCTGCAACGCTCTTGCCGCTGGGAAGAGTGGAAGCGGTGCTTGAGGTACGAACGGGGTTAGCCGCATTAACAAGCTTGCCGGACGAACCGTCACGGCCCTCGATAACTACGCCGTTTGCGGTGATGATTGCTGCGATACCGTAATCACCGGGGATGGAAACTACGATGTCACCGTTAGAATTGTTGTGGAACACACCGCTGATGATAGTATCGGAGGTGTAATTACCGTCAAGCTCTACGAAGAGCTTGTTCTTGAAGTTGATTATATTGCCCTGCCACTTGTTTTCACCGAGCTTGTTTTCGGTCACCTCAAGAGCAAGGTCGGACTTTGCAGGAAGAACGGTGATGGTACGTGTAGCACGTGCCTCTCTGCCGAACTTGTTAATTGCAAGGTAGGTGATTACGTAAGTACCCTCGGCAGAAGCGTCGAATTCCTGGTCATCCTCAATGAGAACCTCGACCTCATCGTCGCCCTCGTCGGTGACAGTCACACCGAAGAGAAGCCAAATTTCATCGCCTGCGTACATTTCCATTACAGAGGGATTTACCTCGATAACGGGAGTAGTACAAGCACACTTTTCAGCGCACTTTACGTTGTCACACTCGTTCTGGCACTTGCCGCAGAAATCACAAGGATTCTCGCACTCGTGGTGATTGCCGTCACACTTCTCGGAGCACACGTCCTCGTCGCACTCGGCGTCAAGGCACTTGCCGCAGCCCTCAAAGGTGCAAACGTGCTCACAGGTGTGGTGAGTGGGGCACTTCTCTGCGCATACAGTGTCGTTGCATTCAGCATCGGTGCACTTGCCACAGATTTCACATTCATGCTCGCAGGTGTGGTGAGTGGGGCGCTTCTCTGCACATACAGCGTCGTTGCATTCAGCATCGGTGCACTTGCCACAGGTTTCACATGCGTGCTCACAGGTGTGGTGAGTGGGGCACTTCTCTGCACATACAGCGTCGTTGCATTCAGCATCGGTGCACTTGCCACAGGTTTCACATGCGTGCTCACAGGTGTGGTGAGTGGGGCACTTCTCTGCGCATACAGCGTCGTTGCATTCAGCATCGGTGCACTTGCCACAGGTTTCACATGCGTGCTCACAGGTGTGAGTAGGTTCGGGATCGGGATTAGGATTAGGTTCAGGATCGGGAGTAGGATCTACTACCTCGTGTCCTTCACACTTCTCTGCACAAGCGTCCTCGGTGCACTCAGCATCAAGGCACTTGCCGCACTCGCCACAGACGCTTTCGCATACGTGCTCGGTGGGGTTTTTGCCGCCGGGAAGCAGATCGCAAGACGTGAACGCCAAGCAAAGCATCAAAACGGCTGCAAGAATGGTTAAAATTCTGCGTGTTTTCATGGGATACCTCCTGAAAATATTTTTTATTTTAATTTAAAGATGTCGATACATCTGCAAATTACGTAAACTCAAGCTTACATTTAGCTTGTTTTTATTATTTAATTCCAAAAAGACGTTTGAAGAAATCTACGATTGCCTTCCAAATTCTTGCGAAGAATCCGAGCTCCTCTTCTCCGCCGTTCGAGTCGTTCTTGTCGGAATCGTCGGGGACGATATCTTCGTCATCTTCTGTCGCCTTGTGACCTTGACACTTGTCTGCGCATACGTTCTCCTCGCACTCGGCATCAGTGCACTTGCCGCACTCGCCACAGACGCTTTCGCACTCGTGGTGACCCTGGCACTTGTTCAAGCATGCCGCCTCGAAGCACTCACTGTTAAAGCAAAGCTGACACTCTGGGCAGACGCTTACACATACGTGATCGGGATTGTGTCCATTACACTTATTAATGCAGTACATGCTATCGCTATCACTGTTGCCGCATCTGCCACAAATCTCACATGCATGCTCGCAGGGAGGAAGCGTAGCCGATGAGGGATTGGCAAGGACTGCAACAGCAGGACGCGTCGCGGTCTTCTCGGGATCCCATTCGCTGTCAGCGATAAGCTGCATCGAAATTCTGGTATCAAGAAGAGCAGAAAGATTCTGGAGCTGTTCCTTTATTCTCTGACGAGAATAGCTATTTTTGGTATAAGTCTTAAGGTTATCAACAATTTCGTCTATGTTTCTCTGAATTCTGTAGATTTCAGCCGCATTTCCTGCAGGCAGAGCGAGGATATAAGCGAAATCCTTTGTAAGCTGAATCTTCTGTTCGGCAGTCATATGAGTTGCGGGAATGTAAAGTCTGTCTGCCTTATCGAGAATGTCCTCGAAGCTTATTTTTAGAATATCGGTAATGGGTGCGTGCGGAAGAATCGCATTTTTGGAGTTAACACCGCTGATAAGCGCATTCTGAACGTCGGAGTGACCTACGATCTGGGTGGAGCAGAATACTACGTATCCCTGTGCGCCTGCAATATAGGAAGCCTCAATATGCTCCTTGTTCTGCCATGCGGGAAGTCCGCTATAAGAGGAGGCAATACCGGTGTAATAAACGCAGTTGTTGCCTGCCATATTGATCATGTCCTTAACTCTCTTTTGAACGTCAACCGAATCGTTGTAATACGCCATGGGAGTTGCAATATCAATCCAGCCGTTAGCAAACCAGGTCTTCCAGTCCTGCTTTTTGGAGTTATAGGACTCCTCAAGAGAAGCAAATACCGCGGTGGAAAGAAGTATGTCGTTGGGCTTCTTAACCTCGTCTTTTATACGACGAACGTACTCTGTGACCAGACTCATACGGTACTGAATCCACTCCTGATAGTTGGAATCAGCTTTCGCCTGACCTACGTAAGCCTTATCAAACTTCTTTAAAAATGCGTTTGCCATCTTGTCTCTGGTGGCAAGCTGAGCCGAGGTGAAGGTAAAGCCCTTTTCGCCCTTGGCGGTCATATAATCGTAGAATCCCTGCATAGCCGCTACGGTGTAGCCGGTATCCTCGTCTCTGTTGGAAACAGGATATCTGATATAGTCAAGGTTAAGCCCCTTGATGTCGGGGTACTTATCAAAGAGATCCTTGTAGTATTTAATAAGAGTGTCCTGAACTTCCTTGTTAGCGGGGTCAATAAATACGTACTTGCCGCCCTCGTTGCGCTGGAAGACGGTATCGTCGTCGTTATACATTACCCAATCGGGATGCATAGTAAGCACGTTTGCATTAGATTGCAGACCTACGTAGAAGTTCTCTACCCATGCATGAACCTCAATGCCGTACTCCTTACAGCAAGCAACGAATGCACCGAGGTAGTCGTTATAGAACGAGTAGCCCTCGACGTTTATATCACCGTCAATATAGTACGGTCCGAGATTGGGATGATAGGGGAATTCCTGAACGTCGCTGTAGAAGGAGGAATAACCGTTATAAAGAGTTTCAACAAATATAAGGTTAATGCCTATATCCTTATACATCTTTACGGTTTCTTCGATAGCCTCATAGGTATACTCAACAGGTCTATGCCATACGGCTCTTGCGGAAACCGCCTGGCTCTCTGCAGAGGAAACGAGTATCTGCTGGCGAAGCTTTTCAATGATAAGCTGATTATTGTTATAGGACATCAGAAGCGCAAGGCGCTCATCCTCGGTGATGTTTCCACCCTCAAGTGCAGCCTCTATACCCTCTTTTACAGTCTTAAGCTCGACAAGCTTTTCTCTTGCCTCGGTAATAAGGGCGTTGATTGTATCCTTGTCAAGATCGTAAAGCTGCTCAATTCTCTGCTCGGTAGCACTGATAATGCTTTCCACTCCGAAAACGAGATTCTCATAGTAGCTGTTAAGCGTGGTGGATACCGAATAGGTCTTGTTAACTTCATCAAGCACTACGGTTGCACCAATTACAATATTTGCACGAACGAAATCACGTCCGTCGCCATGTCCCGAAATAACGTAGCCGCCCTCAGGGATTTTAGAAACGTTAACGCCAAGCTCTACTACAACGCCGTCCTTATCAACAGCTGCCTCGTAGCCGTATACGTTAGTACCCGTGCCTGTCGCACCCTTATAATTCCATCCATCCTTATAAATAATAGTTTGGTTCGTACCACGGAAGGCCGGAAATTCCTCGGTTTCGGTTTCCATAGCGCCCGGGTTAGTTTCCTTGGTAGGATTTATGTAATGATACTTACCAACAACCGTTCCGCCAAAGCGAACATAGTCAAAGCCGACCATTTTAAGCTCATCGTCGTAATCAAAAAGCTCGGTACGTGCAAGAAGCTGACGATAGCCCTCGCCGTATGCACTAAGAACAAATCCATTCTCGGGAATTACCGAGCCGGACTGGTCACCTGTGCCAAATCCGCGGAAGCTCTTAACAATGAACGTGTTCTTCTCAAAGTCGAACTGGCAGAGAACCTCTGTACCAAACTGGTTTGTACCTGTCTTCTCGCCGAACTGGCAGTCATAGTAAACGACCATGGGCTTGGAGCGGTTGGAGTTGGTTGCGTCTACTGCAATTCTCTTACCTCTAGTAGACTCAACCGCCATGGTGGGAATTGTCAGGCTGGAGCCGCCAAGGGTGACCTTGTCACCAACCTTTGCAAAGCTTGCATAAGTAGATTTGCTAACCGAAAGAACGAAGCCGCCTACGGGAATATAGGTCGTGCCGTCGCCGTTGCTATTGATCTTTGTGACAACGTAGTTGCCGTCAATACGCTCGCAAGCATATTCAATAACGTTGCCCGTTCTGCCCGTAGTAGTGTCGGGATACAATGCAGTGTAAATAACCGAATCGGCTGCACCTACAGTGTTATAGACGATTTTGTAGTCGGTAAGAGAACCGCCACCGGCAACCTCCCAATATTTTACGGGGTCCGAATATATGTTGCTAATCGTGGTGCTGCCCACCTTGGCAGTGATACCTGTGACGGTGGGTTCACGAGTGTATTCTCCGTCGGCTGCCGATGCCGTAATTCCAAGCACCATAAGCAACGTCACGATAAGAACACACAAAAGAATCTTTGTTTTCGTTTTCATATTACCTCCCAAATGATGTTATTTTGTTATTTTGTTAATCATTATTTACATTTTCGTTATACTCCGATAAAATTGCCTTGTAATCCACAAAGGATTCAAAGAACGTTTTAGCGGCATCAAAAAGTATGTATCCGTCAGATCCGGAAGCGATTCCGGCATTTATGTGATCTATAAGCTCGGCGGGCGACTGCTTATGGTATGTAGCGTAAAGACCTGCGCAGCATTTTACCCCCGCGCACATTTTTTTCATAACCAGCACCTGCTCTCTGACGTCATCTGCATTATATGAATACACCATAGGTGTGACCATGTCCAATGCGCCGCTTTTGAGCCACGCCTGTACGTTTTGCTTCTTTTTATAATAAGCCTCGTTAAGCTCCGGGAACACCGCCGTAGACAAGGGCTTGCCAGGATGCTTCATACGCATCATTCTTGAAACGTCCAAGACGAAAGACGTCACGAAATCAGCGCGATATGCTACCCATTCTTCAAGCAAATTCTTTTCTCTTATTGCTCTATTAAACTCTACTCTGGTATCGAAATCCATTAGCTCGATACCAAATCTTTCAGCAAATCCATTCATTGCCACGTCTGTATATCCGGTATCTGTGTTTTCCTCAAAAATAGAGACCGGATAACGTATATAATCAAGGTTAAGCCCCTTGATTTCCGGGAAACGCTGAAGCATCAAATCATAAAATCTAATAAGATAGCCCCTTGCTTCACTGTTTGCAGGGTCGAGGAAAATATATCCACCAAAGCCCTGCCCCTCGGTAGTATGTCTTGTGCTACCGTGTTGGTTTTTCAGTATCCAATCGGGATGATTTACGGCAAAATGAACCTCATCGCGAACTCCTATATAAAAGTTCTGAACCCAAGCGTGAACGCTTATTCCACGCGCCGTTGCCTCTTTAACAAAAGCCGTAAGATAGTCGGGGTATTCACCGAAATTGAACTCATCATAACCCCTGTAATAAGGCACCATTTCGTTTCTGAAAAACGTCATGCCGTGGTGAAAGGCTTCAACAAAGACCGTGTTTATTCCTGCAGAGGCAAACTCGTCAAGAACCGATATAAGTCCTTGCAAAGTATTTTCCCTGCCGCTTGAGTTTGGTCTATGCCATACACCTATAACGGCCTTTTGTTTATTAAAGCTTGGTGCACCGTTTGCACCTATTGAATAACCTTGCATAAAAACTCCATCAGGCTAAATACGCCCGCGCGGAAGAAATATATCCGCATAATAAAAACAATTCTTTAAGCCGACATTATTGTGTTTGTATGATGTAAGTCATACAAACTAATTGAACCGTACAATTCATTTGTTCGCCAATGTAAGCGGTTTATTTTTCCACAAGGGAAAGGTCCACCTCAAACATTCTGCGCCAAGGCATCTGACATTTTGCAACGTCGTATTTGCCCGCAATTTCAGGAAACGCCGTTCCGATATATTGACAAAGCACGCGCTTCACCTCGGCCGCCACCTCGCCGTCTGATTCTCCCGCATTGAAGTAATCGTACCCCATAGCAGGTAAAATATTGCCGGTCACGTAAGCGCGAGTATATCCGCAATATCCAACGTCCTCGTATATTCTTTCTGCCAAGAAGCGATTCTGCTCCTTGCTCTTTCCAAAGAGAAAAACGAACACCGCCTGACAGATAACCGTACCAAGAGTATTAGACGAGGTGTTCCAGCCGGCATACGCCGATAAATCAAGAAGATTCAGCCTCTCGCCCAAAAGCTTCAAAAGCTCGGCATCTCCGCCGTTGCAATATGCACCGTCGGCAATAGCACTCACTCTGTCTTGTCCTACACTGGCCTTAATTCTCTCTGCAAAACCGTCGAGATCGCGCTCGTCATATCCCGCGCTCTTTTCCTGCCAGACCTCAACCGGTTCTCTCGCAGGATAGTTAAGGAACAAAATTATATCTGAATTTTCATAATCCTCACTTCGCACGCAGCCTGCAGAATTTATCTGATACGGCAGCGTCTTGCCAAGAGGTCTGTCCTCGTAGAGTGGTGTGACGTTAGGTGCATTTTCGTGAGCAAAATCACAAAAGATTCTCGGACTTATTCCCGCATTTTCAACTGCAGCCCTTGCCAACAGCGTCATTCCAACCTCATCTGCACCGGGATACATGGCAACGTCTGTAAGCCCCTTCTCTCTTATGGCAATCTTGATAGACTCTCTGTCCATAGAGGTGTATCCGTATTCTGCGGAATCATCCTGGGGAATTATCAGATAGTCGATTTCCCTGCCCAGCATGCCAATTATTTTAATAAGCAGGCTGCGATTGACCTCGCGGCGCGACTCATAATCTGTCAGATTATCTCTTATAACGCCCGCATATTCAGCCAACAGTGACTCGCCCTCGGCCTTTCCGATAAGTCCAAGCTCCATTTTGTGCTTAATCTGTCCGACAAGGAAAATCTCCCTGCCGCACTCCTCGTAATAATCAGGCTCCTCGTCCGAGCTGGAATAACGAGGGCAGCGCATTATGAGGGCAAATGCATAAATCTTTACGTCAGGATTTATCGTTTTTATCTCGCGAAGCACCGAAAGCCTTTCAATAAGCTCGGATTCTGAGAGGTGATGCAGTCTTGAGGGTACTATTCCGCCGTAAAGCAGCATATCAAGCGAGAGAACGTACGCATCGGCACTCCTCGCATTGTCTAGCATAAATTGCTTGATTTTATCATAGTCTGCTGCAATCTTCTTATCGCCCAGGGCATCGCGAGGTGGACTAACCAAGCAAACAGGTGTTCCGCTCGCTATTTTCTCGGCGAACAAATAATTGCAGGGACGCTCATCAAGAGGAATATATACAACCCTCATATCAGTCCTCAAGCTTCAACGCTCCGAGCAGTCGCTCAGTAATAACGCTAGGGCGAGTAATCGCCGAGCCAACGACCACCGCGTAAGGATTAACCTTGGATATTGCCTCCATGTGCGATACCTCAAAGACCCCGCCCTCGGCAATAACCTTGGCATTCTTGACCTTCGCCTTGCATTCGGCAACAAAGTCAACGTCGGGTATTGAATATTGCTTGGTATAAGGAGTATATCCTCTCATAGTAGTGGAAATATAGTCAAAGCCAAGCTCGTCGGCATTGATAGCCTCCTCGATAGTTGAAACGTCGGCCATTATTTCCCTTCCGCCCGCATTGCTTCTTGCATACTCATAAAGCTCTTTGAGCGAAATGCCGCCCGGACGAGAGCGAAGAGTTGCATCCATGCAAATTACGTCGCATTTAGTCCCTAAAAGCTTGTCGACCTCCGCCTTTGTGGGAGTTATGTATATTTCACTGTCGTCGTAGCACTCCTTGACAAGTCCTATGACGGGCAAATTAACCTCTTCCTTGATGCTGTCTACGTCTTCATACAGCGCTCTGATGCCCTGTGCGCCTCCGGCCTTCGCAGCCTTGGCAAACAGATGCATAATTCCATATCCGTAAAGGGGTTCACCCTTAACGGCCTGACAAGATACTATCAATCCACGTTTTAGCGCGCTCATCGTTTGTCCTTTCTGTACAGCAGCAAATTGTTCTTTTGTGCAATTTGTATATTTTTTGGCATAAACTTACTACTGTAATTGTATTATATATTATATTTTTTTCGATGTCAATAGAATTCTTAAAGTTTTTTTCTTTTTTTGTGTTTTTTTTGAAAATTTTTTTCATGGTAAAAAATAGAAAAAAGAGGAAGCCAAGCTATGTCGGTTTCCTCTTTATTTCTTACTTCAACTTTATTGTTTTTATTTCAAACGGAGAGAATGACAGAAGGGCCGTTTCAGCACCCAAGGTTTTCTTTTCATCCTCAATAATATTACATTCTATAATTTCTCTCTGTGCGGCTGTAAGAGAAACGCTTGCGGTTGCACCCAGAGCCTCGTACATACGAAGCACTACTCCACCGTCCTCACCGTGCTTTACGGTTTCTACAACAACGCTCTCATCACCGTCGATGACGTATGGAACAGACATTTCACGTCGCGCGGTTAGCACCGGTGAATAATTGAAAGCATACGCTTTTTTCACGGTGTCCATACCCAGTCCAAGCAGATGGGGGTAGATTGCATACTTAAAGAAGCTTACGCCCTCATCGCCCCTCGCATCGGGATGCGTTCCGGATTTATGCAAGGTGATACCGAGTCTTCCGCCGTCACAGGATACGCCGTATTTGGTATCGCTAAGCATTGATATTCCCATACCGTACTCCGAGAGGTCGGTCCACTTGTGCGAGCAAACCTCAAACTTGGCAATATCACTCTTGTCTCTGTCAAAGCAGTTGCGCGATACGTGGCCAAACTGCGTCTCACATTTATAGGTCGGAGCAAAAAGAGTTGTATCGTGCTCCGCACGCAAAATCGTATGCTTGTCTGCGAACGTGAGCTTGTTTTCAAACTCAACAATCGGGCTGTCGTAGCGGAATTTGACGTCCGTTTCAAGAAATGAACCGTCAGCCACCTCATATTTAATTCTGATTACAATTAAATATTCTCCGATGCTGATAATTTCTCTACTAATAAAACGCACGCTTTTTTCTTTCATGGAATAGTCAGCGTCTATATCCCAGTTGTCATAAATAAGCGGAACGTCCTCGTACGCTCGAATGAGATTTATTCCACCCTTTGCAAGCTCTCTTCCGTTATAAACTAAAGACGTTATAACACCGTCGGTAAACGTTGCTTTAATATACGGAGTAATGATGGTATCGCCGTTTACCGTGAAAGGAATTTGCTCGTTTTTCTGCCTCTGGCCATAGCCGTATGCCTGGAATTTATAGGGTGCAACGGTACGTTTACCGTCAAGGGCCTCGTAGGTCTGTCCTTTATCAGAGGGCAAAATTTCGGTGCGCTCATACCCAAGGGTATTAAAATACGTTTTCCTTCCCTTGCCGTTAATGTAAGCTCGTGCTTCCTTCAAGGCAGCCTCCTGCTCTCCAAGCGCAACGTCGGTCGCCTCTGCGATGCAGGTTCCCGGTAAAATATCATGGAACTGATTAAGCATCAGCACGTCATAGAGTCTGTCTGTCAGCTCCTTTGCCTCCTCGTCACCGTTCAGTACGGATATAAGCTCGGCATCGTGCAGGGCCTCCTCAAGTCTGCGGTTAAACGCTTTAAGCTTGTGGTTCGTTGTATAAGTTCCGCGGTGCAGCTCAAGGTAAAGCTCGCCAAAATATGTAGGCAATTCCCTTTGGCTTATCCGTTTCATAAAATCGGAAACGCTTGTGTGCTCCACCACGGCATTTTGACAATGCTTTTCGGTAAATATAGCGCGCGAAACCATTTCTTCGGACGGGCCGCCGCCGCCATCACCGAATCCGTAGGCTATCAGTAAGCTGTCGTTTTCTCTCGGGTTTTTAACTCCGTCAAGCCTTGCCGCTACCGTTTCCTCATCAATCCATGTATGTATGGTATTGAAATGAACAGGGACTTCACTTCCGTCAATTCCCTTCCAGATAAACGTCTCGTAAGGGAACTGATTCGTATCATTCCAGCTAAGCTTTGTCGTAAGGAAATATTTAACCTCGCTTCCCTTCATAATCTGAGGAAGCGCTGCCGAATATCCAAAGGTGTCGGGAAGCCAGAACGTGTCGGATTCGAAGCCGATTTTCTCTCTTAAATAACGCTTACCTCTGACGAACTGGCGGCAGAATGCCTCGGAGCCCGTAAGATTACCGTCGCACTCAACCCAGCTTGCACCATTAAGCTCAAATCTTCCCTCTAGAGCGAGCTTTTTAATTTCTTCAAAAAGTTCGGGGTCGTCTTCTTCAATCCACTTAATGTAAAGAACTGTTGACATAAAGAAACGGTATTCCTTATGTCGCTTCAAAAGAGTGACTGCATTAGATACCGTGCGCATAAGCTTGCGTCGGGTTTCCTCGACCGTCCAAAGCCACGCAGTATCAAGATGGCTGTGACCTACGATTCCTACGTAGGCAAGCTCCTTTTTCTTTGCAAAAAATTCGTTGATAAGCTCGGTTGCCAAACCAACCTTTTCTTCCTCGGGGCACTCCTTTTCAAGAGGCAGAATTTTGAAAAGCTCAAGGTATATTTTTTCTATTTTTGCCTTGGCAAATCTATCCTTCTCCGAGGCGTAAAGCCTGTTTAAAAGAGTCAGTTTTTCGCAAAATTCTTTAATTGGCTCACGCATTGTGACAAGCCCAATCTGCTCGTATGGACGATTCTCATTCAGAGTAGCATAGGAGAACGTAAAGGGGTCGTCGTAAGGGTTCAAGCCTGAAAGCGAATGAGAATAATAACCCTCAAGCGTGACCTCGTCTCCGTTTTTAAGCCCCTCAAGCCAAAGATATTTGTGTGTTCTGGCAGGCGGCTCAAACGCTCCCTCTATAAAATCGAGAATACCTACCTTCTTCCCGTTTACTCTAACGAGGTGTTCCGGCGCACCGGTATTGGCAAAAAGATAATACTTTTTTCCTTCTGAAAGCCCGCTTGCCTTAAAGGAAAATTCTGCGGTTGCAAAGTCCCTTCCCCACTTATCTCCGGGCTTAATTTCCTTGCTCTTTCCGTTTTGACAAACGATGACCTTGGGAGATATAACGCATTCAACAGCAAAACGCGAATACATATCCGCAAGGCGCGCCACCTTTTGCACCATTCTGTCTACTTGTCTGTCCTGTAACATTTTTATACCTCACTATAGCGACTTGTTGGCGACTGATTTTGCAGAGCGCATGGTAAAGTTGTATCCGTCGTCGCCGAGTTTCTCATAAATTGCATTGTAAAGCAGGTTTATTATGTATGAAATGGAAACGATTGTCGACACCGAGCCGCCCTCATACGCTGCCTCGCGTCTGGTAGAAAGAAGAATATGGTCGGCATATTTAGCAAGCGGTGAACGGTCATAACAAGTGATTACTACGATGTTTGCACCGTTTTTCTTAGCTATCTCCGCAACGTCTATAATATCCTTGGTGCTGCCTGAGACGCTTATAAGAATAACCGTGTCCTGCGGTGTGAGATTGCTCGTTATCATTGCCTGAAGATGCGGGTCAGGCGTATAGTGCACCAGCATACCCATTCTTGAAAAAACGTTGCTGATTTCCATAGCCGTGATAGCAGAATTACCAACGCCGAAAGCAAATTTCTTTTCTGACGCAATCATAAGGTCTGCAATTTTAAGATATTCAGCATAATCAACGCTTCGAGCCGTTTCATTTATAGCGTCAATCATCTGGAGGGCGATACGCTTGGACTGGCAATTACTGAGCTGTCTTTCAGCCGCTCCCACAGATTGACTAAGATGAAGCTTAAAGTCCTGAAATCCGTTATAACCGAGCTTTTTACAAAATCTCACCAACGTAGCGTCCGCCACCTTGAGTCGCGATGCGAGGTCGCTTATTGACAAATATATTATTTCTTCCGGCGCAATATTAAGTATACCGTCTATTATCTTTTTCTCGGATTTAGTGGCAATTTCCTGCGCGGCATTTATTCTGTCCAAAGCTGTTCCTATCATAAATAATCTCCAATGCCATGAATTAAAGCTTAATTAAAACAATTTTAATATATTTTTCTCTGCATGTCAAGCATTTTTTGTTTGTGTATTTCAAAAGGCGAGCTTGCGGTGCCTGAATCTTTGCTATGATTTTAGAAGCACCCGACCGGAATATAAAACGGTCGGGCGCTCATTATTGCTACAAAAATAAATCACAAAAGCTTTTTGAATTTCGAGTTAGCACGCGCGTTGCGGAAAGCATCGGCTATGAGCCTGCCAAATCCGCGGAAAAAGTGTCCGTTTATCATCACAAGAAGGTCGTCCACCATTCTGCGCGAGATAAGGTGAGACATTTTTCCTATCGCGCGAAGCGGCATATTATAGACAAACATCACGTTGAGATTAGGCTTTCCTTTGGCTTCGGATTTCTTTTTTATAGAGGTCAAAACCTTGTACAGAAGCTTTCCAAACACACCTTTTGCATAGTATAGTTGACATATTGCGTCGTTTTCTGTGATTTCTCCACCCCAAGAGCCATTAGGAATTTCCCTGCCAAGTATTATTCTGAAATCTTCGTCAGATACGTTTTCAATGCTTGCGGTACGATAGCACTCGGGGAACGACAATGTGCTCTCCGTTCCCTCTACGTGTATGGTTTTGAAAAGCTTTACGTCGCTTGCGCTGGCGGCAACCATAATCTCGTAGTCAGCGTCCTCAACTTCCCAGCGATTTGACTCGGGGTTAAAGAAGCGGAACGCCTTGTCGTCAAGCTCTACAGTGACCGTTTCGCTCTCGCCTGCCTTAAGGTGTGTCTTAACGAAGCCCTTAAGCTCCTTTTTCGGTCTATATACTCTGCTGTTTTTTGCAGAAACGTAAATCTGTGCAACCTCTGCGCCCTCGCGCTCTCCCGTGTTGGTCAGAGTAAAGCTGACTTTATTTTTGTCAACCGTCAGATTATCATAAGCGAAGCTCGTATAGCTGCTTCCGTAGCCGAACGGATAGCGAACGGATTTCCCTGCTGTTTCATAGTAGCGGTATCCTACGAATATGCCCTCGCGGTATTCAGCCGTGCGCTCTTTTGAGGGAAAATAGTTGTACGATGGATTGTCCTCCAATTTATGAGGCCAGCTCTCGCTGAGCTTGCCCGAGGGATTGACTCTGCCGACTATGGCATTTGCCATAGCAGCACCTCCCGCTTGTCCACCAAGATATCCGTGGATTGCGGCTCTGTAAAGGCTTCTGTCGGGCATTATGAACGGTGCGCCGCCCGAGAGCACGAGAATTACGTTTTTATTAACTGCCGTGACGGCTTTGATAAGCTCCTGCTGGCTCTCGGAAAGCTCCATATGCGGTCTGTCCGTGCCCTCCGACTCAAGCACCTCGTCAAGTCCTACGCAGAGGAGCAGCTTATCAGCGCCCTTGGCAACCTCTACCGCCTCGGATATGAGCTTCTTTATAGGCTTTGGCTTTGTGCGGTCAAAGCCCTGCGCGTATCCCGTAATATTCAGCATAGGCACAAGAGAATCATAAAGGTTATCAATCTTCGTGGGATTGACCTGTGACGAGCCTGCGCCCTGATAACGAGGTGATTTTGCAAAATCGCCTATAATTGCCACGCTGTCGCCCTCTGAAAGAGGCAGGATTCCGTCATTGTCAAGGAGAACTATGCTCTCCTCCGCACACCTCTGTGCTATTGCATGGTGGGCATCTACGTCAAACGACTTTTCCGCCTTTGCAACCGCCTTATTCGTGTCGAACACAACGCTAAGCAGCTCCTCTACACGCGCATCAATCGTAGCCTCGTCAATTTTTCCTGCCCGAACGTCCTCGATAAGACCTATTGCGCAGTCAGGACCGGGCGCCGGCATAACGAGATTAGAGCCTGCCCTTACACCATCAGTGTGGTTATTATCTGCGCCCCAGTCGGTGACTACAAAGCCGTCAAAGTCCCATTCGTCACGGAGAATTTCGGTCAAAAGGTGCGCGTTTTCGTTTGCATAAGTGCCGTTTACCATATTGTAAGAGGACATTATGCTCTTTGCGCCGCCCTCCTTAACTGCTATTTCAAATCCCGTCAGATATATCTCACGCAGAGTGCGCTCGTCAAGAACTGAGTCCATAGACATACGGCGCAGCTCCTGCGAATTTGCAGCAAAATGCTTCGGACATGCCGCAACGCCGCATGACTGAATGCCCTTAATATATGCCGCCGCCATTTTTCCTGCAAGATATGGGTCCTCGGAAAAATACTCGAAATTTCTGCCGCACAACGGGCTTCTCTTTATATTAAGTCCCGGGCCAAGCACTACGTGAACGTCGTTTGCCGCAGCCTCCCTGCCGAGAGTGCGACCAAGCTCCTCACCAAGTGCCGTATTCCAGGTGTTAGCCATGGTAGCAGCAGTCGGGAAGCAGGTTGCCGGAATGGACTCGTTAAGACCAAGGTGGTCGGCAGAGCCTACTTGCTTTCGCAATCCGACAGGACCATCGGAGAGAAACATCTCGGGAATTCCACATTTTTTTATGCCCAGCGTCGTCCAGACTGTCCAGCCCTGAAGAAGCGCCGCCTTTTGCTCAAGAGATAAGCTTTTAATTATTTCCTTCATTTTTTCTCTCCTTTTTTTACAGTCAATACCGCCCAGAATGCAAGGTTTTTTATTATTATATCATATCACACGAGCTTGTGCTTAGCTTTTTTTACCAAATATCAAGATATTTACTCGAATTTCTTTTTAGTGTAAATTTCTCAAAGTAATTTTTGTATATATTGTATAGCGAAGGCTTGATAGGTCGTAAAGCCTGATATGAATATATAAAAATGCGCCCCGAGAAAAACGAGGCGCACTTTTGGAAAATTATCCGTAATATCAAATTGTTGCTTCCTTTAAGCCGCTTTTGCGAAGAGCGATAGCTCCGACGAGGAAGCTGCCCTGTCCGAGCACGTTTACACCCTCGCCTATCCAGTTCCAAATAGCTTCGGTAAAGTCCTGCGAGGAGAGATATCCCATACAAAGCGAGCATACGAATGAGAAAGCAAAAATCGCTATAATAATCGGCTTTTTCAGCTTCGCGGCTATAATACAAAGCACGGTATCAAGAATACCAAGCCCTGCAACCATCATGCCGATAAAGACGAACGGGCTTACTGCGTTAAATCTGACTCCGTCGCGGTTTTTCATACAAAGCATCATAAGAATACCGATGCCTGCGAGCAGAAATCCTATTGATTGTGTCGGTAAAAACATCTTGTTCATAAGAACGAAGTCACCGACTTTTGCAGCATAGAGAAGCTTCCAGGTTGCCTTTATCGCACCTGCAAGCGCGATTGCACTCATTCCGACTGAAAAAACTATAAAATTAAGCAAAGACATTTTCCCGCGAAGGTCAATCATCAAAATTATAGCGCCAATGGCAAAGAAAACAACCGGAATATAATCTACGAGAGCAAGCTCAATGGTAAATTCCATATCGGTTCTCCCTTACTGCTTTTTGTTGAGGTGATAGATAGGAAGAAGAGGAATGATTATAGGAGTCTTATCTGCGTATGCGTTGTACTCGGGGTCGTTTCCATAGCGAGCCATCTGACGTCTTTCAAGACGCTGTGCGCCGTTGAACATAATGAAAACGATGCAAATATAAGCAATTACTGCAGTAATCCACTGTCCAGCACCTGCGTAGGTGGTGATGCCGCTTACGAAAACGCCGGTCCAGAAGATAATTTCACCGAGGTAGTTGGGGCAACGGCACATCTTATAGAGGCCCTTGGTAGCAACCATGTCAGGACGCTCCTTCTTCTGTGCAGACTTCTGATTGTCAGCAACGCTCTCAAGAATAAGGCCAAGAACGGAAATTACAAATCCGATTATAGGAAGAATTATGTCCTCGGACTTGTTCACGTAGCGGAAGAGCATAGGAGAAACCTGTGCAGTGTAAAGCACCGTGACGGAGAGCCATATTGCAACGAGAACAAACACGGGAGGATTCTTTTCTCCCGAGACCTCCTTGAAGGTCTTCTTATAGCTTGCACTCTTTATTTCGCGAACAAGAAGGAATCCCGAAAGACGAATACCATAAGCGAGGAAGAGCGCCGCTTGAATAAGAAGAATCCAGAGGGGCGTAGCGGTAGGATTGAGGAGAGCCATAACGATAATCGCAATGCCGCCACCTGCAACCGCAAAGCCGTAGCCAATAGAAAGGAAATAAACGAATTTATAGAAGCCGACAGCGCAAAGAAGCGCGCATACCGCGGCAATAATTCCGAGAAGTGTCCAGGGCATCATATCAGTTTTCCTCCTTGAAGCTTTCCTTGATGTATTCCGCAAAGCTCATATCACCGTAAACGGTATCGCCTACCATTTCCTCGGTCATGGTCCACTTTCCGAACTTAAGCACACCGTCCTTGCCGGTCTTCTTTACCTTATTTATAAATGCAAGGACGTCAAAGAGAAGCGCGGGAGCACGCTTAATAACAACGGGCTTACCCGCTGCCTCGAAGCAAAGAGTAGCAAGCTCCTCGTAGGAATAGGTCTCCTTTCCGCCAACGTCGTACATAGCGTTATCGTCGGTCATGTGAAGAACGATAAACTCTGCAAAGTCCTCAGTGGAGATTACGTTAGCGTGAATCGGCTTTTTGCCAAGGAGAGTGACCTCGCCCTTGAGAATCATAGGCTTAAACACCTTGATAATATCGTAGAAATAGCCTGTGGGACGGTGAATTACATAACTGAGACCGCTTGCGATAAGCTCTTTCTCGAATTTTGCCTTTGCATCGAGCATAGGAATGTGGGGCGCTTTGTCGGCCTTAATTACCGAGATAAAGGTAAAGTGCTTAACGCCTGCCGCCTTCGCCTCGTTAAGAAGATTAAGGTTGCCCTGATAGTCTATTTCATAAGGGGTGACGGTAGCAGAGCCCTTGGTGAGTCCAACCGTAGTGATAACCGCCTCACAGCCATCACAAATTCCTTTAAGCGTTTCGGGGTTCGTGACGTCGATTTTACGGAAATCGTACTTTTTCTCGATGCCGAGCTCACGCTCTGCTATATCTGCAGCCACTACGTCGTGGCCGTTTTTAATCAAATCTTTAAGTATATCTGCGCCCAGATTTCCAAAAGCGCCAGCAAGTAAAACCTTCATTTATGTAAATTCTCCTTTACTTTTTAGCCTTTTCCTTGGCTCTCTTGTCGTTAATTATCTTCATGTGCTCCTCGGTGATAAGTTCAACTCCGTTCTCCTTTGCCCAGTCAACGCAGCCTCTGAGAACTAGAGGAAGGAATACTCTCGGAACTGCAAGCACGGTCTTAAGTGCCTCGTCGGTAAACTTAATCTTGTCGTCAGCGCGGTCTGCTGCATAGCGAACGGACTCAAGGCTTGCCTGACGCATCTGCAGAAGCTCGGCTCTCATTCTGGTCTTTCTGTGGAACCAGAAGTTCTTAGAGTCACGGTAGCCGTAGTCAACGGGAAGCGCGGGGAAATCCTTTGCTCTGACACCGTTGATAATAGCATCAGCATACTTTTTCTTCATAAGAATCTTGTCAACCTTAAGAATAAAGTGCGCACCGAACTTCGAGGTGATACCGTTGAAGTCGTTATAGGGCGGCTCGTAGCCGTTAAGCTCGCCTGCGGAAAATTTGTCAGCGCCCTCAAGCTCTCTTACCCAGGTACACTCAATCGCCTCAATAGCGTCGGTAAGAACCATGGGGCGAGTCTCACCGGTTTCCTCCTCGATAAGACTCTTTTCAAGCTTGAAGTTGCACTTAGGCATCTTCTCCTCGGGCTTATCGCCGGGCCAGGAAAGCTTTACAGCCTCTTTAAAGGTTGAAGGCTTGTCATCGATAAAGTTAAGGGTACATTTGCCGTTGCGAAGAATGTTCTGCGCGGTGTTAGAGGAATTGCGGCAGCACAGAAGCATTGCGTAATAATCCTTTCCTGCAACGTAATAGGGCTGAACGAGAGAATAAGGACCAAGATTGGTCATGCCGTTCTCGCAAAGCGTAGAAATAATGACGGTGGGCATCGGGAAATAAAGACTAGTCTGATAGAAATTATCCACGATGCGAAGATTTTCAAAGCTGCTCATTGTTTTTCTCCTTTTATATAATAATTTTTTTAATAACACTGTAAATCTCGTCAAAGCTCTTGCCTGCCATAGTCCAGGTGAGAATTGATTCTGCTATAAATTCCGCCTCAAAACCGTCGCCGTTTATTACCACAGGAGCTATCAGGTCGGCGAGCTGACTGCGCAAAAGGCTATGCTTTTCATAAAACGACGAGCTGTAGACACTCATTGCGTCCTTATCAGTAAATACTGCTGAATGTTCTTTTGCAAACTTGATAAGCTCGCTATAGATTGCAAACAGGCGTTCCCTTGGAGAGTCAAACGACTCCTCCTTAAGAGTGTTAAGCACCGAAATCCAATCCTCTAAAATAAAGCTCGCGATAAGCATATCCTTGGACGAAAAGTAGTTATAAACCGTGCCAACTGCTATACCGCACCCCGTGGCGACAGAGCGAATGGTAGTTGCTTTATAGCCCTGCTCTGCAATCTGGCGCTTCGCCTCGCAAATAAGAGCTTCCCTGACGTTTTCTATAATTTTGGGCATATTTTACCTCTTTTCACCTTTTATGAACCCGTTCATTTTATATTATACATCTATTTTTGAAGATTGTCAATAGTTTAACAATATTTTTGTTGCTCATAACGGCAAAAGCAGGAGCTTTTATCGTGCACCTCAACGGAGAACACTCTAGAAGCTCCTGCTTATGATTTTAATTTATATTTTTATGCGACCTTTAAGTCGGATGTCGCTGCAGCTCGCACCAACGTGAAGCTCGAAATCTCCGGGCTCAACAATCCACTTCTCGTAGCCCTCGGAATAAAAGGCGAGATATTCAGTTGGAACGCTGACCGAGTAGTGCTCGGTTTTTCCTGCCTTGATAAGCCGCTTCTCAAATCCGCAAAGCTCCTTATAGGGACGGAAAACCGAGCAAACGGGGTCTCTGAAATACACCTGCGCGCACTCTGCACCGTCGCGGTCGGAGGTGTTGGTGACGTCAAACTCCACGATTATGCTATCACCGTCGTTAGTAAGAGTCAGGTTGGAATACTCAAACGTAGAATAGGACAGGCCGTGTCCGAATGGATACATCACTCTAGCCTCGGCTTCTCTACCCATATATTTTGCGGTGTCGTACCAACGGTATCCAACGAGCAGACCGTCGGAATACACGCTGTGGCAAAGATCGCGGAAGCAGCGGGTTGCAAGGCAATCCTGCTCGGTCAGTGGATAGGTCTCAGTGGTTTTACCCGAGGGGTTGATTTTGCCCGAAAGTATTTTTGCAAGGGCTGCGTTTCCGCGCTCGCCAGGGTAGCCAACCGCAATTATCGCAGAAGCGTATTTTTCCCAAGCCGTCATATCAATTACCGAGCCGCAGTAAAGAACTACTATCGTATTCTCGTTTTTGCGCGCGGTTTCAATTATCATTTCCTCCATAAGCCCGGGGAGTCGAATACCGTTTCTGTCGACCTCCTCCATATCCACCTGATGCACGCAGATTATGGCGGCGTCCTTGCCGTATGCGTTATTTATAATTTTCGCAGCGTTTCCTCTTGAAAGATTTCCTATTGGATACTGAAGATAGGAAACTTCCGACGAGGGAAGCTCGCGCTGTAGCTCATCGGGGAGCTTAGGTACGTCGTGGTCAAGCCATACCTTTGCCGATCCCTCACCGCAAACGTTCATCACCGCAGCATCACCAGAGACGGAAACACTCATGCCATCCAAAAGAGGAAGAATTCCGTTGTTTTTAAGTAGAACTATTCCCTCCTCTGCAACCCTCTCGGATGTCGTTCTGCGCTCCTGAACGGTGGTTTCTACCCTACGAAGCTTAGATTCGTTCTCGCACAGTTCGGCAAGCCAAAGCATCTTTGAACAACATTCGTCAAGCTCTGCCTCGCTGATATCTCCGCTCTCTACGGCGGAAAGAAGCGCCTCGTAATTTTCTTTATTAAATGGCATCTCAAGGTTTACACCGCTCTTAACAGAAGCAACGTGATCAACCACCGCCTCCCAGTCCGACATAATAAGGCCGTCAAATCCCATCTCACCGCGCAGCATATCGTAAAGCTTCTTGTGTTGTGAGACCTTTATGCCGTTTACACGGTTGTAGGAGGACATAACCGTCCAAGGCTTTGCCTCAAGAGCAAGCTTAAAGTTATAGGTATAGATTTCTCTGAGTGTTCGCTCGTCAATCTCACTTGATTGAGTGTGGCGTGCGTTTTCCTGATTGTTTAAGCAATAATGCTTAAGGGACGTTCCAACGTGATGGGCCTGCACTCCTTTTATGTATTCCCTGCCGAAAATGCCCGAAAGATAGGGGTCCTCTGAAACGTACTCAAAATTTCTGCCGCACGTGGGAAGTCGCTTCACATTTACTCCGGGCGCTAAAAGAACGTCAACACCGCGCTCAATGCACTCGTCAGCGAGCATTTCACCCGTTCGATATGCAAGTTCAGGCCTCCACGTTTGTGAGAGCACCTGAGTTGATGGAAATGCAACGGCAGGTAAATATCGCCTTGCTCCGTCCTCGTCTATTACAGCAGTGCGAAGGCCCGATGGACCGTCAGACACCTTGATGCCATACACCTTTCCGTCAAGGTCCTCCGTATGCCAGAAATCCTTGCCTGCGAGAAGTCGCACCTTTTCTTCTACAGTAAAGTTTTTAAGGTCGTATTTCATAATAGCCTCCAAAGAGTTTTGTTTTAATTATACAGGACATTATATTGACAAACAAGTAATAAAATAGTATAATAATAGACAAAATTTGTCTTTTAAGAGGTAAGATATGTTTTTTGAGGCTCATCATTCCACCGCAGGCAACCATTTTTTAATAACTCGCAATAGCAAAGAAAGGGGATTTCCTTTGCATATTCACCGCTCGTTCGAATGCTATGCGGTGACCGCAGGCAATGCACTAGCTATAATCGACGGCAAGGAATATATTCTTTCTGCAGGTGACGCCGTGCTGGTATTTCCCTATCAACGCCACGAATATTTTGCCGATGCAGGCGCTGCGAGCTGGGTATGCATTTTTTCTCCTGATATCGTCAGTAGCTTCAACAAGGGCGCAAGTCTTATTCCCGAAAGCAATAAATTTCTCTTTGAGCCTTGGGACATTACTCCCGAAAACGATATCTTAAGAAAGGCTATGTGCTACGGCATCTGCGGACTGTTCGACGCCAATGCAAAATACGTCGAAAGGGAGAGCGATGAGGATGATTTACTATCAAAAATACTCACTTATATCTCGAAAAGCTACACGAAAGCGTGCACCTTGAGAGACGCAGCGCTTGCAGTCGGATACGACTACAGCTACATATCCAAGTTCTTTAAAAAAATGACGGGAGTGAATTTCAAGAAATACGTCACCGCCATAAAAATCGACGAGGCGTGCCGTATGCTTTCGAGCGGAAACTACACGATTACAGAGGTTGCGGAGGCATCGGGCTTTTCCTGCACGCGCACCTTTAACCGAGAATTCCTCGAAATTGTGGGAAAAACCCCGAGAGAATTTGCAAAATCGCTAGACCACCAAAAATAAAAACAACAAAAACTTCGGCTAAAAACAAACAAAAAAATCGGCTATCCCGAGCTTTCGCCCGAGATAGCCTTTTTCATATTATGCCGTTTTGACTACTTTAATTTGCAAAAATCGACAATTTTATCAGTTGCCTTGTGCGTATGCCTTGTTGGTTCTTGTGAGAGAAATATCGTCGAAGAGTACCGCGCTAGACTTTGCAGTCTTAACGTGGATAAGGTTAACGTGATCGATTTCTGCACCAAGAGTAGCGTATGCTACGCCACTGAACGCGAGCTGCTCAACCTCTACGGGAGTCTCGCCCTCTGCCACTTCAGGAGTATACTTAACGTATATCTTCATATAGGTATTAGAGGTTCCTGCGCTAGCGCCCTTGTTATAGAATTCCATACGGAGAGTGAACCAGGTCTTAGGTTTAACAGCTATGCTGCTGTCAAGAAGGCTGGTGCCTGCTGCAGGGAACGTGCCGCTGCCGGTAGTAGCAATCTTAAAGTTGCCGGTAGTCTTATCTATCGACGTGTAAGCGTTGAATGCAATGCCACCGTCCTTATCAATGAACTGAATCTGAGTAAGGTTGTAGCTTGCACTATAGGTTTCAACGTACATTCTGGTCTCAAAGGTATAGCAATCGCCCGCGGGATCGTCGTTAGAGATGTCAACCTTAGTGTAGCCTGCCTTGGATCCACCGTTCTTGTTTACAGCACGAAGACAAGTATTAGCTTTGTCAACGGGGTCGGTATGAAGAGAATACTTAGTGTAAAGGTTGCTCATAAGGACTTCGTCTATGTCCGTCACTGCAAGCTCGGTTGTGCCGTTGTAGCTAAAGCTATGAACGTACTTAGTGTTGTAGCCTTCCTCGAAATCTGCAACCTTATCCTCGCTCTCGGTAGCCTCAACTATTTCACCGCTTCTTACAAGCGAGAGATCATCAAGATAGAGAGTGGAATTGTTGGACTTCTGGTGAATAATAGCAACCTTTGCCGTAGGATCAGATCCGCTAACGGCAGTATCCTTATAGGTGTTATCGGTATAAACCTTCTCACCATTTAAGTAAATATCTGCACCTGTGGTCTCGGCAGTTCCGCCTCTGTGGAATACAACCTTAAGGTCAAACCAATCGTTACGAGCGATATCGGTAGCTATAGCTGCCTTTGTTCCGTTCTGGGATTCAAGAGATATTAAACCGCCGCTCTGTGCATTAATACCAATAACATAAAGCTGATTATCCTTGGTATCAAGGAATGCAAGCTGTGTTACAAGAGTATCTACGCTTATATTCTTATCGTAGTAGAAGGAGCCTGAGAAGGTGTAGTCCGTACCGTTTGCGGCAGCGTTGTACATATTAACCTCGGTTCTGGAGGGCTTATCCGAGTATGTATTCTGCTTATCGCTACTAGCAATAACCTTAAGAACCTTGTTAGCAGAATCCTTGGGGTCTGCTACGATGCTGTAGCTAATCTTCGGGTTGAAGGTCTGACCCTCGGTAGCGTTAACGTATTTATAAGTACCAAAGTGCAAAACTCTAATCTTATTAGCAACGTTGGAGGTGTTAAGAAGACCGTCCTCGAAGGTTGCAACCTCGCGCATTTCCTCATCGGGAAGCGAGGGATTAACAACCGCGGAAGAATTGAATTCCTGCTTGTAGTCTTTTCTGCAATTATCAGCGGTCACGTTGTTGAAGTATACCTCGCTGGAAAGGAAGCGGTAGTAAGAAATAGCAACGCGGTCTATCTTTCTATCGTAGTAGTTGACAGCACCGGTCTTGTCTGCACCGGTAATGGTTGCATCACACTCACCCCAATAGGTTTCGTTAACGTATACCTTCATCTTGGGCTGGTATGCACCGGTAGAGCCGTCTTCTTTAACTTCGTAATCCTTGTAATACTCGATTCTGATGTGAACCCACTCATCCATGGGTATACCACCAGCAACGCCATCATTCTTTCCGTCCATACCAGCATAGCTTTCGCCAATCTTAATGTAATTCTTTCCATTTTCGGTATAAACGTTGAAGTTGACCTGTGCGCAAGGAAGCGACTCGGTCTTAAAGGTAAGCTGAAGCAAGGGATCCTTGGTTGTAGCATCGCTGCTGTTCTTCTTACCGTATTCGTACTTCGTGCCGTCATCAAGAAGATAGCCGGAAACGAAATACATATCAGCGTCGTAAACATAGCAGTTTGCAAGGCTATCAATGCCTGCGTTTGCAATATTGAAAACAGTGCTGCTGGGCTTGAGAGCCTCTTTCTTCGAACCGGTAGGATCAACGAAGTTCTTTGCATAAAGAACAAGGTCGCCTATTGCAGCGGTGGGATCGGGATTCTGAACCACGCTGGACTGGAACCACTTGTAGGTTTCAGAGTCGATGGAATCGAAATCACCAACTATATTTTCACTGTAATCGGAGGGGTATGTGACAACGCCGCCAACCTCGTTGCCAAGAGCTGCGTCATACTCATCGAAGGTAGCCTTTTCTGCCTTAAGTATCTTATCCTTAACGATAGCGCCAAGGTCAGCAAGAACGTCGGAGAAGTAAGCAAAGTCAACGGGATAGTAGCGCTCAACCTGATCTACACCGAAAACGTCGAACATCGCGTTAATCAAGCTGTTTGTACAGATGTTGGTAGCGTTTACGTCGCTCTCTGCCATCTTATCCACACAGACAACTACACCCTGCGATCTTGCAGCAGAATACTTAGTGTAGTAAGAGAAGCCGCCGTCCTCCTTCTCGAAAAGCTTAATCTTATCATAGGTTATCTTGATAAGGTTTGCAGCATCTTCTCTGAATGTAACTCTGAGTCTGTCAGCCTCTTCTTTTCCACCCTTATTTTCTATGGTGATAAGAATGTTTGCTACTGCCTCCCACGCGTTATATACGGTACAAACGTGGTCGGGTTTATCGGTGGACGTAAGCATTGTAGTAACGCTCTTCATAGCCTCTTCAGCCTTAGGAATAGAAACGCCAAGAGAGGTGTAGACACCGGAAATCTTCATGAATCCGTTTACAGAATCCTTGTCTACAGTGTTTTCCCAAAGACCGTTGGACTTCTGCTTACCGTTAAGGAAGTTGATAAGCGCGTCAGTATAAGCCTTACCTCTTGCAACAATCTGTCCGAGGTCGGACTCAATCGCGTTACCTGCTGCGTAGGAGTTGCTATCCCAGTTGTAATCATTTTCAAGGTGAGCTACGAACTTATCTACGCTTGTAAGATAATCGGGAAGAGACGTAGAAACAACCTTGGAAACAGCAGTTGCAACGCTGCCGGAGCCAAGTCTGGAGGTAAGTGCAGCGGTTGATGTAGCCGTGCCGGGCTTGCCGTTTTCACCCGCAAAGCCGTCGGGAGTAGTCCAATAGGGCTTTGCTCCAAGTCCGGAAATAATACGCTTTGCCCAGCCGAGATCTCGACCGCGACGGTTGTTTGTTATATCATCACCCCACTGAGGATGATAGAAGTATCCGTTTTCAGAGGACTGAAGGCCCTTGGTCCAATTAAGAATTGCGGCCTTGATTTCCTCGGGAAGTGCATTCTTGTACTTGCCCTCATATTCAGAGAGCATACCGCTGTCAACCATAAAAATAAGTGCCTGTGCGGTAGACTCAAGGTCAGGAAGGAAGCCCTTTGTATCTCTTGCAGAGCCGGAATAATAGAATGCGCCGATTTCAGGGTCGTAAAGGTTTGCGAGCCAGTAATATACGTCCTCGTCATAGAGGCTGTACAGAAGCTCAAGCGCTGCTACTGCATCTGCAGAAAAGACGCTGCTGGTTGCAGCAATGTCAGCCGAACGCAGATTAGCGCGGGTTTCGTTTACGTAGGATAAGGTATTAAATTCCTTGTAATGTACCAATCCTGCGGTAGTCAGGTCTATATTTTTATAATTGGTAAGGAAATACTCTACCGCCGCCCAGCGTGCAACAAGGCTATTATAAGCTATAGCCACAGAGCTTCCGTCTGTATAGATAACGTATATTGTGTTGTTTTCATCATCACCACCGAAATACTTTTCAAGAGACGAATAAGCAAGTCTTGACAACTCGTGGTCGTATTCGCCAAGTATAAATAATTTGCCGTTCTCGACGTCGGTTGCATAGGAGAGATCAACGTTTGCATCAACTGCAAAACGCATACGCATGTTATCGGTAGGAAATACACTGTCACCGCGATAGTATATAGTCTCGCCGTCAAGCCAGCCTTTAAACTCGCCGGTGCCACTTCCGTCACCAGTGCCACTTCCATCGCCGGTGCCGCTTCCGTCGCCAGTGCCGCTTCCGTCGCCGGAATTATCACCGGCAAAAAGGAAACATGAGGTGAAGGAAGCAAGTGCAAGGGTCAAAACAAGTAAAAGGGTAAGTAGTTTTTTCATGTTCGTTACCTTTCCTTTATATAAAATATGCTAAAAATTAGTCTGCTTGTTCTTCTTCGGGAGACGGTCTTTCGGGGAAGGTGTCTCCAACGGAGAATTTTTTCTCGATTTTCGGAGCGTTTTCAATAAGCTCGAAGAATAAATCGCCGTCCTCGGGTACGAAAATCGGTATCACGGGAATGCGAAGCGCCTTTCTCATACTGCGCACCGTTGAGCCAACGCATATCGTAGTTGCGTTCACGTCGCCCTCGTTGGTACGAGGCACTGCGGCGGGCGCACCCTGTGACATAGCGCAGGACATCTTACGGAAGTAGGAGTAGGAGCCGTCGGGCTTTCTGAAAACTGATATTTTTTCTCGCGTTTTGCTGATAAGCAAGGGCGCATTTTCTATGAGCTGTGCACGCAGGGCGTCAAGCTCTTCCCTGTCGGGCGAGTCGTCGTGCGCCTTGAAGATATTTCCTATCGTTGCCCAGGGGTTATATACCTCGCAAACGAAGGTCATGCGCTCGTCAGACATCGCCGCTGCAATAGCACTCGAAAGCGACTGCTTTGCATACGGGAGATGTGCGTGAAGATGAGGATAGTTGCCCGACATCTTCATAAGTCCGTTGACCGATGCGTAGCATACGCCCTCCTCCCAGAGTCCGTTGTCCTCGCGATTCTGCGAGTTGAGCCACCAGACAAGATAATCCTCAAACTCCTTGCCTGCTGCAGATATCTGCGAAACGGTGGACTCGATTACGTTGCCTACGTAGTAGGAGCGCGTTTTCAAATCCATATCGGCAAGATAGCGTTTGAAATTCTCGATATCCTGCAGATATTCGGGTAAATGCACCGACTTCTTGCCGCTTGCATCCTTTTCGGTCGGGAGTTGGTATCTCGGTTCTTCACCTGCGCTTCGAATCATATTTTTCGACCAAGCGAGGTCTCTGCCGCGACGGGAAACAGAAATGTTCTTTCCCCACTGCTTGTGGTAGAAATATCCGTCCTCGTCCTGAAGCGAATGTGCAAATTTAACCACGCTCTCGCGCATAGAGGCAGGAATTCGCATAATATACTCATCCTCACCCTTGCGAAGCATGCCAGAGGTGTGCAGGAATTTGAGCGCCTGTGCGGTGCTCTCTATATCAGGGAGATAAAGATGCGTGTCCCTCGCGGATTCGGAGTAGTAAAACGCGCCTATATCTCTGTCCCAGAGTCCTGCGAGCCAGATGTATATTTTTTCGTCAAATACATCATAAAGCCTTCGCATCTCGTCGAGCGCCGCCTCGCCTATCTGGTCCTTGACCTCGGCATAGGCTGCCTCGCGAGCCTCGTTTCTTTTCGCTCTGACGTAATCGAGTCTTTCTTTAGTTAAAATTTGTTCTCTTGTTTTCATTTTTAACTCTAAAAAAGCGTTATTTTTAAAATCGTGGCTTCCGCGGAGATGCGAAAGCCACGAAGTTGTATCAGTTAGAAATTATTTTGCGTTTTACGAATTAGTTGCCTGCAACGTACGCCTTATCGGTTCTGGTGAAGAAGATATCGTCGTAGCAAATATTAGAAACCTTACTAGAGGATACGTGCTCGAGCTCTACATGGCTGATATTTGCACCAGTTGCCCAATGTGCAAGACCGTCGTATGCAAGAACCTCGTCAACATAGAGCTTCATATAGGTGTTCTCTGCGGAAGCATCGGGTGCACCTACGAAATAGAGCTCAACACGAACGGTGAACCAAACGCCTGTGCCAAGAGACTTATTATTATAATCGAAGAGCACAGTACCTGCGGAGAAGTTGGAGTTCGAACCAGTAGTAGCAATAGCAAAGTTAGCCTTGCTAGATGCGTTATTCGTTGCCTTGAGGTAGAGATTTACAGCTTCACCATTGTTGTTGTTAACGAACCTGAGCTTAGCAAAGTTATATCCTCCGGTAGCACCTGCGATGTTAATCTTTGTTTCGAAGGTGTAGCAGTTACCGGTCTGAACAGTGTTGGAAAGCTGCACCTCGGTCTTACCGCTCTTACCACTATTTGCAGGGTTACGAACCTGAAGGAAGTTGTTATCAGCGTCGGTTGCAAGGCCCATAGACAAGGAGGAACCCTGAGAGTAATTGCCAGTAATTTCTACACCATCAGCGTCATAGCTCTTAACGTAATCGCTGGATGCACCGTCTTCATAAGTCATAACGTTTACGTAATCGCCAACGCCAATGCCGGTTACAAGTGCCTTAACGCCAGCCTCTGCAGTGTAGGTATTGCCATCAAGCTCGGTGATCTCACCGTCAATGGTAAGCTCATATCCGGTTGCGCCTGCTGCAACGAAGGTAAGCTCGGTACCTGCGGGAACGAGAGCTGCATAATCGCCGTTGATGTAAACGTCGTCAGCCGCATATACGAAGCAGTACTGATCAAGAAGAGCATTTCCGGTAGCATCGTCAAGAACACGCTGTGCGTTGGTTCCGAATTCGATAGCGGAGAGGTAGAGATCCTTTCTTGCGCCATCCTTGCCCTCGGTCTTGGTGATGTAGTTCTGCTTATAAAGCATGGAATAGAAGTACTGACCAACGCAGTAGAGCTTGGGAGTAGCTTCAGCGGGAGCTTCCTCACCGGTGTAAGCAACTGCGCTTACCTGCTTGGTGAACTCGTTAGCGTGGAAGCCCTCGGTTACGAATACGGGGTATTCATCCTCGCCTATGGTCTCAACGCCCCAATAGGTAGCAAGCTTGGTCTCACCGCCAACGGTGTAAGAAAGCTTAACGTCCTGTGCTGCGGTAGCAGTAGCGTAATCAACTGCAAAAGCAATCTGAATCTTCTCGGAGTATACAACGTTCTGTGCAACGATGTCTACCTGACCGTCAGTCGCTGCTTCCTCTGCAAATACAGGAAGAACGCTAAGGCAGCCGAAGAGAAGCACAAATGTGAGTATCAATGCTGTAAGTCTGTTCTTTTTCATTTCATTTATCCCTTTCATAAATAAAAATTTAAATTAGGTTCTAATTTAGGTATCCCATGCATCGTCCATGCTTCCGTTTCCGGTAGAAGGTTCTTCTCCTCCGCCCGAGGTCGTAATTATGTCTGCAGCCTTGCCGTAAACATCAAAGAATACAATTTCAAGCTCGGGGTCGGTATAACGTTTCTTTCTCTCCATAAAAATCAATGCCTCCTTTCATGGATTTAATGAGATAATCATTTTCACTGTTCACAAAAACAGTTTGAGTACTAAAAATACTTCTGCCAAAAATGCCAATAATTACAATAGCCTTCTATTTAAGATAATTATAACATTCTAATTTTTAGCATTCTAACACAAAAGACCAAAAACACTTGCACAAAGGGCACTTTTTGTGCTTAAATGCTAAAAATGTGTAAGTTTTTAAAAGAAATGCAAGCATTTTGACCAAAGTGTGTATTTACTGTATCAAGCTTGAGGTATAAGATTTATGGTAATTATTGAAATAAATACTCTCATTATTTTTCTTGAAAGTAAGGATATCTTCCTCAAGCTCAGGTATAGAATCCAGCTTACCGTTTGCATACTCAATAAGAGTCTTTTTGCAGTATCCGATTCTATTGAGCATTCCGCCGAGGCGGTGATGGTGAATCTCAAGTCCGTAGGGCTTATTTTCCTTAAGCCACTGCTTCTCGAACGCCTTCATAAAGCCTCGCATATTAACCTCTATTCTGGTATATTCCTCTTTTGCAAGACGAAGAAGCTCCTCTTTGTCACCTGCCTTGTATGCTGCTCTCGTTATTACACCAAGCTCATATTTATCTGCAAGCACGTCACAAAGCTTTGCAATCGTATCAAATAGATATCCGTAGGTTTTAGTCTTTTTAGCTACTGTGCGAAGCTCCTTTGCATACTCAACGTACTTCTTACCCTCGCCGAGTCTTACGGTCGAGTCAAGGAAACCAAGGAACGGGTCGGAGTAAAGCATATATTTGCCGGGGCAAACAGGGTGCGCCTCATTCTCGGGAACTGCAATCTCGTTAGGTCTGTCAAGGAGCATAAACTCGTCAAACTCAATGCCGAAGCGCTTCTTGAACTTCTTCTTGATAAGCTCCATATCGGTATTGCCCTTTACGTGCTCGGATATGAAGAACAGAGTGGGAAGCACCGAGTAGCGAGAGCACTCTGCACCGTTATCGCCCCACATAGTTATAAAAATATTGTTAACGCCGTGCTTCTTTGCCGCTGCGATAGCAGGGGGTGTGCACTTGATTGACGCCGCGTTGTGAGGAGCAAATCCGCCCCAGGTCCAAGCACCGCCTGCAAACCAGGTCTTGTTTGAAAGCTGTGCGTGGTTGTAGAACATATTATCGTAGTTGTTGAAATCGTCGGAGTAATAGTCCCAGTATACAGGAATTACGTTATCAGGCAAAGCCTTTACGTACTCCTCTGGAATGGTCTTTTTCTCAATGAAGTACTCTCCGTTATTCCAAGGACGGAAATACATATCCGACCAAATCATAATGTCGTAGCCGTACTTCTTGGCAATCTCGCAAACTCGCTTAAGGTGACGCTTCATAATCACGTCAACAGTCTCGTATCCGTATTTGTCAAGATGCTTTCCTCTGCCGAGCATATGCGCCTCGTCCATACCAACGTGAAGCTTTCTGGTCTGGAAGCACTGGGAGAGAGTCTTAAACATCTTCTCGATAAGAACGTAGGTGGACTCGTCATCAACCATAAGAATATCGTCGGTATCCATAGAATACTGCTCCCACTTGCTGATAGCAAGAAGGTGTGCAAGAGTCTGTATACAGGGGATAACCTCAATGCCAAGGCTTCTTGCATATTCGTCCATCTCGCGCATTTCTTCCTTGGTGTATTTTCCTCTCATGTATCCAAAGTATGGCTCTCCGTCTACCTCATAGGTGTTCTCGGCATAGAGGAACATACAGTTGTATCCCATCTCGGAAATCTTGAGCAGGAATTTTTTCATATGATCCATGGTCATTACGGCGTTTCTCGACACGTCGAGCATAACGCCAAGAGCGTAGTCGTTCTTTTTCATAGTTCTAACGTCCTTTCGTCCATATAATAGGGTAGCTTCTGATTATATTGTATCACGCAAAATTATTACTATCTAACACAAAAAGACAAAAACACTTGCACAAAGGATACTTAATTGCAATTAATTGTGCAATTTTTTTGAAATTATGAAATATATCTTTTCTGCCAGGGAAAAACAAAAGTTAGAGTCTTTACAGACTCTACTGAAAAAAAGCAAGAGTTTTTTCCAATAATTGACAAAGTTCTTACTTAAGTGATACTATTACCATAACAAGCACTGCGTCCTTTATGGGCAGAAAAAAATGGATTATAATTAATGTCAGAATGATTTGTTTAAACGATTGGAGACGTAAAAAATGATTGAACGGGAGATAGGAAAAAGAATAAAATTTTATCGAAAAAAAAGAGGTCTGACACAAGAAGAATTGGCAGAAAAGGTCGAGCTTTCCTCTCACTTTATTTCCGCACTCGAGCGTGGAATGTACAGTGTAAAGCTAGAAAATCTTGTAAAAATTATGAATGTTTTAGAATGCACGGCAGACGACCTGTTTTGCGATTCCGTGAAGGACAAAACCAAAGCGCACGCGTCCAGATTGGCAAAGGAAATGTCAAATATTCCCGAGCATGAGCAGGAGCGCATTTTCAAGGTTCTGGAGCTTCTTGTTAGCACAGCTAAAAGAAAGTAAATTCGTACGATTATTGGAGAAGAAAATATGGAATCGCTTCAGTTTTTAATTGACGAATTATCATGCGGACGAAAATTTCACATCAGCATACTCGACCTATCAGGAATACTGACCAACCGCACCACAAAAATTAAATTTAAAAACATTGTTCACATCAACGATTTCTGCAATATTGCTAAATCCACGAGCATAGGATATCGCGTATGCCAGCACTGCAAAATGCTCGCGAATACCAGGTCGATTCAAGAAAAGAAGTCATTTGGTGGACACTGCCTGCACGGATTGTTTGAGGTGGCAAACCCAGTGGTAATAGACGATCGCGTAATGGCAATAGTTTACGTCGGAAACGCTATGATCGACGAGCAAAAATCCACTCAAATAATCAACCAAGTCTGCAAATATACAGGTGTAAGCTCCTCAAAGCTATGTGACGAGCTCAAAAAATGCGAGCCTATCAGCACGCCAAACGAGCTTTTCAAAATAGCCAATCTCGTTTCGGATTATATGACGGTTCTTTATGCCAATGCGTCAAAGCAAAAAACATCAAAGCCTATCAAGAAAATGAACTGGCTTGTTTCTATGATGAAAAACCACGCAGACGAAATGTACCGCACCGAAATTACCCTCACAGAGCTGGCAGAAACCTATCAGAAAAATGAAAAATACATGGGCCGACTCTTTAAAAAGGAAATGGGCGTGAGCTTTGCCGAATACAAACGACAGAAGAGGCTCGAGCTTGCTGAGTCGTTGATTTTACAGAGCAACGACAAAATTATTGATATTGCGCTTGAATGCGGATTTAATAACATCTCTTATTTCAACCGTGAATTCAGAAGCAAGCACGGCTGCTCGCCTAACGAATACCGCGCACAAAACAGAATGAAAACCAACTCATAAAAAAACAACAAAAATGTGATTTGCTTTGCAAAAAACGCGCAAAAAGTAAATTATAGTTGTCAAAAAACGGCATTTATATCAAAAAACAGCACGCCCACCCGATAAGGTGTCGTGCTGTTTTTATTTGTTTTTTAGTTAGCTTATTTGTCTATGAAAAGATGTCTGGGTAAACCATCAACCATAAAGGGAGAGAGCTCGCCGATAATAAGCGGACGTGCATAAGTATCGAACTCTTCCGTCACGTAAGTGCCCTCGGGAGTAATCCACTCGGCCGGGACACATTTTTCCTTGTTTGCAACCTCTCTTATGTCCATAATATCGGTCACTATCGAATAAGGATTGTTCGAAAGTCTCTTAAAGACTATCATCTTGCCTGTTTCGCCCTTAAGCGCAGCTACCACCGCGTCGGCTCCCGCCATAAACGCCTCGGTGATGTCTCGTCTGGAAACAAGGTGCGATGCACAGCGCTGCAAAGTCGCAAGGACGATGCCTCGGCACTTAATTCCCAGCTCGTCGGTGAGGAAGTCGGAAAGGTACAGCGCCGTACCTCCAAGAGATTTATGACCAAAGGCATCAACGAGAGTGGTATTTTTGTTCGCCTCGCATACGTATTTTCCGTCCGCGGTTTTAATACCCTCGCTGACGGCAACGATAACCGCCTTTTGCTTTTTCTTTAACTCCTTAATTGTGCTGAGAAACTTATCATGGTCAAACACGACCTCAGGAAGATAAATAAGGTCAGGGCCTGCACAGTCCTCGGAACGAGATAGCGACGAGGAGGCGGTCAGCCAGCCTGCATTTCTACCCATTATCTCAACTACGGTGACCGAGTCGTTGGGATATGTCTTTGCATCTCGAATGATTTCCTTCATCGTGCTCGCGATATACTTTGCCGCAGAGCCAAAGCCTGGGGTGTGGTCGGTGCATGCAAGGTCGTTGTCTATGGTCTTGGGAACACCCATAAAGCGAATGTCCGAGTCGATTTTCGCCGCAAATGCAGATAGCTGCATAACGGTGTCCATAGAGTCGTTGCCTCCGATGTAGAAGAAATACTTGACGTCGAGTTTTTTGAGTATTTCAAAGATTCTTTCGTAAAGCTCGGGAGCTTTTTCTGCCTTGGGTAGCTTAAAGCGACAGGTGCCGAGGAATGACGACGGCGTGCGCTTCAGAAGCTCGATGTCAAGGTCGTTTTTGATATAATCGGAGATGTCTATATACCTCTCTTCGAGGAGGCCTTCAATGCCGTTTCGCATACCGTATACGGTTTTACAACCAGCATCCTTTGCGGTTTTAAATACTCCTACGAGGCTTGCGTTGATAACAGAGGTTGGACCGCCTGACTGTCCAACCATTACGTTTCCGAGTGCCATAGCGTTTCTCCTTGATTTTATTTATTTTTATTTGTATATGTAAGTTTGGCTCGGTAAAACGCGAGAGTTATGACCGAGCCTTATAAATTAAGCGAAATATATTTAAGATTATTTTGCAGGACCGTTGCTGGTGACGACAACGTTAACGCCCGTGCCGCAAACGTTTTCAATCACAACGTCGCCCACAGTGACGTCGTCGGGTGCAACGACCGCGTTTATTGCCTTCATAACCTCAAAAACAAGTCCCTTGGGTACTGTATTTTCGGTTTTAACCGCGGCAACACCGCCCGATTTACAAACCACCGTGGAGGTGACCGTTCTTCTGGGATTAGTACATTCGTCGTTTGCGTAAGTGACGCCGCGCTTGCAGAAATTGCCCTCAACCGCTTCAACCTTACCGTCGTCGGTAAGAGTTATTTTCATCTGACATCCGCGAGGGCAGACTATACAGGTTAAAAGTCTTTCCTTTGCCATTTTTACACCTCAATAGAGAATGAAATTTCATTTCCTGAAAGCGAGGAGAGCATTTCACTCGTAAGCTTCACCTTTTCCATCTCTGCAGGGGCGAGCTTCTGCGCTTTCTTTGAAAGAATAACTCTTTCTCCATCCTTTACGATTATTTTAGCGTCGCGATAGACGTTTGCAACTCTGAAATACACCTCGGTGTCAGCGGTCTCGGTAATCTTCTGCGGAACGGTGTATCTGACCTTTCCGTCAACCGAAATCCTTGCAACGAGCGCCTTTTCGCTCTCGCCATTTATATATTTTGCAGCAGCCTGACCTGCTATAACCGATTCCTCCGAAACATAGTCAACGAGGTCGTGAACGTGCAAAACGTTTCCGCAAGCAAACACACCGGGAATCTCTGTTTCCCTCTCACCGTCAACGACTGCACCGCCCGTCACTCTGTCAAGCGAAATGCCCGCGCCCTTGGTCAGCTCATTCTCGGGAATAAGACCGCAGGAGAGAAGAAGCGTATCACAGGGAATATATTCCTCGCTCTCCTTGATAGGACGGCGATTCTCGTCAACTCTTGCAATAGTGACGCCCTCGACGCGCTCCTTACCGTGAATTTCCACGACGGTGTGAGAGAGTCGCAGGGGAATGTTAAAATCGTTAAGGCACTGCTCGATATTTCTTGCAAGACCGCCCGAATAAGGCATCAGCTCGCAGACCGCCATAACGCGCGCACCCTCGAGAGTCATACGCCTTGCCATAATCAGACCGATATCACCCGAGCCGAGAATAACGACCTGCTTACCCGGCATATAACCCTTCATATTAACGAACTTTTGCGCCGTGCCTGCGGTGAAAATGCCCGCAGGACGAGTGCCGGCAATGCCGAGCGCGCCCTTGGGACGCTCGCGACAGCCCATGGCGAGAATTATCGCCTTTGCTTCAATCTCAAATATACCTCTCTCGCGATTCATAGCGGTGACAATCTTGTTTTCGGACACCTCTATTACCATAGTATCGAGCATGTACGGTATACCGAGCTCTTTTACCATTGTTTCATATCTGTACGCATACTCAGGACCGGTCAGCTCCTCGCCGAAGCGATGGAGTCCAAATCCATTGTGTATGCACTGGCGAAGAATACCGCCGAGCGCGTTATCCCTCTCAAGTATAATAATATCGCGAACGCCTGCCTCGTGCGCTGCCACAGCCGCAGCCATACCGGCAGGTCCTCCGCCTATGATAACCAAATCAGCCTTCATTTTTATTCTCCCTTGGTTTTTCCAAAGTTAATGTAGGATTTTCCGCCGAATTTTGTCACAGCGGTATAGTCAACGCCCATTTCCTTTGCCAAAAGCTCTACGATATAAGGCGAGCAGAATCCGCCCTGACATCTTCCCATTGATGCCCTTGTTCTGCGCTTAACACCGTCAACGTCGGTAGGACGCGGATTGGTGCGGATAGCGTCAAGGATTTCGCCCTCTGTGATAGTTTCACACCTGCAAATTACGTGAGCATACTCCGGGCGCTCCTTTATAAGTGCGTTCTTTTCCTCCACCGAAAGAGAGGAGAAGAAGTGCGCAGGACGGCGCTCCGCAACAAAATCGGCACGAAGCGATGCATCAAAGCCCGCATCCTTCAAAATCTGTATCGCGTACTCTGCGATAGCGGGCGCGGAGGAAAGTCCCGGGCTTTCAATTCCCGCGAGATTAAGGAATCTCTCCTTGGGCATATTTATAATAAAGTCACCCGTGCTTCCCGTGGCACGAAGTCCGGTAAATGAGGTGATGGTTTTGCTAAAATCGATTCCCGCAACCTGCTCGGCAGCAAGTGCGCGCACCTTTGCAAGTCCTGCGGCGGTGGTGGAAAGGTCCTCTTTATCGTCAATATCCTCTGCCGACGGGCCTACGAGAAGATTGCCGTCAACCGTGGGAGTGACGAGAACACCCTTACCCATCTTTGAGGGACAGCGGAATATGGTATGGGATACGTGAGAGCCGCACTCGCGGTCAAGCAGTACGTACTCGCCTCTGCGCGCACGCACGCTGAAGGAATCGTCACCCACGAGAGCCGCTATCTCATCGGAATATACGCCGGCACAGTTGATTACGAATTTTGCATCCACAAAATTCTCACCCGCGTATACTCTGTATCCGTCATCAATTTTTTCTATCTTATCAACACGGAAATTAAGCTTCAAATCAGCACCGTTGTCCATAGCCGAGCCGACCGCAGACATACAAAGCTCGTACGGACATACTATTGCACCGGTCGGTGCGTGAAGCGCCACCGTGACACCTGCGCCGATGTTGGGCTCAAGCTTCAGAATATCCTCGCGCTCTATAAGTGCTACGCCCTCAACCCCGTTGGTCTTACCTCTTTCTACAAGCTCGGTAAGATTCGCGCGGTCCTCGTCGTTAAAACCGACGACGAGCGAGCCGTTTCTTTTGTATTTTACGCCAAGCTCACGGCATACGCTCTCCATCATCACGGAGCCGCGCACGTTGAGCTTTGCCTTTAAGCTTCCGCTTTTAGCGTCGTATCCTGCGTGAACTATTGCACTGTTGGCACGGGTTGCACCAAGCGCAACGTCGCTTCCGCGCTCGACGATGCACACGCTGTCGGTGTACTTAGTCAGCTCTCTTGCGACCATTCCGCCGACGACACCAGCGCCGATAACTACGAAATCAAACATTTTCTTCTCCTATCCGCAAATAAATCTTTGGCTTGACTTATTTGCTATAAAAGTATATAATTGTTATACAAAATTATTATAATATATTTTTTAATGCTTGTCAACCGCAAGTCAAAAAAACAAGATATTTCCATGGTAAACGGAGGAAATTTGCACAATGCAGAAAAAAGCCAGTGAAAACGGATTCAAGCTCGTCAGAGAGGTAGTAGTAGACGAGATTTCCGCCACACTTTACGAGCTTTGTCACAAAAAAACCGGAGCAAAGCTTTTATATATCGACCGAGATGATGAAAACAAGACCTTTTCTATCGCGTTTCCCACGCCTCCTGAGGATAGCACGGGCGTGTTCCATATAATTGAGCATTCGGTGCTTTGCGGGTCGGAAAAATATCCGTTAAAAGACCCCTTTGCAGAGCTTCTTAAGGGCTCGCTCAACACCTTTTTAAACGCGCTGACCTACGAGGACAGAACGGTTTATCCCGTATCGTCAAGATGCCAGAGAGATTTTCTCAACCTCGTTGACGTGTATCTTGACGCGGTATTTTTCCCGAATTTGCTTAAAAATCCCGCAATTTTCAGTCAAGAGGGCTGGCACTACGAGTATGACGAAAAGAATAATACCCTTTCTTACAACGGGGTAGTTTATAACGAAATGAAGGGCGCGTATTCCTCGCCGGACGAGGTGGGTACTATGGCTCTCTCGCGTGCGCTATACGAGGGCTCTATATACCGTCACGACTCGGGTGGAAGCCCCGACTGCATTCCCACACTGACATACGAAAAATTTAAAGAAACACACAAAAAATATTATCACCCGTCGAGCGCTAAAATTATTTTGGACGGAAAAATGGATATTAGTCGCACTCTGGCACTTATAAACGAACGCCTCTCTCGCTTTGAGCGCGCAGATGCAACGGTTCTGCCGCGAACCGTGAAGCCCAGAATTGCGCCGGTCGAATACGTTAAATACGAGATTTCCGACAACGAGGAAGAAAAGGGGCGCTCAAGAATACTATTCGGCTTCGTATATTCCGATTTTTCCGACAAAGAGGCTCAAATTACCGCGACCATTCTTTCGGAGGTGCTTTGCGGCTCTAACGCATCTCCGCTTAAAAAGGCACTGCTTGAAAGAGGGCTTTGCGAGGACGCGCTTATCTACTCAAACAGAGCCGAAAAGCAGACAATAGTGCTGGAAATCCGCGATACTGATGCCGATAAGCTCGGTGAAATCGAAAAGACGGTAGACGAGGTTATAAGAGGGCTCGCAAAAAATGGAATAGATAAGAAAATGCTCGCTTCCATCATCAGCACTATCGAGTTCAAGACAAAAGAAAGAGATTTTGGCACTCTTCCGGCAGGAATTGCCTACGCGCTGTCGGTGTATGGAAGTTGGATTTACGGCGGTGCACCCGAGGATGCTCTTCTTGCGGTGGATATTATTGAATCGCTGAAGAAAAAAGCAGAGGGCGACCACTTTGAGCACGCACTGCTTGAAATGACGCTTAACAATACTCACAGAGCCTCTGTGGTTATGCTCCCTGACAAGACTCTTGGGGAGGAAACCGCTAAAAAAGAAAAAGAGAAGCTTGATAGCATTCTCTCTTCTCTTTCAAGCGAGGAGCTTGAGCAAATTATATCCAACGAGGCAAAGCTTCGCGCATGGCAATCAGAGAATGAGAGCGAGGAAGCAAGAGCCAATATCCCGACTCTTTCTCTCTCTGACATACCAAAAGACTCAAGGAGTTCGAAGATTGAAACGGTGTCGTTAAACGGTGTTGAAATTGTAAAATCAGGCATTAAAACGAACGGTATAGTTTACATTTCCATGCTTTTTGATGCTTCCGACCTTGCGGGCGAGGAGCTTACAGCGCTTTCAATTTTAGCCTCATGCTTTACCAATTTCCCCTCGTCGAGCCACGATGCGCTCTCCTTGCAGAGTCATATAAAATCCAATCTCGGCAGCTTTTTCGTTTCGGTTGCAACGGGCGAAAAGGATGGTAAGGCAACACCTTATATCAAGGTTGGTGCAAGCGCACTGTCACATAAATGCGGTGAAATTATAAGTATCACAAACGAGGTTCTTTTCGGCACACGCCTTGAAAACGAGCGCGAGCTGTTAAGCATCGTTATACAGGCGAAGTCGCAAATTGAGGACGCCCTGATAGCTTCAGGCGAGTCTATTGCACTCTCAAGAGCCGAGGCAAGCCTCAGTGAGCTTGGAACGATAGGGGAATATATGACAGGCTACGAGGCGTACAAAGCGCTTTCGGGATATTCAAAAAATGACGAGTCAATTTCACAGTTAATTTCACGACTTAATGTGCTTATCCCCCGCATTTTTGAAAGAGGCCGAATGACGCTTATTGTTGGCGGCGACTATGATGAGAGCTTCCCGGAGAAGATTATTTTCGTATTCCCCGAGGGCACAGGCATCTCTCACAAATCAACTCCGATTTGTGCCGAAAAGAGTGAATTTTTCGTAGTTCCCGCAAAGATTTCACACGCTGTGCTTGCAAGCCGCTCAGGCAAGGTTTCTGAAAATCTCGGTCTTATGCGCGTGGTGCGCTCGATTCTTTCATACGAGTATCTGTGGAACACCGTGCGCGTTAAAAACGGCGCATATGGTACCGGATTTGTGCCGCGCCGAAACGGATTCATGGCATTTTATTCATACCGCGACCCGTCTCCGGGGTGCTCGCTTGACTATTATAGAGCAAGCTCTGATTACCTGCGCGCGCTTGCCGACTCCAAGGAAGAGCTCACTAAGTTTATCGTAGGTGCTATCGGTGAATACGACCCCCTGCTTACCCCTCGGACCGAGTTCGCCATCGCAACGCGAGATTACCTCAACGGCTGGAGTTCAGACGACGAGGCAAAGGTGCGCCGAGATATGCTAAGCGTTAAAGCAGACGACCTTTACACCGCGGCAGATATTATCGACGAGGCATTGGAAAACGCCAGCCTTGCAATAGTTGGCGGAGCAGAGCATCTTCGCGCACTCGACGAGAAGCCAAAGAAAGTCATCAAAGTATAAAATAACAAAAAGCACCGCCCCCGAAATATCGGGGGCGGTTTTGTCGTTTTATGTAAACATCAAATTACAAAATAGCGGTTTTTGGGGGTTATGCGCGGCTCTTTATTCTCTTTTTAACTACGTCTGCCACCTTGTCAAGTGATGGAGCAAATACAACGTTTATCAGTAGCTCTATAAAGAAATTCGCAGTTATAATCACACCGAATAAAAGAGTGGCAAAATTCACAGCCTCTATTCCAAGCTTGCCTGCGGTTGCAATTACGTCATTTTTAATAATCAGGCAGCCGAGAGCGAAAACGCCCGTATTAACCACAGGGGCAACAACGGATGCCGCGATGCTGGCGAGAAGGTGATTCTTGCCCTTCAGTGCGTTGAACACGAACGCGGGCACCATGCCCGCCAGAGTTCCCTTAACTATGCATATCAATATAGTCATAACTGGACTTGCCTGAAAAAGATAGAGAGTGAATACGTCCTTACCAACGATGCCCCAGAAAAGAGCAACCAGACCGAATGCAAATCCGAGTATTCCTCCGCATTTCCAATCAAGTACTATTGCGCCAAGCGTAATAGGCACAAGGCACAAGCACAGTGTGACCACACCGACGCTGGAAATTGACTGAAGCGCCACTACAAGCGCCAAAAGAATTGCCATTTCCGTCAGCTGAAGCGTCGAGATTTTTTTGTTTTTTTCTTTCATTTTTTTACTCCTTGCTGTCGTTCGCCAAGGCGATACAACGCGTATTTATTTTAACCCTTTCGGGATAAAACCGAGTTAAGTGTTGTTTTTGTAGATAATATTGAGGCCCTTTAATACCATATCACTATCGAGAGTGATCTCGTGCTTACAGTGAGCTACTATTGACGCAGAGTGTCCACCCGTTGCATAAACGGGTAGAGCCTGTCCGTATTCCTCGTTGATACGGTCTATCATTCCGTCAATCATAGATGCGTTTCCAAACACGACACCCGACTTCATACAATCGGCAGTATTCTTACCGATTACCGATGGGGGTGCGTCGAGGCTGACCTGCGGAAGCTGTGCCGTGCCAGATGCGAGTCCCTGAAGTCCCATCATAACACCCGGCATAATGGAAACACCAATGAACGCTCCGCGCTCGTCCACAACCATCATCTTGGTTGCCGTGCCCATATCAACTATAAGCGAGGGTGAGCCGTATATGTGATGTGCCGCAACGCAGGCGCAAATTATATCCGAGCCTACTGACGAGGGGTTGTCGCACTTGATATTTATTCCTGTCTTGATTCCTGGGGCAACCAAAATTGCATCAACGTCGTATATAAGCTTAACCGCCTTTTTCATAACGCGGTTAAGAGCAGGAACGACAGAAGAAATAATCGCGCCCGATACAGACAGGCGATTTATGTCGTAAAGCGACAGAGTATTCAGTATTTTAGCAGCATATTCGTATTCGGTATTCTGCGTATCGGTAGACATTCTCGCCACAAAGCGAAGCTCGTCACCGTAAAAGCCTCCGAGCGTTATATGCGTATTACCTATATCTATTGCTAAAACCATATTCTTTAACCTTTCGTATATAAAAACGTGTATTGGCGTTATGCAGATAATTATAGCACCGTTTTAGAAAAAAATCAAGTTTACTGTAAATTTTCTAAATTTTCTGCGTATCTGACGGCATCCATAGCGTCAGCGGCATACTTATCCGCTCCTATTTTCTCCGCATATTCTGCGGTTAAAACCGCGCCGCCTACGATAATTTTACATTCGGGAATCTCACGGCGAAGCTGCCTTATCGTTTCCTCCATAGCAGGAACTGTGGTGGTCATAAGAGCCGAGAGTCCGACTATTTTCGCGCCTAGCCTCTTTGCCTCGCTGACAATAATCTCCGGTGCAACGTCGCGACCGAGGTCGCTGACCGAAAAGCCGTAATTTTCAAGAATAAGCTTAACTATATTCTTTCCTATATCGTGAATATCGCCCTTGACGGTGGCGAGGACGATTCTCGCTCTGTCTGCGCTTCTATCGCCCGGCATAGCGCCCTTGATTACCTCAAACGCCGCGCCCGCCGCCTCTGCACTCATAAGAAGCCCGGGGAGATAAACCGTCTTTTTCTCAAAGCCTATTCCCACCTCGTCGAGCGCCGGGATTATTTCCGAATTAACTATATCAAGCGGTGCTTTGCTCTTCAGCATATCCCGCGTTTTCTCTGCCGCATCGGCCGCAAGTCCTTTTATTATCGCTCCCTTAAGAGTCGTGTCGCTGCTTTTTGAGGCGCTTTTGTTATCGGTGCTTTCAGTGCGAGCCGTCGCATACGCGATATAATCCGCAAAGCCCTTGTCCTCTCCCGACAGTGCAAGATACGCACGGTAGGCGCTCATCATTTTCTCGGAATAGGGATTCATAATTGCCGCCGATAGTCCCTTTCCCAAGGCAAGAGTGAAGAATGAGGAATTAATTATATCCCTCTCGGGCAAGCCAAAGGACACGTTTGAAACACCAAGCGAGGTGTGACATCCAAGCTCGCTGCCAATAACCTCAACCGCGCGCAGAGTTTCCCTCGCCGCATTTTCGTCAGCGCTTACCGCCATAGCAAGTGGGTCGAAGATTATATCCTTTTTATCTATACCGTATTTTGCCGCTTCAGCAAGTATCTTTTTAGCTATCGCCAGTCTATCCTCGGCAAGCGCGGGAATTCCGCCCTCGTCAAGCGTCAGCGCCACGACGACTCCGCCGTATTTTTTCACAAGCGGAAATACTGACGACATGCTCTCAGGCTTGCCATTAACAGAGTTTATCATAGCCTTGCCGTTGTATGAGCGAAGCGCTCTTTCCATAGCGGCAACGTTTGATGTGTCTATCTGCAAAGGCAGATCGGTGACCGCCTGAAGCTCGTAGACGGTTTTGGCAAGAAGCTCCGACTCGTCTATCTCCGGCAATCCAACGTTCACGTCAAGAATATGCGCTCCGTGCTCACCTTCCGAGATACCCTCGCGCAAAATATAGTTAATATCTCCCGAGCGCAACGCTTCCTTAAAGCGCGGCTTGCCTGTAGGGTTTATTCTCTCGCCTATAAGCACCGGCTTATTGAAGCAAACTGCGTGAGTATAAGATGAAACAAGGGTATGATTTTTCTTTTCTATTGATAAAACGGGCGTTTTTTCGCTCGCGCGAACCAGCGCTTCAATATATTCGGGGGTAGTGCCGCAGCAGCCTCCGACTATCCTGACGCCGCGTTCTACAAGAGCCGCGGAATCGGTGGCAAAGTCTTCTGCCGAAAGGTCGTAAACCGTTCTGCCGTCCTCAACGCGAGGGAGTCCTGCGTTTGCCTTTAAGATAATGGGCAACGAGGAATACTCCAAATATTTGTCAATAACGCCACCAAGAGAGGCGGGGCCGAGTGAGCAGTTAACGCCTATAGCGTCAGCACCCATTCCCTCAAGCATTGCAACCATAGCTATCGCGTCAGCACCTGTCATAAGCTTTCCGTCTGCACCGAACGCGTTGCCAACGAAAACCGGCAGAGCCGAATTTTCCTTTGCCGCAAGAAGTGCAGCCTTAGTTTCAAGGCTGTCGTTCATTGTCTGTATAAAAATAAGGTCAGCGCCGTATTTTACACCAAGCCTTACGGTTTTTGCAAATATCTCAACCGCATCCTCAAAGGCGAGGTCACCAAGCGGCTTTAACATTCTTCCGGTAGGACCAATATCGAGCGCTACCCATTTTTCTTGCTCGGCTTTGCTCGCGTCACGCGCGTAATTTACGTGGCCTATCGCCTCGCGCACGATTTCTTCAAGCTCGGATTCCGAGAATTTCAGCGAGTTCGCACCAAAGGTGTTTGCACTGACGACGTTGCTTCCCGCGTCGTAGTACGCCTTGTGAATAGAGCGCAGGACATGTGGGTGCGAGAGATTCCACTTCTCAGGAAGCTCACCTACCGCTAGCCCTGCTGCCTGAAGCATAGTTCCGGTAGCACCGTCAAGATATATTCGGTTTTCCTTTAAATATTCGGTTATTTTCATACTATCTCCTGTAGCCCTATAATCGCAGTCACAGATTTGGATGGTGACATCAAAAGACTCTCGCCAAGCGATATGCCGATTTTTTTAGTGCACTCAAGCGCCCTGAAAATATCCCTTTGCATTTCCAGCGGAATATCTCCGTATCCTGCGCTGACTCTCGGGTGCGTCGAATATCCGCGCGTCGCGGCTTCTTTCCTTATCTCGTCATTAAATGCATCGCACAAGGCTTCAACCCTCTCCGAGCCGAGCGCCTGAAAAATCGCAGCCTTTGCAGGCGAAATTGCACTCGCACGCGCTATCAGTCTATCAATCTCCACCCCGACCGTTGCGGCAAAGAGTATGATTTTTTTGCACCCCGAAAGGTTTTTAGAAAGTGCATGCGAGCTGACCTTGCAGAAGCCGAGGTCAAGAGCGCCGTCGCACTCGCAGACTGAAAGCTCCTTATAACAAACATTATACGAAAACTTGCCCTCTGCCTCGGCAATGCACTCGTCAAGCAGCGTGGAAATTTCCTCAGTTTCCGAGAGAGCTCCCGCATATCTTAGAACCTCTTTGCGATTTATAGACGGCGCAGAAAGAGCTTTTATGTAAACAAAACCGTTCATTTTCGTTCAATTATAGCCGAAAGGTTGTTGCAAATGGCTCGCGCGACGTCCGGCTTGTTCATCGAATAAACATGTACGTTAGTGATACCGTTTGCAAAGAGGTCGATTATCTGGTCGGTCGCGTAAGCAATACCCGCCTGCTTCATCGCCTCTGGCGACGAGCCAAATCGGTCAACGAGCGACTTGAAGCGTTGCGGGATGAACGAGCCTGAAAGCTTGATAGCGCGCTCTATCTGGTTTGCATTGGTTATAGGCATAACGCCGGGCATAATCGGCACCGTTATTCCCTTGTCGCGAGCCTTGTATAAAAAGTTATAAAAAAGATTGTTGTCAAAAAACATCTGTGTCGTAAGAAAATCGCATCCGGCATTCACCTTTTCCTTAAGATATCCGATATCCTCGCTCTGATCGCGGCTCTCCGGGTGTATCTCAGGATAACAAGCGGCACCTATACAAAAACCGGCGCCCGACTCTCGAAGCTCGCGCACGAGGTCAATCGCGTGTTTGTAATCCCATGCGGAACGGTCCGAATTTATCATATCCGCGGGAATATCTCCTCGCAGCGCCATAACGTTCTCAATGCCAGACGAAATGATGTCATTTATCCTCTCGCGTACTGTTTCCCTTGATGATGACACGCAGGTCAGGTGGGCCAGCGTTGGAACACCGTATTGCTCCTTTATATTCCTAGCAATATCTAATGTATATCGGCTCGTGCCGCCGCCTGCGCCGTAGGTCACGCTCATAAACGATGGGGAAAGAGTCGCAATTTCTTCGGTCGCGCTCCTTATGCTCTCAAAAGATGCGTCGGTCTTTGGCGGAAAGACCTCAAATGAAACCGAAAGTCTGCCACTCGAAAGTATTTCAGATATTTTCATATTGTTCCCCCTTGGCTTACATGTTTTCTTTATTATACTACCTTATTTGCTTTTTTTCAAGTAAATAGCGAATTTTACCGCGCGGTTTTTATGTTATCATTCAAAATCGCAGCTGCTCCTCAGCCATATGCACTCAAAGCACATTAACTATGATTGTATATTTTGCACAAAAACAAGCGCTCTTTTTTTCTGATTTGAGATTTTTTTTATTTTTATAGTAGAATTTTCATATTTTGAATATTGACTCTTTAAAATTAATAAGTTAAAATGGAGTGAACAAAAATTTGAGCCGAAAGGATGAATTGATATGAAAAAGATTTTGTTTCTCATGATTGTTGTTGCGCTTTCCGTGCTTACACTCGCTTCTTGCGCTTGGATTGGCGGAGAGAATGAATGCGCTCACGAGGTCACCATGCCCGTTGGCGCCGGCAAGGCAGCTACTTGTAGTGAAGAGGGTCTTACTCCCGGCAAAAAGTGTGCTGATTGCGGCACCGTTATAGAAGAGCAGACAGCTATCGCCAAGCTCGATCATACTATCGAAACCATTCCCGCAGTTGAAGGCTCTTGTACCGTCAAGTCCAAGACTGCAGGTGAAAAGTGCTCCGTTTGCGGTTATGTCACCAAGGCTCCCGTAGAGGGCGATTATAAGCACAACCCCGTTAACGTTAACGCAAAAGAGCCTACCTGTACCGAGGACGGATACGAGGCTGGCGTAAAGTGTGGCGATTGTGGCACTGTTATAAGTGGTATGGCAACCAAGCCCAACAAGGGCGGTCACGATTACGGTGACAACGGCAAGTGCGAGTGCGGTGCAACCGAAGGCGGCAACCAGGGCGGTAACGAAGGTGGCAACCAGGGCGGCAATGAAGGTGGCAACCAGGGTGGCAGCACCGAGAGTGGCGACCAGGACGGCATCATGGATACCGAGTGGGATGAGCTCAAGTAATTGATAAATAAAAAGTAAAAGCGGTTGGAATTCCAACCGCTTTTTTGTTCGCCTTGTTTTATTTCGTCATATCAACGACTTCCTTTTCATACTTCGACGGATATTTATCCTGATAATAGTTTTCGTGAACAATTTCAAAGCTCGTATCGGGCGAGCAGGTTATTACAGAGCAGCCTCTCTGCGCACCTATTTTATCAATGTCGGAATATGCGAAGTAGTCGATGCTATAGCCGTACGAGAGTGTTATTCCCTTATACTCCATAACGAGATTATTAAGGTGGTCGTGACCGTAGAACACCGCCTGCGTGCTTCCGAGAGAAAGCATCACGTTAAAAATTTTGCTTCTCTCCTTTCCACAGTAAACGTAGGGCGATTCCTCGCCAACATTGCCCTCGATATAAAGTACATCCTCTTTGCCCTCGGTACTGTTTTCGAGATGATTTTCGTATGCTTCTCTGACCTCCATAAGAGGAATATGAATAAAGAGCATACTCTTGACGGTTAAGAAGTCCTCTGAGTTTGCAGGCCTTTCACTCTCGGGAAGAGATTCATAAACCGAGCGGTTCTCAGCACTGTATTTCTCTACGACACCCTCATACCACTCGACCTGATCGTCACGGATATGGTCGTAAATCCAATTGATTCCAAGTGGATCCTCATCGGTGTAGGAGTTGGAATCCATCATAATCAGGCTCTCTGTTATAAGCCCCTTGGAATTTTTTACGTTAATTACGTGATTACACTCGCCGAATATTTCGGCAGGGCCTCTTGAAAAAAGACAATACTCAAACGCGGAATCCTCGTATATTTTTCCGACAGACTCTCTGCCGAAGAAATTGTATATCTCGGAGTCGTGGTTTCCAAGAGTCACCGTCCAATAAACGCCAAGGTTTTCCATAAGTCGCTTGAACATCTCGTGCGCATAGCGATTATTCATAGTTCCCGACCACGGCACAGCGTAAGAAATATCGCCCGTCACGATAACAAGGTCAGGCTTTTCGGCGGTCACCATAGCGGCAACGGCATTAATTGCCTTTTTGTCCTTGGCAGCAGATAACACGCCACCGCCAATATGCACGTCGGTGAGATGCATAATTTTAAAGTCATCATCAGTTTCAAAATACGGCACTCCGTCCTCGTCAAACTTTGGTGTGAGCTGATTCTCAATCTCAACCTTAGCAAAGGAGTCAATGTAATCGTTCATAACCACCGCGTGAATCGCGTTGGCTACCGCAAAGCCACCAAACACGGCTATAAGGGATATAAGAATAATCAGTAAAGCTTTCTTCATAAAATACTCCTTTTATTTTTTAAATATTATACCATAACGAACAAATTATTGCAATAGACATAAAAAAGACATATTTTCACTTTTTTTAAAAAATGTATTGACAAACTAAAAATTATTTGTTATAATAATCTGCGTCACGAGGAAATATTCTTGTGATAAATGCTGCTATGGCTCAGCTGGTAGAGCACATCCTTGGTAAGGATGAGGTCCCCGGTCCGAATCCGGGTAGCAGCTCCAGACAACCCCGAAGCAATCGCTTCGGGGCTTTGGTTTTTTATAAGCCCCTGCTAACAAAGGCAGGGACGTTTTTGTTTTTCGGGGTTGTCTGGAGCTGCTACTTTTCCTTCGCATCGTGCTCCGTTCCGACGGAATGGAATCCGGTCCGCATACCAAACGAAGTGCGTCAAGCTGGCTTGTAAGCAACGAGTGCAGGTATCTTCGTATAGCGAATACCCGGGTATGCTCCAGACTTCTCGCTGCGGCTCGGTCACATTTCGGCTCTAACAGTCCACCGGACTGTTATTCACTACCGAAATGCCGCTACGCTACCCGATGCAATCGCTTCGGGGCTTTGGTTTTTTATAAGCCCCTGCTAACAAAGGCAGGGACGTTTTTGTTTTTCGGGGTTGTCTGGAGCTACTACTTTTGCTTCGCATCGTGCTCCGTTCCGACGGAATGGAATCCGGTCCGCATACCAAACGAAGTGCGTCAAGCTGGCTTGTAAGCAACGAGTGCAGGTATCTTTGTATAGCGAATACCCGGGTATGCTCCAGACTTCTCGCTGCGGCTCGGTCACATTTCGGCTCTAACAGTCCACCGGACTGTTATTCACTACCGAAATGCCGCTACGCTACCCGAAGCAATCGCTTCGGGGCTTTGGTTTTTAATAGGAATATTTCCATTGTAAGCATTACATAATTTGTATGCTGCTACCCGGTACTATATAAAAGGAACAGACATATTAATTGCCTGTTCCTCTTTTATTTAGCGATTTTTAATTTAATTCAAACAGCTGAATATCACTGTTTATTAAACACAGTTTTAATAATAGTTGAAAACTTTGGGGGCATGCCGTAAAGGAGAACGCCCACGCGGTAAATTTTTGCGGAAAGAACACCAATACCAACGGTAGAACCTATAAGAATAACTATAGAGATAAATATTTCATACCACTCCACAGTACTCATACAAATTCTCGTAAACATAGCCATAGGCGAGGTGAACGGAATATAAGAGCATATAAGCATTGCAGTATTATCTATAGAGCCGCTGCTCATAGAGAACATAACCACCATAAAGGCGATAATAAAGAGGAATGTTATAGGCATAACGGAGGTGTTGATATCCTCCAGCTTGGAAGCGGTCGAGCCTATCGCGCCAAACATAAATGCGTAGATAAGGAATCCAAGCACAAAGAACACTATTAAATAGATGAACAATTCAATCGGAATATCGAATATTGATGCTATTAACGGGTTGTTAAGCGCACTTTTGTTTACATTATACAGCAATATTGCTGTTCCGAATATGAGAACGAGCTGTGAAAAACCCGCAATACAAGATGCAAGAACCTTGCCGAACATCATAGAGGTAGGCTTGGCGCTTGTGACTAACACCTCCATCGCTCTTGAGCTCTTTTCAGTGGCAACGTTTGTAGCAACCATCTGTCCGTAAAGAAGAATAACCATATACAGAGCGAAAATCATTATGTAAGTATAGAAGAAGTTCTGCATCTGATCCTTGCCGAGCGTTTCAGTTCCACTTTCAATCTGTACAGACATAATCTCTCCTGCTTGCTCAGGAGTGAGCCCATTATGTATCATAGCATTTATACGATATACCTCTTGCAATAAAGTGTCTGCAATGGCGGTATTGCTATCGTACATCGAAAGATTGTTTACGTAGTAGGTATAGGAGGATGCACTGCTCATTACAAAGGCACACTCTGCATTGCCGGATATAATATCATTCTTCAACTCGTCAACGCTGCCTTCCGCAACCTTTACGTTATAATCAACGAAGGCGTTTTTAAAATACTCTTTTACAAGTGACGCAAGATTTTCATCCTCGGCATAAATAAGCATTATGGGGAGGTCTGTCTGTGTCGCATCTCCACCATCGTCCGAGTCAAACGCTGCTATGATATTGGGAATAAACATAACGACAGCGATAGCTACGACGAGAAATATGGTAATTCCTACGAACACTTTATTACGCAAATAGCCCTTGAGCTCAAACTTTAGTATTTTTCCAAACTGTTTCATTGTTGTACCCCCTTACACCTGAGCACCGGCGTACTCTACGAATATATCGTTAAGCGATGGCTCAAACACCTTCACCTCGTCAATATCGTAGTTTTCAACGAGTCTTTTCATCGTATCCTTTTTGTCATCGGGAGTGGCAAGCTGAATAAGCAGCGTGCCGTCCTCACGCTTGGTGCAAGCGTCGCCAAAGTCAGCCGCAATCTCTTCGGGCTTCGTGGTGCTTACTACCAATTTATCACGCACGTAGTTTCTTTTAATCTCGTGAAGGTCTCCACATATCGCAACCTTGCCCGCATTTATAATAGCGATGCTGTCACAAAATTCCTCTATGTAGCTCATCTGATGGCTTGAAAACAGAACAATTTTTCCTTTTGATATCTGTTCCCTTACCACGTCCTTGAGAAGCATGGCGTTTACGGGGTCAAGTCCCGAGAATGGTTCGTCGAGGATAACGATATCGGGATCGTGTGCAAGTGCTGTGATAAGCTGAATTTTTTGCTGATTTCCTTTTGACAAGGTGTCAAGGCGTTTGTTTCGGTACTCTGTCATACCGAGCCTTGTGAGCCAATAGTCAACCGATTTCACGGCGTCCTTGAAACTCATACCCTTCAGCTCCGCAAAATACACAAGCTGATCTATAATGATTTTTTTCGGATAAAGTCCTCTTTCTTCGGGAAGATATCCGATGCCGATTTTATCGTAATCAATGGGTTTTCCGTCAATCAAAACCTCTCCGCTATTTGCCGGAAACACGTTCATCAATATACGGATAGACGTTGTTTTACCTGCACCGTTTCTTCCAAGCAATCCGAACGCCTTTCCGCCCTCTGCCGTGAAAGATACGCCCTTGAGAACCTCTTTCTCGCCAAATGACTTGTCAATGTTTTTTAGTTCAAGTACCATTTTGACCTCCTTATGAACTTGTTGACGTGTGTTAATGTTTTGAAATAAAAAACACACCCATCCACAATTATTCAGTTTATTGAGTGTATTTATTATACCGCTGTTTTTTCAAAATGTAAAGGCGTTTAGAGAAAAATATAGCAAAAAGGTGGAGCTTATGCTCTTTGCGAGCAACGCCGTTTTCTCGGCGGTGTAAAAGTGGAGCATGATTAACGAAAATCGAACTGGATTTATGAGCCTTTTCTCGGGTCAATAGTTGCTTTGTAAGAGCCGTTTGCCTTGAGGATTTCGGTTAACTTGCTGAAAGAAAGTCGTTCTTTGCTAATAGCAACCAGGCGCCATTTTCCAAACTCCGAATTGTATTCGTCATAGAAGCAAAGCTCGGCCTGTCCATAGGCGGCGCCTCTTTTATCTTCGTGCATAGCAGCGACGGCAACTATGCGTCCTTCGTTGTCCAGTGTTATAAAACCATGCCTCTTCCGCTCTTTGTTAAATCTCTTTTCATTCTTAAAAACAAACGTGTTTTTTGAACAGTATGTAATAGTCTTGTGGACTTGAGGTTGAGATTTTTTTATCGCCCCTGTGAAAGCCGATTTCTCGACTTTAGGTTGAGCGGTTTTTTGAAGGCTTTCTATCTCTCGCGTTATTTGATCCTTGCATTTCTCGCGCTGTTCGTTAGATGTAGTTTCTATGCACTTTTGGGTAATCGACTCCGATATTACGTTGGCTTCTGGAAAAGAAGAATTTTCGTCTGCGGGTGGGCAGTAGATAACTATTCCTGCTTCTTGATAAGCTTTTTCGGGATCTGGACGGTTAGATTTATATCCAAGTGCATTAAGCCGCTTGTTCTCTTCTTGTGTTATCCAGCAGACATAGCGATTTTTAAGTTTGTTTTTTATAAAATCAACAGTTAATTGTTTATTCTCATATGCGGACACTAACTCTGATTTAAAAATACCGCACGGTTGCATATGATCGCCGGTATATTCTTTGTGCAAAACAATACTTTGTCCGTTTTTTGTTTTTACAGTGCGGCTTTCTCTCCAGTCAATACTTCGAATATCCTTGCTGGTTTTATTATAGAAATCCCAGTATGCCGTTTCGCTTGCTAGTATAGGAGTAATGATTTCCCTACGAACGTATCCGAAAGCATCCTTGATCGCAACTGTAGGGTTTTCAACAAATTCTTTTGTTAATATCAACAAAACTTCTGCCAAAGCGTCTAATTCTCTTTCCTTATTCATAATAAAACTCCTTATGTTTCTCGTTAATATAATATACGACAAAAATCATTTAAACACTTTTATCATAAGTTGTGGTGGAGCATCAAGGATTTTGCCCAAAGGGCAATATTCCTGCGCGAGCCGCTAGAAAGCGAGCTTTCTGACGGCTTCGCTTGGAATGCGAACCTTATTCTGTGGCGAAGCCACAGAGCAACGCTCTGCGTTGTCTTGATGCTCCGACAACAAAAAGAGGTCAGCCCTCTGGGTTGACCTCTTTTTGTTGGTGGAGCATCAAGGACTCGAACCTTGGACCGACCGGTTATGAGCCGGTAGCTCTAACCAACTGAGCTAATGCTCCATACATTAAGCCTAACTATTTTAACAAAAAAAATCTTGTTTGTCAATATCTTTTCCCGAAAAAATGAAAAAATGTGAATTCCCGCTTGCTAATCGCCTTTTTTCTTCGGGTTTGTTGATTTTGTTATTCGTTTGTGCTACAATATTTCTATGATTTTGGGAGAGACTTTATGAAAATTTATTTTCCTTCTTATTATAATAGCTTTAAATGCATTGCAGAAAAATGCCGCCACTCCTGCTGCGTGGGCTGGGAAATAGAGATTGACGAAAAAACGCTAAAAAAATACGAACGCGCAGGACGAGAGGAGATTCTAGGATACATATCTAACGGCTGCATTGAGCTAGGCAAGGGCGGTCGCTGCCCGTTTCTTACAGATTGCGGTCTGTGTAAAATTATCTGCGAGCTTGGTGACGGCTTCACATCTGTTATTTGCCGCGAGCATCCGCGCTTTTACCACCGAATCGGAGAGCGAATCGAAGGCGGAATCGGTGCATCATGCGAGGAAGCCGCAAGAATTATTCTCACTAGCGAGGGATACGATAGGTTCGTTGCTGTTGATAAGGACGGCACAGATGCACCCGACGAAAGCGAGATTGATACACTCGCCGAGCGAGACGACATTTATCGACTTCTTTCAGACAAAAGTCTTCCCTACCGTGAGCGAGTGGCAAAAATCCGCGAAAGATACGCGATTCCGGATATGCTACACACACCGAGTGAGTGGCAGGAGATTTTCTCACAGCTTGAGCTGCTTGACGAGTCGCACGAGAAAATTATTTCGGTCGGGAAAGCCACGGCGCGCGAAAAATACTTCACCTATTTCGAGCGATTCCTGGCTTATCTTATCTTCCGCCATGCGAGCGTTGCAAGCAGCCGTGATAACCTGCGTGCAAGAATCGCCTTTTGCCTTCTGTTAACCGAAATGCTCGAAAATTCTATGGCGCAAAAGGAGCTTTCCGAGGCTGAAATAGCAGACCTTGTAAGAATAATTTCAGAGGAAATAGAGTACTCTGAGGACAACACTGCCATCTTGATTTTTGAGTTTGAAAGTTTACTTTAAATTATTGACACGGTAAAAAAATAGGTATATAATAAACATGTAAACACGTTTCCGAAAGGAGAAAAACATGAAAAAATTAAGCAATATAATTTGGGGAGTTGTACTCCTTGCAGTCGGTGTGGTTGTTGCACTCAACGCACTTGGAGTCACCGACGTAAGCTTATGGTTTGACGGCTGGTGGACTCTCTTTATAATCATTCCTTGTTTGGTTGGACTCGCCACTGAAAAGGATAAGACGGGCAACGCTATCGGACTTTGCATTGGAGTTCTTCTTTTGCTCGAAGCACAGGATATACTCGATTTTTCGCTTCTTTGGAAGCTGATTGTACCTGCGATTATAATTATTATTGCAGTTAAGCTTATTCTTAAGGGTATACGCTCGGAGAAATCCGAGGAAAAGGCAGAGGAAGATGGCGAAAAAGCCGATATTCCCTCGGAATTTGTTGCCTTTTCCGGCAGTAAAAAGGATTTTTCGGGTAAGACGTTCGACGGTGCAGAGCTCAACGCTATTTTCGGCGGTATTGAGTGCGACCTGCGCGATGCTATAATTGAAAACGACTGCGAAATAAAGATATCTGCAATTTTCGGCGGCATTGATATTCTGCTTCCCGAAAACGTTAAGGTAATCGTTGAGTCCACCTCTATTTTCGGCGGAGTTTCCGATAAGCGCTCAAGTAAGGCTGACTCGAACGTCACCGTACATATTAAGGGCCTTTGCCTCTTTGGAGGAGCTGACATAAAATGACGAGCGAGCAAAAAATAATCAAATACGCGGCGATTGCGCTTGCGGTGCTTCTTATCGCATCAATAGTGTTCGGTGCCATGAGCATCGTTGGCTGGATAGGCGGTATCGGAAAATCCGCCGTTGGAGATAATCAGACCTACACGCCCGAGGGTGAGATAAATTCGCTCAAGGTGGAGATTGGCGCTGCGGAATTTAAAATTGTAGAGAGTGAAATTTTCAAGGTTGAGTCAAACCTCAAATGGCTTGATGTCAAGGTGTCAGGCGGCACTCTTGTCTTGCACGAGAAACAAAAAAACAACGCAGATTACGACGGTGCCGTCCTTACGATTTACATACCGGAAGACTTTGTTTTTTCTGATGCGAATATCAATACCGGAGCAGGCAAGCTTACTGTAGAACGCCTTTCATCAGGCACTCTGCATCTTCTGCTTGGAGCAGGAGAGGCAATAATCAACAACCTCACTGCAACCTCTTCGGCAGAAATAGAGGGCGGTGCCGGCTCGTTAAGCATTCTTGGCGGCAGTATAAAAGACCTGGATCTTGAGATGGGCGTCGGCAAGCTTGATTTAGATGCATCACTTCTTGGCGATAGCGAGCTTGACCTTGGCGTCGGCGAGGTTAAAATAGCACTGCAGGGCGGAAGAGATTCTTACACCTTGGAGATAAATAAGGCTATCGGAAGCATACAAATTGACGGCGAAAGCCTTTCTTCCTCGCGCACGATAGGCAATGGAGAAAGAACCGTTGAGATAAACGGTGGCATCGGTGATATTGACGTCACCTTTAAAGAATAAAACAATAGCAAGGCTCACTTTTACAGGTGAGCCTTTTTTAAATTTTGCACAAATTAAAATGAACAAAATAGCAAAAATAGTACATTCTCCCAATTTTAGAAGTTTTTTTAAAAAAGTGTTGACAAACCTCTTAGATGCGAGTATAATGTTAGTGCAGTTAGCAGATGCTAACCAGCTTTTGATAAATTAGGGAGAACGGTATGAATCTCTGTTTAGCCGAGGAAGGACGAGAATATATTATTGACCGTATTGAAACGGATGACGAAGAGCTTGATGCATTTCTTTTCTCGCTCGGCTGCTATAGCGGTGAGCCTATTACCGTTGTCGCAAGAAGAAAAAGTGGTATGACCGTTTCTATCAAGGACGGAAGATACAATATCGACAATCAGCTTGGCGAGGCTATAATCGTCAAATAAAAAAATAATCCATCGATTATTTTTTTAGCGGTGAGTTAGCAATGGCTAACCGCACAAAATGTAAAGCTTTGTTATAAAAATTACATATTTAAGGAGAAAAACAAAATGAGAATTGCTTTGGCAGGCAATCCCAATAGTGGCAAAACCACTATGTACAACGCACTCACCGGCTCGAGCGAAAAGGTCGGCAACTGGGCGGGTGTCACCGTTGACAAAAAGGAAAAGCCTATCAAAAAGAGCTTGTATTCAGGAAATGAAGAGCTTATTGCAGTAGACCTCCCCGGTGCATATTCCATGTCGCCCTTTACCTCCGAGGAGAGCATAACATCGTCATACGTCAAAAACGAGCATCCCGATGCTATAATCAACATTGTGGACTCTACAAACCTTTCAAGAAGCCTTTTCTTCACAACACAGCTTCTTGAGCTCGGTATTCCGGTTGTCGTTGCGCTCAACAAATCCGATGCCAACAAGAAAAAGGAAAACAAAATTGATGTTAAGGCTCTTTCCGAGCTTCTTCTTTGCCCCGTCGTTGAAACTGTTTCCACAAACGGTGACGGTCTATCCGAGGTAGTAAAGGCGGCTGTTGCTACCGTTGGTACGACACAAAAAGCCCCATACTCCGAGGGAAAAATAGACCTCTCCAATAAGTCAACCGTTGTTGAGGCAGACAGAAAAAGATTCGATTTTGTTAACAAGATAGTTAAAAAAGTTGAAACCCGTAAGGTGCTTACAAAGGACAAGAATGCGCAGGACAAGGTTGACGAGATACTTACTAACAAGTGGCTCGGTATTCCGATTTTTGCGGTAGTTATGTTCCTTGTGTTCTGGATTTCACAGGTTGGCCCGGGTGTCTGGATTGCCGACCTTCTCGTCGGCTGGCTTGAAGCAGGTCAGGAGCTTGTGGCTACGGCGCTGAACTCCGATAGCATATGGGCATCGATACTCGTTGACGGTATTATCGGCGGATTTATTGCCGTTGTCGGCTTCCTCCCTCTCGTAATGGTAATGTACTTCCTTATCGCGCTCCTTGAGGACTGCGGATATATGGCTCGTGCGACCGTCGTGCTAGACCCCATTTTCAAAAAGGTGGGTCTTTCGGGCAAGTCGGTTATCCCATTCGTAATCGGTACGGGCTGCGCTATCCCCGGCGTTATGGCATGCCGTACTATCAGAAACGAGCGCGAAAGACGCGCGACCGCAATGCTTGCTCCCTTCATGCCCTGCGGTGCGAAGCTCCCTGTAATAACACTTTTTGCGGGTGCTTTCTTTAACGAGTCCGCCTGGGTTGGTCCTATGATGTACTTTGTCGGCATTGCGCTCATTCTCCTTTGTGCGCTGCTTGTCAACAAGCTCACGGGCTACAAAAACAGAAAATCATTCTTTATTATAGAGCTTCCCGAATACAAAGCTCCCAGCGTTCTTCGCGCAGCGCAGTCGATGTGTCAGCGCGGCTGGTCCTACATAGTTAAGGCGGGTACGATTATTCTCGTTTGCAACTTTGTCGTACACGTAATGCAGAGCTTTGACTGGAGCTTCACAGCCGTTGCAGAGGACGCACAGAACACGTCTATTCTCGCAACTATTGCAGGTCCTTTCGCTTATCTCTTTGCTCCTATCGTCGGCGTTGTAGCTTGGCAGCTTGCAGCGGCGGCTATCACAGGCTTTATCGCAAAGGAAAACGTGGTTGGTACTCTTGCCGTTTGCTTCGGTATCGCAAACCTCTTTAATCTTGACGATCTTGAAATGATTGAGGGTGCAGGCAGTGAGGTGGCTATTGCCTTTGGTATCACCAAGGCTGCAGCCCTTGCATACCTTATGTTTAACCTCTTTACTCCTCCCTGCTTTGCCGCTATCGGCGCTATGAACTCGGAAATTAAGAGCAAAAAGTGGCTCTTTGCAGGCATTGGACTTCAGCTTGGAGTCGGTTATTCTGTTGGATTCCTCGTATACTTCTTTGGCACTCTCTTCACAGGCGCGAACTTCGGCCCTGCTTGGATGAACATTCTCGGCTTTGCAATAGTTGGCATATTTGCGGCAGTAATTACTATCCTTATTATCAAAAAGGAAAAAGAAATAAAGATGGAATACGCGAAAAAGGCGACTGCAAGGGTGTAAGATATGGGCGATAATATTGTACCGATTATTATAATAGCAATTATCGTTGGACTCGCCGTGGCTTATATTATAAAGGCCAAAAAATCGGGTAAAAAATGCATCGGCTGTCCCGACAGCTCCGCCTGCTCGGGAAAATGCTCGAGCTGTAGCTGCGGATGCTCGTCTAAAGAAAGCGAAGAACAAAATTAAAAATTAAGAGCGACCGTTTCAGGTCGCTCTTTTTTATTTGACATAATAGATAAAATGTGTTAAAATGTATTTATTAAGCAAAAAAGGGGTCGTTATGGAAAACAAACGATACGAGCTTGGCGCAGCGGACCTGTACTCCGTGGCGATGAGCGAAACGCAAATAGAGCAAAACCCCGCCATTCTTATAAGAATGCGCGAGGAGATAAATATAGAGGGGCTGGAGAATGCACTGAAGAAGATTATCCCAAGCTTCCCTATCTTTGCTTCAACCCTTGCATACCGCGACGGCAGATACTCACTCTTTGAGAGTGAGGGCGATATGCCTATAATAAATTCGGAAATAAGCGCCAGGCCTGCATTTTTGGGCAAAAGCTCCGGCGGATACCTTTTCAGAATATGCATTGATGGGTGCGAATTGCTGCTCGAATGGTCTAACATTTTGACCGATGAATACGGCGGTATGACCTTCCTGCTTGCACTGATCTGCCGCTATCTCGGTGAGAAGGCACACCTGCCGTATATGAAATCCGCAGAGGTATTCCTTGAGGATTTAACGCGGGAGAGCAAAAAGACAAACGCTGCCGGGGCAAATAACGATGTGAGCGGCAAAAAGGTCAAGAAGAAAAAGTCCGATTATTCAAAAATCGGCGGTGCGCTCATTCCAACGAAAAAAAATCCCGACGGTGCTCTGGTGCATATCCTACGCATTCCCACCAAAGCGCTTTGCGAGACGGCAGGAAGAAAGGGAGCGTCAGCGGAGTCGGTGCTGATTCCCATTTTTTCAAACGTTTTATTCAGAAGAAAAAGAGAACAGGACAACGGCGTCACAGCAGACCTGACTATAAACTGCCGTACCGACGAGCTGGACTCGATGCACAACTTTACTGTTGTAAAAACACTCACCTATTCCGCGCCTCTCGGCAAAACCGACGTCAAGAGAGCGTCAAAGCTTTACGAACAAATGCTGGACTCCACGAGTGACAGGGAAAGCATAAGAGCCGAGGCGGAGCGTACAATAGATGCGGTAAGCGAGCTGACGAGCATGCGTCCCAGATTCCTGCGCGACCTCGCCTCACTCGCCGTTTCCAAGGCTGTGAGAGCGCAGAGGAGCAATTTCTCATTCCTTAACTTTGGCACTCTCCCCCTTGCCCCAACGGCTATCTCACAAATTGAGAGCATAACGCCTCTGCTCGTCCCCGCTTCCGCCGATGCAGCAGTTGCGGTGTTAAGGCTCGGCAAGGATTACATAGTTTCAATATCAGAAAACTACGTTGACGAGAAGATAATTACCGATTTCGTCGGAATTCTTGCAAGACTCGGACTGACCTCCGAAGAGGAATCACAGCTTAAATTCCGTCAATCGAGGATAAAATTGAAATAAAAAGCTCCCTTTTGGGAGCTTTTTATTTGTGACTAACTCACGGAATTATCCTTTTCCTTCTGATATAATTTAATCAGAAAACAAAAGGAGAAAGACTATGTCAGCTATTAAACTTAATAAATCAGCGCTTGATTCTCTCAAAAGGGGAGAAAAAACCATACTTCTTGATTTCTTTGCGGATTGGTGCGGCCCATGCCGTATGGTTTCGCCCGTAATTGACGAAATCGCACGCGAAAGAGACGACGTTGCCGTTGGAAAGATTAACGTAGACAGCGAGCCGTCACTTGCCCGTGAATACGGTGTATACAGTATTCCGACTCTCGTTGTAATCCGCGAGGGAAAGGTTGTAGGTCAGGCAGTCGGCGCACGCTCTAAAGAACAGATACTTGCTATGCTCAACGCTTAAACGGTAAGTGCGCGAAGCCTTTTCTTGTCGAGGATTTTGATTCCCTCACTGCGCGACGCGCTTACTATGCCCTCGGCGGCAAAGTATTTGAGCATTCTTGATACAACCTCACGGGCAGAGCCCATATATTTTGCTATCTGCTCGTGAGTCAGCTTTACCGTATCAGAGCCGGTCTTTGAGCATTCGTCAAGCAGGAATATAGCAAGGCGCTTGTCCATACTCATAAAGAGTATCTGCTGCATTACCCACATAACGTCGGAAAAACGAGCCAGGGCGGTTTCAAGAGTGAAAATCTTCACCTCGGGAATCCGCCTTGCAATATCCTCAATGGCGCAGCCGCCCACAACCACACACTCACTGTCCTCCTCCGCGTCTATGAAAACGTCAAAGGTGATGGTATCGAGAACGCAGGAGGCCGAAAGAATGCATATGTCTCCCGCAAACAGACGGTAGAGGGTAATCTCCTTGCCGTCCTCGGAAATAATATAAACTCTCAGCGTTCCTTTTTTTATAAGAATAACACCCGTACACTCGCCGCCGTCGTGAATATTAGTTCCGCGACTAAAGCATACGTACTGCGAGGAGCGTAAAATCGTAGCACGCTCGGTGTCGTTTATTTTATCATAAAAAGGAAGATTTTTCGAGAAAAGCTCGCACATTTCAAGCTCACTCATACGACTAGTTGCCTCCTAACAGCATTGTTTTTTAAATATTATATCACCTTTTTTAATTTGTGTCAATTTTTTGTGACTAAATCACAGAAATGTTCATAATTTTATGTTAAAATAAAATTACAAAAGCAAAAAACACCTTGGAGGAAATATAAAATGGCAAAAAAATTCTATATCTGTGAAAAATGCGGTAATATAATTGATAAGGTAAGCGACTCCGGTGTCGTTCCCTTCTGCTGCGGACAGAAAATGTCCCTGCTGGAAGCAGGCACGGTCGAAGCAAGCCGCGAAAAGCATATCCCGGAGGTTAAAGTCGAGGGCGACTGCGTGAGCGTGTTCGTAGGCTCGGTGGAGCATCCTATGTCAGAGGAGCACAGTATTCTCTGGATTTATCTCGAGACGGACAAGGGCGCGCAGTATAAGTATCTCGCAGCAGGAGAAAAGCCTGCGGCAGAGTTCGCACTTAACGGTGAGAAGCCCGTAGCGGTTTATGCATACTGCAACCTGCACGGACTGTGGAAATCTGAAATATAAGAAAGGATAAAAATATGAACTCACGTGTACACGAGCTTTTAAATCAGCAGATAAATAAGGAGCTTTATTCAGCATATCTCTATCTCGATTTTTCCAACTATTTCAAGCGTGTAGGCCTTGACGGCTTCGCTAACTGGTATATGATTCAGGCGCAGGAGGAGCGCGACCACGCGATGCTCTTCTATCAGTATCTGCAAAACGAAAACCAGATTGTCACCCTTGATGCAATAGCAAAGCCCGATAAGGAATTTTCGTCGCATCTTGACGTTCTCAAGGCAGGACTTGAGCACGAAGAATACGTCACCTCGCTCATCAACGACATCTACTCCGCAGCGTACGACGTAAAGGATTTCCGCACGATGCAATTCCTCGACTGGTTCGTCAAGGAGCAGGGTGAAGAGGAAACCAACGCAAACGATATGATTACCAAAATGGAGCTCTTCGGCTCTGACCCCAAGTCGCTCTATATGCTCAACCAGGAGCTTGCGGCAAGAGTTTACTCTGCCCCCTCTCTGGTGCTGTAATAGGAATAACGTAAAAACTGTCCCGATTTTCTCGGGACAGTTTTTTTATTTGGTTAATTCTTCGTAAAATACCTTGTCAGATACTCCAAGAAGCAAAAGAAGAATTATCTTTTCTTCATCCGACGCTATGCTTTCTAAGAGAAGCTTGACGGTCAATTCGTCCTCCGTACACGTGGGAGGAAGCTCAACGGTTTTTACGTCACCGCACACCCTACAGGTATGCTCTCCCTTGCCGCCCTTGATGGCGTTTGGCGCTTCAGTCACGTTAAGCTCACCGTAAGAGTGATTTCCCGTTGCGCTTATAGCTGTACCGGTTGCAAGCTTCTCTCCGCAGTCAGAGCAATAAGTATCTCCGCTGTAGCCCGCCTTGCCGCAGGTTGCCGAAATAGCACCCTTAACGGTTTTGTTTGTATGAGTGCAAGCCGGCGGAGGAGTAGGAGTATCGGGCGTTTCACCGCCGGACGCCTGATTTTTAGCCTCTCCGGAGGGAGTGGTCATATCATTGGGAATTTCCTTGTCGAAGATGAGCCACGCAAGCTCGGGATAGTCTATAAATACGTTGCGGTTGCCCTGAATGCTCTCTACAACGTCGTTTCTTCCCATTTCCCAGGTATCAACAGGGTCGAGCTCACACCACTCGAGAAGCAAGTCAACGCTCTCAAATACCTCGGTGACGCTATTGAATGGATCATTCACATCTTCAGCGCCCCATTCAGCACCCCATCTTACCCACACGTAAAGTATTATTCGTGCTACGTCACCTTTTGCATGATCAAGAGGCTCAAAGTAGGTGTTGTTGTACGTACCGCCGAGTACTCCGGGGGCAGCCTGAGTTCCGTATTTTTCGGTAGGGTTAGTGCCGGATTCTCCATACGGCTTATTTCCTCTTGAGCTGTTGACGCCGTAATCGGCAGGACGAACGTGGTGCAGGTCAGCGCCGCCGAGCACATCGCCAACCTCGCCATCGCTATTGCCGTATTCTTTTTTTATTTCCTCGTCTACATCATCATCATTACCACCGTGACTCTGCGGCCAAACGTGCTCGCGGTTCCATTTCTGCCACTGATCGCGCGTAGTAGTATAGTCTGTGTATAAAAGAACTACGGTTTTTTGGTTTTCGTCTGAGATATATTTGCCGGCCTCGTTCTCACAATCGGTATAATACGCCCAGTCGCGACAGTTTTCATAGGTGGTCAGTGCCTTGTGGGTACTGCTCATCAGCTCTCTGAGCTCCGAGAGAAGCTCGGTCTGAGACATATCCTCAAACTCGTCGTAGGAATAACCGTTATCAATATAATAATCGGGGGCGTCCGTGCCTTCAAGCGTCGTACAAAGCTCTCCACGTTCTCCGTAATTATATCTGGTAGGAGTTGACGGCTTTGAATACGACTGAGCCGCGCATATCGGCAGGCACGAGGAAACTATAAGTATAAAAGTAAGCAATAGTGCTACTATACTTTTAGTATATCTTTTCATTTTTACCTCCATTTTAGGCTTATTTGTAAATTACAGTTTACAAATATTAGCCAATAACGTCGTCGTATGTTGTGACAATATAGTCAGATGCACCCTCAGGGAGAGCAACCTTTTCCTTGGTATCGTAGTCGTATTCACACTCAACGGTCATGTTGATATTGTAGGTTTTGCCGTTCATGGTGATAGCAAATGAGGTGTTGAGAATATAGCTCGTTGCCTTGCCGTCAGTCTTTTCTACGTAGTATTCAGCATCAACCACCTCAACGCTCTCTGCCATTGAGCCAAATTTTGCAGAAAAGATTTTAAGAAGAGAGGCCTTTGCTTCATTATTAACACCCGAGCAGGTGTAAGCAACACTCTTTTTATCCTCTGACTTCTTTACGTTGTTAAAGTCGTCGGTATCAAGGCTTGCGCCTGCGCCAATATCAGCAAGCAGCGTTGCTCTCTGCTCTGCCTTGAGGGACGCCTTTTGCTTTTCCGTGACAGTTCTGCCCTCGGCAACGAGAGTGGTGTTGTTGTAAATAATGTCGCCGTATACAGTAATGGCCTTGTCCATCTGAATATCACCAAACTTTGTCGAGGAGGTTGCCATTACGTTATCACCGTATACGAGAAGGTCAACCTCGGACTTCTCAATCTGGATTATCACTCCTACCAAATCCGCATCATCTGAGGTGAAGCTGGTTATAACGTGAGCCTTGTATACGTTTTCTTCCTTGGGTGTGCAGGAAATCAGACCGCAAAGAAGCAGCGCAAGAACAAGCGAGGTAGATATTATTTTATTAAGTAATTTCATAACTTTTCTCCTTTTATTTCTTCAAGAATAAGGACTGTATTACTTTGAAATTGCATCAACGAAAAATCTGTCCGTCATACCGAGCGTAAGAAGCAAGAGAATCTTTTCAGCATCTGAATCAAGACAGGAAATAAGCTGCTCTACGGTGAGCTCGCCATCTGTCGCAAGAGGAGAGAGCGTGACGGTCTTTACCTCATCACAGTCGGAGCAAGCCTGCTTGCCAGAGCCCTCGTGAATATACGTGGGTGCAACGATTATTACAACCTCGCCAAAGTTGTGGTTGCCTGTCGCTGCGATAGCAGTTCCCTTAACGACAACCTGATAGCAAACGGTGCAGCACTCGTCGCCCGTGTAGCCTGCCTTGCCACAGGTTGCTGCTACCTGGTTTCGCAATTCAGTGTTCTCGTGAGTACAGTTTTCAAGATCTGCAGACACGGTTTCGGAATGTCCGCATATATAACAGGAGCGTGTCTTGGTGTTTGCAGATACGTTAATCTGCCACTCGTTGTAGCTATGAATGCCTGTCTTTGAAATCGTAGTGCCCTTTTGAACGGTGCTTCCGCAGATAAGACAATACGTATCTCCCGTATAGCCGTCCTTGCCGCAGGTTTCGGCAACTGCGTTTCTCACCGCGGTAGATGCGTGCTTACATTCAATCTGCTGGCTCTCGGTCTTGCCGCAGATAGTACAGGTGCGAGTCTGTGTAGTGCCGCTTTCAACCCAAGCGCTAAAGCTGTGATTGCCTGTCGCGGAAATTTTAGTACCGCTCTGAAGCTTGCCGTTGCAAGAGGTACAGTATGTATCACCGGTGTAGCCGTCCTTGCCGCAGGTCGCACTCACCTGATTCTTTATAGTAGTGCTCGTGTGAGGGCAGGAGGGATCAAGAGCCGAGCTATTACCCGAGGGGGTGGTCATATCAGCAGGGATCTCTCTTCCATAGATAAGCCAAGCAAACTCGGGATAGTCGATAAATACGTTTCTATTGCCTTGAATATCCTGAACAACCTCGTTTCTACCCATCTCCCAGGTATCGACGGGGTCCATCTCACACCACTCGAGAAGCACGTCAACGCTCTGGAACACCTGCGTTATGCTGGTAGCACCCCATTCAGAATCCCATCTTACCATAACGTAAAGACAGATACGTGCTACGTCGCCTTTTACGTTATCATGAGGCTCCATATATCCGCCTCCAACGTAACCACCGGTAAGACTGCCAACCGTGCTAGAACCATTTACAGGGCTACCGCCGTTAACCTCTCCAAACTTAAGGCTACCTCTGGTGCTGTTTGTTTTATTATCATCGGGGCGGATATGGTGAAGATCTGCACCACCGCCGGATTCGCTATCTCCACCTAGACTCTTGGGCCATACGTGCTCGCGGTTCCAACCGGTTGATCCGCTAATGTAGTCGTCCATAGTTGCTGAATATTGGGTGTAAAGGAGTGATACTCTGCGATTCTCATTCTCGCAGTCAGTTCTGTCTGCCTTATAATGACAATCGTTATAAGATGAGGTATACTTGTGCGTGCTTGTCATCAGCGTGTGGAGCGTGCTTTTCAGCGCGGAGGATGAAAGCGACATTAAATTTTCATAGGTGTAGCTACCCGTATAGTAGCTTGATGCGCTCGTACCGTCCAGCGTTGTACATACGACGTCGCGCTCACCTGAGTTGTACTCCGAGGAATACTGTAGCGGTTGACCGCTCGAGTCCTTGCTCACCGCAAATATAGGTGTAGCAGACGAAATTATAAGTATAAATGAAAGAAGCAGCGCTATTGCACTTTTAGTAAATTTTCTCATACTTTCTCTCCTTTTGACATAATCTTACATTTTAATTTTACAACATAGTAATATATTTGTCAACATAAAATATTTATAATTCTGTAGTTATTAACTAAAAAAGAGCCTTTTTATTCAAGGCTCTTTTTTGCCGTCACACCGCTTTTCATAATTAAATGACGAAGCGTAGGCGAGGTAAGTATTTTCATTTTGGGTATTTTGAGAAGCAGCTTAAATCTCAAGCCTATTGTCGCGGATTGGTATTTTTTCGTGATTTGCTGCTTGTCCCGACCTGAAGAAATTGCTCGTGCCAGCATTCTGCCCGAACGGATTGCCGAGCTTATTCCCTCAAAGGAGCTGGAACTGATAAAGCCTGCCGCCTCACCTACGAGATACGCGCCGTCCTGACCTACGAAGAAATCTCCGTACCTGCGAGGGCTGACAACAAGGCAAGCCTCCTGCTTTCGAGGTGTGCCAAATCTTACGCCGTAGTGCTTTTCAAGTCGCGACTTCTGCTCGGCAAACGCCCTGCGGCAGCCGTCCTTAAGAAAAGCACCGCCAAAAATAAAATTATCGTCCTTTATAATCGTCCAGGAGCAAGAATCGCTCGTTTTCTCATCGTAAATACATGAAAAAACGGGTATTTTTTTATCGGGTATTTCGTACCACTCCTGAATTGATACGTACTTGTAGGTCTTTTTGTTTGGGAAAACAGAGCGCCTTACGATTGATGCAGCGCCGTCTGCGCCAACCACTATCGAAGCCTTGATTTCTTCAAGCTTACCTGCCGATTTCAGTCTTAAGTCAAATTCATTGCCGCTTTTCTCAACAGAAACGCATCTTGCGCGCCTTATTTCAACGGTATCAGGGATTAAGGAAACAAGCCAGGAATCAAACGCCGCGCGGTCCATATTGAGATAATCTCTGCCGTATATGCGAGTAATACCGCGCTCGAGGTCTATCGTATCCACCGTGCTTGTCTGGGGTGAGGTGATAACTGCCTCAGGAACTGTTAGTCCCATGGACGAAAGCTCTGCCTTTGCATCAGGAGAAAGAAGACCGCCACAAACCTTGCCATGCTCCGACGAGCCGTCCACGAGGAGTATTTTCAATTTTTCGTCGGCTTTCGCCAGCTCAAGTGCAAGTACTGCACCCGCAGGTCCTGCACCGATTATCGCTACGTCGTACATTTTGCCGCCCACCTTTCAGATATAGGTTGATTATACAACTTTTCAAAAGGTCTTGTCAAGGTGTAGCTTGATTTAAGCTTGTATTTTTCTCTTATTTCATAAGCTCGTCGGTCAGACGAATTATCTCAGGAGCGAGCTGTTTGCGCTTCAGCTTTACTATTGCGTTATAGATTGGATACGCGAAACTGGCGAGCACACCACTGGCAATACCGATGATTATGCCAATAATAGTTGACATGTTTGCCTCTGCGCCTATAATTTTTGCCAAATCGGTCATACAAAGACTCATTCCAAATCCGAGAATAAGCGTGCCGATTACACCAAACGCAATGGAAACAGCTTGTGCCGTTTTCGTCACGCTTGCATCAAGTCGGCGAAGACGAGCCATCTTATCCTCGGCCTCTGTCGGCGCGGTGTATTTTTCACGTATTTTCTTCAGCTCTGCCTGTTCCTTAGCGGAATAGTTATACTCAAATTTATTATTTTCAATCATTATTTATTTCCTTTAATTTGTTTATTTCATGCGTTGATTTTACTATCATATAACTCGAAATTCCGATAACAATTGCGCTTATACCAGCACCTGTCGCTGCTATGAAAATTCTCTTTTCTTCAATTGGCATATCCGTTCCAAAGGCAGCCAGCATAGCAGTTTCAAGCGTTAGCATGGAAACAAGCGCAGCCGCAAGCTTAACGGATTTTATAGAGTTGATTATGGGGCTTTTATATTTTCTGTACTTTATAATATCTATTATCGCGGTGGTTATGTGATAGAAGGAATACGCAGCCATAACGTATATTAACATTCCAGCATAGACAAATCCCCTGTTTTGATACATCATCATCAAAACAACACCCGTCAGTGATAGATTTATCAAGGTCAATACTGCTGCACACGCCCTGGCTCTTTTCCACTCGCCGAGCATATTCGCGCCAAGAGAATACGCCCCTGTATAAAGCGCAAGAGCAAAACGCATAACGGTTAAAGTCGCGTAATAAACGGCAAGCAGAAAGAACCATCTGGTATTAAAGACGAATCCGTACACTATATTAAGCGCAACGTTTCCGGTATTTATAACGAGAGAAGAATAGAGAGTGACTCTGGTTTTGAACTCTATATCCGTGAAAAAGCGATTTCCGTATTTGGTTTTATAAATTCTGTTCTTTGCATTCTTAAAGATAGTAGCACCGTTTTTTATTAAAAAGGCGGTTAAGATGCATACTGCGTAAAATGATATGGCATATATAACGTAATACATAGGGTGAAAAGCAAATCCGTTTACTGATACGAGTATCATTCCCGCAACACATAGCGCGGTAAAAATTGCAACTACAAAAAAGGGTGGGAAAATCAAATTATAAAAGAATTTTTTCATATTATTTCCTTATTTTGACTGTAAATGTAGTACCGACGCCTATAGTGCTTTCTACACATATCTCTCCCTGAATAATGTCAACCACTCGCTTTACCAGCGCGAGCCCAAGGCCGTTGCCCTGGGTGGCGTGCGAGGTGTCGCCCTGATAGAATTTTTCAAATATGTGTGCGCCTACATCAGCACTCATTCCGCAGCCGGTATCGGATATTTTCACGGTAGCGTATTCTTCATCTGCCGAAAGCGCAAGGCTTACTCTTCCGCCCTCGTCGGTGAACTTGAAGGCGTTGGAAAAAAGGTTGTTCCACACGAGCGAGAGAAGCTCTGCATCGGCAGAAACGAATATATTCTCTGCTATATCGGTCTGAATTTCGATGTTTTTTCTCTCCCAGGTGCTCTCGTATTGGAGCAGGCTCTCGCAAAGCTGCTCTCCAAGGTCAAACGTGGTGGGGTTCGGATATATCTGCTGATTTTCAAGGCGATTAAGCTTCAGAATATTTGTCATCATATCGGCAAGACGCCGTGAAGCGTCGGTAATAGCCTTGGCATATTCCATGCGCTTTTCTTCGGACAGGTCGTGAGATTGCAACAGCGTTCCGTAGTTTTGCATTACAGCCAGGGGGGTTTTCATCTCGTGGGATACGTTGGCTATAAAATCCGTGCGAAGCGTTTCTACTCCAGACAGCTCCTCCGCCATTGAATTAATAGCCTCTGCGATTTGATTAAAGCCCTCCATGCCTGCTCCGTGCATTGACTTTACACGAACAGAAAAATCGCCCTTCATAATTTTCTCTGCAGTTTCAGTAATAATTTTTACCGGTCTTTCAATCATAATTTTACGGCGAATATAATCAACCGTTTTGAAAATAGCAGTTATAATTACGACGTTGAGGAAGGTAATTTTAGCAGCGGTGGCGATATTTTCGGGGGTGTACTGCAACGACATTGTATTGGACAATACGTTTAAAAACAACATCATGCAGCAGGAAACCACGAATCCGACCATCAAAAAGAACAGAAGAAAGCTGCTGAATTCCCGAAGCACACCGCGAAAGCTGAACTTCTTCATTTTATCACCGCCTTGTAGCCAAGACCGTGAACCGTCTGTATTTCAAAGGAATCGCACTCCGAAAGCTTTGCGCGAAGCTTTGTCATATAGACGTCGACCGTTCGCGTGCTCGCCTGCGTATCCACGTCCCAAAATTCATCCATCAGCTGCGTACGGGTAAAGGTCTTTTTAGGATATGAGAGAAGCTTGTAAAGCAGGTCAAACTCTCTTGCTGTGAGGGAGATTTCATCTCCATTTAAGGTTGCGCTTCTTTCATCTGCATCCATCACGAAGCTGCCTATCTCAAGGCGACGGCTGGATGCGATTTTTGAACGGCGCAGAAGTGCACCGATACGCAGGAAAAGCTCGTCAAGGTCGATGGGCTTTGTCATATAATCATCGATTCCGATGCGGTATCCTCTCTGCTTGGACGCGAAATCGTCTCGCGCGGTCATAAAGAGAATGGGAATATCGTTATTAAGCGAGCGCACGGTCTTTGCAAACTCAAAGCCGTCGATTTTCGGCATCATAATGTCCGAAACGATACAGTCAAAGGTGGTCTTGTACATCTCATCGTAGGCGCTCTCTGCATCAAGGCAGCCGACCGCTTCATATCCCGAGTTGTTAAGAAAAGAGCAAACCGAGCGGTTGAGATCTCTGTCATCCTCCACGATTAATATTTTAAACATATTTCATCCTCCGGGGCGCATTTTTGATTTTATACTTATTATACCATGAAGCAAAAATGCTTGCTTGCAAGGGCATTTTTGCGAAGCCGTCAATATCGCAGCCGCACGAAGTGCGGGTAGCGCGGCAGCGCAAAGACTTGGTAATAAGGCTTTCTGCGTATATTATAACATAGAAATGTTAAAGTTTTGTTGCTGCTTTTAATTTTTTATAAAAAAGGACAACATCATCAGACGTTGCCCTTGAAAATTACACCAAGCTCGTTTTCTTTAAAACCGCCTTGCTTGCAGCGCCCAATCCAAAGGCAAACAGTGCACCGCCCACTGCACATAAAGCTACGTTGATAATAGTTGAGCCGATAGGAGTAATCAATGAAACCATCATAAAGAGGAGCATACCGCCGCCAAGGCTTCCGCAGATAGAAAGCCAGGCTTTCTCTTTTGCCGCCACGCTGATGAGCGTGAAGATAGACACGAACACGAGCATCAGGAATATCTTGGCAAGCATACACATTATGAGGTTGCCTGCGTTTAATCCGTGAAGGTCAAAGGAAAGAGCAGATATAGCGCCACCGAGAACAGAGCCGAGAAAATATGCAATCAGCATAAACGCACCGCAAACGAAGCCTGCAAGCGTTTTGGAGATTACGTACTCGCCCCTTTTTGCTCGGACGGTAAAGAGATTTTTTGCGTAGCCGCTTCTGAAATCATCAGATATAAAGAGACAAACGAACACCGCTACCGCCATAAACATCATATTTATATTGCACATCATGAAAATCTCGTCACCACCCAAGGCTCCGCCGGGAAGAGTGCCGATATTTTGCCACGTGTTTTCCGGTCCGACCATAACCGTTTCCTCGCCCGTCTGCTGATTTACCGAAACGCTGCCGTCCATCATTGTCATCATTACCGTCATAAGAATCGGCATGATCAGAGCGCAGGCAATTAAGATGTAGAATAGCTTTGACCTGAACATTCTGCAAAAGTCCACTCTGAGCATGCTTGCTAGGCGTTTACTAAGGCTGATTTTTTCAAATTTTACCGTATTTTCCATTCTTATTTGCCTCCTTTCATAAGATCGACGTAGTATTCTTCAAGTCCTATTTTATCGGTTTTAATTTCGGTCACAACTATGCCGTTGTCGTAAAGATACTTTACAACGTCCTCGCTTCTGACCTCGTCATAAACTCGAAGATAACCGTATTCATCCTCGTCAACGCGCGCGAATCTAGTCGAAAGAGTGCGTCTGGTATGGTTCATATCTCGCGCCTTCAGTGCAATGTAAGTACGGCAGCTTGAGTCGAGCTCGTCAGCCGTCATTTCCACAATCATTTTTCCGTGACGGATGATTCCGTAGTGAGTTGCCACCTTTTGAAGCTCGCCAAGCAGGTGCGATGAAACGATGATGCTGCGCTGTCTGTTCTTGATAATATCGGTAAACACCTCGCGCATAATTCGCATACCGTCGGCATCAAGACCGTTTAGAGGCTCGTCAAGCACGAGAAGCGTGGGGTTTCCAAGCAGAGCCATAGCAATACCGACTCTTTGCTTCATACCGAGAGAACAATTTTTGTACTTGTTTCCTGCCGCGCCCTCCATTCTGACCGTTTTGAGAACCTTGATGACCTCCTGCTCTGCATTTGGGATACTGAGATTTGCCGCCTGAAGCATCATGTTATCCCAAACTGTAAGCCCCGGGAAGCAACCGGGTGATTCGATAAGAACACCCATTTTAGCTCTTACGGATTCGTCTGTATAATCCTTGCCGTACAGCTTAATAGAGCCGCCACTTGTGGGAATCAGACCGCATATCATCTTCTCCGTGGTAGACTTACCCGAGCCGTTTTCGCCTATAAAGCCGTATATTGCTCCCATTGGAACGGTCATATTCAGGCCGCAAACCGCTTGCTTTTGTCCAAAATTTTTCGATAAATTTTTTATTTCAACTGCATTCATTTTTCGACCTCCGTTAATATACGTCGCACTTATTGAGAAGCCGCGTTCCTGCTACGTTATAAATTATCGCCCAAACAACCGACACGACGACGCAAATCAGCAAAGCACCTATGCCACTCGAAAGATTGGCGTTTACCGACGCTCCGTAGAGAAAAACGTTGAGGAAGCTTGTAGGAAGCTTAATGCTTTCAACTATTGCCGCCGCACCGATAATGAGAATGCCCGTTCCAAAGAAGAAGGAGGATGCCACGGAAATACCGAAATATCTTCTGAAGATAACGTTTAAAAACGTATAGAGGCTTGCCCAACCGAGTGACATAACCATTTTTCCAACAATAGCGATAATGAGCGATCCTACGTTCACGTCGGTATCATATCCTGCGAGCAGACCGCCGACCGTACCGCCAATAAAATAAGTAATGCACATACAGACAATCGCAAATGCGCAGACGAGGCTCTTGGATATCATATAATCCTGTTTTTTTGCGTGGGTTGTAAAGAGCTGCTTTACGTAGCCCGATTTATAATCGTGTCCGATAAATATGGACACCATAATACCGCCGAAGATAAATACCATATTCATATTGGCGTAATCGGCAATCGTCTCAATAACGTAAAGCGATTTCGAGGCGGCAATGATCTGCCAAACGTTAGAATAAAGCGGCTTCATTGTATTGCCGTCTGGGCCAGGCATCATGGTCATCGCCGATACCATCGCAGGAATTATTGCAGCGATGGCAAGGAAAATATAAAATAGCGGAGTATGAAATAGACGATAGAAGTCCACTCCGAGCATACCCTTGATTCTCTGTGCCAAGCTCGGAGATTCAAATTTAATTTCTTTTGTCATTTTTACTTACCTCCTTGCTTTGACATAAGCTCAATATAGTATTCCTCAAGGCCAATTTTGTTTTTCTTAATTTCGCTTACCACGTGACCGTTTTCTATGAGAAAAGCAACGATTTCTTCTACGTCGTCCACGTCGTAAATACGGATATATCCGTCCTCGTTTCTGACGTCTGCATATTTCTTCTTAAGAGCAGCGTGCGCGCCGTTCATATCGGCTGTTTTTAGTGACGTAAACACCTGCGCTCTTGAATCCATTTCCTCGGCGCTCATTTCCACAATCATTTTGCCCTGGCGAATAATACCGTAATGTGTTGCTATCTTTTCAAGCTCGCCGAGCAAATGCGAGGAAATAAGAACGGTACAACCGCATTTTTCCGTAATATCCACAAGAATCTCACGCATAATTCTCATACCGTCGGTATCAAGGCCGTTAATAGGCTCGTCAAGAATAAGAAGCGCGGGGTCGCCAAGCAATGCCATAGCAATACCTATTCTCTGCTTCATACCGAGCGAACAGCTTTTGAATTTTATGTTTGCGTTGTCCTCCATACGCACGATTTCAAGCACGCGGTGGATTTCCTCATCTGCATTCTCAATTCCGAGATTGATGCATTGCATTATAAGATTCTGATACACACTTGAGCCCGGGAAGCAACCCGCATTCTCAATTAGTGCGCCGACTCTTACGCGCACACCGGGGTCGGTGTAGTCTCTACCAAAAAGCTTGATATCTCCCCCGTCGGGAACGAGATGACCGCAGATGAGCTTTTCGGTCGTGGATTTGCCCGAACCGTTCTCACCGATGAAGCCATAAATCGCTCCCTGCGGAACGGTCATATTTAAGTGGTCGACTGCATACATTCCGCGAAAGCTTTTTGAAAGATTTCTGATTTCAATAGCGTTCATTTTTAACTCCTTTTAACACGTATAAGCGAGACGTTTTTTGCGTCTCGCTTATTTTTTTAGTTTTTCTTTGCCGCATCAATGCGTGCATCGGCTGCCGCCTTGCGCTCGTTAGCAGCTGCAATCTGAGCCTCGCGCTCTTCCTGCATTTTCGCCTGTCTCTGTGAAGGGGACATCTTCGCCTCTTCAAAGTTAGCCTTTGCCTCTGCCTTTGCAGCGGCGAAGTTTGCCTTATCTACCTCGTGCTGTGCCTTGGTGCTTTCCTTCATATCGCTGAACGCTTTCTTAAAAAAAGCCTTAATTCCCATTGTAATTTTCTCCTTTTATTAATTATTCATTATTTTTTCGCTAAGCTTAAGGATTTCAGCACCGTACTTATTCTTGCGGCTGCCGAGAAAAGCCTTATATATCGGGTAATTAACGATTGCCATAACCATTCCCAAAAGTCCGATTACAACACCCGCAACCATAGTATTTTCCATGCCGATAGTCGCGCCGATGTCGGTCATGACGAGGCTCATGCCTGCACCCATAATAATAGCGCTGATACTGCCGAAAACGTATGCGAATACGTTTGCAGGACGCTTTACCTTTGCATCCAGCTCGCGGAGCGCGTCGAGCTCGGTAGATTCCTTTTCCATATACTGAGTACGGATTTTCTGTGCCATAAACTGCTGATCATTCTTGTTCATAATAAATTGCCTCTCTTTGTGTTTGTTTTTGCTTTTGTGACCTTATTATATCGGCTGTTTGTTTTTGATTTTTTGATAAAATGTTGCTAAAATGTTATTAAATCATCTTTTATAACAAATAACAAAAAATCCATCGCAGATTCTCGTCCACGATGGATTTCTAATTGTTATTTATTTTCTTGTTATTCCCACTCGATTGTGCCGATGGGCTTAGGTGTCAAATCATACAGCACGCGGTTGATGCCGTCAACCTCTGCGGTAATACGGTCGGTTATTTTGTGAAGAACGGCGTAAGGTATCTCCTCTATGGTAGCACTCATTGCATCGGTAGTATTCACGGCACGGATAATTGCAGGCCAGCCCTCGTAGCGCTTGCCGTCCTTTACGCCTACGCTCTTGAAATCAGGCACTGCAATGAAGTACTGCCAAACCTTGCCTGCAAGGTTTGCGTTGTCAAACTCCTCACGGAGAATTGCATCTGCCTCGCGAAGTGCTGCAAGTCTGTCACGGGTGATTGCACCAAGGCATCTTACGCCAAGGCCGGGTCCGGGGAACGGCTGACGGTACACCATAGCGTGCGGAAGTCCGAGGGCCTCGCCGACTACTCTTACCTCATCCTTGTAAAGCAGCTTTACAGGCTCAACAAGCTCAAACTGCATCTCCTCGGGAAGACCGCCAACGTTGTGATGCGCCTTTACGCCGTCGGACTCAAGAATATCGGGGTAGATAGTACCCTGTGCAAGATATCCGATGCCCGAAAGCTTAGAAGCCTCCTCGTCAAAGACCTTAATGAACTCACCGCCGATAATTTTTCTCTTCTTCTCGGGCTCACAAACACCGTCCAAAAGATTAAGGAAACGGTCAGTCGCATCAACGTAGATAAGATTAGCGTCAAGCTCCTTGCCAAACACCTCAATTACTTGCTCCGACTCACCCTTACGCATAAGGCCGTGGTTAACGTGCACGCAAACGAGCTGCTTGCCTATCGCCTTGATAAGAAGCGCAGCAACAACCGAGGAGTCAACTCCTCCTGAAAGTGCAAGAAGCACTTTTCCATCGCCAACCTGCTTTCTTATAAGAGCAACTTGCTCTGATATAAATGCATCTGCAAGCTCCTTGGTGGTAATTCGCTGCATGGAATCGGGTCTTACGTTCGAGTTCATAAGAAATCCTCCGTACTTAAAGATTTTAGAATATAATAATTATACACCATATATAAATGAAAATTCAAGATATTTTTTCACTAAATAGCAGATAATTTCGTAAAATATTACTGTGTATACTGTACATTTTGGAGGTAAAATGCTTGTAATAAAACCATATGTGAGGGAAAATGCGGTTGCTTATGCCAAAAAGTACGCGTTTTCCCAAAATTCCCTGTTCGGTAATTTTGCAGGAATTGGCGGAAACTGCACGAATTTCGTATCCCAATCAATCTACGCAGGAAGCTGTGAAATGAATTATACCCCCACTTTCGGGTGGTATTTTATCTCGCTCGACGACCGCTCACCGTCTTGGACGGGAGTTGAATTTTTCTACAATTTTATTATAGAAAACGCAGGTGTCGGTCCATTCGGCAGAGTAGCCAACTCAGACGAGCTTGAAATAGGTGACGTAATTCAACTCGGTCGTGAGGAGGAGGGGTATTATCACACACTGCTTGTTGTAGGGTTTGACGGAGAGGATTTGCTGGTTGCCGCACAGACGGATAACGCTTATGCAAGACCGCTTTCCACCTATGACTACGACTATGCGAGGTTTATAAAAATCCTTGGTGTCAGGTTTGATTCTCCAGAGGACAGCACCTCCTGCTTTGAGCGTCTGATGCAAGGGTAAAAGACGAAAAACACCGTATTTTGCAAACTTTACTTGTCAAAATACGGTGTTTTTTATTAAAGATTAATTTTGTTTTCTACTGTGTAGAGGGCGAGAAGCTCGCTCTTCTTTTCCTCGATTTCCGCCTTCATAATCTCAAGCTCCTCGGCGGTAATGCTCTCGAGCTCGCCCTCCTTGAGCTTATCCTTATACATAGCGTCAAGGACGTGTGAATAATTGATGCTTACTGCGCAAATATCTCCGTTGCGCTCGCAGATAACCTTGTTGGAATTGCCGCGAAGCAGCTCCTCTACGGCGTAAACGCCCATTTTGGAAGCGAGAATTCTGTCAGCGAGTGTAGGATTGCCGCCTCTTACAATATGAGCAAGACGAGCGAATTTAGTTTCAACTCCCGTTTCTTCCTGAATCTTCTGTGCCAGAGCAGGAGCGTACTCGTGTCCGACTCCCTCGGAAACGATAACTATAAAGTTGCGCTTGCCGAGCTCCCTTGCTTTTTTAATTCTCTTGCAAATGGAGTTGTCATCGTGAGGAAATTCAGGAACGACTACCGCGGTAGCTCCTGATGCTATTGCGGTATTAAGGGCAATATCTCCCGCGCCTCGTCCCATAACCTCTACAACGTTGCATCTTGCGTGCGACTCACAGGTATCACGGAGCTTATCAACAAGCTCGATAACCGTGTTCATAGCAGTGTCAAAGCCAATGGTATTATCGGTAGAGGTGATGTCGTTGTCTATAGTTGCGGGAATTCCGATACAAGGAACGCCCTCCTCGGTAAGCTTGGTTGCTCCCTGGAAAGTGCCGTCACCGCCGATTACCACTATACCGTCAATTCCAAATCGGCGGCAGTTATCAATAGCTTTCGCTCTGCCCTCCTTGGTCTTGAACTCGGGGCAGCGGTCTGAATAAAGTATTGTTCCGCCCTTGTTAATTATATTAGAAACATCTCTTATTTCAAGAGGCTTAATATCACCCTCTATAAGTCCCGAATATCCGCGATATATAGCCATAACCTCAACGCCGCGCGTAAGTGCGGTGCGACATACAGCTCTGACCGCTGCATTCATTCCGGGCGCATCACCGCCGGAGGTGAGTACACCGATTCTTTTAAACTCTTTCATAGTCTTTTTCCCTTGCGTAAAATTTTAGCAGGATTATTATACACCATATTTTTCAATTTATCAATCCCCAAACGCAAAAAATAATATTTTTTCTGTTTTTTACCGTTTTTTTAAGCACATTTAATCATGCGTTATTAAAATAAATATTTTTTATTATGAAATCTTTGCATAATCATTGACAAATTAGTCAAATAATGTTATAATAATTGCAAAAATCTGCCTTTAGTGTTATAACTTGGATAGGAGAGCTAAAATGGAAATCGCAATTATCGCTGATGACAATAAAAAAGAGCTTATGGCACAATTCTGTATCGCATATTGCGGTATTCTCAGCCAGCACCACCTTTGCGCAACACACGCAACCGGCAGATATATTGCAGAGGCTACCGGACTCGAAATCGAGACCTATATGCCCGGCTCGTCAGGCGGTACGGAGCAGATTAACTCCAGAATCTCCTACAATGAAATAGACCTCGTATTCTATTTCAGAAGCACAGAGAGAGCAAAAGAACCCTCGGAGGCAGCGCTCGACCTGTTCAGACTTTGCGACGTTAACAACATTCCGCTTGCAACCAACATTGCGACCGCAGAGGTTCTCGTCACCGCACTTCAGGCAGGCAGCTTCGATTGGCGCGAGTTCATTAACCCCAGAAGCGAGTATAACCAGAGAAAGAAAGCATTCAGATAAATTTACGACAAAAACGGGATGACCTTCCGTTTTTGTCTTTTTGTATAATATAGCCGTAAGGTAATCGAAAGGAGCTGCCGCAGTGACCGTAATCAACGAGGTTAAAATAAAAATTGAATCTGTTATAGAAAACCTCGACGCATCGGGATTTCCCGAGGGAGATGCCGAGAGAAGCATCAGCGAGTGCGAGGGCTTTCTCCGCTATTGTGACGGTGAGGCGGTAATTACATATTCCGAATCCGGAGAGGGCGGAAGCGTCAGCTCGGAGATAAAATACAGGGACAAGGAAGCCTCAGTCAAGCGTACCGGCGCGATAGAGAGCGAGCTTTATTTCAAGGAGGGAGTCACTCACTCCTCACTTTACAGCATTCCACCATACAAGTTCGATGCGTCGGTGACAACAAGAAAAATTCGCGCTTCACTCACAGAATGTGGTGGCACGTTAGACCTTTTCTATAATATGAAGATTGGCGGCGCGGAAAAATCCGCGAGAATGAAAATATGGATACAAACGATTTCAAGGAAGCCCTGAAATCAGGTAGGCTTTCGGGAGTATATATTTTTGCCGGCGAGGAAGAATATCTTGTCAGGTATTATCTGAAATCGCTGCGCGATGCAGTTGGAATCGACGACGCATTTGCCGTTTTTAACAATCCCACCTTTGACGGTGAGGAGATTGATTTCGGTGCTATAGCCGAGGCAATTAAATCTCCTCCTATGATGAGCGACTACAAGCTTATAGAGTGGCGGCATGCCGATTTTAACGTGCTTCGCGAGCAAGGACATGCTCAGCTTGATGAGCTGATTGAGCTTTGCCGCGAGCACAGCTATTCGATAGTTGCTTTTACTGCAAGCGGTGACGGACTTGATTTCGGCACGCAGAACAAGCCGAGCGCGTTTATAAAAAAATTCGCAAAGCGCGAGGGACTTAATATCCTCAGATTTGATAAATCGACCGAAAACCAGCTCTACGCCTGGTTGAAAAAGCATTTTGACGCTCACGGAATTAGTGTCACCCTCGACACAGTTAAGGCTCTCGTTTTCCGCTCGGGCAGGTCTATGGACGTTCTTGCAAACGAGGTGGAGAAGCTGTCGGCACTTGCACACGCAAGAGGAAAAGACAGCGTATCGGCAGACGACGTAAACGAGGTGGCTTCGTCAACGCCGGAGTGCGATACCTTTGCCCTTTCAAATGCCATTCTTGAGCGCAGCAAGCAAAAGGCGTATTTCGCGCTTGAAGAAATGAAAATAAAGAGAGTTGACCCGATAGCAGCTATGGGTATGGTTGCCAGGACCTTTGATGACCTTACTGCCGTAGCACATCTTCTTGAAGAGGGACGCGGTCTCGGTGAAATCAAAGCAGTGCTCGGAATGAACGAATACAAGCTTAAAATTTATATAAACGCGGCAAAGAGATACGGCGCAGAGCGCCTGTCAAAAATTGTGGAGTTGCTGGCAAAAGCAGACTCCGGTGCAAAGTTTGGCGGAGTCACAGGATATACTGCCGTTGAGCTTTTTATATCACAAAACCTATAAAACGGTATGTTTGCAAAGAAAGGTTTACAAAATGAGCAAAACTAAAAGAAAAAATTCTAATTACAAGGCTTTCAGTGAAGAAAACATCAAGGCGGCAGAAAAGCCCTCTATGAGTCCTGACACAAAAAAGAACATAATTATTTGGTCTGTGACCGCGGTGATAGTTATCGGAGTTTTACTCGCAGCAATCATTTCCTCTATTCCCAGAACCTACTACGTTGAGATGGATTTTGGCGGATATGGAAAAATCGTGCTTGAGCTCGACGAGGAGGATGCTCCCATAACGGTAAAAAACTTTGTAAGACTTGTAAGGCGCGGATTCTATGACGATACGACCATATTCAGAGCGCAGAAGGATTTCGTTATTCAGGGCGGTCAGGACGAGAGTGTGAAGCTTCCAGCCATCAAGGGCGAATTTGATGAAAACGGCGTTGCAAACAACATCTCACACGTGAGAGGCGTTATTTCTATGGCGCGCACAAACGACCCTGATTCCGCAACCTCGCAGTTCTTTATCACTCTTCACGATTCTGCAAAGGCATCTCTTGACGGCAAATATGCAGGATTTGGACACGTTATCGAGGGCATGGAAGTTGTTGATGCTATCGCTGAAGCGCTTTACGGTCACGCAATTAACAGCATGGGCTTCGTAGACGATGCAGATGCAATTACAATCGTATCGGCAAAGGTAATTAAATACAACGCAAAATAAGAATTATTTTTGTAGAAAAATAGTATTGACAAGCACGCGCGCGTGTGCTAAAATATTGACTAATTATATTAAAATAAAGTGAGGAAGAAAAATGGCAACCTATTTCACAGAGCCCTCTCATACCTTCAGCGAGTATCTTCTCGTTCCCGGATACACCGACGAGAGATGTGTTCCGCAGAACGTATCGCTTGAGACACCCCTTGTTAAATACAGAAAGGGCGAGGAGGAATGTCCCCTCAAGCTCAATATTCCTATGGTTTCGGCTATTATGCAATCTGTTTCCAACGACACCATGGCTATCGCTCTTGCCAAAGAGGGTGGTATATCCTTCATTTACGGCAATCAGACGATAGAGGACCAGGCGGCTATGGTTGCAAGGGTAAAAAATTACAAGGCAGGCTTTGTTGTCAGCGACTCCAACCTCACTCCCGATAATACGCTTGCAGACGTGCTTGAGCTCGTTGAGCTCAACGGTCACAGCACTATGGCTGTCACCGAGGACGGCACGGCTAACGGCAAGCTGCTCGGTATCGTCACCGGCAGAGATTACAGAATTTCACGTATGAGCACCGACGAGAAGGTGTCCTCCTTTATGACTCCTCTCGCAAAGCTTGTCACTGCTCCCGAGGGTACTACGCTTAAGGAAGCAAACGATATTATATGGAACCACAAGCTCAACTCTCTCCCGATAGTTGACAAGTCCGGAAATCTCAAGTACTTCGTATTCCGCAAGGACTACGCGCAGCACAAGGAAAATCCCCAGGAGCTTCTTGATAAAAACAAGAGCTACGTTGTAGGCGCTGGTATTAACACTCGTGACTACGAGCAAAGAATCCCTGCTCTTATCGAGGCGGGTGCGGACGTGCTTTGTATCGACTCCTCCGAGGGCTACACAATTTGGCAGAAGCGTACCATTGACTTCGTTCGTGAGAAGTACGGTGACAGCGTTAAAATCGGCGCAGGTAATATCGTTGACCGTGACGGCTTCCGCTTCCTTGCAGAAGCAGGCGCTGACTTTATCAAAATCGGTATCGGCGGCGGCTCTATCTGTATTACCCGTGAGACCAAGGGTATCGGTCGTGGACAGGCGAGTGCGGTAATTGAGGTTGCTGCGGCTCGTGACGAATACTACAAGGAAACAGGCGTATATATTCCGATTTGCTCCGACGGCGGTATCGTACACGATTATCATATGACTCTTGCACTTGCTATGGGTGCAGACTTTATGATGCTCGGCAGATATTTTGCAAGATTTGACGAATCTCCTACACCCAAGACTATGGTAAACGGTCAGTACGTTAAGGAGTATTGGGGCGAGGGCTCTAACAGAGCGAGAAACTGGCAGAGATACGACCTTGGCGGTAAGGCAAAGCTCACCTTTGAGGAGGGAGTTGACTCCTACGTCACCTATGCAGGTCCTCTGCACGACAACGTTGAAAAATCGCTCTACAAGGTAAAATCCACTATGTGCAACTGCGGTGCAATAACTATCCCTGAGCTTCAGGAAAAGGCAAGACTCACTCTCGTTTCAGCAACGAGTATCGTTGAGGGCGGTTATCACGACGTAATGCTCAGAAGCACGGCGGTAAAATAATTTATAAAAACAAGGAGCAGCTATGAGTAAGCTCTTTATTCCCGAAAACTATTCCTCTCCTCTTGACGTCTACAAGACGCAAAAGGCAATTTCATTCATAAAGCAGACCTTCCAGGCACGACTTGCATCGGCACTTAACCTCAAGCGTGTATCTGCACCGCTTTTCGTCACCGAGGGCTCGGGTCTTAACGACAACCTCAACGGCTTTGAGCGTCCCGTCAGCTTTGATATTCCCGCTGTCGGTGAGTGCGGTCAGGTCGTTCACTCGCTCGCTAAATGGAAAAGACTTGCCCTTAAGGAATATCACTTCTACGTTGGCAACGGTCTTTACACCGATATGAACGCGATAAGACGTGACGAGGACCTTGACAACATTCACTCGATATACGTTGACCAGTGGGACTGGGAAAAGGTTATCACAAGAGAGGAGCGAACTCTTGATTACCTCATTGAAACGGCTCAAAAAATCGTCAACGTTATCTGTGACACGAACGACCTCTTGCGAGTTGATTTCCCCGAGCTTGCGGTTAAGCTTGAAAGAAAGCTCTTTGCAATTACAACCGAGGAGCTGCTTGAGATGTACCCAGACCTCTCCGCCAAGGAGCGTGAGGACGAAATTACCAAAAAGCACGGCACAGTGTTGCTTATGCAGATTGGCGGTAAGCTGAAGAACGGCGAGCCCCACGACGGCAGAGCTCCCGACTACGACGACTGGGCGCTCAACGGCGATATTCTCTTCTACAACGAGGTGCTCGGCCACGCGTTCGAGATTTCCTCAATGGGTATCAGGGTTGACGAGGAGTCGCTCGAAAGGCAACTTGCCGAGCGTGGCTGCGAGGATAGACGCACTCTCCCCTTCCACAAGGCTCTTCTTGCAGGCGAGCTTCCGCTGACTATCGGCGGCGGTATCGGTCAGTCAAGACTCTGTATGCTTATGATGGGCTCGGCTCACATCGGCGAGGTTCAGTCAAGCATATGGGACAAGGACACCATCGAGGGCTGTAAAAAGGCAGGAATAAAATTACTTTAAATAAAAAGACGGACTTTCAAAGTCCGTCTTTTTTATTATTCAGCCGACTGGTCGCAATATATGCAGTTGCCCTCTTCGTTAAAGAGCTTTTTCACTCCACGCTCGGTGAGCGTTATACAATGAGGATTCTTGCAGACGAGGCTCTTGGACTCGATACCGTTCGTACGGCGGTCGTCGATTCCCTTGGTTTTAAGGAGCATAAGAATGAGCGCCATTCTTATATATCTGCCGTACATAGCCTGGTCAAAGTAATCTGCCCTCGGATCGTCGTCAACGTCAACGTTGATTTCGCTTACTCTGGGAAGCGGATGCATTATCGAGAGGTCCTCTTTTGCCATTACAAGCTTGCTTGCGGTAAGCTCGTAGGAATCCTTAAGCCTTTCGTATTCCTCACGCGACTCAAAGCGCTCTGCCTGTATTCTCGTCATATAGAGAATGTCAAGCGAGGGAATTGCGCTTTCAAGATTTTCGGTTTCAACGTACTCACAGCCGCCCGTGAAGAGATGCTCGTCCTTAACGTAATCGGGAAGCTTCAGCTCCTCGGGAGAAATAAGCACGAACTTGACGTTCTCGTATCTCGACATGGCCGCGATAAGCGAATGTACCGTTCTTCCGTACTTGAGGTCGCCGCATACACCGATAATAAGATTGTCAAATCTTCCCTTTTTCTTGTGAATGGTTATAAGGTCGGTGAGCGTCTGTGTAGGGTGGAAGTGGCCACCGTCACCTGCATTTATCACGGGAACGTCAGCAACTCTGGACGCCACGATAGGCGCGCCCTCCTTGGGGTGACGCATAGCGATAATATCGGCATAGGCGCTGACCATTCTTATGGTATCCGAGAGTGACTCGCCCTTTGCGGCAGAGGAGCTGCCCGCCTGGTCAAAGCCGAGCACCTGACCGCCGAGCCCCATCATCGCCGAGGTAAAGGAAAGGCGCGTTCTGGTTGACGGCTCGAAAAAGAGCGTAGCAAGTATTTTGCCGCGAGCGCTGTCGGCATACATCTCGGGATTCTCCATTATATCCTCTGCCGTCATTACAAGCTCGTTAATTTCCTCTATTGATAAGTCAAGAATGTTCACAAGATTTCGCATTTTGACATCTCCTTTATAACTTTAGTTTACATTTTTGGCATTTTATGCCTTTGCGCCGTAAACCTCAAGGTACTTTTTAATTCTCTCCACGTTCTCGGCATTCTTCTCGTCCTCGGAGAGATATTCTATAATATCGTAAACGTCAACGACCGAGTATACGGGGAAGCCAAACTCCTCGCCAACCTCTGCCATAGCGCTCTTTTCCCCCTTGCCCTTTTCCTTACGGTCAACCATAACGAAGGTTGCGGCAACCTTTGCGCCCTTTACGGAGGAGAGTATTTCCATGCTCTCACGAATTGCAGTACCTGCAGTGATAACGTCCTCTACGATTACGATTTCCTCATTTTCCTTTGGAACGTAGCCTACGAAAACTCCGCCCTCGCCGTGATCCTTTGCTTCCTTTCTGTTGAAGAAGAAGGGCACGTCAAGTCCACACTTTGAAAGTCCGATAGAAGCGGCAACGGCTATTGAAATACCCTTGTATGCAGGGCCGTAAAGCACGCATCTTTTGTTGCCTACCTTTTCAAGATAGCTCTTTGCGTAGAACTCGCCAAGCTTCGCAATCTGGTCGCCGGTTTTGATTTCACCTGCGTTAATGAAATAAGGGATTTTTCTTCCGCTCTTTGCAGTAAAATCGCCAAACTTGAGAACGCCTGCGCCCTCAAGGAACTGTATAAATTCTCTCTTATAGCTTTCCATTATTTGTTTTCCTCGCTTTTGTTGTTTTTATCAAAGAATATAAAAGAAGCAAGCAGGGTGACGGCTGCTCCGAAAAGGAACAGTGTGCCGAAAACACCGATAAGGTCAGCAACGAACGGCTTGCCTGCCTCGGGATGCCAGACGAGCGTGATGCCGTCGTCCGTCACGAAATGGAAGAAGAAATAGTTGATAACGAACACCAGAGCGCCAATTATCGCCTGCCACATCGAAAACTTCAACAGCTTTTCTCTCGTAATCATCCTATAAACTCCTTGCAGCATCTCTCGTATGCTGCCACGGGGTCGTCTGCCGCGGTGATAGGTCTGCCGACTACTATGTAGTCAGAGCCGATTTTGTTTGCCTCGGCGGGAGTCATAACTCTCTTCTGATCGCCGATATCTCCGTCAGCGAAGCGCACACCGGGGGTGACGGTGACGAAATTCTTGCCGCATCTGTCGTGCACCTTACCTGCCTCAAGAGGCGAGCAAACGACACCGTCAAGTCCTGCCTCAGAAGCACAGGACGCATAGTGCATAACTACCTCGTCGATGGGTGCTTTTATAAGCAGGTCGTTTTCCATGCTCTCCTGGTCGGTAGAGGTAAGCTGGGTGACTGCGATAAGCATAGGTCTTGTGCCGTCGGGGCGGGTAAGCCCCTCTATTGCCGCCTGCATCATACGCTTGGTGCCTGCTGCGTGGAGGTTAGTCATATCAACGTCAAGTCTTGAAAGCACAGCCATAGACTTTTTTACCGTGTTGGGAATATCGTGAAGCTTGAGGTCAAGGAAAATCTTATGACCTCTCTTTTTAATTTCCTTTACTATAGAGGGTCCCTCGGCATAGTAAAGCTCCATTCCGATTTTTACAAAAGGCTTCTTGCCCGTGAATTTATCAAGAAATGCAAATGTTTTTTCCGCACTGTCAAAGTCGCAGGCGATAATTACGTCCTTACCCATTAGTGTGCTCCTCCTATTATTTCACTCAAACTCTTTATTCCGTATTTTTCCATAGCGCGCGGTAAATCAAGAATTATATCTCTGCACGCATAAGGATTAACGAGGTTTTCTGCTCCAACCTCGACTGCCGTAGCGCCTGCGAGCATAAGCTCGATAACGTCTTCTGCGGTTGCTACTCCGCCCATTCCTACAATAGGAATTTTAACGGCATCGTATACCTGATATATCATTCTGACGGCAACCGGCTTGATTGCAGGGCCGGAAAAGCCACCCGTCTTATTAGCGATTACAGGCTTTCTTCTCTTCAGGTCAATTCTCATACCCATAAGAGTGTTAATAAGGCTGACGCCGTCAGCACCGCCCGCCTCACAAGCCTTAGCGATTGACACGATGTCGGTGACGTTGGGCGAGAGCTTTATGATAATCGGCTTTTTCGTCACCTTGCGCACCGCACGGGTGACCGTTTGTGCCATTTCGGGCGAGGTGCCGAAGCTCATTCCGCCTCCGTGAACGTTGGGGCAGGAGATATTTATCTCAAACCAGCCGATATCTGACTGTGTATCAAGCCGTCTTACCGTTTCCACGTACTCGTCAAGCGAAAATCCCGAGACGTTTGCCATAACGGGTTTGTTGAATACACGGCGAAGCTTTGGAAGCTCGTCGCTGATTATCCAGTCAACTCCGGGATTCTGAAGTCCAACGGCGTTGAGCATACCGCCCGTCACCTCGGCAATTCTGGGAGTGGGGTTGCCAAAGCGAGCGTCAAGCGTAGTTCCTTTAAATGAGAACGTACCGAGCATATTTATGTCGTAAAGCTCGGCAAACTCATACCCGAAGCCAAACGTGCCACTTGCGGGGATTATGGGATTATCAATCTCAATTCCGCATAAATTTACTTTTGTGTTCACCACACTATCTCCTCCTTTTCCAGCACGGGGCCGTCACGGCAGATACGCTTATTACCGTATTTAGTCTTACATGTACAGCCCATACAAGCACCAAAGCCGCAGCCCATACGCTCTTCAAATGAGAACTGACCGTCACTTTCGCTTGCATTATAAATTGCCTTTAGCATAGGCTCAGGACCGCAGGTGTAGAAATAGCTGTATGAGAGTCCACGCATAGCGTCTGTGACGAAGCCCTTGACACCCATGCTTCCATCGGCGGTAGCGACTATCACCTTTACGCCGAGCGACTCAAACCTTTCCTTGTAAAACACCTCGTCCTCGGTGTTGAAGCCTAGAATAACGGTAGGAGCCTTGCCCTCCGCCACAAGCTTACGGCAAAGCAGATACATGGGCGGAACGCCCGCGCCGCCACCGATGAGAAGCGGACTGTCACCCGACTTTGTAAGGTCGTAGCCGTTTCCAAGGCCTGTCAGGGTAAGCCATTTTTCGCCCTTCTCTGCCTTGCTCATTTTTTCAGTTCCATCTCCTACTACCTTGTAGATAATGGTGAGTCTATCGCCCTCTACGTCGCAGACCGAGATTGGACGGCGAAGATAAAAGCCGTCTAGCTTTATATTCACGAACTGTCCCGGGGCGGTAATATGCGAGGTGTCGCCCTCAAGGACGCATTCATAGGTGTTTTTTGCGATTTTCTCGTTAGAGATTACCGTAAATATCGAATCCTTCATATTTTCCTCTTAACTGTCTATTGTAGAAATGGTTATAGTAATATCCTCAAGCACGTCAAGAAGCACTCTTACCGTGTCAAGAGAGGTGAAGAGCGTGGTGTTCGTTTCAACGGCAAGGCGTCTTATCTCATATCCGTCCATAGTCTGATCGGACGAGCCGACGTCGCTGGTGTTGATAACGTATGCAATATGTCCCTGACGCATAGAGTCTGGAATATCGCTTGTTCCGGCAGAAATTTTGCCCTTAATTCTCGTTCTGATGCCGTGCTCCTTTAAAAACGTAGCAGTGCCCTTGGTTGCCTCAATGTTGAAGCCGAGGTTGTAGAAACGGCGAATAAGAGGAAGCGCTTCTTCCTTATCCTTATCTGCAATAGTTGCAAGTATAGTACCGTAATTCTGTACGTTCATTCCCGAAGCCTGAAGCGCCTTGTAGAAGGCTCTGTAAAGGTCGTCGTCATAGCCGATAGCCTCACCCGTAGACTTCATTTCGGGAGAAAGATATGCGTCAACGCCGTTAATCTTTCTGTGCGAGAATACGGGTACCTTACAGTACCATCTCTTTTTCTCCTCGGGGTAGATAGTGAAGATGCCAAGCTCCTTTAAGCTCTTGCCGAGAATAACCTCGGTGGCAATATCCGCAAGGCTGTAGCCTGTGGACTTTGAGAGGAACGGAACGGTTCTTGAGGAGCGAGGGTTAACCTCGATAATATATACGTCCTCGTTATCGTCAACGATAAACTGAATGTTAAACAGACCTACTATGCCGATTGCGAGTCCGAGCTTTTTAGAGTAGCTGAGAATCTTGCCCTTTACCTTGTCCGAAATTGAGAAGGCAGGATAGATAGAGATGCTGTCGCCCGAGTGTACGCCCGTACGCTCAACAAGCTCCATAATTCCGCCGACGAACACGTCCTGTCCGTCGCAAATAGCGTCAACCTCTACCTCCTTGCCCTGAATGTAGTGGTCAACGAGAACGGGACGGTCCTCGTCGATTTCAACTGCGGTTTTCAGATAGTGGCGAAGCTGCTTTTCATTTCCTACCAGCTGCATAGCACGTCCGCCAAGCACGAAGGAGGGACGAACCAGAACGGGATAGCCTATTTCCTCTGCAACCCTTACACCGTCCTCAATTTTGGTGACTGCATGGCCCTTGGGCTGAGGAATACCAAGAGAGGAAAGTATCTTCTCAAAGCTGTCACGGTTTTCCGCGCGCTCGATAGCCGCGCAGTCTGTACCTATAATCTTTACACCACGCTCAAAGAGAGGCTCGGCAAGGTTAATTGCCGTCTGACCGCCAAGAGATGCAATAACACCATCAGGCTTTTCGTAATCTATTACGTTCATAACGTCCTCGGCAGTAAGAGGCTCAAAATAGAGCTTGTCCGAGGTGGTATAATCGGTAGAAACGGTCTCGGGGTTGTTGTTTATAATAATAGCCTCGTATCCGCATTTTCTGATAGTATTTACTGCGTGAACGGTCGAGTAATCAAACTCAACGCCCTGACCGATACGGATAGGACCTGCACCGAGAACGACTATCTTTTTCTTATCGGTCAATCTGGACTCCTCCTTACCGGTGTAAGAGGAATAGAAGTAAGGCGTGTACGCGCCAACATGCGCGGTATCTACCATACGGAATACGGGAATTATGCCGTTTGCCTTTCTGGTGTTATATACCTCAAGCTCGCCAATGCCCCAGAGCCTTGCAATATACTTATCAGAGAAGCCGATTTCCTTCGCCGCACGAAGAAGACTTGCGTCGCCCTTGTTTGACTTAAGTGCCGCTTCCATATCGGTAATTTTCTTAAAGGACTCAAGGAAGAAGGGAGTAATCTTAGTGATAGCCGCAATTTCCTCCACTCCGTGACCTCTGCGCATAAGCTCTGCTATTGCAAAGGCGTTGTCGTCATGGAAATCATTTATATATTCAAGAATCTCTCTGTCGCTTCTTGCATCAAACTTTGACATATGGAGGTGGCAAACTCCGATTTCAAGAGAGCGCACCGATTTGAGAAGGCACTCCTCAAGATTCGAGCCGATGCCCATAGATTCACCCGTTGCCTTCATCTGCGTGCCAAGCTTATTTGATACGGTGGTGAACTTATCAAACGGGAATCTCGGGAACTTTGCTACAATGTAATCAAGTCTGGGTTCAAAGGAAGCCTTCGTTCCCGCAACCTCTATCTCGTCAAGAGTCATACCAAGTGCAATTTTTGCTGTCACTCTGGCTATGGGATATCCCGACGCCTTGGAGGCGAGCGCCGAGCTTCTTGATACTCTTGGATTAACTTCTATGAGGTAATATTCCGAGGAATTAGGGTTTAATGCAAACTGAACATTACATCCGCCCTCGATTTTAAGCTCTCTGATAAGCTTAATGGCAGAATCGTTGAGCATTTTTTCATCTTCTTTTGAAAGAGTCATAATGGGTGCAACAACCATACTGTCACCCGTGTGAACGCCAACGGGGTCGATATTTTCCATACCGCAGATGGTAATTGCGTTATCTGCGGAGTCGCGCATAACCTCAAACTCTATTTCCTTGTATCCCTTTACGCTCTTTTCTACGAGAACCTGACTTACGGGAGACGCTGCGAGTGCACCTACTGCAAGCTCACGAAGCTCCGCCTCGTCATAGGCAAAGCCGCCGCCCGTACCGCCAAGGGTAAACGCAGGACGAAGAACTACCGGGTAGCCTATTCTTGCTGCAACCTCGACAGCCTCCTCAAGCGTGTTTGCAATATCAGAGGGGATAACAGGCTCGCCAATAGACTCGCAAAGCTCCTTGAAGAGCTCTCTGTCCTCTGCTCTCTCAATACTCTCGCTGGACGTACCGAGAAGCTCGACACCCGCTTCCTTTAAAATTCCCTTCTTTTCAAGCAACATTGCCATATTAAGACCTGTCTGACCGCCTATACCGGGAACTATCGCATCAGGACGCTCGTATCTGATTATCTTTGCAATATATTCAAGAGTCAAGGGCTCCATATACACCTTGTCCGCAATGGTGGTATCGGTCATTATGGTAGCAGGGTTGGAGTTGACGAGAATAACCTCGTATCCCTCCTCCTTGAGCGCAAGACACGCCTGCGTGCCTGCATAATCGAACTCTGCCGCCTGACCGATAACTATAGGTCCTGAGCCGATTATCATAACTCTCTTAATATCAGTTCTCTTTGCCATTTTTATTTCCTCCGCATATTATTAACCAAGATTTTCATAGACCGCCTTGCCGTCGTAAACGGTAAGCAGGCATTTTCCGAACACACGAGCATCCTTAAAGGGTGTTGCACGGCCCTTGCTTAAAAACTCGTCGGGATTTATAGTATATTCTTCCCCGATGTCAAAGACTGTAAAGCCTTTATCGGAGGAAATGCCGAATCTTTCTCTCGGATTTTCGCTCATAAGCTTCACAAGCTCGGGAAGCGTCATTTTTCCGGTGCGAACCAGAGCGGTATAAAGCGTTGCAAACGCTGTTTCAATTCCAACGACACCCATAGCACTACTGGAAAGCCCCTTTGACTTTTCCTCTGCCGAGTGAGGTGCGTGGTCGGTTGCTATCATATCTATAGTGCCGTCGAGAATTCCCTCAAGTATTGCCTCTCTGTCAGAGGGCGAGCGAAGCGGCGGATTCATTTTAAACCGTCCGTCTTCCTCGAGGCAGTAGTCGTCAAGAAGTATATAGTGCGGTCCCGTTTCACAGGTGACGTTAGCACCTCGTGCCTTTGCCGCACGAATAATATCTACGCTCTCCTTTGTGGAGATGTGACAAACGTGGTAAGGACAGCCGACGCTCTCGGCAAGCTTAATATCCCTCTCAATCGGCCCCCATTCACTCTCTGAGCAGATGCCCCTGTGTCCGTGTGCTTTTGCGTATTCGCCGTCGTGGATATAGCCTGCATGAAGAAGCGAATTATCCTCACAGTGTGCGACTATCATTTTGCCGAGTGCCTTTGCTCGCGTCATCGCATTGCGCATCATTTCTTCGCTCTGCACGCCCTTGCCGTCGTCGGAAAAGGCTATAACGTCGCTTGCCATATCCTCCATATCAGACATCTCTACGCCAAGCTCACGCTTCGTAATCGTGCCATAAGGGTAGACGGCTATACAAGCATCGCGCCTTATTATATCAAGCTGGGCGTCCAGATGCTCACGCGAATCGGGAGTCGGGTCAAGGTTTGGCATAGAGCAAACCGCGGTATATCCGCCTCTTGCAGACGCACGAGTTCCCGTAGCTATCGTCTCTTTATAAGAAAAACCCGGCTCTCTGAGATGTACGTGAACATCACAAAAACCGGGAAGAATAACAGTATTATCAAACACAAAAGAGGGGGCAAAAACGGATACATCACCCTCAAAAACAGAGAGAGAAGTACCATCAAAAAACATATCACGCTTATGCATAGTGCCATTTTCATAAACCTGTGCTCCACGGAATAACGCCTTCATAATCTGCTCCTTTATTTTTATTCGTAATATTATATCATAATATAATAATTATGTCAATAGAAAAATATGTAAAATAGAGGAAAAATCTCCCCGGAAAAAACCGAGGAGATTTGCTTTTTTATTCCGTTCTGAGTGCTACGACGGGATCCTTCTTTGCCGCGCTTCTTGCGGGAGCGAGTCCCGAAATGAGAGTCAAGCCAATGCTGAGGCAAACGAGGAATATCGCGTTGCCGACCGGAAGTGCCGCAATATTAGGATAACCGATAAGAGGCTTCAGGATTATATTGACTATTGCAGAAATAAAATAGGTCGCGCCGATACCGATAAGACCTGCCAGCGAGCCTATGATAAAGGTCTCTGCCATAAAGAGATTGCTTACGTCGCGCTTTCTTCCGCCGAGAGAACGAATAACGCCGATTTCCTTGATTCGCTCAACTACGGATACGTATGTGATAATGCCTATCATAACTGTGGAAACCACAAGAGAAACGGACGTGAACGCAATAAGTGCATACGAAATGATGTCAATCATGGTGTTAATCATATTGATAACAAGCTCAAGGGTGTCGGTAAAGGTGACGTTAGGTCTTTCCGTACCTGCAATCTCCACACCGTTAACCGTCAGAGTCACATTCTTGTCATTCCAGCGCTCAAGATAATCTGTGACGAGATTTTTATCGTCAAATGAAATCGGGTATATCTTGACGTGATTTACAAGAGCGTTGCCGCCAAGTGCAGCAGCAACTTTTTCCCTGGTTGCACCCATAGAGAATACGTTGCCCTTATCGTTAGTCTTGTGCTCCGCACCTGCTACTATGCTGTCTCCGTTAAGCGCATCGTAAGGAAGGTAATTGTAGGAATAAGTAAACGAAGTAAGGTAATCTTCGCGCTTTTCCTCATCGCCTATAAGGAAATCTACGAACGCAGAATCCTTATTTGCCTCTATACTATAATCGGTAAGCGCCTTGGTGTAATACACACCCGAGGTCATCACACCGTAGGAAATGCTTTCCTTAGGAGTGAGAATACCAACGACCTTAAGAGTCATTCCATCGCTCTGTGCGGAGTCAAACTCTGACTTGTAAATAGGAGCAGTGGTCGTCGTGCTGGTACCAAGACCGGGGACGGTGACAGTCACCTCCTCGGTGCTGAAAATAGAGTCGGTAGGATACCAGGTGAGTGTTTTGCCAAGAAGCTCCTCGTAGGTGAAATACTCACGGTACAGCTCCTTGTCGTAGTGATATTCACCGTTTTCGTCCTTGCTTGACGCCTTGTTAACAACTTCAATAAACTCAGCCTCTGTGTAATAGCCTAGTCTTGCAAGAAGGAGGTCGGAGAGCTCATCCTCGGAATTAAGAACAAGCATAATCTCGTCCTTTTCGGTTGCAAGTCTGCTTCCCTCTCCGACAAGCTCGTACTGAGATAAAATATAGTCGGTATTACCGGGGGTCTGCTCAAAATTCGGCGCAAGCATATCGACCATATTTGCCATTTCCTTATATTCTGTATCAGCAATTATAGATTTGTAAATATCGGTCAGCTGCTTTATGGAAAGATGCCTTGATGTGCTTTGAGAGGTTTCCTTGAAGTCGGTGAAGATAGTCTTTGAAAAATCAAGACCGTAGCCAAGAATCATATCGTTATAATATTCCTTGGGCATGGACTTAACGTACTCAATATATTGCTCGGTTAATTCGTTTTCCACCAGCATAGAATCGAATGTATCGCTGGTTTCAATAAGATACTCAACGAGCGAGGAAATATATACACTGTTCGGATTCTTTATAATTTCTCCCTTTTGACCGGCATTCATCATTCCGGTAATCGCACTGAGGTCAAATGCGCTTTCCTCGATGGTAATAGGGTTGCCCGAAAGCATATCGTCCTGCATTGAAGCGATATAGCCCTTAATTCCGCCCGAAAAGGCAAGCACTAGAGCAATACCGATAATACCTATCGAGCCGGCGAAGCCGACCATCGCGGTTCGTCCCTTTTTGGAAATAAGATTACGCGCAGAGAGGCGGAATGCGGTGAATACCGACATCTTTGCCTTTTCCTTTTTCTTTGCTCTTGCTTTTTTCTCTTTTTTATCAAGAGCGGCGACAAGCGCTTCCTCTTCTTTAGCAGCCTTTTCCTCTGCCGCCTTAAGCTCTGAATATTCCTCGTCACTTACAGGGTTAGTATCCTCTATAACGCTGCCGTCAAGAAGTCTGATAATTCTCGTGGAATACTGCTCGGCAAGCTCGGGGTTGTGAGTGACCATTATTACAAGACGCTCACCCGCAATCTCGCGGATAAGCTCCATTATCTGCACGCTGGTGACGGTGTCAAGCGCACCCGTGGGCTCGTCAGCGAGCAGAATTTCAGGCTCGTTTACAAGTGCGCGTGCGATAGCTACTCTCTGGCACTGTCCGCCCGAGAGCTGATTTGGCTTTTTGTAATACTGGTCGGAGAGTCCAACCTTGTCCAGTGCCGCCTTCGCTCTTGCAACTCTTTCTTCCTTGCCGATGCCTGCAATAGTGAGCGCAAGCTCCACGTTGCCAAGCACCGTCTGGTGAGGAATGAGGTTGTAGCTCTGGAAGATAAATCCTACACGGTGATTACGGTATACGTCCCAATCTCTGTCACGGTAAAGGCTTGTGCTCTTTCCGTTTATAACGAGGTCACCCGAGGTGTATCTGTCAAGACCGCCTATAATGTTGAGTAATGTGGTTTTGCCACAGCCCGAAGGGCCGAGAACGGAAACAAACTCCCTATCTCTGAAAACAATATCAACGCCGCGAAGTGCGTTTACCGTTTCCGACGAGGTTATGTAGTCCTTTTTAATACTGCAAAGCTCTAACATATTTTTTCTCTTTTCATAGTTTATCAAGTATATTATATACTGTTTTTATGAACAAATCTTACATTTTTGCAAAATATTTTTTTAAAAAATGATATTTATTCTATTTTTAATTGCTTTGCCCACACGCCCTTGCCAACGAGCATAAGTCCCGGTAAAAGCTTCAGGTTATCGGCTATCAGGGATATCGGGAAGAGGTAGTATATTGAAAGGTCGGTAAAATAGGTGACAGCCGCCACTATCGGAATAACTACCGTCCAGGCGTAAAAGCTGTCAAAGAGCATTGTAATAAACACCCTGCCGCCCGAACGAATCGTATAGTAAGACGCTGTTGCAAGAGCCGCAAACGGCATCGAAATGCCCCAACATATTATAAGATAGGTTGCTGTTTCTCTCACCGCGTCTGTGGTCTTGTAAAGAAGCGGAACGACGGGCGACAAGGCAATCTGTATACCCATCATACAGAAGCCCGCAAATACCGAAAAGGCGAGCAGCTTTCTGTCGGTGTCCTTTGCCTCCTCTATTCTGCCCGCACCAAGCAAATTTCCTATTATGATTCCTATTGAATTACTAAGTGCCATATACGCAACGCTAAGCAGGTTTTGCAGGGTAATTGCAATGTTTATCGCCGCAACGACCTCAAGACCTCTTGTGGAGTAGCACTGATTACGCATCGTGATTGAGAGCGACCAAAGACACTCGTTGAGAAGTATGGGCATTCCCTTTGCCGCTATCTGACGCACGAGCTCACGGGGGATATAAAGCGATTTGAATACGCCTGTGATAAACGGGCATTTTTGCTTGTTTTTATGAGTCCAGATAACGAGAATTGAAAGCTCGGCAAATCGTGAAATGGAGGTTGCTATCGCCGCACCGACAACACCAAGCGCGGGGAATCCAAAAAGTCCGAAAATAAGAAGTCCGTTAAATACGAAATTGGTCGCAACCGACACAACGCTTGAAACCATAGGAACGAAGGTCTCTCCCGTCTCTCTGAGCGTGGAGGCATATGCCTGAGATATGGCATACGGGAAAAGTCCTATTAGGATATAAGAAAGATATTCCCTGCCCGACTCAAGAGTCAACTCCAAATCCCCCTCCGTACCGTCGTGGAGAAATCCGAGAATCAGCCTGTCACCCATAGTCAAAAAGACGGCAACACCGACAAGAGTTATCAGCGTACAAATAATCAGCTTTGCGCGCACAGTGTAGCGAACGCCGGTGTTATCGTCACGGCCGTTATACTGCGCTGTGAATATACCAGCAGCGGAAATTGCTCCAAATACCGCAAGATTGAATACGAATATAAATTGATTAACTATCGCAACACCCGACATAAGCTCAGTGCCAAGAGCGCCAACCATAAGATTATCAAGCAGGTTGACAAGATTAGTGACTGCGTTCTGTATGATGATTGGTATTGCAATCTTCAGTGTCCTTTTGTAAAAGGCTTTGTCGCCTATTAATCCTTTTAGCTTCATTTTTTTCCTCGTAAAATATTTTTCTCGCTCTATTGTATCACAGTATGGTTAAAAATACAATAACATATGGAATAAACCATAAAAAACTTAAGCGGCAGGAACAACCCCCTGCCGCTTTCAACAATTTTGCGGTGTTTTGTAAACTTTAATTGTCAAAACAACCTTATATTTCAAATCCCACGAGCAATCCTCCCTGCTCGGCATAGAAAGAGCATAGACCTCTCGCCTCAAAAATTTCGACAATCGCTCCATGAATTTTCTCAATAATTTTTGCCTTAAGCATCTCTGCCGCCCCTAAATTATTAGCATGATGGATTCTGACTCTGCCGCCAATATATCCGTCGCCAATCATATTTTTGACAATATCCGAAATCGCCGCCTTTGCACCGCGGCTTTTCTCTATAATTTCAAGCGTTCCGGCATCACTCGCTCTGCCTATCACTCTGATGCCAAGGATTCCTGCAATTTTAGCAACTATAGGGCTTACTCTGCCGTTTTGCGATAGATTATGCATCGACTCAAGAGCAAAAATGAGTCTGGTGCGCTCGTGATACTTAGTAATTTCAGCCTTTATTTCTTCAAAATCAAGTCCGCTCTCAATAAGCTCGCAAAGCTTATCAATAAGAAGTGCGTTCTCAGGCCCGGTGGAAAGACTGTCTATAACGTGAACTTGTCTTTCCGGGTGCGCTTCACGGTAAGCCTTTGCAGCGGTCGCTGCGGAATTATAGCTGCCCGAAAGACCAGAAGTAATAGTGATACAGAAAATATTCTCCGCATCACCAAATGCAGCAAGGTATTCCTCGCTGTTAGGGCACGACGAGTGAGATTTGCCCTTATAGCTCGACAAATCACCAAGCATACCAACAACGTCCAGCGCTGCATTATCAACGTATTCCTTATTATTCGTGTTTATTTTAAGCGGAACGCTCTCAAAATTGACGCCACAAATCGCCGTAATATCACACGACGAATCAGCAACTATTTTAAAACTCATATTGCACTCCTTTGCTTTTTCGCTTCTTTATTTTAACATATTTTACAAAGGATGTCAATATGTTAAATATTTGCGTTAATTTAATCAAACAAAGGTGTGGACAGGTATCTATCCTGCGTATCAGGGAAAAGAACAACGATATTTTTACCGCGAAATTCCTCACGCATAGCGATTATTTTAGCTGCGTGCATAGCCGCACCCGAGGAAATACCGACTCGCACTCCGTCAAGCTCGGAAAGCGAACGCACGGAAGCATAAGCCTCCTCTGTAGATACGGTAATTATCTCATCGTAAATCTCGGTGTTCAGCACCTCGGGAACAAATCCTGCGCCAATTCCCGCAAGACCGTGAGGTCCTGCCTTTCCGCCGGACAGTACGGCAGAGTCACGAGGCTCTACCGCGATTACTTTTACCGACGGCTTTTTCGACTTAAGATATTCGCCAACACCCGTGATAGTACCGCCGGTGCCAACGCCCGCAACGAATACGTCAACCTCACCGTCAAGCGAGTCGTATATTTCAGGACCTGTGGTTAATCTGTGTGCCTCGGGGTTTGCAGGATTCGAGAATTGGCTCGGAATAAAGCTGCCTGAAGTTTCGCCAGCAATTTCCTGTGCCCTTGCTATCGCACCGCTCATTCCAAGCGATGCATCGGTAAGAACGACCTCTGCTCCATAAGAGCGCATAAGGAGTATTCTCTCGCGCGACATATTTGAGGGCATTACAATTATTGCCTTATATCCTCTTGCAGCGCAAAGCATAGCAAGACCTATGCCGGTATTTCCGCTGGTCGGCTCAATTATAGTAGCTCCGGGAGTAATCAAGCCCCTTTTTTCCGCATCGTCAAGCATAGCCCTTGCCACCCTGTCCTTGACTGACCCTGCGGGATTGAGATATTCAAGCTTGGCGTAAATTTTCGCGACAAATCCCTCTGAGGACTCGGTGTTTTTAAGGTGTAAAAGTGGCGTGTTGCCTATCAATTCCTCTATATTTTCATATATTTTTTTCATTTTATCTCCTCCTCGGAGTATTATTATTTTTATTTTAGCACAAATGTCGCAAAATTGCAACAACGCGCAGCTTTTTCATTAAAATCACTATATATGGAAATTTTCTCTTGACATCCTCACGATATATGGTATAATTGTCTTACCTAAACTATGGAGAAAATATATGAAAATAATAAAGAGAAACGGCGCAGAAGCGCTCTTTGATTCACAGAAAATATATCATGCTGTCGAAAAGGCTAATCTTGCCGTCGACGAGAGCGAGCGCATAAGCGCAGAACAGATAAAAGCAGTCGCAAGCAGAGTGTGTGAAATCTGCGAAAGCCTATCCTCCACCCCAAGCGTTGAGGACGTGCAGGACCTAGTGGAGCGCGAAATCATGGCGCTCGATGCTTTCACCCTTGCCAAGACCTACATAACCTACAGATACACACGTGAGCTTGTTCGCCGTGCGAACACTACCGATGACAGAATTATGTCACTGATTGAGTTCGCCAACGAAGAGGTAAAGCAGGAGAATTCCAACAAAAACCCTGCTGTCAACAGCGTGCAGCGTGACTATATGGCAGGAGAGGTATCAAAGGATATCACAAGACGAATTCTTTTGCCTGCAGATATAGTAAAGGCTCACGAGGACGGGCTTATCCACTTCCACGACGCAGATTACTTTGCTCAACATATGCACAACTGTGACCTCGTTAACCTTGGCGATATGCTGGAAAACGGTACGGTCATCAGCGGAACTATGATAGAAAAGCCGCACAGCTTCTCCACCGCATGCAATATTGCAACCCAGATTATCGCACAGGTTGCGTCAAACCAATACGGCGGTCAGTCTATCAGCCTGACGCATCTTGCGCCATTCGTCAACGTCAGCCGTAAAAAAATCAGAAAGCAGGTTGTAGCCGAGATGCAGGCAGCGGGCGTTTTGGTAAGCGATGAGCAAATAAGCTCTATTGCAGAAAAGCGTCTGCGCGACGAAATCAATCGCGGTGTTCAGTGCATACAGTATCAGGTCGTCACGCTTCTTACCACAAACGGACAAGCACCGTTTATCACGGTGTTTATGTATCTCGGTGAGGTAGAGGACGAGCAGACTAAAGCCGACCTCGCGCTTATTATCGAGGAGGTGCTCAAGCAGCGCATTCAGGGCGTAAAGAACGAGGCTGGCGTATGGATAACTCCCGCCTTCCCTAAGCTTATATACGTCTTGGAGGAGGATAACGTACACGAGGATTCAAAGTATTACTATCTGACTCGACTTGCGGCAAAGTGCACCGCAAAGCGCATGGTTCCAGATTACATATCCGAAAAAATAATGAAGGCAAATAAAGTCGACAAAAACGGTGACGGTCAGTGCTACACCTGTATGGGATGCCGCTCGTTCCTCACGCCTTACGTCGATGAGGACGGAAAGCCAAAATATTACGGCCGCTTCAACCAGGGCGTCGTCACGGTTAATCTTGTAGATATTGCTCTGTCTGCCGAGGGGGATATGGATAAGTTCAAGAAAATATTCGACGAACGCATGGAGCTTTGCCACAGGGCGCTTCGCTGCCGTCATGAAAGATTACTTGGCACTCCGTCCGATGCCGCGCCTATTCTCTGGCAATACGGCGCTCTGACAAGACTCGCAAAGGGCGAGAAGATTGACAAGTATCTTTACGGTGGATATTCCACGCTTTCTCTCGGATATGCAGGACTTTGGGAGTGCGTATACGCCTTGTCGGGCAAAAAGCTCACCGAAAAGGAGGGCGAGGAGCTTGGCCTTGAAATTATGAGAATGCTCAATTCTTATACTGCGAAATGGAAAGCTGCGGAAAATATTGATTATTCGCTCTACGGCACGCCGCTCGAATCCACCACGTATAAATTCGCAAAGTGTCTGCAAAAGCGTTTTGGAGTGATTAAGGGTGTCTCGGACAAAGGATATATCACGAACTCCTATCACGTTCACGTCACCGAGGAAATAGACGCTTTTGAAAAACTATCTCTTGAGGCAAAATTCCAGGCACTCTCGCCTGGAGGTGCAATCTCCTACGTCGAGGTCCCCGATATGCAAAACAATATTGAAGCAGTGCTTGACGTAATGCGTTATATTTACGACCATATTATGTACGCCGAGCTGAATACCAAGAGCGACTACTGCCAGGTATGCGGCTTTGACGGTGAAATACAGGTGGTAAACGACTCCGACGGCAAGCTCGTCTGGGAGTGTCCCGCGTGCAAAAATCGCGACCAGACAAAAATGAACGTCGCGCGCAGAACCTGCGGATATATTGGTACACAATATTGGAATCAGGGCAGAACAGAGGAGATAAAAGAACGCGTTTTGCACCTATAATGTAAATTTTAATTTACTTTTTTCACTTAAAGCTCCCGTTTTGACGGGAGCTTTGTTTTTTATCCTATTACATTTTCATGTCATCAATCATGTTGGTTATACAGTCTTTTTTCTTTTTTACAAACTTCTTGCCCTTGCTTACTATGCTGGCAACACCCGTCGCAGCAAGGCCAAGTACAGCCATCTTTGCGTAAGGATGTCGCATTTTTCGTCCGTTTTTATTTATAATCATCATATTTCTCCTTTTTGTGAGTTGTTTTTATTTTTCCCGCAAAAAAGAAAAATATTTATAAGATTGACAAAAGAGCCATATTATTGTAAAATTATATTGTAAAATTACTAACGAGGAGCCGCGAGATGATTAAATGCAAAAATTGCGGAAGTGAGAATACAAGCTACTACGTCATTTGCGAGGAGTGTGCCAGCGAATTTGTCATTAACGATGACGAGGCAGATGCCCTCGTTGCCGAGGCAAAAAGGTGCTACAACTCCAGCGACTTCACGCAGGTGGTCAGAATATATAAATTTCTTGCCGAGCTTGGTGTGCGCGATGGTGAACGCGAGCTAGCGCTGATGCTGGAGGCAGGAAAGCTTCTGCCGCGTGATATTGAGCTGGCTACAAGTTATTTTTATTCTGCCGCTAAAAAGGGAGACGTGCTCTCAGCTTACAGATACTCAAGACTAATCTCGCGCTTCAATGACGACGAGAGCGACTTTTGGCTTGCTTATTCCGCGGTTATGGGTTGTCACGATTCGTATGCAGATGCAGCGCTTCTCTACTCGCGATACGGCGACGAGGAAACCGCGGCTTATTACATTAGACTCTGTGCAGACGGCGGTGAGCTTGATGCTATCGTCGAAATGGCAAGACGGCATCTGTACGGAATCGGTGTTTTGAAAAATGAAAATATTGCAAAATGGTACATAGATAAGCTCGACAAAATCCCGATTTTCGCGCTTAAGCTCTATCGCAGACTGCGCGTTGTAAGCTCCGCAAAGGAACCGCGTGCACTTGTGTTTGCTCACAGGAACAGGATAATTCGCGCACTGATTGCAGAGGCAAAAAAGAAGGGGCTGCGCGCACTTTTGATTAACCTTGCGAAAATGCTGTCAAAATGCAACGCGCCCGACGCGGCGGTTGACCTTGCGAGTCTTTATATAGAGGGGATAGAATTTCCTCAGGATATAAGCAAAGGGGTTTCTTTGCTAGAAGAAGCCGCTAATGCAGGCTCTGCGGTAGGCGCTGTGTATCTTGGAAATTTATATGCCGAGGGAAGATATACCGAGCGCGACGAAAAGCTTGCACTTGAATACTACAGACGTGCAGTGGAGCTTGGTGCTGACGGAGTTTTTGAGGCGCTGGGTGACGTTTTCTCAGACGGAGTGCTCACCGAGCCTGAAATGATGCTGGCACTCTCGCTATACGAACGCGGAGAATCGCTTGGAATCAAGAGCTGCGAAAAGAAAGCCAAGGCAATACGAGTCGAGCGAGAGAAAAATTATTTGGAAGCATGCAGGGTTGAAAAGAGCTCGCCCGAAGATGCTTTTCCGCTCTTTAAGCGCTCGGTGGACGCAGGTTATAACCTCGCTCATGCAAAGATTGGTTATTATTACGAGATGGGAATCGGCACCGAGATAAACCGTGCGGCAGCGTTCTGCCACTACAAAACTGCTATGGAGCTCGGCGACTCGCGCGCTTACGAGGGCCTTGGTCGCTGCTATGCGCGTGGAATCGGCGTTGCGTTCGATTTCAAAACGGCATCTAAATATTTATCCGAGGCAAAAAAGCTCGGCTCAGCATCAGCAGACCGCGAGCTTTACAGATTGTATGAAAACAAGAAAAAGCATATGATGCGTTCGTTATATTCGACCGCGATACGCCTGTTTTATAACAAGAAATTCGACCTCTCGCGCAGTATGCTGGAGGTTTGCATGAGCTTCGGTATGCCTGAGGCAATATACACTGTCGGCTGCCTTTATGAGTTTGGAATAACTCTGCCTGCCGATAGGGGTATTGCAAGAAAATTCTATGATAAAGCATCAGAGCTTGGCTACGAGGATAGGGCACAGGCTCACAAGCAGAGAATTTTAAAAATGTCCAAATAGTAAAAAACCGAGGATTTCTCCTCGGTTTTTTACATTATATATATAATAGAGAATTATTTATCAAGAGGATACGCGCGCCTTTGGTCCAGAGTGACAACCTCAGGCCACTTAACCATTTCCTTGGTAGCAAGGTCGTAAAGAGTTGTTTCCTCAAAATAATCGTCGTCATAATATCCGAAGATTTCACTCGCTCTTGCTTCTACGTACTCCTCGTACTCCGCATCGGTGAAGTCCTCTCTCTTCTTCTTTTCATAATCAAGGTACTGCTGAACGTACTCGTCGAGATAAACCTCTTTGGTCTTCTCTATTTCCGACTTGAGCTCCTTTTTAGTCGGCATAAGTCCTTCTTCACGCATAATATAGTAAAGCACGAGTCTTTCCTTAACAAGACTCTCGCTCATGCTGTAAAGATGTTTCTGCCAATCAGCAGTAGATGAAAGTCCGAGATACGCTCTTGCAAAAGAGTTAATATCCTCGTAGGTTTTTGATTCGCCGTAAGAATTCTCTAAATATCCGCCCGTGCTGTCAAACTGGTCCTTAACGTCCTGAATATATTCCTCGTGAATTTTATCAACCTTTGCTTTAGGGTACTTTTCAATCTTTGCGGAAGCAAGAATATTATTCCACACAGCCTCAGTGACAGCCTTCTCATACTCTTCCGCGTAAAGATCGTCTATCGTCTTTTTCACGTATGCACGGTACTTATCAGTCAAAGCCGAGCCGTCGAATTCGTTAAGCTCCTCGAGGGTTATATTGCTTCCCTCTCTCTTTACAAGCTCCTCTACGTATGCGTCATCAAACTTCTGCTCCTCGTAAAGCACTCCGCTTTCTACGTAAACCTCAAAATATGCTGTTTCATTACGAAGCGTTGCGGTGGAGTAATCGTAAGGGAAATAAGTGGTCACCTTTATTGGATTGCTCTCACAGTCAGTGACAAAATCAACCGTCACGTCGGTATAATTATATTTTTTGCCGTCAATAGTAGCCTCAAAACTCATTTTTTCGCCTATCGTTGCGCCGAGAAGCTTTTCCTTGAAGCCTGTGCCGAAGTTATCGTCAACGTCGTCTGCCGAAAGCTCGATTCTTGCCGATGCAACCTTTTCGGTATCCTTTTTAGCATCTGCGCCCTCTGCGAGTCTGGAAAAGCTCACGTATGCAACGTGGGACTCAACAATATCTGTTGAAGCGTCCTTGATTTTCACAAACTTGGCATAATCAGCAGTGTTCTCACCTAACAGTCCAAGCTCAAAGCCCGGGATAAATCCGCCTGAGCCTATTTCAAGAGAGGCGGGCGTTCCGTTAGTTAAGTTTGACATTCCCGCAACGTCAATCTTTCCGCCCTCGTTATCAAGAAGATATCCGCGATACCAAAGCTTAAGCTCGGCACCTGCAGTGATAACAAAGTCAGAGTCAGCAGTAGAAACGCTGTTTCCGTTATACTTTGCATCTCCCTTATCTGATGCCAGAAGCGCAAGTATAGCTACGTCCACGTCTATGTCGTGAGGCTTTGCTATATCGACGTTTATTTTATTACCCTTGTAGCTTTCTTTGGAAAGCGTGACGTAATTTGAAAGATTAGACGTGCGATAGCTAAAGAATTTGTTGTTTATAATAGCATCAACGAGGAAAAACGCAGATGCACCTACGATAAACGTCAAAAGAACTATAGCCGTTATCAGAATTGCAAGATTCTTCTCGGAAAGCTTAGGATTTGAATCAGCGCTTTTTGTCGCGGCGCTCTTCGTGCCAGCCCGTACGTCTTTTTTATCCTCTGCCGAGTTGTTTTTTTGCTTTTTATTGCTCATATGTTGCTTTCGCCTTTCTATTGCTCTAACGGTGGAAACGAGTCGGCATACGCGGTTGCAAGAGCGTCACAACGCTCGTTATAATCGTGGCCCGCGTGGCCCTTAACCCACTCGAATGCGACCTTATGAATCTCGGTCAAGGAATAAAGACGCTCCCACAAATCCGGGTTTTTCAGTTCTTCCTTTCCTCTTTTCCAGCCCTTCTCGCGCCAGGAGTATACCCACCCCTGCACGAATGCATCAACAAGATACTTGGAGTCCGAATAAAGAGTGACCGAGCATGGCTCTTTTAACGCTGCGAGCCCCTCTATTGCAGCAGTCAATTCCATACGGTTGTTGGTCGTCACAGCCTCGCCCCCGGACAGCTCCTTTTCAAATCTGCCGTAAACGAGAATTGCACCCCAGCCGCCTCTGCCGGGATTGCCCCTGCATGCACCGTCAGTGTATATCTTAACTTCTTTCATAAGTTCCTTTTTAAAAAACGGACGAAGAATCTTCGCCCGTTTTTCTATTTAGTCTTAGCTCTGCAGGACGGCAGAACCGTTTTTTCCTTATTTGTTGTCAGTCTTCTCTTCGATGGTGTACTTAACAAGTCTGAAGTCGATGAAATCAACGCCGTCAATCTTCTCGTACTTAGCCTCAGCGTGCTTGTGACCGTCGTGATCACCCTCTACGATGTTAGTGCTGGTGAGGTAGTAGAAGAGCTTGTTGAACTGGAAGGACGCACGAAGATTGATTTCGCCGTACTCCTCGGTGAGCTGTCTGTAGTAAGCTCTTCCGATTTCCTTCTTGTACTCCTTGATGAATGCATCGTCGATAATAAATACCTTTGCATCCTCACGAGCCTCGGCCTTGTTCTTCTCAGCCTGCTCCTTAGCCTCGGCTATCTTTTCAGCAGCCTTGTCACCGTAGGTCTCCTCGAAGGAGTGCTCGTCAACCTCGTATGCCTTACCCTCGGTGATGTCCTGCTCAACAAATCCGGGCATAGCCGCAAGCGCGTCAGCCTCGCAAGCCTTGGATACAACGTATATCTGAACGATAGGAACGATGTACTCTCTTGCCTTGGCATCTATAGCTTCATCAATCTTATCAGAGCTGGTGAGATTGAGAACCTCCTTGGACATAAGGTATGCATCGAAGGTGTCATACTTGTCATAGTTAGAAACTGTAGAGCTGTAATCGCCCTTGTAGTACTCATACTCGTAGGAGTCGATGAGGTGCTTCTTATATTCCTTAACGAGCTTCTCGGGAAGCTTGCTTGAATCAACCTTTACGGAATCCTGGATAAGCTTCCAAACCTTTGCCTGAACGGCCTGGGTTATAGCGGTATCGTAAGATTCCTTCATGTTGTGGTAATTTTCTTCGCGGTATTCCTTAACGATAGCGTCAGTTGCCTTTTCCTCGCCCTTTACGCAAGCTGCAATCTTCGCAATATACTCGTTAGCCAGCTCCTTCTGCTTATCAGAAAGAGCATTCTGTGCATCGGTGGTAGCAGTCTTTTCAGCAGTAGTAGAACCGGTCTTGTCGGAAATAGCCTTCTTATCGGTATAATCCTTGTAAAGCTTCTGAAGATCGGTACCCTCCTTGTAGAACTCGTTGTCCTCTTCGGTAGGAGCGTAGATGCTGATTATATCCTTAACAAGCTCGGAGATCTTAACGTCCTCCTTGCCCTCTTCCTTGTATACGAATCCGTCATCCTCAAATGCATCGAACGTATCCTTAGCAATCTTGCTGCCGGTTATCCACTCAAGAATATGAGCAGCGGTGATGTCCTCACCCTTGGGTGCTTCGATTGCATATACGGGATATACGTAGTAGGTAATCTCTTTATCCTTAAGGTTTACCTTGCCTGCGGTGGTCTCACGGCAGTTGTCGGGAGTGACGTTCTTATCTTCCTTGAAGGTGTACTTGAAGCTAGAGATAACCTGGCCCTCATCCTCAACCTTCCAGAGAATCTTAACGTCCTTGTAGGTGTACTCAACGTCACCGATGGTCACCTTGAATTCCTTGGTGGTCTTTTCGTTGCCCTCGGTGCAGTTTTCCTTATCGCATACCTCAAGAGTGCCGCCTACGTTAGCAACGGAATGCTCGGCGATGAACTTGGAAAGGAAGGGATCGGTATCGTTGATAACAACAGACTCGAACGCTGCACTCTCGTTAACGGTAGAGATAGTGCCGTTGTTGTCCTTCTTATAGCTACGGGTATAGGAAATAACGATCTTGTCGCCAGCCTTAACCTTAATAGCCTCTGCCTTTGCAGCCTTGATTTCTTCTTCGGTAGCCTCAGGCTTTTCTTCCTTAAGCTTTTTCTCTGCCTCGCTCTGAAGCTCGTCAACAAGAACCATAGAGTAAACATACTCGGAAAGCTCTGCGTTTTCTACAAGATTCTTCTTGATAAGCTTATTAATCTCGTCATCGTCCTTATCCTCGGTATCAATAGCACCAAGCTTGATAACGTGATCAGCCTGGGTAGAGGAATTGGAGATAGCAGTTTCCTTCATCTCAGAGGTGAAGTACTTGTTTCCTTCTGCGTCCTCAGCGTAATATACGTAGTAAAGCACGTCACCGCCGCCGAGAATATAATCCTCTTCATCATCCTTGCGGTCGTCCTCGTCAGAAGCTTTAACGATAGCGTCTGCAATCTTTTCATAAACAGCCTTTGTCACCTTAGCCTGTCTGATCTCTTCGTCAGTGGTGAAGGTGAAGTCGCCCTCGTCAAGCACGATCTTCTCAAGTGCCGCCTTAAAGGTAGCATAATCAAAGGTTGCATATGCCGAAAGGTCCTCTTTCACAAAGTTGAAGCTTCCGCAGCTTGCAAGTGAAAGAACCGACATAACAACCACAAGAACTAATGCAATAATTCTCTTTTTCATGTCATTCATCCTTAAACTAATTTATTTTCCAATTTTGGCGCTGAAAGCGCCTTAAAGTTGTGCAAAATTTATTATAACATATAAAATATAAAAATGCAAATGTTTTTTTATATTTTTATAATATTTTTATTATTTTACCTTGGGAGAGAGCTTTTTGGCATCTCCCCCGCGGTTTTTCATTTCCAATAGCCGGTATTCTGGTCTATTGTCTGTCCATTCAACAGGCTGCAGAAGCCGTTGATTATTTTCCTTGCAGCAAATGTGGAAATATAGAATCCGGACACGTTATCCTCGCTGTTTTCAAGTCTGTTTCCACTTGCATCTACTCTGTAAAGGTCAACCATTACACGACGGTCGCTTACTCTGTAGAAATCATATGCATAACGGTTTCCGTTATTTTTCTCTCCCTCTAGCTGGAAGGTGATGCTCATTATTTTGGGAGCATTTTCCTTGGCATCTGCTATTTCCTCGTCGGAAAGCACGCCGGAATAACTAATGTTATACAGCATGTTCAGCATAATCTTAAAGTTCGCGGTAGCTTCGGTGTCATGGCCTACGCTGGTCTTAAGTCCGGTGACCGTTTCATAAATTGTCTCAAGGCTGACCTCTGCGTCGATATCGCTATTTAAAATTTCGGAATATGCAGAATCTGATATTTTTCCATTTGATGTGAGCTTTACAGTGATAAAATCATATTCCGTGCCACCAGTAGCGGGCTGTTCCTCAAAATGCTGATTGCCGGATATATATATTTGCTTGTGGTTAAGGTCGAAATCGTACTTTCCGTATACGTCATCCATTCCAAGCTCAACCATAACCTTATCAATAAGAGAGATATCGACCATAACGAGATTTCGTCTTGACCAATATTCCTCGAAGGTTTTTTCAAGGAATTCAAATCCCTTTCCGTCAATCTTTACGATGATATCGTACATATCCGAGCCGATATATCGCGTTCCGTCGGAATTTTCACGGCTTATATAAAGATTAAATTCGAGCGTGGAAAGATGCTTGTAATCGGCAACCTCGTTATCGGCGGAGCCGGGTATGCTAACGATTCCCCTGGGAAGCTCAAAGTATATGGTGTATCCGTCGTAAAGGTTGAATTTATCCATATTCGCAGGAGTAAGTCCAACTGCCACCGTCTCAGAACCGACAAGACCGCCAGACACCTGCGAGTTGCTCGAAGCACCAAGACCTCCGAGCAGGAAAGTGACGTTCTGACAAGCGGTTGCGTCAAGCGGATAATACTTGTTTTCGTTTTCAAGAGTGTTCTTGTAAATTGATTCGCTATAGAACGGGTCTCTCTTTGATGCGTTTACATATTCAAAGGAAACTACTATATCCTCCTCAACGTATCCCTTGATAGTCTGTATGCTGTATACCTGGAAGTCCGAGATATACTGGCAATATATTTTTTCTTCGCTTATCAGAATATCAAGACCGTCTGAGGTTGTCAATCCAAGGAACTTTTCTTTTATTTCAAGGTCTTCCCCCTCGGTAATTGCAGAAAGATCAACCGTCTCTATGCCTTCCTCGAGTACGTAAGAGCCGTTAATAAGATACTTATAGGAATAAGTGACTCTGCAATTTTCGTCTATCACCTCGGGATATTCTATAGCGCCCGTTTCAGTCTGCTTATCTATTATAGATATCTCAGTAACAACTTTAGTTATGGTTTCCTCATCAGCGTTATCTTTGTCATAGCTTACCTCGAAATTAAGATTGAGCGAATCTCCAACGCTTGAATTCTTAATAACGTTGCGAACTTCCTCAGGAATTTTAGCGTCTGACAGACTTATAATTCCGTGACAAGGAACTGTGTTTTTCTTCACGCCGTCAACGTCATAGTCATAAACGATTTTAACCAAATCGCTCTCTCCAACGTCATAACCGTCCTCAAAATGCTCCCCATCGTCAGCCAGAACAGATTCAAGTGAAAGAATGGTATATTTGTACTTCGAACCGAGCTCGGCAAAATTGGTGTTGGAATTAACCGTCACTAAAAGCTCCTTGCCCTTATAATCCCCTATAGGATTTCCTTTAAGAACCTGCACGAGTCTTTCAAAGTGAGGAATTCCGCCAATGTACGACAGGTCTACGTTATGAACGGTATATCCACCGTGTCTGTATCCATCAGCAACGTCTTCATCCGAGGAGCTTGATGAATATACGGGGGTTATTGCGTCAGCGTATATAATTACGTTTGAGCCGTCGGACACATACTTACCCTCGTGTCCGTTGCTGATACCGTAATACTTGTTCGTCCACTGCTTGTAATCCGTAGTAAGGAATGGCTCGTAAAGACCGTCAGACGGAATTCCCGCAGCAACTATTCTGGAATGAAGGAATGACTCAAAATCACTCAAAAGATATTCAAGTCTTTCGCTGGCAGCAGAGGTATAAATATAGTCCCTGCCTTCAATCATATAATAGTAGCCAACGCCTGTTATAAGACTGTCACCGACGAAAATAGTAATCTCGTCTTCCTTGCCTTCTGAATTGATGTAGCTTATAAGAATGGTTTCCCTGTCTTCCTTACTTAGACCGTAGCGACGAAGCTGAGATTCTCTATCCTCCTCAGGATTTATGCGTTCGTCAAAATACAACGCGCCTATTGCGGCACACAGATAATCAATCTTCGTTGCATTTAAGCCGTCACTGCTTTCCGTAGCATAAAAATCAGTGTATTTTGTGTTATAATCCTTCGAAAGTATTGCAGGATTATAGCTGACCGGTTTGCCGTCATCATTTTCGTATACGAATTCAAAATAACTGTTATATGCTCCCTCGTCATTCTTATCTCGGAACATATAAAATGCGTCCTTGTGACTACTTACCGCAACAGAAAGTAAACTTGACTTTGCAATATACGGATATGCGGCCGACATACCATTGATAATCGACTCACCATCGAGCACCTCAGGCCTCTGCGACGATCCGCCGCCATTATTATCGCCAATCAATCCGGAGCTTATAAGAGTAGAAATGACGGCGTATGCAATTATTAAAAATGCGAGCACGGAGGCTGTTATAATGATAGTAAGCTGTTTTTTATTAAGCTTTTTGTTTTTTACCTGTATCATACTGCCTCCTTATAAGAATTTGCGCTTGATTCTCACGACTATTCCAAACACGGCAACCGCCACGGGAATAGCCATAATCAAAACAACGTACCAAACTGTAGCGGCTGAAGAAAGACCGCGTGTTATAAGGATATCGTTTACATAGGTATCCGTTTCTAAAATATCGGTATCCAGAAGTACCTTTCCGCCTCTGTTAGCCGAGTTCATAGACGTGCTTCCGAGATCAATGTTAGCGTATTCGTCGGAGCGTATCATATTTTCAGTAAGTGCAGACATTATCTCATAGTTTGCGTAAGACGCATTTCCGAGATGGTCATTCGAGAAGAAATCTGGGCTGTTAGCGCAGAAGATATATGAATGTTTATCCTCGCCCGTTGTGCCGTCACGCTCGATTCTGGTGACGACCGATGCAACATCTAGCCTACCTGCTGTAATCGGAGTTGCATATTCTCCATACTCATTTTTCTCATAAGCCCTAGCATCAGATGATGTAAAGAAGAACGGAGCATAAGCTCGGGAAACATAGGTGGTTCCCGGCTCAAATATACCGAGATTGTCACCGTATGAGCAAGAAATATATCCCGTATTATCAAATACCATGCTCGGTGAACTCTTGAGAGAAGCAAATTCACCGTATATAGCATAGCCGTAGCTATCTTCATCTGTATCATATTCAGCCACGAGAGTGGTGAAGCTTCCGTCTTCGTTGGTTATATGAGAGGACTCGTCCTTAACGAGCGAGGTGCTTAAATCAAAGCCCCATTCGTATAGGAACTCCTCAAACTCAGGAAGAGATAGGGAATAATCCTTGGCAACCATAATAGAGCCGTGATTTTTTACAAGATATTTATCAAGCTTGTCAGTATCCGAAACGTAATCGAAACGATCATACTGAGTAGGATCGGATACAAAATCCTCCGTAGGATTATTTATAATGAGAAGCACACAGTCCTCGGGAATCTCGTCAACCTCGGATAAATTGAGAAGCTTTGTTGAAAGTCCGCGCTCGGTAAGCATATTATAGAGATATGCCGTTTCTATATTTTCTTTTCTTTCGGGATTTTCAGCATCGTAATAGGTAGTACCATGGTCAGCCACGAAATATGCGGTTGGGTTGTTGATGCTCGTCACCGACATTATGAGCGACGCCATTTTATACTCACCGAAATAAGATGTAAGTATATCGCCCGACTTTGTCCAAAAAGCATTAGTACTTACTACTCTGTATCTGTCACCGTACGAAATAATAACGTCGTTGGGCAAAATTTCCTTTAGCGCGGTCGCTTTGTATTTTGACACCGAGGTTGGATCGTAGGTTATGTTTTCAGTCACTACCTCAACCTTATCAAAATGTTTTTGCAACTGAAGTGACATAAAATACACTACTCTGGTCAACTCTGACTTTGTGAGAGTGTCAGGATCCGCACAGAAAGTAATTCGAACTTTATCGTCTCCCTCAAGCTTATCAATAAAGGCGCACTCCTCTTTCATCATATCCGAAAGAGTGTAAAGATTTTCAAAGCTCGTATCGACGAACAAGGTCTTTTGCATTCCTATATAAGTGATAAGGAAATTAAGCGCAAGCGTCAGAACTATAATCGCTACCGTCATAACCGAAAGGACGGCACTGCGCGAGCCCTTATTCCTTAATAATTTATTTGTCATCTATTTTTACCTGTTCTTTCTTCTTCTGATAAGAACCGCTCCGACTACGGCAATAACCGCAGGAACCGTCAAAATCAAAGCTGTGTATATTTTTGCAGATCCCATTGTGAGATTTTCAAGAATCTGAGTGTCGTAAACGACACTATTACAGCCGTAGGGCATATCGCCCTTTTCGTAAAATACGTCGAAGATTGAATACAAGAAGTCCTTATTTGAATATCCGTCGGAAACAACCGCGTCACCCGTGGTCATCATACCCTCGGACATAACGAAAAGCTTTGCCGAATCAGACAAATCGTTTTCCGCTACGGCACAAGCGGCTATAGTATAATTTCCTGCTTCATCAACCGTATCACCGCCTGCACGACATATCGAAGAGTCTGAGGACGACAATATGGGGTAAACATTTTTCGCAGGATCAAGCTGGAGTGCAGCAACGTTGCGGATTATAACAGCCGCATCGGTGTCACCCGTACGGTTGCTGATAATTTGCTTCATATTCTGCGCGTAATCGGTATCTGCATACTCCGCAACGAGCGTAAAGCCGTCGGTAGTAATACCGTTCTGCGAATCCTTTATTATTGCCTTTTCTCCGCTATCAACGGTGTAGAACGAAACACCGAAATCAGCCACGAAGCTCTCAAGCACGGGGAGCTTTTTAGTCAAAGGATTAAGTGTAATAAAGAAATTACCGCCGCGCTTCTGATATGCACGGAGTCTATCGTATTCGGTTATAAGAGAAGAACCCTCAGCACCGCGCTCAAAATCTGCAGTTGGCTTGGAAATTATAACAAGCTCGGCATCATCAGGAATATCGCTCTTGCGAAGATTTATATCCTTGACCTCGTATCCCGCGGCAGTAAGAATGTTATACAAAGTATAATCCGCCGTCTCACCGTGACCTATAGTCATATAGGCTGCTCCGTGATTTTTGTTCATCGTCCACAGAATAGACGAAACGAAAATCTCCTCGCCGTTATAGGAGGTGACCTGCTTATTACTGTCCAGAGTGTAGAAATCCGCATAGCCTACGCCGGTAATGTTATCGGTAAGAACGCGGAAGCTGGTTTCTCTTGAAAAGACCACGGAAGTAGAGTTAAGATTGTTTTTACCGCCGTCGGCATAAATCTCAAGCTCGGCAGCAGCACTCTTACCCTCTGAATCAAGCTTCGTAATAGCGTTAACAAAGCGCAGAGTAATAAATTCAGGGTACTTGCTCGCAAATTCCTTTGCAGTTTTAAGAACAAACGTACCGGTATCGTGAGCATCTACCACGTCCTCGTAGGAGCAGAAGGTTATGGTAATCTTTTCGCCAAGCTCTATATACTTTTGGAAAAGAGCCTCGCTTGATGAGGAAATCGAAAAATCATCCTCTTCAGGAGAATGAAGATACAACGGAAACACCGTTGACAAAGTATATATTAGTATGTTTACAAACACCACTGCAGCTATGACTATAGCTGTGAGAACGGTAGCAGGAAAATCTCGTCCTTTTAGGTAGGATGTAAACTTTTGTTTAAATTTGTTCATATCAAGCCTTATCCTTTTTATTACTTTCTCTTTTAGCTATATCTTCTTCTATCGTAAATACGGATAGTCAGATAGAGGAAAATTCCACCGACAGAGAGATAGTAAACCACGGACGCAAGGTCAAAGTAGCCGTTAGTAAAGGTGCTGAATCTGGTGAATATGGAAAGCGAATCAAATACGTATCTTATCCAGTACTTATCGGGAATCAGCATGCTGATAATACCAATAGCAAGGAAGCCAAGAATAATTCCGATAGTACCTACCGCAGCACTAAGCTGATTTTCAGTAAGAGACGATACGAAAAGACCTATTGAAATAAAGACGAATCCAACGAGAAGCAGTGCTACTATATTACCAAGTAAAAGAGCAAGCTTTACGGTTGCGTAAGGAGTGAGTATAAGGAAGTAGAAGGAGGTAAACACCACTGCCGCCGCGAAAATAACGTAGGAGGCAAGCAGCTTACCAAGCACCATTGCGGGAATGGAAACCGGTGATGTAAGAAGAAGCTGCTCGGTCTTTGCCTTTCTCTCCTCGCTAAAGGATTTCATAGTAAGTATCGGAAGCATAATTGCACAGAAAATGAGCATCAAAGTAAAATAAGAGCTGACATCAGCAGACATCGAAAACAACGTAGTATAGCAGAATACCGCTCCTGCTACAGCAAGGAACAATGCGAGGAATACGTAGCCTATAACGCCGGTGAAATATCCGCGTAATTCTCTTTTAAATATTGCAAGCATTTTTTATTTCTCCTCTCTTATCTCGATCTCTTGCTCTTGGTCTTAACTCCGATTTTACCGTCGGAAGTATCTACAAGCTTAATGAACACCGACTCAAGATCAGTGCCAACGGGGTAAAGTCCTATCATTGGCCATGCGTTTGTCGCGCAAAGAGCAAACAAGGGCTTTCTTACGTCAGCGCCCGACGCCGTGTCAATAACGTAAGTCATAGAATCCATATCGCGAGCGCCGGTAGCCTCTACCGAAATAACGCCCGAGAGCTTCTTAATTGCAGGAAGCACGTCCTTCTGAGGACCGCAAATCTTGACCTCGTAGCGATAGCCGTCCTCGATAGTCTTGGTTATCTCATCGGTCTTTGCATCGGCAATTATTTCACCTTTATTTATAATGATAACTCTCTCACACACAGCCTGTACCTCTGCAAGAATGTGAGTGGAAAGAATTACGGTATGTCTTTTTCCAAGAGTACGAATAAGGTTTCTAACCTCAAGTATCTGCTTGGGGTCAAGACCAACAGTAGGCTCGTCGAAGATAATGACCTTAGGATCGCCAACGATAGCCTGTGCAATACCAACGCGCTGCTTATAACCCTTAGAGAGATTGCGAATAAGCCTGTCCTTGACATCGGTCAGTCTTACAACTGCAAGTATTTCAGCAAGATGTGCCTCACGGTCAAGCTGACAACCCTTTAGCTCATAGACGAAATTAAGGTATTCAGAAACCGTCATTTCAGGATAAAGAGGTGGCTGCTCAGGAAGAAATCCTATGTATTTTTTAGCCTCTATCGGCTCTTCAAGAATATTTATACCGTTTACGTATGCCGCTCCCGAGGTGGAGGAGAGGTATCCCGTAAGAATATTCATAGTCGTGCTTTTGCCGGCACCGTTAGGACCAAGGAGTCCTACTATCTCGCCCTCTCCTATCTCAAAAGAGATATCGTTAAGTGCGTAATTCGTGCCGTACCTTTTCACAAGGTTTTCGATTTTAACCATTTTGTTTCTGCCTTTCTTGATTAAGACTACTTTACCATTCTAAATCATAACTTACACATTATAGCACATATTTATTAATAAATTGTTAATAAAATATATAAAATGAAAATAAATAATATAAATAAATTATTGCGCGGTTATAAACTTTCGTTGATACGTAAAAAAATCAACCGGTCAATTTCATACTTGACAAAACGCGCTTTCCGTTGTATAATTTTTTCATAAATAATTTAAAGAGGACGTATAAATGCTGGCTGATAAGAAAATCGTTTTCTCGGGAGTTCAGCCCTCGGGAAATCTTACTATAGGAAACTACCTCGGTGCTATTAAGAATTTTTCAAGATTCTCCGAGGATTTCAAGACATTTTACTGCGTTGTTGACCTGCACGCTATAACCGTAAGACAGGTACCCGCAGAGCTTCGCAGAAGAACCTACGAGACTCTTGCACTTTATATGGCATGCGGTCTTGACGAGAAGAAAAATACCCTGTTCGTGCAGTCGCACGTCCCTGCGCACGCAGAGCTTGGCTGGATTCTTGACTGCTACACTATGTTCGGCGAGCTCTCACGTATGACTCAGTTCAAGGACAAGAGCGCAAAGAACGCACAGAATATCAACGCAGGTCTTTTCACTTATCCCAGCCTTATGGCAGCCGATATTTTGCTTTACCAGACCGACCTTGTTCCGGTGGGTATCGACCAGAAGCAGCATCTTGAGCTCGCTCGTGACGTAGCTATGAGATTTAACCAGGTTTACGGCGACACCTTTACCGTTCCCGAGGGATACATCTCCACCGACACTATGAAAATTATGTCACTTGCAGAGCCTCTCTCGAAAATGTCGAAATCCGACTCTAACCAGAACGCAGTCGTATACATTCTCGACTCCAAGGACGACGTTTTGCGCAAGTTCAAGAAAGCAGTCACCGACTCCGAGGCGTGCGTCAGATACTCCGAGGACAAGCCGGGTGTGTCCAACCTTATGACAATCTACCGTGCGTTTACGGGCAAGACCTTTGAGGAAATCGAACGCGAGTTTGACGGCAAGGGCTACGGTGATTTCAAGATGGCTGTCGGCGAGGCTTGTGCTGACGGACTTGCCCCGGTAAGAGATGAGTTTGCTCGCCTTATGGCAGACAAAGCGCACCTTGAGACAGTTATGAAAGCAGGCGCTGATGAAGCAGCTTACTATGCACGCAAAACCATGTCCAAGGTTAGAAGAAAGATAGGTTTTGTAAACTAAACATTACAAATAACAACAAAAAGCGATTGTTTGTAGCCCCGCGGCGATAGGCAGTCGCTTTTATAAAAGATTTTTGGAGCTTTTATGAAAACAATTTTGGCATCAAAGTCACCGAGAAGAAAAGAGCTTCTTCGTAAGATAATAACGGATTTTGAGATAATTACGGGAGAGGTTGATGAGACACTTCCCGAACACGTTCACCCGCGTGAGGGAGTAGAGATTCTTGCCGTAAGAAAGGGCAGTGCAGTTGCCGAAGAGATTGGAGATAATGCTCTCGTTATTTCCTCGGATACGCTTGTAGAGCTCGGTGGTATACCGCTTGGAAAGCCTGCCTGCGAAGCCGACGCAATAGATATGCTCACGGCCCTTTCGGGAAAGGCACACAACGTGCATACGGGTGTTGCAGTACATTACAAAGGAAAGGTTTATAGCGGAGTTGCAACCACGGCAGTTTATTTCAGGGAAATGAGTAAAGACGAGATAATCGACTACGTAAAAAGCGGTGACCCCATGGACAAAGCAGGCGCATACGGAATACAAAGCGGTGGCGGTAAGTTCGTTGAAAAAATCGAGGGCGACTACGACACTGTTGTAGGCTTGTCGGTTGCTCTTACAAAAAGACTCATTGACGAGGCGCAAAAATGACTAAATCCGAAAAGAAAAAACGCCTTTCTTTGATAGTTGAAAGGCTAAAGGAGATTTATCCAAGTGCCGAATGTGCATTAAATTACGGAGGCGACCCATGGAAGCTCTTGGTGATGGGCAGGCTGTCGGCACAATGCACTGACGCGCGCGTTAATATAGTATGCGATGAGCTTTTCTCGCGCTTCCCTACCGCCGAGGCAATGGCGAACGGTGATATTCGGGAAATCGAAGAAATTGTTAAGCCATGCGGCCTTTACAGAATGAAGGCGGATAATATTAAGGAAGCATCCAAGATGCTGGTGAATGATTTCGACGGAATACTTCCCGACACCATGGACGAGCTTCTTCTCTTCCCCGGTGTGGGGCGCAAAATTGCAAATCTGCTGCTCGGTGATATTTTCGGCAAGGAGGCTATAGTTTGCGACACGCATTGCATTAGAATTTGCGGAAGACTTGGCATGTATCCCGAAAAAGAAAAGGACCCGACTAAAATTGAAAAAATACTGCGCGAGCTTATTGACTTGCGCGAAGGCAGCGATTTTTGCCACCGTATAGTTATTTTTGGAAGAGAAATCTGCACTGCACGCTCACCAATGTGCCAAGAATGTCCAATGTCTGATTTATGCTTAAAATGGGAGAAAGAAAATGGAAAAGGTTAAAATTTCCCTGCCCATAATCGTTGAGGGACGATATGACAAGAGCACGCTTTCGGGCTTCGTTGACGCTACCATTATAACAACGGGCGGATTTTCTATATTCAATAACAAGGAAAAGCAGGCGCTTATAAAAAGAATCGCCAAGGACGGAATTATCCTACTTACCGACTCTGACGGCGGAGGTAAGCAAATACGCAAGTTTCTTCAAGGAATACTTCCAAGCGACAAAATACATAACCTCTATATTCCCAAAATCGAGGGCAAGGAATCAAGAAAAAGAAAGCCTTCTGCAAGCGGCAACCTCGGTGTTGAGGGAATGGAAAAGGATGTCCTTCTTCGCTTGCTTACACCCTTTAAAAATGGTGAGACAGCGCAAAAAGAGCGCAAAATGTTAAGTAAAGTTGACTTTTTTGAGGACAAATTAACGGGTTGCGACAATTCCTCTGAGCGTCGCAAGGCACTCTGTTCCCTCTGCGGTTTGCCAAACGATATGACATCAAATGCCCTGCTCGAAGCGATGAATCTGTTATACAGCTACGAGGAATACAAGCAGCTGGTTGCAAAAATAGACATATAAAAAGCTCTGCACTTAGCGTGTTCTCCGTTAAGGATAATACGCTAAGTGCAGAGCTTTCTTTATTAAAGAGTTGTTTCCTTATAAGGCTCAAGAACAATTCTGTCGTCAAAATCAAACTCGTCAGGAGTGCGGTCGTCGACCAAGCCGTAGTGAATAGGAATAGCACACTTTGCTCCAATTTCATAAGCAAAATCGGCTGCGTCACGTGCGTTCATATTGTTGTTCTGACCGCTTATCGGCAGGAATGCAAAATCTACTCCGTCAGGAGCAAGGTCAAGCACGTCGTCAATTACGTCGTAATTGTAAAGGGTATCTCCGCTGACGTAGAAGGTCTTTTTACCGTCGTCAATAATAAATCCAACCGCCGTGCGCTCGGTATGCTCGGCGTGCACCGAATAGAAGGTCACTCCGCTCTCACTCCAAACCGAATGAGGAGATAGCATAACGTAGTTGTGGCCGCCGCCGAGAGTCTTGAGCTTTCTGTATCCCGCCTCACCTGCCATAACGAGCACAGGCTTCTCGGCTGCGTCAAGAAATCTCTTCAGAGTGACTACGTCAAGATGTCCAACGTGGTCGTGAGTTATCAGAATTACGTCGGGCTTTATATCAAAAAACGACTCGTCCACGGGAATTCTTCTGGCTTTCTCGGGATTCTCCTTTGCAAGTGAATCCGAAAGATACGGGTCTACGAGAATTTTCAGCCTTTTATTTTCAAAAAAGAGTCCGGATTGTGTAAGCCAAGTCACCTTCATATTTCAAAACCTTCCTTTTAATTAAATTATATCAAAACAAGAACGCCTATAAGCGAGGATATCGTGCCAACAAGTGCGCCCGCAACAACGTCGCGTACGAAATGAATTCCCTGTGCTACCCTGCAAAAGCATAGCAATGCACCGAATACGAGAGTAATTATTCCCAAGACGGGCGAAACCAAGAGGCAAAGCGTGCCTATTGCAAACACCGAAAAGCTATGCCTAGAGGGAAAAGAATCCCCCTCTCCAGCCCTTGGCGGCTTTTCAAAGAAATCATAGAGCTCGTATGGCCTTGGAGCTTTTACAATCTTGCGAACCAAGCCTACAAGCAAAAATGGAAATCCTAGAACTATGATATATTTTATTGCCAGAATCAAAGACGAGCGAGCAAAATATAATAACATATAAGCGAAGACGAATACCGTAAGCAAAGACACCAGATAGCAAAAAACGGTTATCGTCTTTTTGATTTTTTCGGAGCTGTTTACTTTTTTAACAAGTCTTACCAGAGACAGCTTATTCATACGCATTTTCCTTTATTTGATAAGATAATTATAACCGCAATTAACATCATTGTCAAGTTTTATTGTTAACATTTTATTATGCCTGCTTCTTTGCACCGAAAGAGTTGACTTATTTACAAAATTGTGCTACAATACTGTGTTGTAAACATTTCTAAAAGAGGTATAATATGAAAGCGTTTTTAAAAAAATACGAAAAAATAGTCAAAATACTCTTGATTTTGCTGATATTCGTTTTAATTTCCGTGGCTACGACGGTTGTGCTTAGTCTGTTTGGAATTATTTCCTTTAACGATGGAGAGATGCAGATAAATCAGGCGATATTCGATTCATTTAAAACCACCTGGTACGGTTGTATTCTGATTATACTTATACAGGTTGTAATCACATCGCTTCTCTCGTTCGTTCCCGGTGCGTCAATGGCGTTTATTATGCTTTTACAGGCGCTCTATAACAATCCTTTGCTGGCGTTTGTCGTGGCTCTCTCCGGAGTATTCCTTTCAAGCTTTATGCTTTACATACTCGGAAGATTTGGAGGATACAACCTCTGCAAAAAGCTTCTTGGCGAAAAGGACTGTGAAAAGGCATCCGATTTGCTCAACAACAAGGGCTTGATTTTTTTCCCCGTTATGATGCTCTTCCCCATGTTTCCTGATGATGCACTCGTTATGGTTGCCGGAACTCTTAAAATGTCGCTCAAGTGGTTTATTCCCTCTATCATTATCGGCAGAGGAATAGGCGTTGCGACGATAATCTTCGGTTTGTCTATCGTTCCGTTTGATAAGTTTACGACTCCTTGGCACTGGATTGCATTTATCTTGATTTGCGCTATCGGTATCGCACTCGTATTCTTCCTTGCAAGCAGGTTTAACAAATACCTCGAAAAGAAGAAAAACAAGAATGCTCCCATCGTTGAAGTTGCTGAAGAGATAGTAGAAGCGGTAGAGGTGACCGAGACTACCGAGGAAATCTCCGAGGAAGCAGACGAAAAAATTGAAGAAACGGTTGAAAAGTAAAAAATCCCTCTCATCTAAATGGTGAGAGGGTATTTTTTATTTTATTAAGTCTTTGATAACCTCGCCTGCAATTATCAGTCCCATAACCGACGGAACGAACGATATGCTTGCAGGCACGCGGTTGCCGTCCGAATCAAAATTATCCTTTATAGCAGGCTCTTCCTTGGAATAAACCACCTTCAAATGATTTATCCCCCTCTTGCGAAGCGCGATTCTCGTGGCTCTTGCAAGCGGGCATACGGTTGTCTTGGATATATCCGACACCTCGAATTTCGTCGGGTCGAGCTTGTTGCCCGCGCCCATTGCGGAAATGATTTCAGCATTGCTCTGCTTTGCAAGCGCGATAAGCTCAATTTTCGATGAAAGCGAGTCTATGGCATCTATTATATAATCATAGGTAGAAAAATCAAAAAGAGATTTCGTCTCCTCAGAGAAGAAGAGGTTATGCACAGTCACAGAAGCCTCGGGATTTATAGACAAAATGCGCTCGCGCATCACGTCACACTTATATCTTCCAACGCTATCGTGCGTAGCGATTATTTGTCTGTTAATGTTCGAGAGTGCTACCTTATCGGAATCCACGAGTGTGATATTGCCGACTCCTGCTCTGGCAAGCGCCTCAACGGCGTATCCGCCGACTCCGCCGACTCCGAACACTATAACTCTTGATTTTTTTAATCTTTCCACACCGTCCTTGCCGATAAGCATTTCGGTGCGCGAATTAACGCTATCCATCGTAGCACTCCTTTCATTAAACTGTTTAATGTCCAAGATATATGAGCAAAACGCTGATATCAGCAGGGTTTACTCCGCTGATGCGCGATGCCTGACCAATGCTGACGGGGCGGATTTTCGCAAGCTTTTCCGCTGATTCCTGCTTGAGTCCGATGATTTCCCTATAATCAATATCAGATGGTATTTTTTTATCCTCTAGCTTTTTTTGCCTTTGTACCTCGGCAAGCTCGCGCTTGATGTAGCCCTCATATTTTACTTGAACCTCTGCAGTTCTTATAACTGCCGAGGGAAGAGAGGGACGGCCAAAATCAAGCTGTGCGAGTGCCTTGTAGGAAAGCTCGGGACGGCGAAGAAGCTCGGAGAGCTTTATTCCCGTTGAAATCTCCGATGAGCCGAGAGAAGAAAGATATTTATTATTTTCACTTGAGGGAGGAACTACGGTTTTTTCAAGCCTCAAAATTTCAGCCTCTATCATTTCGCGCTTTTTGCAAAATTCCGCGTAGCGCTCGTCTTCAATAAGTCCCACTCTGTGACCTATATCGGTAAGACGCAGGTCTGCGTTATCCTGCCTGAGAAGAAGTCTGTACTCACTCCTAGAGGTCATAACGCGATATGGCTCGCGCGCCCCCTTGGTGACAAGGTCGTCTATAAGCGTACCTATATAAGAGGACGAACGAGGAAGAATCATAGCTTCTTCGCCCTTTTCTGCAAGAGCCGCGTTTATTCCCGCAACAAGTCCCTGCGCAGCAGCCTCCTCGTAGCCCGACGTACCGTTAAACTGTCCTGCTCCGTAAAGTCCCTTTGCACACTTGAATTCAAGCGTCGGGTACATTCCCGTCGGGTCTGCACAGTCGTATTCTATAGCGTATGCGTAGCGCATAATTTCAGCATTTTCAAATCCCGCAAGACTATGAAGCATCTCATACTGCACATCGGTTGGCATTGAGGTTGAAAAGCCTTGGATATAAAGCTCCTCGGTATCAAGACCGCAGGGCTCTATGAACAACTGATGCCTTTCCTTATCGGCAAATCTGACAAGCTTTGTTTCAATAGACGGACAGTATCTTGGGCCCTCGCCTGTTATATTACCCGAATACATTGCCGAGCGATTGAGATTTGAAAGTATCACATCGTGTGTGCATTTATTTGTGTAAACAACGTGGCAAGGCACGAGATTTACCTCGCTTACAGGTCGCTTTTCTGTGCGCACGGAATAAGGAATGGGATTCTCCTCTCCCTCCTGAAGCTCGAGATTTGTAAAATCAACCGAGCGTCTGTGAACTCTGGCAGGAGTTCCTGTCTTGAAGCGTTGAATTTCAACACCAAGCTCTATCAGAGAATCGGTGAGGCTTCTTGAAGCAGGCATAAGACCGTCCGGACCTGAAGAATAGACCTTGTCCCCAACGAAAATTTTGCTGTCCAGGAACGTCCCCGTAGCAATTATAACACGAGGGGCACTCCATATCTCGCCAAGATGCGTCACAACACCCGTCACACGCTTAATTCCGTCTGTGGTGTCGTATGTAATTTTTACTATCTCCGCTTGAATAAGCCTCAGCTTAGGCTCACTCTCGATAGTTTTTTTCATTATTTTCTTGTACTCGACACGGTCTGCCTGCACTCTCTTTGAGTGAACGGCAGCGCCCTTTCCAAGATTAAGAGTTCGCGACTGCACGGTCGCCAGGTCGGCAGCATATCCCATCTCACCGCCAAGGGCGTCTATCTCAAAAATGAGATGTCCTTTAGCGCTTCCGCCAATCGACGGATTGCATGGCATATTTCCGACAGCGTCGAGGTTTGTAGTAAAAAGAACGGTGTCAACGCCCATTCTCGCCGAGGCTAAAGCCGCCTCGATTCCTGCGTGCCCTGCACCTATTACTGCAACCTGCGTTTCCAATTTCATAATATTTGCACCTTTCTGCAAATAATTGTTTGCATTTTAAAAGCTTATACATTCTACGTCTGTCACAACGCCCTTTGAAGTATCAAGCGTGAATATAACTCCGTCGGCACGGCATTTGCCACTTGCTGCCTTGAAGCTATACGGTAAATTTGAGCGCATACGAATCACGACAGTTTCGGCATCCATGCCGAGTATTCCCTCACTCTCGCCGCACATTCCGACGTCGCTTATGTATCCCGTACCATTTGGAAGTATTTGCGAGTCGGCGGTCTGTACGTGAGTATGAGTACCAAAAATCATATTGATTTTGCCATCGTAAGCATAGCCTACTGCCAGCTTTTCACCAGTAGCTTCTGCGTGAATATCAAGAATTGAAAAATCGTAATTTCCCGCCTCTCTCTTCAGCACCGAATCAATATGAGTAAATGGCGAATCGAGCGTCGGCTCAATATGCACCTGCCCCATTGCGTTTATTACAAGCATACGGTATCCCATACAGTCGAGTATTGTATATCCCCTGCCGGGCGCGGAGTCGCCAAAATTCACAGGGCGGAGAATAGAATCGCACTCGTCAAGGAAGCCGTACGCCCTCTTGTTGCGGAGAGTGTGGTTTCCGCCGCTGATACAGTCTGCGCCCGCGCGAAGCAGCACCTCGGCAAGCTCAGGCGAAATTCCTGTGATGAACGCTGCGTTCTCACCGTTTACCACACAAAAATCAATTTTATTTTCTTCTCTGAATTTCCAGAGATTTCTTTTGAGATGCTCAATGCCCGAGGGGCTTGTGACGTCTCCAATCGCAAGTATTTTCACTTACTTTCTCTTTTCTATTCGGGGCGATACCCGAGGTTATTAGAATTTTTAAGGGGCTATCACGCTGTGAGAGCCCCATTTTATTTTTAATACATTTTTAATTCTGATGAAGTGCAAAACTGCACTTATTTGATTAGGTGGATTTTGAGATAGAATTGTCGTTCTTACGACCGAAGCAATAGTTATCTATTGCGAGTTAGTCGGAAAACGGCGATTATAGCCAAAATACATCCATCAAATTATTTTGCATAGTCCACTGTGCGTGACTCTCTGATTACACTAACCTTAATCTGACCGGGATATTCAAGCTCATCCTCAATCTTCTTGGCAATATCACGAGCAAGAATCTTCATCTTATCATCGGAAATAACCTCGGGCTTGACCATAATTCTAACCTCACGGCCTGCCTGAATTGCGAATGTCTTTTCAACACCGTCAAAGTCGCCTGCAACCTCCTCAAGCTTCTGAAGTCGCTTGATGTAGTTTTCAACGTCCTCTCTGCGCGCGCCGGGTCTTGCTGCGCTAATGGCGTCTGCCGCCTGAATAATGAAATCAAGTGCGCTCTTAGGCTCAACGTCGTTGTGGTGAGCCTCGATAGCGTGGATAATATCCTTGTTTTCGCGGTACTTGGTAGCAATTTCAACACCGAGCTGAACGTGCGAGCCGTCAACCTCGGCAGTCATAGCCTTACCAATATCGTGAAGAAGACCTGCTCTGCGTGCCTGAGTGACGTCAACGCCCATCTCCTCTGCCATAACTCCTGCGAGCATAGAAACCTCAATGGAGTGGCGGAGTGCATTCTGTCCGTACGAGGTACGGTACTTCATACGGCCGAGCAGCTTAATAAGCTCAGGGTGCAAGCCGTGAACGCCCGTCTCAAAGACAGCCTTCTCGCCTGCCTGCTTAATTGCGGAATCAACGTCACGGCGAGCCTTCTCAACCATTTCCTCAATTCTCGCAGGATGTATACGACCGTCGCTGATAAGCTTTTCAAGTGCGATTCTTGCAATCTCACGTCTTACGGGGTCGAAGCCCGAAACGGTGATAACGTCAGGAGTATCGTCAATAATAAGCTCAACGCCGGTAAGATTCTCGATAGTACGGATATTTCTACCCTCACGACCGATAATTCTGCCCTTCATCTCGTCACCGGGGATCTGAACTACCGAAATAGCGATCTCACTGACGTGATCAGCGGCAAAGCGCTGAATTGCAAGCGAAAGGATTTCCTTTGCCTTTGCATCTGCCTCGTCCTTAAATTTCTCCTCGTACTCGGCAATCTTGAGTGCAGTTTCGTGCTGCATCTCGCTGTCAAGACGGCGAACAAGCTCAGCCTTTGCGTCCTCGCTGGTGAGTCCTGCAATCTTTTCAAGCATTGCAAGCTGGCCCTCGAGTGTCTTGTTTACCTCTTCCTTAACTCTCTCAACCTCAGCGGTCTTGTTCTGAAGAATTTCCTCCTTCTTCTCAAGTCCCTCTATCTTTGCATCAAGAGTTTCTTCCTTTTGGGTGACTCTGCGCTCAAGTCTGGAAACCTCCTTGCGACGCTCTTTAATGTCGAAGTCAGCCTCTTTCTTGAGATTGAATATTTCTTCCTTTGCAGAAATAATAGATTCTTTCTTTGCATTTTCCGCATTCTTGATAGCGTCCTCGAGAATCTTTCTCGCCTGCTCTTCAGCAGAACCGAGCTTACTCTCAGCCGATATCTTGCGGATAATAAATCCAAGCAACGCGCCAACAACGAGCGCACCTGCTATAAGACCTATTGAAAGTCCCAATGGCATAGTTTTACACCTCCTTCTGATTACTTTTTCTGTAATCTATCTGATTTAAAGTTAAATTGTTAAATATGAATATGCATACTCGCGCTAACCCTCGCGCGAAAATTATAATCATACATAATATATTATATATTATTTAGCGCGCAAAGTCAAGAAAAAGTTTTTAAATATTATTTAGCAGTATAAGCACTTATATTATGGATAAAAATAACATTCCAAAATCAATTAATCACATTTTTTGAAAAAACGGTAAAAAATTAGCACTTGCAGAGTTCAAGAAACAAATGTTAACATAAAATTCATAATTTTTAGCACAAAAAGTATTGACTTTTCTTGAAAAAGTGGGTATATTATATATGCAAGCGTTAGCACTCTATCACTTTAAGTGCTAAAATTCAGCAAGAAACGAGGTAAAGAATATGGATGATTCACGACTTACCCCGAGAAAAATGCAAATACTTAAGGCAATAGTTGACGCTCATATTGAGGGGGGCGAGCCGGTCGGCTCGAAATATCTTTCCCAGGACGTGAGAATCTCCTGCTCACCGGCTACAATCAGAAACGAGATGGCTGAGCTTGAGGAAATGGGCTATCTTCTTCAGCCTCATACCTCAGCAGGAAGAGTTCCATCCGAGCTTGGCTACAGATATTACGTCGACGCCTTGGTTCATCAGTATAAAAACACCCGTTCGGAAATTGATGAAATAAATCAGCTGCTTCGCTACAAGCTGACCGAGATGGATGAAATTCTCTCCGAGGTTTCTCGCCTTGCTTCCTCGTTCTCTGATTACACGGGAATAGCTTTTAAGGCGGGCGCGGGCAAGGTAAGAATAGTTCAGTTTAAGAGCGTTCTGCTTTCCGACCATGATTTTCTCCTGGTTATGACGTTTGAGGGAGATATAGTAAAAACAAAGAAAATACATCTTCCCTTCACTCTGTCAGAGGATACGTTAAGAAGATTTACAGAAGCGCTTAATATTTATCTTGTAAATCTCACAAGCGACGGCATCACGATGCCAATTATCGTAAAGCTAGAGGCCATTATGGGCTCGGCAGGTGCGATGGTTCACCCCGCGGTCAAGGTTGTTTACGAAACAATGAGCGAGCTTGACACAGCTGACGTAAAGCTTGAGGGAATCACGAAGCTTCTTCAATATCCCGAGTATTCTGATATTTCAAATTTCAGAAATCTTCTTGGAATGCTCGAGGAAAAGGATAAGCTGCTCGACGTTATCTCCGCAAAGACAGGCGAGGAGGACGACATACACGTTTACATCGGTACGGAAAACGATTCCGATGCAATGAAAAACACTGCACTAATATTTAAAAACGTAAATATTGGTGGAAAACAGCTTGCCGTTGGCGTAATCGGACCAAAGAGAATGAATTACTCAAAGGTTATTGAGATGCTTAACGGTCTGGCAACAGGAATTGACAGAATGTTCAGCGAGGGTGCACTGCCCCCGGGACACAGTGATATTGACTAAAGGAGATTAGTGGTGGAAGAAATAAAGAACACACCTGCAGGCGAGGAGCAAAAATCCGCACCCGAGGTTGAACACAAGAGCAAAAAGCAAGACAAAAAGCTACTGGCAGAAATCGAGGAGCTTAAAGCAAAAATCACAGAATACGATGATAAATATCTTCGTATGGCAGCCGAGTACGATAATTTCAGACGTCGCTCCAGAGAAGAAAAGGATGCAATTTACGAAACCGCAGTTGCAGATACAGTAAATGAGCTTCTACCGATTATTGACAACCTCGACCGTGCTGCAAACTTCGAGGACGGAGAAAAGGTTAAGGAGGGACTTCAGATTACCGCCAAGACCACGGCATCTGTTTTTGAGAAGCTTGGAGTAGAGGAATTCGGAAAGGTTGGCGACACCTTTGACCCCAATCTTCACAACGCCGTTCTTCACGTAGAGGATGAATCCTACGGTGAAGGAGAAATAATAGAAGTATTCCAAAAGGGATACAAAAAAGGCAAGCATATAATAAGATTTGCAATGGTAAAAACCGCAAATTAAGCATATTTTGAAAACTAAACTTTACAAAAAATATAAATTACCCTATATGGAGGAATATAATAATGGGAAAAATTATTGGAATTGATTTAGGTACTACCAACTCTTGCGTTGCAGTATTTGAGGGCGGCGAGCCCATCGTTATCACCAACCCCGAGGGAGCAAGAACCACTCCTTCCGTAGTAGCGTTCACCAAAACCGGCGAGCGTCTTGTAGGTCAGGTTGCAAAGCGTCAGGCTGTCACCAACCCCGACAAGACCGTAAGCTCTATCAAGAGAGATATGGGCTCTGACACAAAGGTTAAGATTGACGACAAGAGCTACACCCCCCAGGAAATTTCAGCTATGATTCTTCAGAAGCTCAAGGCTGATGCTGAGGCTTATCTCGGAACTACCGTCACCGATGCGGTAATCACCGTTCCCGCTTACTTCACCGACGCACAGCGTCAGGCAACCAAAGATGCAGGTAAGATTGCAGGCCTTGAGGTTAAGAGAATCATCAACGAGCCCACCGCAGCAGCACTTGCTTACGGTATGGATAAGGAAGAAAGCCAGAAGATTATGGTATTCGACCTTGGCGGCGGTACGTTCGACGTTTCGCTTCTCGACATATCCGACGGAGTATTTGAGGTTCTGGCAACCGCAGGTAATAACCGTCTTGGCGGTGACGACTTTGACGAAAGAATCGTTAACTGGATGGCTGACACCTTCGCAAAGGAAAACGGTGGAATCGACCTTAGAAAAGATAAGATGGCTGCACAGCGTCTTAAGGATGCGGCTGAAAAGGCAAAAATCGAGCTTTCCGGCGTGATGTCCTCTAACATTTCTCTCCCCTTCATTACCGCAGATGCAACAGGCCCCAAGCACTTTGAGGCAACTCTTACCAGAGCAAAGTTTGACGAGCTCACCCACGACCTCGTTGAAGCTACTATGGTTCCCACCAAAAAGGTTCTTTCCGACTCCGGACTTTCTGCAAGCCAGATTTCCAAGGTTCTCCTCGTAGGTGGTTCTACCAGAATCCCCGCAGTTCAGGAAGCAGTTAAGAAGTTTATGGGCAAAGAGCCCTTCAAGGGAATCAACCCCGACGAGTGTGTTGCAATCGGTGCAGCAATCCAGGGCGGCGTTCTTGGCGGCGACGTAAAGGACGTTCTTCTCCTTGACGTCACTCCCCTTTCACTTGGTATTGAGACTCTTGGCGGTGTATTCAATAAGATTATTGAAAGAAACACCACTATTCCCGTAAAGAAGAGCCAGGTTTACTCTACCGCAGCCGACGGTCAGACCTCTGTTGAAATTCACGTTCTTCAGGGCGAGCGCGAGATGGCTGCAGGCAACTCTACTCTAGGAAGATTTATTCTCGACGGTATCCCCGCAGCACCCCGCGGAATTCCTCAGATTGAGGTCACCTTTGACATTGATGCAAACGGTATCGTAAACGTCACCGCAAAGGATAAGGGCACCGGCAAGGAGCAGCACATTACCATCACCTCCTCCACCAATATGTCTAAGGAGGATATTGAAAAGGCTGTTCACGAGGCTGAAAAGTTTGCTGAAGAGGATAAGAAGCAGAAGGAAGCTGTTGAGGTCAAGAACCAGGCTGAAAATATGATTTTCCAGACTGAAAAGACCATGGCTGACCTCGGTGATAAGATTACTGACAGCGACAAAGCTCCTGTAAACGATGCTATTGCAAAGCTCAAGGAAACCATAAACGGTGGTAATATCGACGCTATCAAGGCTGACACTGAGGCTCTCCAGAAGGCATTCTACCCCATCGCTGAAAAGCTCTATAAGGAGCAGGCTGCACAGAACGGTGCTGGCGACAACGGTGCGCAGAGTGCCGACGGCAACTACTACGATGCAGGATTTGAGGATAAAACAGGCAACTAATTTTAGAAGTCAATCTTTGATTTTACTTTTTAGAATCAGTTTAAATTAAACAAAAAACACGTAGGGCGACTCAGAGAAAAACTCAGGCTCGCCCTACTACTTGCGTATATAACATAAATAAAAAGACCGATTTTGTAAACTATAATTTACTTAAATTAACAAAAAGGCATAAATATGGCAGAAAACAAAAGAGATTATTATGAAGTCCTCGGCGTATCAAAAAGCGCAGGAGAGGACGAAATAAAAAAAGCATACCGTACTCTTGCAAAAAAATATCACCCGGATATGAATCCCGGTGACAAGGATGCAGAGGTAAAATTCAAGGAAGTCAACGAGGCGTACGCTGTGCTTTCCGACTCGGATAAACGTTCCAAATATGACCGCTTCGGACATGATGCCTTTGACCCATCGGCAGGAGCAGGAGGCTTCGGCGGCTTTGGCGGCTTCGGTGGTGCCGACTTTGATTTTGGTGATATATTCTCCTCTTTCTTCGGCGGAGGAAGCACCTCCTCTCGCTCAAGAGCAAATATGCCCGTTGAGGGTGATGATGTCGCAACCCGAGTAAGTGTTTCTTTTGAAGAAGCAGCATTCGGTACAAAAAAAGAAATCAATTTTGCAAGAATAGAGTCCTGCCCTGATTGCAACGGAAGCGGTGGTACAGATGTAGAGAAATGTCCTGACTGTAATGGAACGGGCAGAATCAACGTTCGTCAGCAAACAATGCTTGGATATATGCAGACGCAACGCCCATGCGCAAAGTGTGCCGGTAAGGGAAAAATAATCAAAAATCCCTGTAAAAACTGCAACGGCAAGGGCAGAATTAAAATTAATAAAAAGCTTGAGGTTAACATTCCTGCAGGAATCGATAACCATCAAAATATAATACTGCGCGGCCAAGGCTGTGCCGGTATTAATGGTGGTCCAAGCGGCGATTTAATTATCGAAATAACCGTAAGACCTGACCGTATTTTTGAGCGCGAGGGCAATAATATTTACTGCGAGGTTCCTATCAGCTTCTCAGAGGCAGCTCTTGGCGCAGAAATTGACGTTCCTGTGCTCGGAGGTGGTTCTGAGAAGTATAAAATCCCAGAGGGAACGCAAAGCGGAACCAACTTCACCCTCAAAAACAAGGGTATTCCTAACATAAATAGCGGTCGCAAGGGTGATTTGATTATTACAGTTGCAGTGGAAACGCCAAAAAATCTTAATTCAAAACAAAAAGAACTACTTGAAGCCTTTGCCGAATCTTTGGGCGAGAACAATGGCGCTAAAAAGCAAAGCTTCTTCAAAAAACTATTCAATAAGTGAAATACCTACTGAAAATTTTAATTTTCTAAACAAAAATCACCATTTAGGTGACAAAAACAACTCGATTTTAACGTTTTAAAAGAAAAATAATTCGATTTTGCTGTATTTTGGTATTTTTTACCATTTTACTTGCACATTTCGACATTTTTCGCAAAAAACCGATAATACGTCCAGATAGGCAAAAACCTTTTATTCTGGTACTGTATTATCGGTTTTTTGTGTCTAAAAAGGTTATTTTGTGTAAGGCTTGGTTATACCTATGTCAATAAGATGAGAGTCATTAGAATAGCTCTCCGGAATTATCTTTTCTCCGTCAAAATATGCTATAGAATACGATGCATTAGATGGAAAATCCAAGGTGGAGGCAATATTTTCCCAGGAAATTTCCGAAATTATGCCCCAGAATGCCCTTATAACTGCTGCATGAGCTGTGATTAAGACTGTTTTTCCAAGATTTTGAGTCAAAATCTCCAAAACAGCGTTATAAAAGCGTTCCCCTGCTCCTTTTATGCTCTCGCCTCCGGGGAATTCAAACGTGCCGAAATTCTGATGCCAGTCTATAAAATAGACTTCCCTACCCCATTTTTCAAAAATTTGCTCTAAACTGAGATTTTCCCACTCACCTATACGTGCTTCGCGTAGTTTTTCTGATATTTTTATATCTAAATTACGAATTTTTGCGTGTGGAACTGCCGTATTATAGGCTCTAATCAGGTCACTGGAGTATATTTCATCAATTTTTTCATTTTTTAAGTAATTTGCAGTAGTTTCTGCTTGAAGATACCCCAAAGGAGATAAATCCAGGTCGGTATGACCGAGCATAGTATGATTGGCATTTCCAAGGCTTTGCCCATGTCTTATGAGAATAATTTTTGTTTGTTTTTGCATTTTTTAGCTCTCTTTGAATATTTTTTCAATATTATTATATCATATTTAGCGATGAAAGTCAATATTTTACTCTTTTTAACCAATGTTTCACGTGAAACATTGTTTTTTTATTTTTTGTTTCACGTGAAACAGGAAAATGCAAATTAGTATGTTTCACGTGAAACAAAAATTGTTAAATTTATTATATATACTGATAAATCATTGACTTTTTCTATGAATTATAGTATAATAATAACGAATAAAAGGGTTTTTGGCTAAAAAGTATATTCGAGGATAGTCAAAACGTTAAAACGGAGGAAAGAATGGCTAAAATAGTATCTTTTTCTAACCAAAAGGGCGGTGTAGGTAAAACAACCTCTTGTGTGAATATTTCCGCGCAAATCGCAAATAAGGGCAAAAAGGTTCTTATGATAGATATGGATCCACAGGGAAACGCCACCAGTGGACTCGGTTTGCAGAAATCCAAGATTAAAAACACTATATACGACGTTATTATCGGTCGCTGTAGTGCAGAAGAGGCAATTATTAAGACTAAATTCAGAAATTTATCTGTTATTCCGGCAAATATTGAGCTTGCAGGCGCAGAAGTTGAGCTTCCCGAGCTTGAAGGAGGCACTAATTTCACAAAAATTGCACTTGATTCTATAAAAGATGACTTTGATTACATATTTATAGACTGCCCCCCCTCGCTTGGAATGCTTACTGTAAAGGCTTTGTCCATTTCAGATGGCATAGTCGTTCCTATGCAGTGTGAATTTTACTCGCTTGAGGGTATGTCGCAGCTTTTAAATACAGTTAAAAAGATAAAAACTATGTATAATCCAGGTCTTCAGATAGTTGGAATTCTGCTTACAATGTATAACGGAAGGCTTACTTTGACAAATCAAGTTGTTGCAGAGCTTAAAAAGTACTATGCAGACAAGCTATTTAAGGTTCCGATTTCCAGAACTGTCAGAATTTCTGAAGCGCCCGGCTACGGTGAGCCGATATGCTATCATGATCCGTACGGTAAGGGTTCTCTTGAGTATGCTGCGGTAGCAAAAGAGCTTATGATGCGCATTTAGCATATAAAATTATTTAAAATATTACCATATTTTACCATTATTAGTGATTTTTTGACATTTTTTACCTTTATTATACAAAATATTTCCACATTTAAATTGTTAGCAGTGTTGAAAAAGCAAGAATTTGAATTAAATTAGTTATTAAACATAAAACATATGTTTGTATTATTTTTTGACCTGTTAACATCAAAGTTATTACAAAAGGAGATTTATTATGGCAAAGAAAAACAGCGGCCTAGGTAGAGGTCTTGATGCAATATTTCTTGATAATTCAATATCTGAAGAAAACGCAGGCGGAGAGGATAGAATTTCAAGCCTAAAGCTCTCTCTTGTTGACCCTAAGCGCGACCAGCCCAGAAAGTATTTTGACAAGGAAGCCCTTGAACAGCTTGCTGCTTCTATTTCTGAAAACGGACTTCTTCAGCCGATTCTCGTGCGTGAGTACGGTGAGGGAAGATACCAGATTATAGCCGGTGAGCGCCGTTTCAGAGCCTCTAAGCTTGCAGGACTCTCTGAAATTCCTGCTATAATCATTGAAAAAGACGATAAAAAGGCTGCGGAAATTGCTCTAATTGAGAATATTCAGCGCGAGGACCTCAACCCACTTGAAGAAGCGCTTGCATACAAATCTCTTGCAGAGGAGTATGATATGACTCAGGAAGAGCTTTCCCAGAAGGTAGGCAAGAGCCGTAGTGCAATCGCCAATACTATGCGACTTCTCGACCTTCCTGACGAGGTTCTGACGCTCGTTGCATCTAAGGAGCTCAGTGCCGGTCACGCGAGAACCTTGCTTGGTCTTAATAACCGTGATAATATGATACTTCTCGCGCAGCTTGCAGTAGAAAACGACCTCTCCGTAAGAGTTCTTGAGGAGGAGGTTAAGCGCCTAAATAAGCCCGAAAAACCGAAGGCTGAAGAGGAGGAGCTTCCTATTGTTGATTATTTCCGCGAGCTTGAAATCAGAGTGCAGTCGCACCTCGGCAGAAAGGTAAAGATTGACGGAAAGGGAAGAAAGAAAACTATAACTCTCTCCTACGAGGATAACGAGGACCTCGACGAGATTCTCAAGCTTCTTTGTGGCGACGGATTCCTTGACGAAATCTGATTTTATGCAAAGCACTGAACAAGCACTTTATAGATTAAGCCACTCAAAATTCCGCTCGAGCTTTAAGCTTACTAAAAAAGATAAGGAATACATAAACGCAAAGGGAATTGACTTAATCAGGACTCACGCTTTTGATTTTATAAGTACAAGGCTTGCACCTGCAAATCCTAAAAACGATGGCAGGCAAACGCCAATGCACGGACATCCCATTTTTAAAGCAATGCACGCTACTGCGTGCTGCTGTCGCGGCTGTCTTGAAAAGTGGTATAGAATTCCAAAGGGCAGGGAACTGACAAGCTCAGAGCAGGAAAGAATCGTTAATCTTCTTATGGCTTGGATAGAAAATCAAAAAGGCATCTTTTAGGTGCCTTTTTCTCATTTGTTCAAAATTTCTTTATATTTTGTTATAGAAATATCTATCTAAAAAAGGTATACTATAAGTATCAAAACGCGGGAGATGGTTTTATGACCCTTTACGAGTTCTACAACAAATACTTATCTATCAATCTTAACGATTATTCTAACATTGGTATTGACCTTGAGATTTCAAAGATTTTATTTTGTTTTCTCGTAGGTCTTATAATTGTGACGGTAATTATAAATTACAGACGTGCGTCTATGATTTTAATAATTAAAAAGCTTCTTCGCCACGAGGTTCTAAGTGAAGATAAAGCTAAAACACTCTCCGAGTTAGATGCAGATAATTTTGGCACACGACTTTCTCTTCGCTCTGATAAGCGACTTTTGCAGGTTGTCAAAAGGGCAGGGGAAAAGCAGTATACCTATGAGGAATACAGCGCTCTTATTAAATCAAAGGATTTTAAGGAAGAAAAAATTAACTTTGAGGAAGCTAAATTTTATCTTAACGAAAGTACTCTTGATGACGCAAAAAAGATAGTGGACGTCCCTGCTCCATCTGTTGTCAACACCATTCTTTTCTGTGTTTTACTTGTTGCAATTTATATCTGTATTATTTTGATAATTCCTGAATTACTCAACCTTATAAATAATCTTATTTAATATAAAAGTGCTATAATGTAATGTTTAATTTACATTATAGCATTTTTATTGTTGTTGATAAAGCAAATTGCTTGGAATTTTGATTTATTTTTACCGTTTGTGTTTTAGTTTTTTTCTGAATTTTTTGAATTCTTTTAAGGTCTCCAAAGCCGCCGCCTTCACACTTTAAGAGTGATTCGCAATATGCCCATTTTTCCGTAAAGCCTGAGCTGCACTTCTCGAGCTTTTCCATCTCTGAAAGCCTTGTATCACTATCAGAAAAATTCAGGTACAAAAGCTTTTGCGAGAAAAACTCTTCCTTTATATTTATATCAGCGAAAAATCTTTTTTCAAGCCTTTCTGCACGGCTATCTTCAATCTCGCTCTGTATATCCACACCAATCTCGCACTCGTCCGAGAGTGCAACCGCTACCAATCCGTCACTGTGAGAGAGGCTGACACGTATTTTTGACGCCTCACCATTCTCTACAAGATAAGGCTTGCCTGAGTCTGTACGGCAAAGCCCGACATCATTTTTGCCATAAAGCTCAAAAAGAGCAAAAAACAGTGTAGAGTAAGCGGTTAAGCGCTCTAGCTTAACCTCATCACTCCTGCCGTTTTCTATGTACAAAATAACATTATTGGGAATAAGAGTCAGGGGCTGCCACTTATCGTGACAGTCCCTTTTTTGTACACTCTCTAGTGCTGATTTAAAATTATTTATATCTGATATAACAGTGTAAATCATATATCCATTATTACCGGGAGTATCATGGGCTTACGCTTGGTTTCCTTATAGATAAACTTTGCGAGGTCGTCCTTGATTACGCCCTTTAAGTAGGTTCTGTCGCCGTAGCGCTTGGACATCGCTCTCTCCAGAGATTTTTCTGCAATATCGCGCGCCCTATGCATCAGCTCCTCCGATTCCTTTACGTAAACGAATCCACGCGATACGATGTCAGGTCCTGAAACAATAATTTGGTCGTTCATATCAATGGTAGCAACGACGACAACCAAACCGTCCTCGGAAAGATGCTTTCTATCACGAAGCACAACGCTACCGATATCACCGATTCCCGAGCCGTCGATAAGCACCTTACCTGCAGTTTCAGTTCCTGCAAAGCGCGCACCCTTGCGGTCAATCTCCAGCACCTTTCCTAATTCGGAAACGAAGATATTTTCGCTGGGTATTCCCATAAACTCGCCTATATCCTTATTTGCGTAAAGATGTCTGTACTCACCGTGAATAGGCATCAGGTATTTAGGCTTTAGAAGCGCCATCATAAGCTTGATTTCCTCGCGGCAGGCGTGGCCTGAAACGTGAACGTCCTCGGTAGAATCGTTAACAACCTTGACTCCGTTCTTAATAAGAGCATTTATAATCTTTCCAACGAGCTTTTCGTTGCCGGGAATTGCGCTTGACGAGAGAACAACGACGTCGCGAGGACTTATTTTAACCTTATCGTGCTCGCTGAAAGCAATTCTGTAAAGAGCAGACATAGGCTCACCCTGACTTCCTGTGGTAATCAGTGTCAACTCCTCCGGCTTATAGCGCTTTATATCGTTTATGTCAATCAAAACTCCGTCCGGAAGCTCCATATATCCAAGCTCTGCAGCAGCACCAATGACGTTTATCATGCTTCTGCCGATAACGGCAACCTTTCTGCCATGCTTGTAGCTTGTGTTGATTATCTGCTGAACGCGGTGAATGTTAGATGAAAACGTGGTGATAATAAGTCGGCGATCTGTGTATTGCGCGAAAATTCTCTCAAGCGATGAGCCAACCGTACGCTCCGAAGCAGTAAAGCCGGGACGCTCGGCATTAGTCGATTCGCAAAGAAGCAGAGTGACACCGGCCTTGCCTATCTCTCCTATTCTGGTCAAATCCATCATTTTACCGTCAATAGGAGAAACGTCAAGCTTAAAATCACCTGTATGGAATACCGTGCCAACGGGAGTCTTAAGAGAAATTGCGCAGGCATCGGCAATAGAGTGGTTAACGTGTACGAACTCGGCCTTGAATACGCCAAGATTTATGACGTCGCCCGCCTCAACTGTATAAAGCTCAGGCTCAAATGGCGGGGGATTTTCGTCAATCTTTCCCTCAATAATTCCAAGGGAAAGACGCGTTCCGTAAATTGGAACGTTAATTTGCTGAAGAACGTAGGGAATTGCTCCAATATGGTCCTCGTGACCGTGTGTGATAAGAATACCGCGAATCTTGTGGGCATTCTTCACGAGGTAGGAAATATCAGGTATGACGAGGTCAACACCGAGCATCTCGTCATCGGGAAATCCAAGACCTGCATCAACTACGATTATATCGTCACCGTACTCAAAAACCGTCATATTTTTTCCGATTTCCTGAAGTCCGCCAAGCGACATAACGCGAAGCTTTGTACCTACTGCTCCTCTCTTATTTTCTTTTTTCATAATATATTTATCCAAAATTAAAGTGTTATTTTCAAATTAATGTAATGTGTTTGCTATTTAAATAAAAGTATAACCGAATATACTATAATCATAAGCGCGACTGAAAAGATCGCGCCGATAAGGAAGGGAATGAGAAAAGCTCTTTTTCCTCCTCTTTCCCTTCCTATTCTCGACTCACGGCCTCCAAGACTTTCGTTTATAATCCGATTTGCCTCAAAAACCATATCGCTTTGATCGATAGCAGCCTCCTCGCCCTCGCGGCTCATAACAAAATACGCCTCGTCAAAAAGATGACTGCCCGTGTTTTTTAAGAAAATTACCTTTTTCTGATACCCTCTCACAAATTATCCGCCTTTTCATTTATGTAAAAATTTTAACCACAAAAAAGCGTTATATTCATCTGTTTTAGGTGTATTATGAGGGTTTTTAAAACTTTTGTTTACTTTAAAATTACTTTCTTCTGAAAAGACCGAAGAAGCCGCCCTTCTTGGTGGGTTCTTCTGTAGCTGGCTCAGAAACTGCTTCGGGAGCAGGAGCACTCTCTACCTCTTTAACGGGAGCAACAATTTCCTCTGCCTTTGGAATATGAATGCTAGAGGTCTTAAGCTCGGGAACGTAGTTAATCTCAGGTGCTGCCTTAGGCTCTGCCTTTACCTCGGTATCTTCCTTAGGAGCCGCTTTAGGTGCTGCTTTTGCTACAGGAATCTTAATTTCCTTTTCAACGCTCTCCTCAATCTTCTTTTGAGCGTCCTTGGAAATTCTCTTTCTCTTCTTCTTTTCAGGAACAGGAATGTCGTAGCTGTCATCAAGAAGCTCATCAATAGAGATGGTGAAGAGAAGCTTCATTTCAAGAAGCTTGGGTACTTCGGGATAGGACTGGCCGCACTCCCATTTATAAACTGCCTGTCTTGAAACGCCTACTGCGCTTGCAAACTCATCCTGAGTAAGACCCTTGGACTTTCTGAGTATAACGAGTTTTTCCTTGAATGTCATGGTAAATCCTCCTTACCGCCTATACGGCGGATTTTTTATTTTTATTTTTTTATTTTAATTTTATAAAAATCAGAAGCTTTCTTCCGTCTCGGGAGAATCTACCTCTGTCGGCTCGTCATTTTCGACTGCCTGTTCGTTTTTTTGCGGTGCAGGGGAATTTTCAATTTCCTTTTCAACTGCCTCGCTCTGCTTTTCTATCTCGTCGTCGCGCTCAATGCGTGCAACGTTGTTTATTACCGAGCCCTCTGCAAGTCTCATAAGAATAACACCGCTTGCAGTTCTTGAGTAAACGTTAATGCCCGATACACTGGTTCTTATAATAGTACCCTCGTTTGTAATAAGCATTATATCGTCGTCCTCTGAAACGGTTATGATAGATGCAAGCTTACCCGTCTTTTCACTGATATTATGACAGGTGACACCCTTACCGCCTCTGTGCTTCATTTCGCGGAAATCGGAGAATAGCGTTCTCTTACCCATACCGTTCTCGGTTATGGTAAGGAGCGTTTTTTCATCGTCAACTACACATACGCCAACGACCACGTCGTCGCCCATAAGCGTAATACCCTTAACACCTCTTGCACCGCGTCCCATAGAACGAACGTTGTTCTCGTCAAATCTTACTGCAAGTCCGTCACGGGTTGCAAGAATGAGTGATTCGTCACCCGTAGTGTGTCTTACGAAGATAAGCTCGTCGCCAACGTCGAGATTTATAGCAATCTTTCCGCTCTTTCTCTGGTACTCAAACTCGGAGAGCAGGGTTCTCTTAATTACACCGAGCTTAGTCACCATTGTAAGATACTCACCCTCGGTGAACTCTGCAATAGGAATAATAGCAGTCACAAACTCACCCTCATTAAGCTCGATAATGTTAACGAGGTTAGTACCCTTGGCAGTTCTTGAAGCCTCGGGAATTCTGTACGCCTTCTTTGCATAAACTCTGCCCTTGTTGGTGAAGAACATAAGGTAAGAGTGGCTGTTTGCAACTATAACGTCCTCAACAAAGTCATCTTCCTTAGTGGTCATACCAATGATACCCTTACCGCCTCTGTTCTGTGCAGAGTAAACGTCAGCACGCTGACGCTTGATATAACCGGTGTGAGAAACCGTAATTACACAGGTGTGTCTTTCAATAAGGTCCTCAAGGTCAATTTCCTCAGTAGCCTCGGTGAGCTCTGAACGACGCTCGTCACCGTACTTACGCTTGATTTCCTCAAGCTCGCCCTTAAGGATACCCTTGAGCTTTTCCTCGTCGGCAAGAATAGAACGAAGCTCTGCAATAATTTCCTCAAGCTTTGCAATTCTGTCCTCAACCTTTTGCCTTTCAAGTCCTGAAAGCTTTCCGAGCGTCATTTCTACGATAGCCTGTGCCTGTACGTCGGTAAGACCGAATCTATCGCACAAAGATGCTTTAGCATCGGGAATTGACGCCGACCCCTTGATAATCTTAATAACCTCGTCGATATTCTCTGTTGCAATTCTGTATCCTTCAAGAATATGTATCTCACGAAGTGCTTTATCAAGGTCAAATTTTGTTCTCTTTTCTATAACTTCCTTTTGGAAACCTATATATTTGTCAAGTATAGTTGGCAAATTAAGCGTTTTTGGCTCTCCGCCGTCTATAACGAGCATATTTACAGAGCAGGTATCCTGAAGCTGTGTGTACTTATAAAGCTGATTGAGAATTACCTCTGCGTTAGCATCGCGGCGATATTCAACGACTATTCTCATACCGCCTCTGCCTGATTCGTCACGCAGACCTGTAATACCCTCAATTTTCTTGTCCTTAACAAGATTAGCCATGCTCTCGATAAGCATTGACTTATTAACCATATAAGGAATCTCGGTGAAGATAATTCTTCTGTGCTCGTCCTCAATGGTTGCTCTTGCACGGATATAAACCTTGCCTCTGCCGGTTTCATACGCCTCACGAATACCTCGTGAACCGTAAATTACTGCAGCGGTAGGGAAGTCGGGACCCTTAATGAACATCATAAGGTCGTCAACCGTACATTCAGGGTTATCAATTCTATACACTATACCGTCTATAACCTCAGTGAGATTATGAGGCGGAATATTTGTTGCCATACCAACCGCAATACCAACCGAGCCGTTAACAAGCAGGTTAGGAAGTCTTGAGGGAAGTACGATAGGCTCGTTTCTCGTGTTATCGAAGTTTCTCGTCATAGGAACGACGTTCTTCTCGATATCACTCATCATAAAGTCGGCGATTTTTGCCATTCTCGCCTCGGTATAACGGTATGCAGCAGCACCGTCACCGTCAACGTTACCGAAATTTCCGTGTCCCTCTATAAGAGGATAACGGAGCGAGAAATCCTGCGCCATTCTTACCATAGTGCCATACACGGCAGCATCACCGTGCGGATGGTATCTACCGAGCACATTACCGACCGTCGTTGCTGACTTTCTGAAGGGCTTGTCGTGAGTGAGATTATCCTCATACATAGCGTAGAGAATTCTTCTCTGACCGGGCTTCATACCGTCACGCACGTCGGGAAGCGCTCTTGAGGTAATAACGCTCATTGAATACTCAATAAACGACTGCTTTACCTCTTTTTCCATATCTCTCGATTCTATTTTCTGGAGAGGAAATTCTATGTCGTTGCTTTTATAATTATGTTCCATTTCTCTCCCTCCTTAAATATCGAGATTTTCTACGAATTTAGCATTTTTAGTAATAAATTCACGTCTTGGCTCAACCATATCACCCATAAGCACCGAGAATATCTCGTCGCAGCGAATAGCATCGTCAATAGTGACTTTAAGAAGAGTTCTTTTCTCAGGGTCCATAGTGGTTTCCCAGAGCTGCTCCGCATCCATCTCACCAAGACCTTTATATCTCTCGGACTCAACGCCCTTGACGCCAAGCTCCTCAATAGCTCTGTCGCGCTCCTCGTCGGAGAATGCATAGCGGAGCTGCTTACCCTTATAAACCTTATAAAGCGGGGGCTGTGCAAGATATACGTGTCCCTGTTCAATAAGAGGACGCATGTGACGGAAGAAGAAGGTCAGAAGAAGTATTCTTATATGCGAGCCGTCGACGTCGGCATCGGCCATTATAATAATCTTTCCGTATCTGAGCTTCTCAATATCGAAATCATCACCGATACCGCAGCCGAGCGCCTGAATAATAGGAATAATAGAGGTGTTGGAATAAACCTTGTCAAGTCTTGCCTTCTCTACGTTGAGCACCTTACCGCGAAGGGGAAGAATAGCCTGGAATCTACTGTCACGGCAGTTCTTTGCCGAGCCTCCTGCACTATCTCCCTCTACGAGATAGACCTCGGTAAGTCTTGTTTCCTTTTCATTACAGTCAGCAAGCTTACCGGGCAGGGTAGAAACCTCAAGCACGTTTTTACGCCTTGTAAGCTCTCTTGCCTTTCTCGCCGCCTCTCTTGCGCGGCTGGCAGCCATTGACTTTTCAATTATAGTCTTTGCAGAAGCGGGATTTTCTTCAAAATATTCTTCAAGCTTCTTATCTACTATCGAATCAACAAGAGTTCTTATCTCGCTGTTTCCGAGCTTTGCCTTGGTCTGCGACTCAAACTGCGCATCAGTAAGCTTAACAGAGATAATCGCAACAAGTCCCTCTCGAACGTCTTCACCTGAAAGTCCCTTGTCGTCACCCTTAATTACGCCCGTCTTGCGTGCGTAATTATTTATAGCTCTTGTAAGTGCAGTCTTAAAGCCTGTTTCGTGCGTACCGCCCTCAATAGTGGACATATTGTTTGCAAAGGAAATGATAGTTTCGTTATAGCTATCGTTATACTGCATCGCAACCTCTGCAATAGAGCCGTCCTTCTCGCCCTTCATATATATTACGTCGGGGTGAACGGGGTTGCCACGCTTCTCGTTATTGAGATACTCAACGAAGGATACGATACCACCCTCGTAGTGAAGAATTTCCTCGCGCTCCTGTCCCTCACGCTTATCAGTAAGAATTATCTTAACGCCTGCGTTAAGGAAGGACTGCTCTCTCATTCTCGTGAGAAGTATATCAAAGTCGAACACCGTTTCCTCAAATATTGTAGCGTCAGGCTTAAATCTTACGTACAAACCGTGTCTGCCGTCAGAGTCACCCTCACACTTAAAGGGACGTGCAACCGCACCCTTTTCAAATCTCTCGGTATATCTCTTACCGTCACGACAGTTTTCGACCTCAACCCACTCGGACAGAGCGTTAACAACAGACGCACCAACACCGTGCAAACCACCTGCTATCTTATATCCCTCTCCACCGAACTTACCGCCTGCGTGAAGCACGGTATAAACTACCTCAAGCGTGGGAAGACCAAGCTTTTCGTTCATACCCGAGGGGATACCACGTCCGTCGTCCTCAACTGAAACGCTATTGTCAGGCCAGATTGTCACCTTTATTGAGTCACACTCACCTGCAAGCGCCTCGTCTATTGAGTTATCCACTATTTCGTATACGAGATGATGAAGTCCTCGAATAGAGGTAGTACCTATGTACATACCCGGTCGCTTTCTTACCGCCTCGAGTCCCTCAAGAACCTGTATTTGACTGTCGTCATAGCCATTCTTTTCGATTTCGTTTGCCATTTTTTCGCCTCTCTGAAGCTTTTTATTCTTTAATTGTAATCCTTGTCGTAAAATCTCTCAGTTGCTCTCATTTTAAGTCCCTTTGCCGAGATTCTTGAGAGCTTTATTTTATAATCACCGTTCTCCTCAAACAAAACGAACGAGCGCGGAAGGTCAAAATCGTCGTATTCAACCTTTCCTGAACGTTCCATATTGTTTATAAAGCTTTTTCCTTGCTTCGTCACGGTTGACGTATCAAGGTCAAATATGCCTATAATATCTTTTTTCTTAACGCTTTTGCCATTACCTATGTGAAGATACATATTTTCCCCCTGAAACGTCAATTTCTCTGTCTGTGTATCCAAGACAAATATCAGGCTCGCACGAGGTAATTATTATCTGTCTGTCATTTTTACCCGATAGCACGTATTCTCTGCGTCCCTCATCAAGCTCGGATAGCACGTCGTCAAACAGAAATACGGGATACTCGCCCGTCGTTTCCTTTATTACCTCGCCCTCTGCAAGCTTTAAGGAAAGTACAATAGACCTTTGCTGTCCCTGGGAAGCAAATGAACGCGCACTATTTCCGTTTATTTTAATCTCTATATCATCTCTGTGAGGACCGTAAAGGCTGACACCTGCGGCAATCTCTCTGTCAAGCGACTCCGATAAAATTCTCTCATACTCCATACGTACCCTTTGTCTGTCGGTAATTTCGTCATCAATATCCGAGTCAAGAGAAATATAAAGCTCCTCTTTACCGCCGGATATATCAAGCATAACCACCTTAGTATACCTTTGCAGCCTTTTTATATAGTCCTGCCTGAAAAGGTATATATGAGATGCATATTCCGCCATAGATTCAGACCATGAATCAAGCTCACGACGGTCGATATAAAGTCCTTTTTGTATCATTTTCAGAATACAATTGCGGTTTTCAAGCGCTTTTTTGTAATCTGAATAATATTTCATATAAGAAGGATAACACGCAGATGCAGCCACGTTGAGAAAGCTTCGTCTTTCCTCAGGACCGTCTTTAACTAATCCAAGGTCGTCAGGGTAGAAAAGCACGCATTTAAAGCTTCCTATCATTTCGGTTATTTTATTTATTTTATAACCGTTTTTCTTGCGCAGCCGTTCTTTGCCGAAAAGTGCATATTCCAGGCTTCCGTCTCCCGACCTATCCTCGTATTCCACAGAAATACGAAAACCGTCAGTTCCGAATTTCACAAGCTCGGAGTCCTCTCTCGCACGAAAGGATTTTCCTCTTGAAAAGAGATAAATTCCTTCTATCGCATTAGTTTTTCCCTGAGCGTTTTTACCGTAAAGAAGATTTACACCGGGGGAAAATTCAATATCGCATTTTTCAATATTGCGAAAATTCTCCGCCTTGAATCTCTTTATAATCATTTCTGCTCGTTCATTCTTACAGGAAGAATCATGTAGAAGTACTTGAAGTCGTCAGACTCCTCTGCAGGCTCAATAGTTATAGCCTGAGTGGGACTCTTGAGGGTTATCTTTATATTTTCGCCCTCTGCAACCTTAACGCTGTTGATAAGATAGCGGCAGTTGAAGCCTATTTCAATATCTCTGCCCTCGTGAACACATTCCATCTCGTCAAATACGTTTCCGTTTACAGACGAGGAGCTGATAGAAAGGAACTGATCGTCCGTGGTAATCTTAACGTAGCTTCTCGTGCTTCCTTTAATCTTCTCGTCAGCAACTATATTAGCTCTTTCAAGACCGTCAAGGAATCTGTCGCGGTCCACGGTCACGATAATATCGTTATCCTTAGGAATAATTCTCTTGTAATCTATATATTCGCTGTCAATGGTTCTGGTAAAGAATACACTCTCACCTTTTTTTACTATAGCATGCTTTCTTGAAATATAAAACTCAACGTTCTCCTCGTCACCCTCTGCAAGATTTTTGGAAAGCTCACTAAGCGCGTGGCCGGGGATAATGAACGAAAAATCAAGCTCGGAATTTGTCGAAAGAGAAGAAATATCACAGTTTACAGAGCATCTTGAAAGAGTATAGCTGTCGCAGGATACTACTTCAAGATTTCCGTTTGTTATCTTAAAGAAAGCACCGCAGAGCATAGGTCTGTTATCTACTTCTGCAATAGAGTGAGAAACCTTGCTTATCATAAGACGGATTTTTTCAGAGGAAATTTCAAATCCCCTGTCACTTGTAAGGTCAGGCAGGTTAGGGAAGTCCTCACCCTTCATAGCAAACATAGAGAATGATGCCTTACCGCTTGTTATCGTGCAGGAAAGCTTGTCGTTGACGTCGATAGTCACCTCGTCCTCAGGAAGAACTCGAACGGTCTGATAAAGTCTTTGTGCATTTATAATGAATTTTCCGTCTCTTTCAATGGATATTGCCTCAACCGTTGCGCGCACACCCTTCGTCATATCGTATGTAGAAAGCTTAATATTACCGTCGTCGGTGGTCTCAAGCAGAACGCCCTCGATAGCGGTGATAGTACCCTTGCTTGAAACCGTTCCCATAGCAGGAGTAAGCTTGTTCAAAAAAGCGGATTTTGAAACTGTGAATCTCATATATTTTTACCTTTCCCCTCACTTTTGTCAGCAAGGAACAGAATGAATGTTTTTTATTATTGGTAGGTGAAGTAGTAGTAGGGGATGTGGATTATGTGGAAAAACTTAAAAATGCTTTGTTCATCTAACTTTTTGAAGCATTTTTTATCAACACCGAATATAGAAAAATCAGTTTGTAAAAAATGGTGTCTTTCTATACAAATTATTCAACACAACCGCAACGCCCAAAAAACACTTAATTAACATCTTTTCAACACAAGTCTGTTGAAAATTAAACACCCTTGATTTCCTTTATAAGAGCGTTTATTTCGTTTTCAAAATTCTTAACCGTGCGGATATTGATGTCAATTTTATTGACCGAGGAAAGAATGGTAGAATGATCTCTACTGAAAATCTTTCCTATATCCTTAAGTGACAAATCGGTAAGCTTTCTTATTATGTATATAGAAATGTGTCTTGCGTTGGCTATACTGTCGGTCTTTTTCTTCGACTTTATATCCTCAACCGAAATTCCGTATTTTTTGCTGGTCTTTGAAAGAATCTTTTCAACCATAGCATCACTAGGAATATTCCCAGGGTCCACTATTGAAATAATATTGTCGATAGATTCTTTAGTTATCTCCGAGCCTGTAAATGAGGATATTGCATAGAGCTTTTTGAGTATACCCTCGATTTGTCTTATATTATTATTGAGGCGCTCTGCAATATAATCTATTAGGTGAGAGGGAATGGAAAGCCCCATATCCTCGGACTTTTTCTTGATAATTGCTGTACGAAGCTCAAAGGACGGAGGCTGAATATCAGCGATAAGTCCCCACTCAAATCTCGTGCGGAGTCTGTCCATAAGAGGATTTATCTCTTTAGGAGGTCTATCCGAGGTGAGAATTATCAGCTTTTCTGCCTCATAAAGAGCCGAGAAGGTATGGAAGAATTCCTCCTGTGTTGATTCCTTGCCTGCAATAAACTGAATATCGTCTATCATCAAGACGTCTGCTGAACGGTATTTATCCTTAAAAGCAGATGTCTGATGATTTGCTATAGCGTCTATAAGCTCGTTTATAAAGGTTTCACTCTTTTTATAAACTATCTTAAGCTCCGGACTCTTTTTCTTCATATGATTCATTATCGCATAAAGAAGGTGAGTCTTGCCAAGACCTGAGTGACCGTAAATGAACAGAGGATTACAGTAGGACGGGTCGTTTGCTACCGCATAACAAACCGCCTTTGCAAATTTATTTGATTCTCCCTCTATAAAGTTATCAAAGGTGTATTCATCAAGAATGGATTTCTTTTCAGATGAGGCGTTGAGTATTTCCTCAATCTTTTTTTCCTTTCTCTCACTCTTTTCAAGAGATTCCTTTTCAAAATACTTATCCATATTTTCGCGGGAGTCCGAGGGTGTTGAAAAGCCTGAGTCCTGGTCGAGCGAATATATTTCTACCTCGACGGAAAAACCTATTATTTCCGCAAGAGTTTCCTTGATGAGCGCTATGTATCTGGTGGAGAGTATCTGCTTTCTCAGCTTAGTAGGGGTGGAAAATACCGCCTTATCTTCAGTCAGAGAGGTGAGATTGAAATCTCCAAACCAGAGGTCGAAGGATGACTGTGGAGAGCCTGTTTTTGCCTTAAGCTCTTCCTTCATTGCCATCGAAATATTTAAAAGCTCGTCCATTTCTTTTTCCTTTCTCTCTTTTTCAAGTAAATATAATAATTATGTTATATTATAACATATATAAATAAGAAAATCAAGAGAAAGTTGTAAAAAAAAGTTAACATCAAAATAAAAATAATAGTTTACATTAAAACTATAACAATAATTTACATTCTTTTGGATTTCGTTTTAAATAAAATAGATGCCAAAAGGCCTAAAATTAAAGCTGCTGTAATTCCTGCAGCAGAGGAAGAAAGTCCGCCGGTAATAGCGCCAAGAAGTCCGTCACTCATAACAGCTTCCTTAACTCCGCGCCCTATATTTGCACCAAAGCCTATCAGCGGTACTGATACTCCTGCACCAAATAAATCCTGCATTGGCTCGTATATTCCGATAGCATATAAAAGAACTCCAAAAGACACGTAAAGAACTAGAATTCTTGCAGGTGTAAGCTTTGTCAGGTCAATTAAAAGCTGTGCAACAACGCATACGAGTCCGCCTGATACAAAGGCTAGTAAAAATTGTTCTGTAATACCCATTACTCCTTTTCTCCAATCGTTGATTTAAGTCTGATAAGAGGAGCTGTGCCGAAGATATTTTCCCCTTGTAAAAGACTCGATGGGCTCATAAGAGCACCGGTTGACATAAAGAGAATATTTTTTATTTTTCCCTCATTGAGAAGGGGTATAAAATGTGATGCAAGCACCGATGCCGACGTACCGCACCCCGACGCTCCGCTATGCGCGTCTTGTTCGCTAAAATCATATAAAAGAAGTCCGCAGTCGGTATGCAGCCTTTCAACACCCGGAAGCTCCTTTATGAGAATTTCCTTTAAAACGTCAGAGCCTACTTTGCCAAGGTCACCAGTCACGATATAATCAATATTAGATGCAGATTCACCGCTTTCGTTAAAATAATTGATTATTGTGTCAGCGGCAGCAAATGCCATAGCACCACCCATATTCGAGCCGTCAGCCGTAGCTCCGTCTATGATTCTTCCCGGCATATATTCGCATATTTCGACTGCACCGTGAGTACGTCCTAGAATAAAAGCACCTGCAGCGGTTGAGGTCCATTGTGCCGTTTTTGCGCGCTGTCCGCCGTATTCTATCGGTGTTCTAAACTGTCTTTCAGCCGCAGCGTTATGTGAGGTTGTGACAGCTGCACCAAGCGTCAAGTCGGCAGAGGTACTCATAAACGCTGATAAGGTCATAAGAGATTCGGTACAGGTTGAGCAAGCGCCGTAAACGCCTACGAAAGGTATGCCAAAGCTGTGCAGTCCCGTAGAGGATGCAACGCACTGGTTTTGCAAATCTCCAGCTACCAAGAGACCTATGTCCTCGTGTGAGAGCTTTGCTTTTGTAAGTGCGGTATTGAGTGCAACGCGTCCCATTTCTCCCTCAGCAATTTCCCAGGTTTTTTGTCCAAATTTGTCTGACGGGTCGCAAAAATCAAACTTATTTCCTAGCGGTCCTCTTTTTTCCTCGTATCCGCCGACGGCAGCCGAGGAAATAAAGCTAATAGGCGTCTCTAGCTTTGTAATTCTTTTCATATATTTCTCCAAATTTAATTGATAAAAGGTAGAATCATGTTCCAAAAGTAAAAAATTATTCCATATATAACACCTGATAGAAGTCCGAATAAAATAACAGGGCCTGCAACGGTGAAAATTTTCGAGCCAACTCCCAGAACGCACCCCTCACTTTTTGCATCCATTGCCTGTGATGTGACCGCATTTGAAAATCCTGTGACGGGCACCAGCGTACCTGCACCGGCATAGCGTGCTATTTTATCAAAAACACCTATAGCGGTTAGAAATGAAGCTATAAAAATTAGCGAAATCGTGACTAGCGTGCCTGCTGTTTTTTTATCTGCTCCAAGATAGGAATATAGCATTAAAAGCCCCTCTCCAATGCTGCAAACAACACCTCCAATGATAAATGCCAGTATAGAATTCTTTAAAATTGTAGAACCGGGCGAGTGCTTGATTATGAGTTCTTTTTTTGTTTTATTATCCATTTTATCCCCTTATTTGTAAAATTAACTTTACAAAATAGTGTATTTTCAATCTATATTTTCATTATTTGATGTTTTTTAGAAAATATACCGGTGATAAAAAAACGCCAACTTTGAAATATAAAAAACATTTTTTGACAAAGTGTTGATTATTGAGAAAAAATATGTTAAAATAGAAAAAAAGAAAAAAAGGAGAAAAATATGAGCCAGAATTTTAATGAAAACAATAATAACGAAGAAAAATATGTATATAAGAACGTTATGGGCACAAGCCAAAACAGCCGTGCGTTTTCGGTTGCATCTTTGATTTTATCTATTCTGTCGATTATTTGTTCTTTCCTTCCTGTGCTTGGAATAATTTTAGGAGTACTTGCAATTTCATTTGCAATTTTCTCAAGAAGAAATCTCGGATATTTCGACGGATTTTCTCTTGCCGGACTGATTTTAGGTATAATTGGCGCAGTATTTTCAGTTGCTGCACTGATACTCAGAAACATTCTTATCAGCCTGGTAGCAGGTCTGTTTTCATAATGATAATTTGCGGTGTAGGATACCTCTCCTACACCGTTTTTATAGTTAAATATAACTAAATTTGTTAAAAATTTATCATATATATTTATATAAAAAATATAATAAGCTATTGATTTTTTGCTTTGCTTATGGTACAATGGTAGCATTGTACTATAGGCATTTTTTCGTTATTTTTTTAACAGAAAGAAAAGCAAAAGTAATTTTCAAAAAGCCGCTTTCATGGCGGCAGAATGGAGAAAAATAATGTTCAAACTCGGAAAAACCAAAATTCCGCACAGAAAGAACACTGCGGCGATGGAAGCAGTAAGAATGCCCGCGCCCGCAACGGTCACTATTCCGGTAGCACAGAATATCGGCGCTCCCTCCGTCCCATGTGTAAAGGTGATGGATAAGGTATATGTTGGTACTAAAATCGCTGATGCCGGTGGATACGTTGGTGCACCTATTCATTCCTCGGTATCGGGTACGGTTAAAAAGATTGACTCCTTCCTTCTCTCAAACGGCAGAAGCTGTAATGCTATTATCATTGAGTCTGACGGTGAGATGACTCCCGATCCTGCAATTAAGGCACCCGTTGTCACTAATCTTGACGAGCTTTGCGATGCAGTACGCGAGTCAGGACTCGTAGGTCTTGGCGGAGCAGGCTTCCCAGCGGCAGTAAAGCTTGATGCGGCTAAGAAGGGAATTATAAAAAAGGTTGTTATCAATGCCGCAGAGTGTGAGCCGTATATCACGGCAGATACACGCACTATGCTTGACAACTCGGATTACGTAGTAAAGGGAATTCAGCTTCTTCTTGATTACGTAAATCCCGACGAGATTGTAATCGGCGTTGAGAAGAATAAGCCTGAGGCTATAAAGAAGCTAAGCGAGCTTTTATCTGATAAGGGAAAGGTGAGAATCGTTTCTCTTCCCGAAACATATCCTCAGGGCGCAGAAAAAATACTTATTTATAATGCAACAGGACTCGTAGTTCCCGAGGGCGGACTTCCCTCTGACGTTGGCTGTCTTGTTATGAACGTCACCTCGCTTGCTTTCCTTGCAAAGTACGTTGAGACTGGTATGCCTCTGGTTGAGAAGTGTCTGACTGTTGACGGCTCTGCTATTGAGTCGCCAAAAAACGTTATAGCACCTATCGGCACCAGCATCAGAGATATCATTGAGTTTACCGGAAGCTCTACTGAAAATATCGGAAAGGTGCTTTATGGCGGTCCTATGATGGGTGTTGCGGTATATAACCTTGACGACCCAATTCTTAAAAATACCAACGCACTTACGGCGTTTAATAAAAACGATTCTATTATCCCTAAGAGCTATCCTTGTATCCATTGTGGCAGATGTGTAAGTGCTTGTCCTATGGGACTTAATCCTACGGCTTATGCAAAGGCCATGAAGGTTGAGGATAAAAACGAGCGTGCAGACAGACTTGTGGCGGCTAAAATCAATCTCTGTATGGAGTGCGGCTGCTGCTCATTCGTTTGTCCTTCTCGCCGTCCTCTCGTTGAGACAAACAGACTTGCAAAGGCTGACCTGAGAAATACTCAGGCGGCAAATAAAAATTAAGGAGGTAGGAAAAATGAATAAGCTTATAGTTTCATCCTCACCTCATATAAGGACGAAAAATGAAACGCCGAGAGTAATGCTCGACGTTATAATAGCACTTCTTCCCACTGCGGCGGCAGGTGCTTACATTTTCGGCATCAGAGCTCTTCTCGTTATCGCAACCTGCGTGCTCTCAGCCGTTATCGGAGAATTTGTATTTAATCTTATAGTTAAAAAGGAACAGACGATATTCGACCTTTCCGCAGTAGTGACGGGACTTATCCTCGCTCTTAATCTGCGTGCTGATGCTCCCATCTGGCAGTGCGTTATCGGCTCGGTGTTTGCAATAATCGTTGTTAAGTGTCTATTTGGCGGTCTTGGCTGCAACTTTGCAAACCCTGCAATAGCAGGTCGTATCTTCCTGCTTATCTGCTTTACCAGCACGCTTGGCGGTGGTGCTAGACCTCTCGTTTCCTCCGCACCTGAGCTTGTTTCGGGCGCAACCCCTCTTGAAATAATGAAGGGTGGGGATGTCGCCGGACTTCCCTCGCTTCTGGATATGTTCCTCGGCTTTAGAGGCGGTGCAATTGGTGAGTGCTGCATAGCGGCAATACTTATTGGATTTATCTATCTCGTGGTCCGTAAGGTTATTCACTTTGAAACACCCCTTATCTTCGTAGCTACCGTATTTGCACTTTCTCTTATCGTTGATAATAGCTTTACTATGGCTCTTTATCAGGTGCTTGCGGGCGGTCTTGTATTTGGTGCTGTATTTATGGCTACCGACTACGTCACTACTCCCATTACCCGCACGGGTAAGATGATATTTGCATTTGGCTGCGGTCTTATTACCTTCCTTATCAGATATTTTGGAAATTATCCCGAGGGTGTTTCCTTCTCGATTCTCCTTATGAACATTCTTTCTCCCTACATTGAGAAATGGACTGCTCCTAAGGCGTTAGGAGGTAAGAAGGCAAAATGAAAAAAATCTTCACAAAGAAAAATTTGATGCCCGCTATAGTGCTCGGTGTAATTTGTCTTATTTCTGCAGCACTTATGGGCGGAATAAATATGATAACCGCAGATAAAATTGCAAGCAACGAGGAACAAAAGGTTTATGATTCGTTGCGTGAGGTTTTAGACGGTACGTTTGAAACTCTTGACGTTCCTGCCTCTGCTCCGACTACCATTACCGGTCTTTTTAAGGTATCAGATGAAAACGGTGAGTTTAAGGGTAATGTTGTCACTGTTGAGCAAAAGGGATATGCAGGTAAAATTCTTCTTACAATAGGCTTTGACGCAGACGGAAATACCACTAAGGTGGTTATTACTGCACAAAGTGAGAGCCACGGTAAAGACATTAATCTTCTTCTTGACCGACTCTCAGGTATTTCATCTGATGAGGTATCTGACGTTGAAGCGGTCACCGGTGCAACTATCAGCTCGGGTTATATTAAATCTGCGGTTGCCGATGCATTTAAGGCTATAGGCAAGAACGACGGTGGAAACGATGGCGGTGATGAAAATGCTGAGGAGCTTCCGAAAACAGAGGAAGAAATACAGAATATTGCAAAGGCAATGGTAAGTGGCGAAATAGCTCTTACAAAATGTGATATTGATTCTGCTCCGTCGGCTCTTAAAAGAATTTACGATGCAGGCGACGATGGATATTTCCTTTACGTTGTAGTTCCCGGAGCATACGTTCCTGTAGCAACCGAGGCTGTTATTCACGTAGCTAACGATGGTAAAATTATTAAGACCAATCTTCTTTCCTGGATAGTTGGTCACGATGTCGGTGCTGGTGACTTTGCCGACGGCTTTAACGGTAAGGATAAGGACAATGCAGGTAGCGTGGAGCTTGTAAGCGGTGCGACCGGCACGTCATCCGATTTCCGTGATGCAGTAGAGAATTCGCTTGTATACCTTGCTGATAACTTTGGTTCTGAGGAAGAGCTTCCTAAGACCGATACGGAAATACAGAACATCATTAAGGGAATGATTAACGGTGACGTCACTCTCTCTGACGCTGATATTAAAAACTCTCCTACAGCCCTTAAGAGAGCTTACGATGCGGCAGATAACGGTTATTTCCTTTATATTGTAGTTCCGGGAGCGTACGTTCCCGTAGCAACCGAGGCTGTTGTTAATATCGACAATTCCGGTAAAATTGTCAAGGTAAATCTCCTCTCCTGGATAGTAGGACATGACGTTGGTGCAGGTGATTTTGCTGATAAGTTTGCCGGTAAGGATAAGGAAAACGTAGGAAATGTTGAGCTTGTAAGCGGTGCAACCGGCACGTCATCCGATTTCCGTGATGCAGTTTCTGCTTCTCTTGCTTATTTTGTAGAAGCTTATAACCTTAAGGAAACTCTTCCTACTTCCGAGGATGAAATTAAGTCTATTGCTAGTGAAATGGCAGGCAAGGAGCTTTCTCTTTCCGAATTTTCTGTAAGCAGCGCACCTAAAACCTTGAAAAAGGTTTATTCTGCAGGTGCAGACGGTTATTTCTTATATATCGTAGTTCCCGGAGAGTACGTTCCTGTAGCAACCGAGGCTGTTGTTTATTTAAATGAAAGCTGTGAGATTGTTAAGGTAAATCTCCTGTCTTGGATAGTTGGACACGGTGTTGAGCCTGGTGATTTTGCCTACGGATTTGTAGGCAAGGATAAGAACAGCGTTGGTGAGGTTGAGCTTGTCACAACTGCCACCGGCACATCGTCCGATTTCCGCACAGCTGTTGAGGCTGCAATTATCTCTGTTGCAGATGGCGATGCAGCAAAGGAAACCTTGCTTATAAAGAGAATGGAAAAGCTTGTTCCTAATGCAAAGGGATTTGAAAAGCTGTCCGTTCCTTCAAATGCGGCTTCTACTCTTAAGGCGTTCTATAAGGTAGTAGGATTTGACGGCTATGTTGCATACGTAATTACGTCAACAAAGTACGTTGACGTAGAGACCGAGGCACTCGTATATATAAATTCAAAGTTTGAGGTTGGAAATATAGACCTTATGACATGGACGGTAGGTCACGGCATAGAGCCCGGTGATTTTGCCGCTTCCATGATAGGAAAGAACGCAAAAGCCTTGGCAGGCGTTGAGCTTGTGACTGCAGCAACAGTCACCTCAGGCAATCTTCGTGATGCTGTGGTTGATGCAATCAATGTAATTCCCAAAAACTACGTTCCGACAATAATAGGAGCAGCTATTGCAGCTCTTTCGCTTGTCTCTGCCGTAGTATTAGTAATCTTTAAAAGGAGGAAAAACGGATGACAAGTAATAAAAAGCTCTGGATATTCCTCAAAGGTCTTATTGCCGAGAACCCCGTTTTAGTCCTCGTGCTTGGTACCTGTCCCACTCTTGCGGTATCCACATCTATCGTTTCTGCAATCTCTATGGGACTTGCAGCAACCGTAGTTCTCGTTTGCTCAAACATTGTTATTTCACTTCTTCGTAAGATAATTCCCGATACCGTTCGTATCCCTTGTTATATCGTAGTTATAGCGGCATTCGTCACTGCGGTACAGATGCTTCTTAATGCGTATTTACCTGACATATACGAAATGCTTGGCGTTTATCTTGCACTTATAGTTGTTAACTGTATCATTCTTGGCAGAGCCGAAATGTATGCAAGAAAGAACGGTGTTATTGATTCTGCACTTGACGGTCTTGGAATGGGTGTCGGCTTCCTGCTCGCACTTCTTGCGATGGCACTTATCCGTGAGCTACTCGGCACAGGTACTATCAGCCTTGCAGCTCTTGGCATGGAATCCATCAAGATTCCCGTGCTTTGCGATTACAACATTCCTCTTCTCGTGCAGGCTCCCGGCGGATTCCTCGTTTACGGTATTCTTATTGCTATAGTAAACGCAATAGGTCCCAAGAAGGGTGCTGAAAAGAGAAAGAACTTCTCCTGCGAGGGTTGTCCCTCAGCTGCTCTTTGCGGCAAGGTTTCCTGCGCAGAAAATGCAGAGCTTGTATCAAACGTTTCTGATAATAAGTCTGAGGAAAAGGAGGAAGGCGTAGATGGAAATTAAGGCTTTGATTTATATACTTCTTACCGGAATTTTCGTGAACAACTACGTTCTTCAAAAGTTCCTCGGTATTTGTCCCTTCCTTGGCGTATCCAAGAAATTTGACCAGGCAAGCGGTATGGGTATCGCCGTCACGTTCGTTATGCTTTGCGCAACTGCGGTCACCTGGCCTATCCAAAAATACGTTCTCGATGCCAACGGACTTGGCTATTTGCAAACAATAGTTTTCATTTTGGTTATTGCAGCCCTCGTTCAGTTCGTTGAAATAGTGCTTAAAAAGTTTATACCTGCACTTCATAAGTCGCTTGGTGTATATCTCCCTCTTATCACTACCAACTGTGCGGTTCTCGGTGTTGCAATTAACAATATCACGGACGGCTTCAATTTTATCGAGTCGATGTTCTCATCTCTTGGCGTTGGTCTCGGCTTTATGCTTGCGATGGTTCTCTTTGCAGGCGTGCGCTCGAGAATAGAAAACTGTCCTTCACCTAAGGCTATGCAGGGCCTTCCCATAACGCTTATCGCGGCATCTATCGTTTCACTTGCCTTCTTCGGATTTGCGGGTGTTATCGAAAACCTGCTCGGAATGTAGTTTAGGAGGTAGAAATAATGCCAATACTTATTCCTGTATTAGTTCTTGTAATTATAGCGCTTATTTGCGCTGTGCTTCTTACTCTTTCGTCGATATTCTTCAGTGTAGAGGAGGATGAGCGCGCACTTGCCGTACGTGACTGTCTCCCCGGCGCTAACTGCGGTGCTTGCGGCTTCTCCGGCTGTGACGGCTATGCAAAGGCTCTCTCGGAGGGCAAAACCGACAACCCCAGCCTCTGTATTCCCGGCGGTGACGGTGTTGCAAAGGAAATCGGTGAAATAATGGGACTTGCGGCGGGTGACGTCGTTGAGCAGGTTGCATACGTTGCCTGCAACGGCTCCTGCCAACCTTCTGAAAGAAAGTACGTTTACGACGGTATCAAGACCTGCGTTGCTGCGAATATGTCATATTCGGGTGACCGTGACTGTACCTTTGCCTGCCTTGGATATGGCGACTGTGTAAAGGTTTGCCCAAGAGATGCAATATGCATCAATCCCGAAAAGGGAATTGCCGAGATTGACCCCAGAAAGTGTATCGGCTGCGGTCTTTGTGCCAAGGCTTGTCCCAATCACATTATCCATCTTATCAACGACACCTCTCGCGTTGTCGTTAAGTGCTCCAGTCACAACAAGGGTGCTCAGGTAAGAAAGGTTTGCTTAAACGGCTGTATCGCTTGCGGAAAGTGTGAAAAGAGCTGCCCTGAGGGTGCAATAAAGGTTGAAAACAACCTTGCTACCATCGATTACGACAAGTGTACCGGCTGCGGAACCTGTCACGACGTATGCCCTGTGAAATGTATTCACCTCGGCAACTTTATCTGCGGCGCTCACTTTGAATAATTTTTCGTCAATAATTTTGGGTTAAAATCGCCGTTTTCTCCGATTTGCCGTAGATAACTACGGCTGGCACGAAGAAACCAATCGATTTTATCTCCAAACTTATCAGCCGAAAAGCAGTGCGTTTTTTGGGTTATTTATTCTCCTGTCGCCCTGAAATCTTCGCACTTCATCAAAATTACTTCAAAATGTAAAGTTTAGTTTATAATAAAACGGAAAGGAAAGAGAAAGATGCTTAAGAAATTTTTCGGTGATAAAAGACATATTGCCGACGTTATTCTTATTGCATCGGTGATTCTCGTCAGCCTTTCCGTTTTACTTATCTTTACGTTAACGAGAGAGACGGGCGCGTTTGCGCGCGTGACTGTAGACGGTATGGTGGTTGGCGAATATCCTCTCTCTGTTGACGGCGAATATATTTTGAATGACGGAAGCAACGTTCTCGTCATAGAGGGCGGAGAAGCATATATGAAGCACGCCGACTGTCCTGACGGACTTTGCAAAAATCAGGGGAAAAAGTCGCACTCAGGTGAGCGAATCGTTTGTCTTCCAAACCGTGTGTCGATTGAGATTATCGGCGCCGGTGAGGAGATACTGTGAGGGTAGAGTATGAAGATTGATACAAAGAAAATGACTACCCTCGCGCTGCTTGTTTCGGTTGCGATGATTCTCTCTTATATTGAGTCGCTGGTTCCTGCATTCGTTGCCGTACCCGGTGTGAAGCTCGGACTTTCAAATATTGCGACTGTTTTTGCACTTTATACACTCGGTTGGCCGTCGGCTATTGCCGTTTCGCTCGTGCGTGTGCTTTTATCTGCACTTCTTTTTGGCAATATTCCATCTCTTATATTCAGTATCGCAGGTGCTGCGCTTGCACTTGCGTCTATGATTCCTCTGTCAAGGTTAAATCTCTTTACGAGCATAGGTGTCAGCGTTGTGGGTGCGGTGTGTCATAATATCGGTCAGGTTCTTGCTGCTATTATAGTGATGAAAACCTCGGGAATTGCGTATTATCTGATACCGCTTCTTTTCTCGGGAACTATTTCGGGAATAGTAATAGGCATTGTTTCCGGAATTTTAGTTGAACGTATAAAAAAATACTTATAAACTCTCGTTTTTTTAAAAATGAGAGTTTTATTTATATTTATTTGACAAATAATAGTAAATATGTTAAAATATAAAAGGTGTAGCACCGCCACTACACTTGCCGTACTCGCGGTCAGAACATCGGCGGAGAATGAAAAATATATGAAGCTTAATTACAAAAGAACAATCCTCGTCGGATTTGCGTTCTTCTTAATCAGCGCATTCTGGCAGGCGTACGATGCGATAGTGCCTCTTGCACTTAATTATCAGTACGGTCTTCCGCACACCATTTCGGGTGTTGTAATGTCGCTTGATAACGTTCTTGCGGTATTTATGCTGCCGATTTTCGGTGCACTTTCCGATAAGGTTATGACCAGATTCGGTAAAAGAACTCCATTTGTCGTTATTGGTACTTTAGCTGCGGTTTTATCCTTTATCGTCCTCACTCTTGTGAACGGTATTCAGCTCAACGCCCTTAAGGAAGCAGGCATTGTTGACGCTTATAACAATGCGTATAACGCCTTTAAGTCTGCTAAGGAAGGTCTTAAGGAAGGCCTTATCACCGAGGAAGCGTTTGCACAGGCTGAAACTATCTTTAACTCGGCAAAGGAAAGTCTTCAGGCACAGTCGCTTGAGATAACTATGGGCAATATCTGGCCTCTCGTTGGATTCCTTGGCGTGCTTCTTCTGGTGCTTATTTCTATGGCAACCTTCCGTTCTCCTGCGGTTGCGCTTATGCCTGACGTCACCGTAAAGCCCCTTCGTTCCAAGGCTAACGCAATAATCAACCTCATGGGTACTGCCGGCGGTATCATTATTCTTGCATTGAGCAGTGTTATGGGTATGTCCAACAAGCTCTATTCTCACTACATCGGCTACGTTGCTCTTGTGTGCGCTGTAATGCTTGGAGGTCTTATTACCTTCGTTATAACCGTTAAGGAAAAGAAATGGGCTGACGAAATGCAGGCGGAGTCTATTTCTCTCGGACTTGAAGAAAAGGTTGAAGAGGTAAACGACGCTTCGCAAAACCGCGCACTTTCCAAGCCAGAGCTTCGCTCCTTGCTTCTCATTCTTGCATCGGTTGCACTTTGGTACATTGGATATAATTCTATCACGAGTAAATACACCGTTTATGCAGCATCGGTTCTTAACGTTGACTACGGTCTCACTCTTATAGTTGCACAGGCGGCGGCTATCGTATCCTACATTCCCGTAGGTATAGTTGCATCCAAGTTTGGCAGAAGAAAGACTATTCTTGCAGGTATTATAATGCTTGCCACTGCGTTCTTCGTAGGCAACTTTATAGGCCCCGGCGTCAGCAACCTGATTATGTATCCTATTTTCATGCTTGCAGGCATTGGCTGGGCTACTATTAACGTAAACTCCTTCCCGATGGTTGTTGAGCTTGCTAAGGGCGGCGAGGTTGGAAAGTACACGGGATATTACTACACCGCATCAATGGCAGCACAGATTGTTGCTCCCATTCTTTCCGGATTCCTCTACGATATGTTCACCATGAGAGTTATGTTCTTCTCATTCGGTACGGTATTCGTAGTTCTTTCATTCGTCACTATGTTCTTCGTTAAGCACGGTGATGCAAAGGCGCAAAAGGTTGACGCTCTTTCAGCTCTCGGAGGCGCAGACGATTAGCTATGATTGCAATTCCGATAGTATTAGTCCTCTTTCTTCTCTATCTATTCCTGATAGCACCGAAGAAAACGAAGGATATGGAAAAATATAAAAGTGTAATGTATGCTCATCGCGGTCTTCATAACGAGGAGCGCGCAGAGAACTCTATCTCTGCATTTCGCGCTGCGGTAGAGGCGGGATACGGCATTGAGCTTGATATCCGTCTTTCAAAGGATGGCGAGCTCGTAGTATTCCACGACGATACTCTTGATAGAGTATGCGGCAGAGAGGGAAAGGTCATTGACTTTACCTCGGAGGAGCTGGCAGAGTTTAAGCTCTCGGGCACTGAGGACGGTATTCCTCGCTTTGCAGACGTGCTTGCACTCGTAGACGGTAAGGTGCCGCTTCTCGTTGAGATAAAGGAGGACGCAGGCAACAGTGCTGTGTCCGAGGCTGCCTGCAAAATGCTTGCAGATTATAAGGGCGATTTTATCTTTGAGTCCTTTAATCCGTTGTCTATGAGAACGGTGAAAAAGGGACTTCCATCGGTAAGCCGCGGAGTTCTCTCACATCGTTATTACGAGTACGAGCAGTATAAAAAGCCTCTTTATTTCCTGCTTCAGTCTCTTCTTCTCAATTTCCTGTGCCGTCCTGCATTTATTGCGTACGACCACAGACACGCAAAGGCGTTCAGCTTGCGCTTCGTTCGCGCCTTCTTCAAGGCACCGACGCTTGCATGGACTGTTCGTTCAGCGGAGGAAGAAAAGATAGCTAGGGAAAACGGCTTTGACGGTATAATATTTGAAAACTATACACCGTAATAAGAAAAAACGAGGTGCTAAAGGAGCACCTCGTTTTTTAAATCAAATTATTAAATATTTAATAAAATTTAATAATTTTCGGATAAGCTATTGAAAAACAAGAAAAAATGTAGTAAAATATACTTGTACAGGTATGTAAAAAGGCTTTTTGCCGGAGAGGAGTGCGAATTTATGATAAATAAGACGAACGTGTCGTTTTTAACTGCGTATATCGAGCTTGACAAGATTTGCTGTCGTAGATTCGGCATTCAGAGTGGCGGAGTATCGATGTATATTAACAAGCTTGTACAGGAGAGATTTGTGCCTGAGAGGGAGGAAATACTCCCCAGACTTATAAGGTATAGGAATCTTAGAAACAAGCTTGCACATGAGGACGGAGCACTTAACGGTATCACAGAGATAGAAAAGGGCGACCTGAAGTGGATACAGAACTTTACAAAGACGGTTTCCAAAAAGAAAGACCCCATATCTCTTTACGAGGGCAAGGCGGATAGATACGTTAGAGGCAAGAGGGCTGCCAATATATTTAAAATTGTTTTGGGTGTATTACTTGCAATCGGTGCGGCAGTGGCGCTTAAATTCTTTGGAGTAATATAAAAAGAGGCTGAACAAAGACGCTTCAATAGGAGCGAACCTTGAGTCAACCTCTTTTTTTATATTTTAATATCAAATCTATTTTGACAGCATGGGCAGGATACGGTATGCTTGCCTTTCTTTTTGGGGAGTCTTAAGTTGTTTTTGCATGAGGGACACTTTTTGTAAACGTGTGTTTTTCTATCCCTGAACTTGCATTTTAACAGCTTGAAAAACTCTCTAGGTTTCTCTGTGATTTTTAAGAAAAACATATTTTCACGCTGTCTTTTGTAAATATTTCTTGACAAAACGCGGAATGCAGCATATATTAATAGAGCAGTTTCTAAAATAGAAATGACAAGCGAGCCTACAAACAGATTAACCACGATAAGCACGAAGCAAAGCACCACCAGGAAGTGATAAAGGCTATCAATGCCATATCTACCTATCATAAAGCGAGCTATTCTTTCTCGCCATCTGCCAAAAAAGCCCATAAGATTTTTCCTTTCATATACTTTGCCTTGATTATATCACTAGAAAGTAAAATTGTCAATTTGCTACTCTAAATATTAACAAACTGATAGAGGAAAATTCACAAATCATTTAACACTGTTTTCTCTTTTTTTGATTATGATGCTTGCAACTATCGCACCGACACAAAGAATGACGATAGAAGAAAAAATGAGAATTGCACAGTTCATAAAGAATTGCTGCGGAAGAATTCTTATAATCTCGTCCTCCCACCAGTCGAAGAGCCAGTTTGACTTTCCGGGGAAGAAAATCTTATGGAAAACTGTGAATGCAGCCGAAAAATCAATAGCAACAATTCCGCCGACAAGTGCGAAAAATCCGAGCGTAAATACGCCGCTAGAGAACATAATATTGAAGCCGAACGGCTTGCACATCGTGAAAATTCCCTTTTTCGCAAGAATAATAAGCGTGACAACCGTTGCAAGTGAAATAATCAGGGCTACTGCATTAAGGTCAAATAGGCCCTTGCAGTCAACGAAATGCAACTTTCCCTCTACACTGTACTCAAGCTTGCCCGTGCCAAACTCGTTTCCGGGGATAGTCAGATAATCCATAACGTCGTCAAACGCTTCGACTATCGTTTCTCTGTCAAAGCCCGAATACTCCTCGATTTCCAGAGCACCTATCTGCATATAGTAGAAGGGTCTGAAGTAAATCGGAAGTCCTATTGAAAAGGTTATAATAAGTATAGCCAGCGCAAATCCGAAAACTCCGGTTAAAATTTTGTTTTTCATTTTTCTTTTCCTTTTAATTCAAATATTCAATATAAGTATCTATCAGCGCCTCTATTGCTGCTCGCTGGCGCGGTGTCAGATTCTCGAGCTTTCGTGCCATTCGCTTGTCGCCGTAAACGTTTCCTATTGATACGGTATCGCGCAAAAGATAATCAGCCGATACGTCCAGCACCTCAACTAATCTGATAAAAAGGTCAAGACTTGGCGTTTTTGTTCCGCGTTCAATCTCTCCCATATAGTAAAGAGTTACATCAACCTTTTCTGCAAGAGCCTCTTGAGTTAAGCCGCGATTTTTTCTTGCGGTTTTAATTCTGTCACCCATTGTAAGCTTGTCCAACTTCTTGCCTCCTATGCTAAAAGCCAATAATATATACTACAATTTTAGCATTTTATTATTTTGTATTGAATTGGCTATAAGTATACAATATATACTTATAGCACATATAAAAAAGGGAGCACCTAAAGTGTTCCCTTTTTTATATAAATAAAATGAAAGAAAAAACAGCCTGCTTATAAAAAACAGGCTGTTTTGATTTTTCAAATTATACTCCAGAGTATGCAGCAAAGCCGCAGTCGATAGGAAGCACAACGCCTGTGATAGCGGAAGCTGCCTTATCGTCAGTGAGGAAGAACAGACCGCCAAGCAGCTCCTCGGAGTCAACGAAGCGACCCATAGGAGTACCGTTAAGGATTTTTGCTGAACGAGCTGTAGGAGTGCCGTCCTCGTTGAAGAGGAGAGCGCGGTTCTGGTTGGAAACGAGGAATCCGGGAGCAATAGCGTTGCAACGGATACCTGTTCCTGCAAAGTGGGTAGCAAGCCACTGGGTAAAGTTGGAGATACCTGCCTTTGCAGCAGAATATGCGGGAATCTTTGTAAGAGGAATGTATGCGTTCATAGAGGAAATATTGAGAATATTACCGCTCTTTCTTGCAATCATATCCTTTGCAAAGGTCTGGGTGGGAAGCAGAGTTCCCTGGAAGTTGAGCTTAAATACGAAGTCAACGCCGTTAGGGTCAAGGTCGAAGAAGGATTTTCCGCCCTCCTTTGCCTCGTGGTGATACTCGTTGTCGGTGGTCGCACGGGGATTGTTTCCGCCCGCACCATTTACGAGAATATCACAAGGACCAAGATCCTTGAGAACTGCCTGATGTACCTCTTCAAGAGCCTCGGGGTCAAGCACGTTTGCCTTGTAGCCAATGCAGGTGAAGCCCTCGGCGGTCAGCTCCTCAGCGAGCTTCTTAACAGCCTCTTCATTAAGGTCGAGAGCTGCAACCTTTGCTCCTGCCTGTGCATAAGCACGAGCCATATCGCCGCAAAGAACGCCACCGGCACCCGTCACTACTACAACCTTACCGGAGAAATCTACGTTAAGTGGAAGATTTATCATAATAATGTACCTCTTTAGTGATTACTTGTTGATTTTGTCGAGCATATCCCAAACGCCAAGCATATACATAATGCCGAGCGCACGGTCGTAAAGACCGTATCCGGGACGTACATTGCCGGGCTTCTCATCCCAGAGATGTCTGCCGTGGTCGGGACGGATATATCCCTTATATCCACAGTCGTGATACGCCTTGAGAATATCAAGTATGCCTGTATCACCGTCACAGTCTCTGTGGCTTGCCTCGGAGAAGTCGCCGTTCTCAAAGTGCTTTACGTTTCTTATGTGAGCAAACGCAATTCTTGAACAGTGCTTTCTTACTATATCCGCAACGTTGTTGTCGGGATTGGCGTTAAGGCTTCCCGAGCAGAGAGTGAGACAGTTGTAGGGATCGTCAACCATGGTGAGAAATCTCTTGATGCTCTTCTCGTCTACGAGCAGACGGGGAAGCCCGAAGATATCCCAGGGCGGATCGTCCATATGAATTGCCATCTTGATATCACACTCGCGGCAGGTGGGCATAATTGCCTCGAGGAAATACTTGAGGTTTGCCCAAAGCTTCTCGTGGTCAACGCCCTCGTAAGCTTTAAAGAGCTCGTCGAGCTTTGCCATTCTCTCAGGCTCCCAGCCGGGGAAGGACATGTTGTACTTCTCGGTAAAGTCCAGGATATACTTTGCCATAGCGTTGTAGTCGTCCTGAATCATATTCTTTTCATAGAAGAGTGCTGTAGAGCCGTCGCCAACCTCGTGGAATAGATTGCTTCTCGTCCAATCAAAGATAGGCATAAAGTTGTAGCAAATAACCTTTACGCCAAACTTTGAGAGGTTGCGTATGGTTTGCTTGTAGTTTTCAATATATCCGTCACGAGAGGGAAGACCGATTTTAATATCGTCGTGTACGTTTACCGATTCAACGACGTCACCGTTAAATCCGTATGCATGAAGCTGGTCCATCACCTTGGCGATTTCATCTTCCTGCCACACCTCGCCGGGCATCTTGCTGTGAAGCGCCCACACAATACCCTCTACGCCGGGAATCTGCTTAATGTCAGACAGCTTGATACGGTCGTTGCCCTCACCGTACCAACGGAATGTCATTTTCATATTGTTTTTCTCCTTTTGGACAATTATTTCTTTTCCTTGGGCTTTGGCTTCTTAATCTTGTTGAGCTTCTTGTTGAGATTGAGAAGGTCTTCTTTGGTGAATTCCGCGTTCATCATTCCGCCAGCCATAGTAAGCAAACGAAGAACGGTAAATCCTCCCATCATCGCCATAAGGTCGGGAGTAATTTCAAAGCCCATAGCTTTAGGCTTATCACCCTTCTTTTTTCCACCCATCATCTTGCCCATAATCTTTGCAAAGATAAGCTTACCGCGCAGAGTGCTGATAACGTCGCTCATCTTGGAGTTGAGAGAAAGTCTGCCCTCAATCTCCTTAATGTCAAACCAGTTAAGGATTACGCCCTTTTCTACAAGGCGGTATTCCTCGTTGAAGGTGTCAACCTTGTTGATAACGCTTTCGTCGGAGCAGTCGCCTGCAACAGCCTTGATATTAGACGTACCAACGTTCTTTACGTCGAAGTAGAAGAAGTGGTCGGGTGCAGTCTTCTTGCCAACAGACTCGCCGTTAACGAAGAGCTCAACCTCGGGAAGATTGGAGTATACGGTAATCTTTGTCACATCCTCAACTCTGTCAACGTATCTCTTTGAGCAGATGTGAACGAAGGGGGCTTCCTCGGGGGATCTGAGCCAAGCCTTGTAAGCATAGAAGGAGTCCTTCTTGTACTTACGGTCCATGGTCATAAGTCCCTTGTGGTTCTGACCGTTCTCGCCGCCCTCGGCTCTTGCATCAGCGCCGAAGTCGAACATATTCCATACGTGAGTTGCCCACATATACTTTCTAGAATAGAGCTGTTTGATAAGCTCCTCGTGGTAATATGCCTGATATTCCTCGGTATAGTCGCCCTGTCTGGGATCGGAGGTGTGCCAGTTGAGAGCCTCACAGCCATACTCGGAGCAACCGATCGGAATGGTGGGGTGAGCCTGGTGGAACTTGTCAAACCAAGGTCCGTTCATAGAGGTGTCGCCGCCGTACCAGCCAAAGTAATGGTTGTAGGAAACAACGTCGGGAATCTGGAGATAGGGGTCGTCCATCTTGCACATCGAAACTGCCGCAATGGTAGTAAGACGGGTTTTGTCCATCTTATGACAGAGGTCGTTGAGGATTCTGTGATTTTCAAGAAGGTCCTCGTCACTTCCGCCAATGGAAATCTCATTGGAAAGTCCCCAAACTACGATAGAGGGGTGGTTATAGTTCTGAGCAACAAGCTCGGTCATCTGGCTGATGGTGTTTGCACGGCCGGTAGGCATGTGCTTGGAGATATAGGGAATCTCCGCCCAAATAACCATACCGTACTCGTCGCAGAGGTCATAGAAGTACTGGTCGTGCTGATAGTGAGCAAGACGAATGGTGGTGCAACCAACCTCGAAGATATATTCCATATCCTCCTTGTGATGCTCAGGAAGAAGTGCATTACCGAAGCCGAGTCTGTCTTGGTGACGAGATACACCGCGAAGAGGGTATTCCTCACCGTTAAGAATAAAGCCGTTGTCGGGATCAATCTTAAAGGTACGGCAGCCGAATCTGGAGCAAACGTTGTCGATTATCTCATCGCCCTCAACGATTTCACACTCGCAGCAGTAGAGATAGGGGTCGCGGCGTCCGTGCCAAAGATGTACGTTCTTAATCTCGAAGTTAACCTTTTTGTCGGTAGAAATGATTCTGTCAAGCTCGTTTTCTTCCTTGTCGTAAAGGGTGTAAACATAGGTCTGACCTTCCTTAAGGTCGGTGGAGTAAACCTCAACCTCAACATTTGCATCAGCACCGCTTATTTCTGGAGTAATCTTGATACCGGGAGCTCCAAAGTAATCAAGGTCAAAGTGAACCTCGTTAACGCTTACGATATAAACGTCACGGTAGATACCGCCGTAGAATGTGAAGTCTGCCATCTGGGGATAAACGGTTTCGTTGGGGGAGTTGTCAACAACGATAGAAAGAAGATTGTCACCGTCCTTAAGAGCGTCCGTGAGGTTGACTCTCCAGGTGGAATAACCGCCGTCGTGGTGAGCAAGATGCTCGCCGCCAACGTAAACGTCTGCAGAGGAGTTAGCGCCGCGGATTTCAAGATAATGAAGTCCATCGCCCAGTTCGTCCTTGTTTATCGTCTTTGTGTAAACGCAGCTACCGCGGAAGTATGTGCCGCCGTCGTATCCGTCCTCGTTGTTCCAGGTGTGAGGAAGATTAAGCGAAACAGCGCCCTCGGTTGCAAGAGGGTCGCTACAGTCTTTGATAAACTGCCAGCCTTCGTTAATTTTGAGTATTTTTCTCATAAATGCTCCTTTAATTTTACTTAAATTACTAAATTATATTATAACAAAAAAAGTAATAGAAAATCAATAATATAAAATAAAAAATATGTTAATAAATTTCAAAAAGCGACGCCCGACGGTGTATTTTGTCGGACGCCGCGAAATTCACTCGTCTGAGTAGAAAAAACTAATTAAGCGTTTTCAGAAACTTCATTATCGGTGACAGCGTGACGAGCCGAAAGTTCGGACTGCATCTGCTCAAGGGTTTTCTTATCAATGTTGTAGATAAGTGCAAGACCTATAAACTGAAGAACTGCACTGAAGAGGTAAAGACCTGCAACGAGCCAGCACATATTATGTGCGGTTTCAAGAGTCTGACCAACAGTACCGCGCTCGGAAACGTAGCCGAGAACACCCATTATAAGAAGAACGATAGAGGGACCAACACCCTGTGCCAATTTTCTGAAGAAGGAATGAAGCGAGTAAACAGTACCCTCCTCGCGAGTTCCAAACTTCCACTCGTTGTAGTCGATAGCGTCACCCATCATAGCCCATGATACGCAGGTGTAAACACCCATACCTATACCGAAGAATACGAGACCTATCATATAAACGACAAGAGCGACGTTGGAATTTTTCATCAAGGGGAATATGAGCATTATAAGACCGCCGAACAAAGAAACAAGAGTACCTACTACAGAAGCCTCTTTTTTACCAAACTTGTCAACAATCTTCTTTATGAAGGGCATAAAGAAGAACATAGGAAGGAATCCTATCATCATTACAACTCCGGAAAGCTCTGCCTTATGGAAGTATGTAGCGAACATAATGGTGTTTGCGGTGGTTGCGGACTGCATACCAAGGAACATACCCATAGCAGCGAGAGTGACACCTACTGCGGGGCGGTTCTTTATGAACTTGCCGAAGGATGAGATAATGTTAATCTTTTCATTCTCGTTGGTTTTAACCGAGTTTTCGTCAACACGAATGGTAATCTTTTTAATCATAAAGATGAAGGCAACAAATCCGAGAACGCCCATTATAAGAGCAGCCAAGAACACCCTGTTTCCAAGAAGATCCTGCACCTTTTCGTGAGTGAGGGGGCTGAGCATCTGTTCACCGATCTGGTAAAGCTTACCGGTCTTGGGGTTAATGTGGTGTATGCCGTCAAAGCCGGGAAGGATACCTGTGCCATCGTATGTAACGTCCTTCCAAATAAGCATAGGAAGAATAATGCCGGGAACGAGATTGCCAACCATAGAGCCGATGGAGCGCCAGGTGGAAAGCTCTGCTTGACCTACCTTATCCTCGGTGACGAGAGAAAGCATAGATCCGTAGGGAACGTTAGCAACGGTGTAGCAAGCATCCCAAATAACGTATGCAAGAATGAATACGACGGATTTAATAACCACAGCAAAGGTTTCCTGGCTGAGTCTGATGGACTCGGGGAGAGGCAGGAATACCAAAGCACCTGCTACGAGAAGTCCGCAAGCACCTACAAATATGTAGGTTTTGAATTTGCCCATTTTGTAATTTCTCTTATCGTTGTCTATCATAGATCCAATCATCGGGTCGTTGATAGCATCCCAAATCTGCGTGATAAGCACCAGAGCTGAGAGAAGGCCGATTTCCATATACATATAAACCAGCCAGAAGGTTTGCACGGTGCCCTTGAGAGCAAAGCTCATATTACAGCCAAAGTCACCGGCAGCATACGCAAGCTTGTCAAGCATGCCAAACTTACGCTTGCCATTTGCATCAAGTTCTACTTGTTTTGCCATTTTGTTTTCCTCCAAAAAAATTATAGCATTTGCTTGATATTATTATAACAAAATAAAAAACAAAAACAAAGGGACAAAAGTGCCACTTTTGTGACACCGTATAACGAAAAATTTGCAAGTTGTTTGTTTATTGTTAACAAAAAATAAATAAAAAAATAGTAAAAAATAAAAGATTTGGATAAAAAAGGAAGCTAAAAATAAAAATCTTGGTTGACTCCTTTTGAAGTAAGGATTATAATTAAAGTAAGAAAAAATGAGGTGCTTTTATGTATAAGCTTTGTAAAACCGAACAGTCTGTTAGAAGACAGCGAGAGATAGAGAATTGCCTTTTTGATATACTCAAAGAGAAAAAGTACGATGAAATAACCATTACAGAGCTTTGCGAGCGAATGAACATTCCAAGAAAGGCATTTTATCGGTATTTTGACGGAAAGGATGATGCACTTTCTGCTCTTATAGACCATTCTATGTCTGAATATAGCGGATTTACCGTTGATAGAAGCGGGGAAACCAAGCGCTCGCTTACAAGCGAGCTTGAAGAATACTTTAAATTTTGGTATGAAAAGCGTGAGCTTCTCGCCGTTCTCGATTTCTCGGGCCTTATAGGAAATCTTATTGAAAGAACTGTAAATTACCCTATAAACGACAGAATAATAATTGCAAAATTTCTACCGAATGACGATGACGGAACGAGAGATATAATATTTAAATTTGCGTTTTCCGGACTTGTTTACACAATGATAAATTGGTATCGCAACGGCTTTAACGTATCAACGAGAGATATGGCAAAGAGCGCTTGCCGTATGCTGAGAGAACCTCTGTTTCCGACACTTTCGGATAGCGAAATTTGGACATAAAAGTAAAGTAAAATAGTCAAAAAAGACAAAAAGAGCGACAAAATCGCTCTTTTTTGCTTTATTTATTTTTGAAAAATTGATATAGATAGCAAGGAATCATACCGTTATAAAGCTTTCGAACCTTGTCTGCTTTTTTGCCGTAAAACTTCTCAAAAGCAGGGTGTGAGGTTATCACGTAAACCTGCCAGGGAGAGAGTGAACGGAAATGGACACCGATTTCGCGATAAAGCTCCTCCACCTCGCGCATCGTGCCGAGTCGTTCTCCGTACGGCGGATTACAAACAATAGTACCTCGTCTACCCTCGGCTGAAATTTTTCTTGCGTCCTGTTTGAATACCTTAACGGTGTCCGAAACACCTGCAAGACTCGCGTTTTTTTGCGCAAGTGCTACTGCCGCAGGGTCAATATCGGAAGCGAATGCCTCAAAATCGCTTTTTTTCTCGACGTCAAAGGCTTCCTCTCGAGCCGATTTCCAAACGGGTTTGCTTATAAAAGGGAATTCCTCCGCGATAAAATTGCGGCTTCTTCCGGGTGCGATGTTTTTCATCAACATTGCCGCCTCAATAGCAATAGTTCCGCTACCACACATAGGGTCCCAAAGCAGCACGTTTTCTCTCGGGCGAGAGGTTGCGGCTATTGCAGCAGCAAGCGTTTCTCTTATCGGAGCGCCAAGCGACTCGCGTCTGTATCCTCTTTTGTGAAGCGGAGAGCCGGTTGTGTCAATCATCAGCGTCGCCTCGTCGTTTAAAATAAAGAACTCAATTTGGTACTTAACCTTTTCCTCAGGGAATATAGTTATACCGTAGACCTCTGAAAGTGAGCGAACTACCGCCTTTTTAATTATCGCCTGACAGTCGGGAATAGAGAAAAGCTTGGATTTTATAGAATGTCCCTTTACGGGGAAAATATCGTCCTTGCCGATATAATCCGCCCACGGCAAAGCGCGAGTGCCCTCAAAAAGCTCCTCAAAGCTTTCTGCACGGAATGAGCCCACTTTTATAAAAATTCTCTCTGCATAGCGAAGAAATATATTTGAAAGAGCAACCGCCTCCTCGTCACCCGCAAAGGTGATTCTTCCGTCTATGGTGGAAATCCTTTCGTATCCGAGCGCTTCTATTTCTTCCCCGAGAAGATGCTCCAGACCGAAAAGGCAGGTCGCCACAAGCTCAAGTCTCATTTTGAAACTCCTAATAGAAATTTTATTCTATTATATCACCTAAATGCCCTTCAGTCAATAAAGAAAATATTGACAAAAAAAGATTATTATGCTAAAATATTGATAAACATTTCTTGGAGGGATACATATGAAGCCTACAACAAGTAATAATATATCATTTTTGGGCGGTCTTGGACTTATAGTTCTGTTTTGTCTGCCGTACATTGGAGATTTGGCTCTCATTATATGTGCATTCTTTATTCCCGAGGGCTCTGTCAAAAAGTTTGCACGAGGATTTTTAATCTTCTGTGTGGTTGTAATAATTATTGACGTGATTCTTACCTTTGTGACAGGCGGTTCGTTTAATTTTGAATATTATAAATTCCCTCTATTACAGGAAGAGGAGCTTGAAGCGTTCAAGAACATTCTAAACATTGCATAATTTTAAATCCATTGCCCGCAGGATTCTGCGGGCTTTATTTTTGCTTTAATGCTATTGACTTTATAATATTTATTGTGATATAATTAGATGTTAAAATAAGAATCAGGAGAAAATCCAAAATGAAATGGACATCACTTAACGACCTCAGAGAAAAATTCCTTTCTTTCTTTGAGAGCAAGGGACACCTTCGTCTCGGTAGCTTTTCGCTTATTCCCAATAATGATAAATCGCTTCTTCTTATCAATTCGGGTATGGCGCCTATGAAGAAATTCTTTACGGGCGAGGTTGAGCCTCCCCGCAACAGAGTTTGCACCTGCCAGAAGTGTATAAGAACGCCCGACCTTGAAAGAGTCGGTCACACCGCGCGTCACGGCACTTACTTTGAGATGCTTGGCAACTTCTCCTTTGGAGATTACTTTAAGGACGAGGCTATTCCGTGGGCTTGGGAGTTCCTTACCGAAACTCTCGAAATTCCAGGCGACCTTCTCTGGCCCTCCGTATATGAGCAGGATGACGAGGCTTATGCTATCTGGCGCGACAAAATCGGCGTACCCGAGGAGCATATAGTCAAGCTCGGCAAGGCAGACAACTTCTGGGAGCATGGAAGCGGTCCCTGCGGTCCTTGCTCCGAGATTTACTTCGACCGCGGAATTAAGTACGGCTGTGGCTCGCCCGACTGTAAGCCCGGCTGCGACTGCGACAGATTTATGGAAATCTGGAACAACGTTTTCTCGCAGTTCAATAACGACGGCAAGGGTAATTACACCGAGCTTGCACAGAAGAATATTGATACCGGTATGGGACTTGAGCGTCTTGCTTGCGTTATGCAGGGCGTGGACAATCTCTTTGAGGTTGATACCGTGCGTGCACTCCTTGACCGTGTTTGTGAGATTGCAGGTAAGAAGTACGGCGATGACAAGGACGACGATATTTCTATCCGAGTTATTACCGACCACGTAAGAAGCGCAACATTTATGATAAGCGACGGCGTTATCCCCTCCAACGAGGGCCGCGGCTACGTTCTCCGTAGAATTATCCGCCGTGCATGCCGTCACGGCAAGCTTCTCGGAATTGACGGTATGTTCCTTCGCGGACTGTCCGAGATAGTTATCGCGCAGAACGAGGGTGCGTATACCGAGCTTCGTGAAAAGTATGATTATATCCTCAAGGTTATCACTCTTGAGGAGGAGCGCTTCAATGCAACCATTGACGCAGGTCTTGGTATTCTTTCGGGCGTTATCGCCGATGCGAAGGAAAAGGGTGAGAGCGTAATTTCAGGCGCTGATGCATTCAAGCTTTATGATACCTTCGGCTTCCCCGTAGACCTCACTCGCGAGATTGCTGAGGAGGCAGGTCTCTCCATAGACGAGGATGCATTCAAGGCTCTTATGAACGAGCAGAAGGAGAGAGCGAGAGCGGCAAGAGGCAACATCTCAGGCTGGTCCGACTCCTCAAAGTCGCTTCTTGAAAACCTCGCGGCAACCGAATTCATCGGCTACACCGAGGTTGAGTGCGAGGGCAAGATTCTTTCTATTTTCAAGGATAACGAATCGGTTGACTCGGCATCTGAGGGCGAGTGCACTATCGTCACCGACAAGACCGTATTTTACGGTGAGGGCGGCGGTCAGGTTGGTGACACAGGTGTCATAACTCTTGGTGATACCACTCTCACTGTTGTTGATACAAAGAAAACAAACGGAATTTATCTCCACGAGTGTCAGGTTGAGAACGGTTCTGTTAAGGTTGGCGATACCGTCACCCTTTCGATAGACGTTGCTCGCCGCGATGCTATAAAGAGAAATCACTCTGCGGCGCATCTTCTTCAGGCTGCACTCCGTGCAGTGCTTGGTACTCACGTTGAGCAGGCAGGCTCTTACGTAGACGAGCACAGAGTTCGCTTCGACTTCACCCACCTCGCTGCTATGACTGCAGAGGAAATCGCGGCGGTTGAAGCACTTGTAAACAAGAATATTCTCCTTGCCGAAAAGGCGGAAACGATAGTGACCACTCCCGACGAGGCAAAGAAGATGGGCGCAATGGCTCTCTTCGGTGAGAAGTACGGAAGTGAGGTAAGAGTCGTTAAAATCGGCTCGTCCAGCACCGAGCTTTGCGGCGGTACTCACGTATCGAGCACCGGTAATATCGGTCTCTTTAAGGTTATCTCCGAGTCCAGCGTTGCTGCCGGCGTCAGAAGAATTGAGGGTACGACGGGTCTTGGCGTGCTTGCTCTTCTCGGTGAGCGCGACGCGCTTATTCGCGATACCGCAAAGGAGCTGAAATCTCCTAACGTAAACGGTATTGCAAAGAAGGCTGAATCGCTTCAGACCGAAATCAAGGAGCTTCGCCGTGAGCTCGAAAGTGCAAATTCCCAGATTGCTAACGCAAAGGCAGAGGCTCTTCTTTCGGGCGTTAAGCAGGTAGGCAAGTTTAAGCTTCTTGCCGCAAGGGTTGATATGCGTCCTGACGGTGCAAGAGGTCTTTGTGACAGCGTAAAGGATAAGTATTCCGATGCAGTAGCAGTCTTTGCAGCGGTTGCCGACGGTAAGCTCAGCTTCGTCGTAGCGGCAGGAGCTGACGCAGTTAAGGCTGGCGCGCACGCAGGTAATATTCTGCGTGAGGTTGCAACCATCTGCGGTGGTAAGGGCGGTGGACGTCCCGACTCTGCAATGGGTGGCGGTAAGGATATTGACAAAATTCCAGAGGCACTTGCAAAGGCAGAGGAAATACTCGCAAACATCTAAAAATGTAAATATACATTGTCATTTTAGCTGAAATTTCGGTTTTTTATCGGATTTCAGCTAATTTGATAATTTGAGAGGAAATAAAAAATGACGGTATACGAAAGATTCTTAAAATACGTTTCTTACCCTACAACCTCTGACGAGAACAATGAAAATTGCCCCAGCACAGAGGGGCAGCGCGTTCTTGCACAAGAGCTTTGCCGCGAGCTTCTCGAGCTTGGTATAAGTGATGCCCGAGTAGACGAGCACGGATACGTTTACGCATCAATTCCCGCAAGCTGTGAGGGAATGGATTCAATAGGATTTATTGCTCATATGGATACAGCCTCCGAGGCGTCGGGAGAGAATATCAAGGCGAAAATGATTGACTATCAGGGCGGAGATATTCTTTTGAACGAAAAGGAGGTAATAACACTGAAGGTTGAGGACTATCCCTTCGTATCCACTCTTTCGGGACAGCGGCTTATAGTGACCGACGGTACTACGCTTCTCGGTGCTGATGACAAGGCGGGAATCGCCGAGATTATGACCGCGGCGGAAAAAATAATCAAGAGCGAAATAAAGCATGGAAAAATTTGCATAGGCTTCACTCCCGATGAGGAAATTGGCAGAGGCGCTGACCTTTTTGACGTTGAGGGCTTCGGTGCTGATTACGCATACACGCTCGATGGCGGTGCACTCGGAGAAATTGAATACGAGAATTTCAACGCGGCATCGGCTGTCGTAAGCGTGCACGGCAGAGCGATTCACCCGGGAAGCGCAAAGGGAAAGATGATAAACGCTGCTCGAATTCTCGCAGAGTTTGACTCTATGCTTTCCCCTGACGAGATTCCCGAAAGAACCGAGGGCTACGAGGGCTTCCATCATCTTTTATCTATCGAGGGAGAAACCGAAAAGGGAGTGTCGAGATACATTATTCGCGATCATTCGATGGAAAAATTCCTTGCCAAAAAGGCAGAATTTGAGCTTGTGGCAGATAAGTTGAATAAGAAGTACGGTGATGGCGTCGTAGAGCTTTCTATAAGCGACTCGTATTACAATATGAAGGAAGTGCTTCTTGACAAAATGTTCGTCGTTGACAGAGCAAAATCGGCTATGGAGCGCATAGGCATCACACCCGTCACTCTTCCCATTCGCGGCGGCACCGATGGCGCCAGGTTGTCGTTTATGGGGCTTCCTTGCCCAAATCTTCCGACGGGCGGTGGAAATTATCACTCCCGATTCGAGTACGTGTCGGTTGACGCTATGGAAAAATGTGTTGAGCTTATTTTGGAAATCGTAAAGGGATAAACCCGAAAATAAAAGCACCCGATTTTGTCGGGTGCTTTGGTTTTTATAATTCATTTTGGAGAAAAACAAAATCCAAAATTTCTTACTGCTCGCTGAAGAGATCCTTGCCTACTCCACAAAGAGGACATTCGAAATCATCGGGAAGATCCTCGAACTTCGTGCCGGGAGCGATACCCAAATCGGGTGCTCCTGCCTCCTCGTCGTATTCCCAGCCGCAAGCGTCACAAATGTATTTTGCCATAACTAAATTTCCTTTCAAGTTTTATTTACATATACATTTTATCATAAGATTGGGAAAATATTCCGTGACTTAGTCACATTTTGAAATTATTTTGCCAGCTCCTCGGCAAGTGCCTTGATTTCTACGATATTTTCCTCGCTTACCGCAGAATTTATCTTGACTGTCGCCTCGGTGTAGGTGAGATTCTTGCTCTTTTCGAGCATAGCTCTCATAACCTTGGTTGCCATAGGTGCCCAAGAGCCGTTTTCGATAAATGCAACCGTTCTGTTTTGGTATCCGCGCTCGGTCACGTGATTTATAAACTCCTTCATAAAGGGGAATATATCCGCGTTGTAGGTGGTGGTTGCAAGCACGAGATGAGAATATCTGAAGGCGTCCTCAACCGCCTCGTGCATATCACATCTTGCAAGGTCGCTGAGGGCAACCTTAACTCCCTTGTCGGTCAGCTCCTTTGCGAGAAGCTCTACCGCCTTTTTGGTATTTCCGTAAACCGAGGTGTAAGCGATAGCAACGCCCTCGCTTTCGGGACGGTAGCTGGACCAGGTGTCATAAAGGTCGATGTAATAGCCGAGATTTTCTTTAAGCACAGGTCCGTGCAGGGGACAGATAATTTCGATGTCAAGACCTGCCACTTTCTTTAAGAGAGCTTGTACCTGCGCGCCGTATTTGCCGACGATGCCGATGTAATAGCGCCTTGCCTCACACGCCCAGTCCTCCTCAACGTCAAGAGCGCCGAACTTTCCAAAGCCGTCTGCAGAGAAGAGCACCTTGTCAGTCGAGTCGTAGGTGACGATAACCTCCGGCCAATGCACCATAGGTGCAGTAAGTACGGTGAGATTATGCTTACCGAGTGAGAGTGTGTCACCCTCGCCAACGACTATTCTGTTATCGGTAAAATCAGTGCCGAAGAAATTCTTCATCATTGAGAAAGCCTTTGCCGAGGAAACGAGGGTAGCTGTGGGAAACGCTTCAACAAATTTCATAATACTCGAGGAGTGGTCAGGCTCCATATGCTGAATTACAAGGTAATCAGGCAGTCTGCCGCGCGTCTCACGCTTTATATTTTCTATCCATTCCTGCGCGAAGCGCAAATCAACGCTGTCCATAACAGCAATCTTTTCATCTATTATTGCATATGAGTTATAAGCCATTCCCTCAGGAACAATGTACTGTCCCTCGAATAAATCTAGGTCGTGGTCATTTACACCCACATATTTGATGTCATTTGTGATTTTCATTGTGATACCTCTTAAAAATGCGTTGGTAAAATTATAACACAATTTAAATTTAATATCAAGAAAATGAGAAAATATTTTAAAAAAATATAAAAAACTTGACATCTGCGCGTGCAAAATGTTAAAATATCTTGTAAAAATGTTTTTTGGAGACAGACTATGATAGCAGAAAGAATTATCTATAACGTGGCACTTCTCTTTATTATGATGCTGCCCGGAATAATTATGAAAAAGTGCAGAATGTCGGTTGAGGGCTTTGGCAAGGGAATTTCAAATCTCGTGCTTTACATAGCTCAGCCCGCACTTGTGTTTATGGCATACGTTCGTCCGTACGACGAAAATATACTTATCAATTCTGCTTACGTATTCGTGCTTTCTATAGTGGTACACGGTGTGTTCTCGGCTGTTGCTATGCTTTCTTATAAAAAAGCCCCCGATTCTATGCGCCGTATGCTTCGTTTTGCTACGATTTTCTCGAACGCTGCGTTTATGGGAATGCCGCTGATTAAGGCGGTATTTGGAACAGAGGCAACCGTCTACGCATCTATTTATAACATAACCTTTAATCTCTTCCTTTGGTCGCTTGGCGTTTACATATGCACAGACAAGCGCGACGTCAACGAGAACGGAATCGAGGACGACGAGGAGCATATAAAGCAGGGCGCATCACCTCTCAAGGCGCTTTATCACCCTGTGACGATAGCTGCGGTTTTAGGTCTTATCTTCTTTATTCTTCCGATTGAGGGATACATTCCGAAGATTGCCATTGAAACGCTTGAGAATCTTGGAAATCTCGTAGCACCGCTTTCTATGATGGTTATCGGTCTTCGTCTTGCGGATATGAGCTTTAAGGGAGTGCTTAAGGATAAGCATATGTACGTTTTCCTTGCGCTCAGACACATAATTTTGCCTCTTGTGACGCTTGGAATTGTAAAGCTTGTGGGACTCGTTCTTCCCGTACACGAGCTTGTAGAAATGGTAATCGTCACACTTGCGGCAGCGCCCGCGGCAACGAGTGCTACTATGTTTGCTGAGAAGTACGACTGCGATGCCAACTACGTGTCGCGTTTAGTCACTGTATCGACTCTGCTTTCCATAGCGACTATGCCGCTGATAATAATGTTAGTTTGATAACATGTGGAGAAATGATGAATTTTAATAAAAATATTCCTGAAATAGAGAAAAAAATAGGTTATACCTTTAAGGACAAAAGTCTGCTTCGCCAGGCCTTCACTCGCTCAAGCTATTGCAACGAGCATAAGGTCAGGGAAAAATATATTTCCAACGAGGTGCTTGAGTTCTTCGGTGACAGCGTGCTTTCCACCGCAATAGTAAGCCTTATGACTAAAGAAAAGACGAGGCGCTATGAGCATGGAATTTACACCGAGCTTGACGAGGGCGATTTTTCCAACATTCGCTCGAAGCTTTCAGATAAGCGCAATCTTTCCTTGAGTATGCAGAGACTTGGACTGCAAAGGCATCTTCTCATGGGCGAGGGTGATTCAAAGCTCGGTGTAGAAAACGAGCCGTCGGTTATGGAGGACCTCTTTGAGAGCATAATCGGTGCGATTTACATCGACTGCGGTATGGATATGTCTAGGGTAATCAAGGTAGTTTCCGGAATGCTTGACGTCTCGGTATATTTTTCCGGACGCACAGAGGTTATACAGAGCTACAAGAACGCTTTGCAGGAGTGGTGCGCGGATAAAAAGCGCCGTTTGCCTGCACCCATATATATTACCGTTTCCGAGAGTGGCCCTGACCATAAGAGAATATTTGAGCGCGCGGTGAAAATCGGAGAGCGCATCGTTGCCGTGGGTACGGGAAAAAATCAGAAGGCTGCCGACAGTGCGGCTGCTGAGGCTGCTCTTGACATACTGAAGAGCGAAGATAAAACCACCTGCGAGGCGAGAATAGAGGCGCTCGGAGAGCTTCGTGCATATGCTGCAAAGAATAAGCAGCCATCTCCTGAATTCCGCGACCTTGGAGAAAGCGCACGCTCAAATGCAAATTTACGCGAGTATATAATTGAATGTCGATTTATGGGGAAATCCGTGACGGCTACGGCACAGAGTAAGCAGCAGGCGAGGGCAATAGCCGCGTCCGAAATGCTTGCTGAGCTTAAAAAGGCGGATGCAGCAAAAGCGCGCACGGCGATAAAACCGTCAGCACCCACTCGCACAAAAAGGAAGCTTTCTGTTGCCAAGAAGCCGTCTAGTGCTAAAAAATCAGAAAAGGCTGCATCACCAAAGAAAACACCTCATCAGCATAAAAAGCATCTATAATTCCAACTAAAGTTTACAAAACGGAGATAATAATGAAAAAAACCTATCTTGAGGGCGGTAAGATTTGTACCGCTCACGGCGTAAAGGGAATACTAAAGATAGAGCATCTTTGCGATAGCCCGAAGGTTCTTTCCTGTGCGAAGAGAGTCTTTTTCCTAGAGCGTGACGGCTCTTACAGTGAGCACAAGGTGATAAGTGCCTCGGTTTCCGGCGCTTTCGTACTCATGGGAATCGAGGGCGTGGACTCGCGCGAGGCGGCAATCGCTATGCGCGGAAAAATGCTTTATCTACACCGTGATGACGTACCGCTGTCGGATGGTGCAATGTTTATCGCCGATATGATAGGCTTGCCCGTTTTTCACTATGAAAGCGGCGCTCCTCTTGGCGAGATATGCGACGTCAGCGACATTGGCGCAAGAAGAATTTACACGGTAAAATACGACGGACGCGAGGTCATGATACCTGACGTTCCACAATTTATAAAGGAGATAAGCGAGGCGGAGGGAATGAAGGTTTTGCCTATTCCGGGCCTCTTTGATAATGATGAAGTTTGACGTAATGACTCTCTTTCCCGCGATGGTAGAGAGCGTTCTCTCCGAGAGCATTATAGGCAGGGCACAAAGCGGAGGTCTTATTGAGGTTGAATGTCACAATATTCGTGATTTTTCCACCGACAAGCACCGCAAGACCGACGATACCCCATACGGTGGCGGCGTCGGAATGGTTATGACCTGCCAGCCGATATACGATTGCTATAAAAGCATCTCCGAAAAGATTTCACCCGACAAAAAAGCTAGGGTGATTTACATGTCGCCAAAGGGCAGAATTTTCTCACACGACGTTGCAAGAGAGCTTGCACAGTACGATAATCTCATATTTCTTTGCGGTCACTACGAGGGAGTTGACCAGCGCATAATTGACGAGATAGTAGACGAGGAAATTTCGATAGGTGACTACGTCGTCACGGGTGGCGAAATACCTGCGTGTATCGTTATCGATGCGGTTTCAAGGCTTATCGACGGGGTTCTGGCGTGCAGTGAGTGCTATGAGGGAGAGTCTGTTGCCTCGGGAATTCTTGAGTATCCGCAATATACGAAGCCTCGAGAGTTTCTTGGAAGAGAGGTTCCCGAGATACTTCTCTCGGGAGACCATGCAAAAATTGACAGATGGCGACTCCTGGAGGCTGTTAAAATAACAAAGGAGCGACGCCCCGATATGCTTTTATTGCATCCTGAAATAGAAGAGTCGCTTTTGCCTAAAAAGAAGAGAAAGGAAAGAAAAAATGGCTAAAAGGTCGCTAGCAGGTGCGTTTGGAATGAACAAGCACAGAAAATACGGCGAGGGCTATGAATATAAGCGCGGCAGCTTTTATACGCTGGAGCTTACAGGCTCTATGTCTCAGGGCTTCAGGCGCTTTCTTCAGAAAAAGGTCTTTGCTTTTGCAAGGTCGGTTTCGCATCTTCTTTCTCACGCTTCTGCCAAGGCTTACGGAGCGGCGTCCATCAGCTTTGGACTCTTGACGCTCTTTATGTATTTTCTTGGATTTTCCGCAGGAGGAATAGCAACTCCTATTATAGGAATTCTGTTTTCTATGCTTTCTATTCCGCTATTACTTTCGGATAAATCGCTTCCAATTCTTCTTCAGGATTTTAGGCCTACTGATTACGTTTTCTACGAGTTCTTCTGCATGAAGCGCTCGGGCAGAATGGAGGGTACGGTACAATTTCCGATAATAGCCGCCGTTTTAATAGGAGTTGCTTTGGCTGCACTTGGATACTTTATTCCAGTGTGGCAGACGGTGCTCGCGGTTGGAGTTTTGGCATTCGTTTATATTTCGTTTGCTTCTCCCGAATTTACCTTCCTGCTTTCCTTTTTGCTTCTTCCGTACTTTAGATATATTCCATATTCATCAACATGCCTTGTAATAATGATTGCCGTTGCAATGATATCCTTTATGAAAAAGGTGGTTTACGGCAAAAGAGTGTTTTACTTCGAGCCATATGACGCTATACTGACTGTATTTACATTTTTGATTCTTATCAGCGGTATTTTCGTTAAAGGAATGGAGTCGTTTTCAAGTTCTGTGGAAATGATAGTTCTGGCGATGGGATATACTCTTGCCAGCAACGTTATCACTAACCGCCGTCTTGCAGACTGCGCGTTAAATTCGGTGATTCTTTCCTCGGTCGTGCCGTCACTGATATCTGTGGTACAGTTCATACTGCTCGCGCAGAAAACGGGAATTGCAAACATGACGTATTTGAGCGTAGAGGAACTTTTCGTGAGAAAAAACGAGCTTGCTCCTTTCCTGCTAGTTGCGGTGGTGCTGTCGGTTGCAATGATAGTGCAAAGCCGTGGAATATCTCGCGCTTTTTATATTGCAGGCATAGTGCTGAATTTCTCGGCACTTACTCTTACGGGAGAATATTTTGCGATATTTACTCTCGTGCTTGCTCTGTTTGCTTACGGTGCGCTTAAGTTCAAGAGATTCACGGTTCTTGCTTTACCTGCAATTCTTTTGATACCGTACGCATTGCTTATCTCTCTGCCTCACACTGCTCTTGATGAGATGTTTAAGACGATACCGTCGCTTAATACCGTAGAGGAGCTGTTTGAGCTATGGCGGTATAGTATAAGTGCATTTGCAAATAATTTCTTCGTGGGCATAGGTATAGGTAAAGAAAGCTTCGCTGAGGAAATGATAAAATATGGCATTTCGGGTCATCAGAACTCATCAAACCTCTTTATTGAGATAGGTTTGGAGGCAGGAGTCTTTGCTCTCCTTTCGTTTGTTTTGCTTTTGCTTGTGCGTCTTGGGCACAGAACGAATTATTTGCACTACGTCAAGACCTCGCAAACCGCTATTACGGCACGATTTGGTGAGGTGTGCGTATTCTGCCTTCTCGCATTCGGTACGACCAATTATATATGGTCGGATATGTCGGCGTATTACTTATTCTGGTGTGTGTTCGGAATAGTGAGTGCTGCGATACGCGTTGCGAAAAAGGAACACGACGACAGAGTTCTTTATTATGAGGATAACAGAACTAAAGATTACTCTGTAATAGACGTAGAAATCGTCTAATTTATGCAATTTTACCAAAATTTAACTTAACAAAGCCCGTAAAGTTTACTGACTTTTTGTTTAAAAAGTATTGATTTTTGCTTTAATGTTTGATATACTTTAAGTAATAAAGAACTCTTAAGGAGAGAAAAAATGATTTCCCGTGGTGTAACCATAAGAAACAGCGTAGGACTGCATGCAAGGCCCGCAACCTTTTTCGTCCAGAAGGCAAACAGCTTCAAAAGCTCCATCTGGGTTGAGAAGGAGGATTGCCGCGTGAATGCGAAGAGCCTTCTCGGCGTGCTCTCTCTGGGCATTTCCAAAGGAACTGCCATCACTCTTATTGCTGACGGTGTTGACGAGGCAGATGCAGTCGAGGGACTTGCAGAGCTCGTAGACAGCGAGTTTGGCGATAAGTAAACGAGTTGCCTTTGCGACGTGTGTCGCACGGTGGCTTAGAAAAGGGCAACGGTATCCCGAAAAGCGTATTGCTTTGAGGTTTCGTTGCTCTTTTGCTTTTTATTAAATTTAACGCAGGGAAACGGAGGTAAGGAATGTCTATATCGCAAAGACTCAGGGACAAGGCGAATTCCTTGCCCACAGTCCCCGGTGTTTATATAATGAAGGACAAGGACGGTAGAGTTATCTACGTCGGAAAGTCCAAGAAGCTAAAAAATCGCGTGAGCAGCTATTTCGTCGGCACGGGACACACGTACAAAACGGCGAAGATGGTGAGCCTCGTAGATGATTTTGATTATATCGTTTGCAAGACCGAGATTGAGGCGCTTACGCTCGAAAACGTTCTTATCAAAAAGTATACGCCTAAATATAATATCAGACTTAAGGATTCCAAATCCTATCCTTATATAAAGGTGACTGCAGAGGAATTTCCGAAGCTTTTCGTCACACGTGAGCGAAAGAGTGACAGAGCGCGCTATTTTGGTCCTTATCAAGGGACGGCAAGTGCCTACGCAGCGCTTGAGGCTGTTATGAAGATATTTTCGCTTGCTACCTGTAAGCGCAGCTTTCCTCGTGATATTGGCAAGGAGCGCCCCTGTATTTATAAGGATATGGGCAGATGCATAGCGCCTTGCACGGGCAAGGTGAGTGCTGCGGAATATCGCGAGCTGGTCAGGGCTGCAGAGCGAGTACTTTCGGGTAATGCCACCGAGGCAAAGGAGAGTCTGCGCATAGAAATGGAGCGCGCCTCAGAAATGCTTGAATTCGAGCGTGCGGCAGTGCTTCGCGATAGCATAACGGCGCTAGATAGGCTCTCCGAAAAGCAGAAGGTCGTTGCTGATGAAAAGGTGAACCGCGACGTTTTTGCTATTCATATTTCCGATTCGGTCGGAGTTTTGGCGATGCTGTCAATTCGCGGCGGCGCTTTGATAAACAAAAACGAGTTTATCCTTTCCGCGCTCGACCCGCAGAGCACGGAGGAAATCGTGTCGCTTATAGCCGCGCATTACGATGCCTCGGGCAATATTCCGAAAGAGGTTATGCTTGGATTTGAGGCAAGCGAGGACGAACGTGCGCTCCTTTCGGAGTATCTCTCGCTTGAAACAAAGCGTAAGGTCACGGTCAAAATCCCCGAGAGGGGCGACGGCAGAGCACTCTGTGATATGGCGCTCGAAAATGCCAAAGAATCGGCGCGCAAATACCGTCTTGAATGGGAGCGTGAGGACAAAAACGTCAAGAGGCTCTCGGAGCTTCTCGGCTTGGCTGAATTTCCGAGAAGAATCGAAGCATACGATATCTCTAATATAGGTAATGAAAATATCGTCGCGTCGATGGTCGTGTATAAAGACGGAGGACTGAAAAAGAGCGATTATCGCCTCTTTAAAATAAAAACCACAAACGGTGCTGACGACTACGGCTCAATGCGCGAGGCGCTAACCCGCAGACTATCGCATATAGGAGACGGCACGGCATCGCTTGGCGAGACGCCAGACCTCATACTTGTAGACGGTGGAGATGCGCATGTCGGTGTGGCAAGGGAGGTTTTAGAGGCACTATCGCTTGATATATCTGTGTTCGGCATGGTTAAGGACGACCACCACAAAACGCGCGCACTGACCGACGGAGAGAATGATATATCTATCGCAAAAGAGTTTGATATGTACGCTTTTATTTACAATTTGCAGGAAGAAGCGCATAGATTTGCCGTAAAATCCTCGCAAGGCGCAAAAATCAAAACTATGACTCATTCATCTCTTGAGAAGATTGAGGGTATCGGACCTGCCAAGGCAAAGGCGTTGCTTTCAGCGATGCCGCTTGCAAAAATCCGCATGGCAAGCATAGACGAGTTGTGCGCGGTTAAGGGGATTGGCAGGCAGGACGCAGAGAGAATTTACAGATATTTTGAGGAAAAGAGAAAAGGAAAATGATGAGAATAATAACAGGCAGTGCAAAGGGAAAAAAGCTTATAACGCTTGAGGGCGAGGCAACTCGTCCAACCTCGGAGCGCATCAAGGAAGCGATATTTTCCTCAATTCAGTTTGAGGTAGAGGGCAGAGTAGTGCTTGACCTCTTTGCAGGCTCGGGACAAATGGGACTTGAGGCTCTTTCAAGAGGCGCACAGAAAGCAACCTTTATAGATTCCTCGCGTGAGGCTATGGAGGTGGTCAAGCAGAACTCGAAGAGCACGGGCTTTTTTGAAAAATGTCACTATCTTGTCAGCGATTGGCGCAATTATATAAGAAAAGCATCGGGCAGGGAGCAGTACGACCTTGTTTTCGTTGATCCTCCTTACGCTATGGAGTGCTGCGCCGATGCCGCTGCCTTGCTTGCTGAAAAAGAGCTCATAATCCCCGGAGCGCTAGTAGTGCTTGAATCGGGTGAGGAAGAAATTGCTCCCGATGACGAACGACTTCTTGGATATGAGGTTATAAAATCCACACATTATGGCAAAAAAACCTTTGTCAACATACTTTTCTATAAGGGAAAGGAATAAAAATGAGCGTTATTTTACCCGGAAGCTACGACCCTGTCACAAACGGACATCTTGATATAATTCGCCGTGCCGCAAAAGAGTACGACGAGGTTTACGTGGTTGTTTTCAACAATCCTAAGAAAAGCTATACCTTTACTCTTGACGAGCGCGTACAGATGCTTATGATAGCTACGGACGACCTTGAGAACGTGCTTGTCAGCTGCTCGGCAGGTCTGGTTATCGATTACATGCGCGACCACGAGATAGAGAAGATAATAAAGGGGTATCGCACAGAGGCTGATCTTGCCTGGGAGCACGAGCAGGCTGAATGGAATCTCAAAAACGGTGGTTATGAAACGGAGCTTTGGAAATGCAGCGAGGGTATGGAAAACGTTAGCTCCACCGCTGCCAGAGAGGCTATGAGAAAGGGCGAGCCCCTTGATATGCTGCCAGATGGTGTTAGAGAGTATATAATATCAAGAGGCAAAGCATAATAAAAAATAGGTGAACTATCCCCACACCCATGAGTCAAAAAACTTTTAAAAAAGTATTGACTTTTGAAAAATGGTATGATATAATAGCAAAGCGAGGTTTGACGAAAGTCAAAATGGCGGATTAGCTCAGTTGGCTAGAGCGTCCGGTTCATACCCGGCAGGTCGTTGGTTCAAATCCGACATCCGCTACCATACCTCGGCCCGTTGGTCAAGCGGTTAAGACACGGCCCTTTCACGGCTGTAACATGGGTTCGATTCCCGTACGGGTCACCAGTAAAAAGAAGCAAGCACTCCACAAGGGGTGCTTGTTTCTTTTTATTTGTGCTCCGCACAAAACTGAACCCACTTGCGCGGATACTTTATTTGCGGTTTCAGGAAAAATTTGTGTCGCGCAAGGGGTTCGCATACCTCGTCGCGAAGCGCACGAGGTATTGCGGTAGCGCGGAAATGCTTGTACAAACAGACCTTGAAATTATATATGAATAATTAACCCGCGCACCGCATTCCCGTACTTGTTTGGCGCTCGCGGTATTATTTGATTTGATTACGCTTTTTGTACTAATTGCGAGTGCCTTCTGCTCGCCAGCCAATATACCGACTGCGTCGGTATGCGCATAATTTCGGCTTGGTACACTCGCCTAGCTTTGCTCGCAACGTGGGACATCGCTTCGGTAAAAGCAATATTAGTTGCTTTTACCTTGCCATCCTTCTCAAAACCTCAATTACTCCATCAACAGAAACTATATTAGAAGTCCTTAAATAAAACCATTATTTTACAATTTATCCTACAATACTTGAAAAACGCGCGCGTGTGTGATATAATAAAAAACGTTTTTAAAAAAACAAATACTTTTTAGCGAGGCGGATATGTTAGAAAAACTATTTAAGCTCAAAGAAAGGCAAACCACGGTAAAAACCGAGGTTGTTGCCGGTGTGACGACCTTTATGACAATGGCTTATATCCTTGCGGTAAACCCAAGCATTCTTTCGGAGGCAGGAATGGACTCTACGGCGGTGCTTCTTGCTACCTGTCTTGCCTCGTTTATCGGCACGGCGTTTATGGCTTTGTTTGCAAATCTACCGTTTGCACTTTCGGCAGGAATGGGACTTAACGCATTTATGGCGTACACCGTCGTTGGCGTTCTCGGATATTCCTGGCAGGTTGCTCTGTTTGCCGTGTTTATTGAGGGAATCGTGTTTATCGTGCTCTCACTTACCAACGTTCGTGAGGCTATATTCAACGCAATTCCTCTCCAGCTTAAAAAGGCTGTTTCTATAGGCATCGGACTCTTTATTGCGTTTATCGGTCTTCAGAACGCAGGACTCAGCGTTGACGGCTCAACGCTCGTTCAGCTTGTTGATTTCACTGAAAACTTCAACTCATCCGGAATCAGCGCACTTCTTGCTATTATAGGCACTATTCTTACTGCATTTCTTTACGTCAAGGGTGTAAAGGGCTCTATTCTTATCGGTATCCTTGCCACTTGGGTGATAGGCATAATCTGTCAGCTCACAGGCCTTTACGTTCCTAACGCAGAGCTTGGATACTACTCCCTCTATCCTGCACTTGAGTTCACTGATTTCTCAAAGCTTGGGGAAACCTTTGGCCAGTGCTTTAATATTGATTTTGAGGGCGTTGGAATCTTTAACTTTATCGTTGTGACGTTCTCGTTCCTGTTTGTAGATATGTTTGACACTCTCGGAACGCTTATCGGTGTAAGCTCTAAGGCTAATATGCTTGACGAGAACGGCAGACTCCCCGAAATCAAGCCTGCACTTATGGCAGATGCGGTTGCGACTGCAGCCGGCGCGGTTCTCGGCACGTCCACTACGACGACCTTCGTTGAATCCTCGGCAGGCGTTATGGCAGGCGGCAAAACAGGTCTTTCGGCTATGGTGACCGCTATACTCTTCCTTTTGAGCACTCTCTTTGCTCCGATATTCACGGCCATTCCCTCGTTCGCTACTGCTCCTGCACTTATTATGGTTGGATTCCTTATGTTCAGCAGTATTGCAGACCTCAAGGTTGACGAGAAAAACTACACCACCGCAATCCCTGCTTATCTTTGCATCATAGCAATGCCTCTCTTCTATAGCATTGCGGAGGGTATCTCGCTTGGTGTTATTTCCTACGTAGTTATCAATATGATGTGCAAGAAGTGGAAGGACATTTCTCCCGTTATGTACGTTCTTGCAGCGCTGTTTATACTTAAATATATCTTCTTATAAAGAGGTGAAAAATGGCAAGTATAATCACGGCAATAGTCGGTATAGTTATATGCGTGCTGGGTGTTGTGAATATGATGGGCAACATTTCCTCGCTTCATTCCTACCACCGTCACAGAGTCACGCCTGAAAACGTAAAGCCGTTTGGCAAGCTTGTTGGACTCGGTACTTTGATTGTCGGGGCATCGGTGCTTGTTTTCTCGGCTCTTGAGCTTGTTCACAACCTGACGGGTAAAGAGGTATACACCCTCATTGGCACGGCTATTATGCTTCCGGGCATCATAGCAGGAATTGCAGTGAGCTTCTACGCTATGAAAAAATACAACGGCGGAATATTTTAATATAGAATAAAAAGGGCCCTCTAGGTTATACTAACAAAAAAGACCTAGAGGGTAAAATTTTGGAAAACAACAGACTTTACAGCGACTACAACCTAAACGTCACGCTTATGAGCGAGCGGCTTAGGGTTAAGGATAGCTTTGATATAATCGAAAGACACCTGACGGTGTGCGATGCAGATATGTGTTTTTTCTATATTGACGGATTCGTCAAGGACGGCGAGATGCTCAGAATAATGCAGTATCTGCTATCGCAAAAGCAAATCGGAAGCGCAGAGGAGCTTGAAAAGAAAATCCCGTACGTTGAGGTTGAGCTGACGCACGAGCAAAATAAAATAGTCCGTGCAGTGCTGTCGGGGCAAACGGCGGTTTTTGCCGAGAGCTTCGGTGATACGGCAATACTACTTGATTTGCGAACATACCCGGCAAGACCCACCCAGGAGCCTGAGAGTGACAGGGTAATGCAAGGAGCGCGTGACGGATTCGTCGAAACGCTGGTCGTAAACACCGCGCTTATCAGACGCAGAATCCGTGATGCGAGACTAACTATGGAGCATTTCTCGCTTGGTGGTTCGTCCGAAACCGACGTGGTCGTCTGTTATATGAAGGGAATAGCCGATGACGGTACGGTAAAAGAAATAAGGAAAAAAATATCCTCAATTCGTCCGAAATCGCTGACTCTCGGGTACCAGAGTCTCGCCGAGTCGCTCATACGCTCGGGGTGGTACAACCCGTTCCCCAAAATACGAACCACAGAGCGCCCCGATGCTGCCTCGGCACAGCTTCTCGAAGGCTCGGTAATAGTGCTTTGCGACACCTCTCCGCAGGCGATGATTTTGCCAACGTCAATATTTGATTACCTTGAGGAAACCGACGATTTTTATTTTCCTCCGCTTACCGGAACCTATCTTCGACTTGTAAGAACGGCAATTTTGCTGCTTTCGGTAGTGATAACACCGCTTTGGTATCTGGCGATTGAATATACTGCGGTATTGCCTGATGCTTTATCCTTTTTAGTTCCTGATAATCCCGGTGCTTTGCCGATAATACTTCAGCTTTTTCTAGTTGAGATAGCAATAGACGGACTTAAAATCGCATCAATGAACACCCCCGACATTCTCTCAAACTCGCTTTCGGTTGTCGGAGCACTGATACTTGGAGATTTTGCCGTTGGCGTCGGCTGGCTCTGTGAGGACGTAATACTGTATATGGCATTCGTGGCAATAGCAAATTTTGCGCAGCAAAATCACGAGCTTGGCTACGCATTTAAGTTTATGCGACTTATGATTTTGGGCCTTGTTTATTTTCTTGGAATATGGGGATTCGTTGCAGGTGTCCTCCTTTTCTTTTTCTTCGTGACAACGAACACAACCCTCTCGGGAAAGCACAGATATCTCTATCCTCTTGTCCCCTTTAACAGAAAGGATTTCTTCCATCTTTTGATTCGTCACAGAAAACGAGATTTCAACAGAGGAGAAGAAGAAAAGACAAAAATGTAAATTAAAGTATGAAAAAACAGACGATTTTCTTGCAAATCGTCTGTTTTTTTGTTTTATGAGCCGTGCTTTTCTTTTAGTATAAGAACGTTTCTTTCCACTTCTTTTTTGTGCAGCGGATACCAGAACCAAAGTACGAGTGCGAGAAGCGCAAAGCCTATTGCAGGCACGAGGGTTGAAATGTCGAAAATTCCGTTTTTTACCGAATCGGGAAGCGGTAAGCCCTCAAGCTTTTCATAGCCGATAATCGTAAGGAAAAAGCCTGTAAGTCCGGCTGCAGCCGCTTGCCCCATTTTTCTTGCAAACGAGTAGAGTGCATATATTGAGCCGTCCTCTCTTATGCCGTTTTTAATTTCCGAGTAATCTATAACGTCGGTTATCAGCGCCCAGGAAACCATGGCAAACACTCCGAGTCCGAGCCATGAAAAGACGTTAACGCCGACGTACACCCATACGCTTGAGGGGCGCAGGAAGAAGAGTACTAGGCAGATAACTGCTGCTAAAAGATTTGAAACTACGCTGATTTCCGCCTTGCCAAACCTCTCTGCGAGAGGTCTTGCGAGCACCGCAGCGACAACCATACCGAGCATCATTGCAATAGTAGACGCCGACTGTGCGCCCGTGTTTGCATAATAGTCGGGGAAAACGTAGTTTGCCATCTGTTGCAGGGTGAACTGTGAAAGAAGCATCAAAACGGAAGCAACGATAATTGATACGAGCGCGCGATTTTTCACCGCGCTGACAATCAGGTGCTTGACGCTTTCCTTGCCCTCGCTTTTTCGTGCCGCTTCCTCGGGTATTACTCTCTCGGTCGTCAGGTAGAAGCAGAGCAGATATGCGAGAATTGCCAGAATTGAGAAAACGCCGGCAATAAGAGTAAATCTTGGTCCGTTCATCTCGGCTATAGTCACACCGTTTACGATTCTGGTGTCATATGCAACGAGAGGCACTCCTGCGCCGACTATCACACCTGCAAGCGTGCTTCCCATCGTTCTGAACGTTGAGAGAGATTGTCTTTCACTCGGCTCACGCGATATGGTGGACGCCATAGAGCCGTAGGGAATATTGATAGAGGTGTAGAAGATAGAGCCCCATAAAAGATACGTGACAACCAGCCACGCAATTCTGAACCACATTGCCGATTCTGCAAAAGCCGATTGATATATCAGAAAAGAGGCTATCGCCACCGGCGCACACATTCGCAGAATCCAAGGCTTGAATTTGCCGTGAGACGTCGGTCGGGAGCGGTCTGCAATGCGTCCCATCGTCACGTCTGTAAATGCGTCGACGAAGCGCGCTGACATCATCACTATTCCTACTATTCCTGCACTGACGTGCATTACGTCGGTGTAAAATTTTAAAAGAAAGCTCGACGAGAGAATGAAGGTAAAATCGTTTCCGAAATCTCCGAAAAGATAACCGAGCTTGTCCCTTATGCCAAACGGACGGGTATGTTTTTGAACAATCATATCAAAAAGAACTCCTTTGCTTTGTCACTTAGCTTTATTATTGCTCTTAAATGGAAAAATAAACGCTTTTTCTCACTTTAAAAGGAATAGAACGATAAAAATAACAAAAAATGAGAAAAACTATTGCATTTTTAAAATCTTTATGGTAAAATACCCTTATGCATAATATTCGCTTATCGCGAGAAAAAATACGAAAGGTTTGAAAAATGGAAATTCTTGAATACGTACTTTTGGCAGTGCTTCTTGTTGCTGCTGCATTTATAATAGTTGCGGTTCTTCTTCAGAAGAGCAACGAGGACGGTCTTTCCGGTACTATTGCCGGCGGTGCAGAGACCTTCTACGGTAAGGACAAATCCTCCCACGCAGACAGAGCGCTTTATAAGTGGACTTTGATTGCATCTATTATTTTTGCTATTGCAGTTCTTGCGGTATTCGTAATTCAGCCTGACTATGCAAAGTCTTATGACCTTGATTCCTGGCAGGATATCGTGAACAGCTCTTATCAGCATTTGTTCAAATAAGCTTAAAGGTGCCGTACAAAGCGGCACCTTTTGCTTTCGCGTTTTAGGCGCGACTGTTCTGCATATATTATGTAGACGGAGGTCGTTTTAATGAAGAAAAAGGATTTTGATAAATTTACTAAAAGAAACGTACACAAGCGTCGTTCCAAGGAGGCCGCGAGGCGAGAGCTTCTCCGTGCAGTGAGCGAGCTCGGCGTAAAATACGATGGAGTTAAGATAGGCTCTGCGCTTGATATGGACGGCAGAGGTGGCTCTCGACGCTCAACAAGAAAAGACGAAATTCTTACCCGCGGAATTTTTCGCGGCTCAAAGAGTGCCTTCGGCTTTGTTTCGCTTGAGGAGGGGGATAGCGATATTTTCATTCCCGCAAGCTACGTTAACGGTGCACTAGACGGAGATTTCGTCGAAATATCTTATCGTAAGTATAGCGACTACGACGGTAAGGAAAAAACCGAGGGAAGAGTCAAAAAAGTAATTGAATACGGCAGAAAAACTCTGATAGGCACGCTCTACGAGCGCAGAATTCGCCATGGCAGGCGTAATATGCGTGAGCTTTATTTAGAGCCTGACGACCAGAGAATAATGCTTCGCCCCGTTGTAATTGATGCAGGCGCAGCGGAGCTTGGGGACAAGGTTGAGGTTTTGCTTCGTCGCAGCGGCGGTTATCTTACTTCTGAGGTTGTCCGAGTTTTCGGTGATACCGAATCTTTGGGTGCAAATTACGAGGCGATTTTGGCTGAGTGCGAGATTATCACAGACTTTACGCCTGACGAGCTTTCTTTAGCAGACGAGCTTTCACACGAAAAAATATCACTTGAGGGGAGAGTCGACAGGCGCGATGAAATAATTTTCACGATAGACGGCGAGGGTGCAAAGGACCTTGACGATGCCGTTTCGCTACGCAGACTCCCGGGTGGCAAATGGCGGCTCGGCGTTCATATTGCCGACGTGTCGCATTACGTCAGAGAGCGTACGCCGCTCGATAGATGCGTTATGTCTCGCGGTACCAGCGTTTATTTTACGGATAAGGTTGTACCGATGCTTCCAAGAGCGCTCTCAAACGGTGCTTGCTCACTTAACGCAGGCGAGGAAAAATATACCCTCTCGGCTATTATCGATCTTGACACAGAGGGAAAAATTCTAGAAACAAGACTCGAGGAAACGGTAATTGTCAGCCGTGTGCGCGGAGTATATTCCGAGGTGAATCGTCTGTTTTCGGGTGAAGCGGATGCAGATTTGAAGAAAAAATACAAGGACGTCCTGCCTACGCTTCGAAAAATGCAGGAGTTGTACGGAGTGTTGCTTGAAAAAAGCAAAAAGCGCGGAGCGATAGACTTTGACGCAGACGAGGCAGAGATTATTCTTGACGAGCGCGGTGTTCCTACCGATATAATAAAGCGCGTGCGCGGAGCTTCCGAGCGTATGATAGAGCAGTTTATGCTTACGGCAAACGAGGCGGTAGCCACCTACCTTACCGAGCGCGCTATCCCTTGCGTTTACAGGATACACGAGCAGCCTCCCGTCGAGCATTTTGAGTCATTTCTCTCCTATGCCGAGAGTCTGGGACTTGATACGCGCGGAATTTCTCTCGACAAGCCTACGCCAAAAGAGCTTTCGGCTCTGCTTTTGAGAGCAGAGGAGAAAGGCATCGCCACCGCGGTGTCCTATTCAATGCTTCGTGCTATGGCGAAGGCAAAATATTCCGAAAAAAACGAGGGACACTTCGGACTTGGTATTGAAAAATACTGTCATTTTACCTCGCCTATCCGCAGGCTTTCCGACCTTGCCACCCACAGAATTATCAAAAAGGTGCTCTTTGAGGGCAAGAGAGCGGAGCAGTACTCTTCTTACGCAAGGCGCGCAGCCGCCGCAGCAACCGAGGGCGAGCTTCGTGCAATAAGTGCGGAGCGTAAAATAGAAGATTTATACAAGGTTATTTATATGTCGGAGCGCGTCGGAGAGGAATTTTACGCCGTGGTTAGCTCAATTACGCAGTTCGGGATTTTCTGTATGCTCGATAACACCTGCGAGGGGCTCGTGCCTATAAGCGAGATGCCGGGCGTGTTCACCTTTGACGAGCGAAATATAACTCTTCGCTCACGCTACGAGATATATCACGTGGCAGATAGAGTTAAGATTAAACTCGAAGAAGCAAATATGCAAAGAGGTAAGCTCCGCTTCTCAATAATAGAAAAAATAGACTAAATGTAAAATACACTTTACAAAAAACAAAAAGAAAGGAGAGAAAAATGAAGAAAACAAAGCTTCTGTCGCTTTTATATCTTTTGTGCTTGTTGATGCTTTTTGCCTCGGGCTCGCTCTCGGGAATTGTGTCGCAGGCGGTGTATATTCTCTCCTTTATTCTGCCCACGGTGATAGGGCTTTATCTTGTCAGGCGAGAGGAAAAGGGCGAAAAAGAACTACCCGTTTCACTCGACTCTCGCGCTCTTGGGCTACTAATTCCCGTGGTTGCACCGACTGTTTTTATTATAATTTTTATTTCGCTGTTTACCTCTTTTTTGATAGGATTGATATTCGGGGCGCAGAGCAGTGTGGAGCTGGGTGACAGTCTGCCGCTTGCCATATTAAGCCATGCAATATTACCTGCCATTCTGGAGGAGGCGCTGTACAGATACCTGCCTATGCGACTGTGGGGCAGGGAGAGAGATGGAAGCCTCGTTATAATATCAGCACTGTTCTTTGCTTTGGTGCACAGAGATTTCTTTGTAATTCCTTACGCCTTTATTGCAGGTGCGTTATTTATGACAATAAATCTTCTGACGGACAGCATCTGGTCATCGGTGATTTTGCACGCGGTCAACAATACTCTGTCGGTCGTTTGGATTTTCTATTCGCAAAGCGCGGAATTCGTTATAGGATTTTACGTCGTACTCGCGGTTTTAAGCCTAATTTCGCTTATTTTCATATTCAAAAAACGCAGTGAGTATATCAACGGCATCAAGAAAATATTCGGTGGTAAAAAAATCACACTTGGCGGTGAAATTTTGTATTTTGCTCTGCCTACGCTCGCTCTTGCGGCACTTGATTTGGCAGCAAAAGTTTAGGAGAAACTATGGAAGATAAAAAGACCTTAGATGAAGAGATTATGACCGAGGCAATAAAGCTTGCAAGGACCGCGGAGGAAATCGACGAGGTCCCCGTGGGTGCCGTTGCAGTGCGCGACGGAAAAATAATCGCATCGGCGTTTAATACTAGGGAGAGCACGAAATGCGCAACGCATCACGCGGAAATTCTCGCTATTGAGCGAGCATGTGAGGCGCTTGGCGGCTGGCGACTTCCCGGTGTGACGCTTTACGTCACTATGGAGCCCTGTGCTATGTGCGCCGGTGCTATAATTAACTCAAGAATTGAGAGGGTTGTATATGGAGCAAGGGATTTTCGCTTTGGTGCATTCGGCTCTGCACTCGACTTGAACGCGGTGGGATTAAATCACAAGGTAGAGGTTGTAGGCGGGGTACTCGGTGATGAGTGTGCCGACATACTTTCATCCTATTTTAAGAGAAAGCGCAAGTCTTAAAATATTATAAAATATTAAAAAACTTGACAAAAGATACATGTTATGATAAAATGTCTATGTTTTGAGCCTGCTCGAAACGACATCCTTCATAAGCTTTTGCGCAGCGGCGTTGCCGATGCACTTCCCGACATCCCCCGATCCTGGCGGGCTGCATCGCTGGGCTTAGCACATCAGTGAGTGAAGCTAAAGAAAGGTAATTTTTTGTTATGAAAGCAAAAGCATTAAGAGAAAAAAGAGAATTTCTCAACATCAGAGAGATGGTCGAGGACATCGGCGAGAGATTCGAGGGCAAGGTTGCCTATCGCTATCGTCTGAAGCCTCACGACAAGGAGGCTATAAAGGTCACCTATGACGAAATGCGTGACCACGTTCGCGCGTTTGCGACCGAGATTATCGCAAGAGGCCTTAAGGGCAAGAAAATCGTCGTAATCGGTAAGCACACGTATCCTCTTATTCAGAGCTACTACGCAGTTATGGCTACGGGTAGCGTGTGGGTACCTCTTGACAGAGACTGGGCAAAGGAGGACCTGCTTGATACCGTAAGGAGTGCTGAGGCAGATTTCCTTATGTGTGACGTTGATATTGCAGAAAAGTGTCAGTTTATCACCGAGTCGCTCGGCATGCCTGCGCCTCTTTACCTGAACGGTGAGGGCGAGGATAGCCTTATTGCTTGGCGCGAGGCAGGTGCAAAGAAGTTTGAGGAGGACTCCTCTGCATATTTCAATGCAGAAATCGACCCTGATGCACTTGCAGAGCTCGTGTTCACCTCGGGCACTACGGGACAGGGCAAGGGTGTTATGCTCTCACAGAGAAACTTTATGTCTGACCTTGCAGACGTTATTCCGTTCATCGACTTCTCGGTTAAGTGCATGAACGTGCTTCCCCCTCATCACACCTACGGCTCGTCGGTTTCTATCTACGGACAGAACTCTATCGGCTGTGACGTATACATTTCATCCGGCGTTAAGTATATTCTGAAGGAGCTTCAGGAGCACAAGCCGGGACATCTCGTTGCAGTTCCTCTTTACGTTGAAACCTTCTACAGAAGAATACTTAAGGGTATTGACGAGAAGGGCAAGTTCGTAGGCGGAATTGTCAAGGGACTTATCAGCTTTAACAAAAACTGCCACAAGATAGGACTCAAGCCCTTTGATAAGCTCTTCAAGAAGATGATACTTTCAAACTTCGGCGGTGAGCTTAATATGATTATTTCGGGAGGTGCGCCTCTTAATCAGGATATGGCAGACTTATTCGACGGTCTTGGCGTTAAGGTGCTTAACGGCTACGGCATCACCGAGTGCGCTCCTATCCTTGCGGTTAACCATAATAATTATATCATTCCTAAGAGCGTAGGCCCTGTTCTTCCTATCGTCGATTGCCGTATTGCAGATGCTGACGAAAATGGTGAGGGCGAGATTCAGGTTAAGGGCTCTAACGTAATGATTGGCTACTATAAAAACGACGAGGCAAATGCCGAGGCGTTCACCGAGGACGGATACTTCCGCACTGGTGATGCCGGTAAGATGGTTATCACCAAGGAGGGTGACAGAATCCTCTATATAACCGGTAGATTTAAGAATATTATCATTCTTTCTAACGGTAAAAACGTTTATCCCGAGGAGATTGAGGACGCACTCAGCGCGACTCCCGGACTCGTGGACATCGTCGTTTACGAGGGTAAGTCGAGAAGAGGTCAGGCGTTCAACACTATAGTTGCCGAGATTTATCCCGACAAGACCTTCCTTGAAGAAAAGGGTATCACCGATGCAAAGGAATACTTCCAGAAGTTCGTCAATGAATATAACAAGACCGCAGTGCCTTATAAGAAGGTAGGACTTCTCAAGGTTCGTGAGGAGGAGTTCCCGAAGAACACTCTTCGTAAGATACTCAGAAGAAAGATGGATATGACTATCGACTGATAAAACAAGACGGCGTGACAACTCACGCCGTCTTACTAATGAGAAAAGAGATAAAAATGCAAGAAATCAAAGAAAAAGAAAGTATATTTTCAAAGCCTATCGTACTGATATTCTCGGCGCTTCTGTGCTGTGCGCTCTGGGGAAGTGCGACTCCCGCAATTAAGACGGCGTCCGCGCTTCTTATTCCGCAGAGCAGTGTTCCCTCGACCATACTTTTTGCTGGAATAAGATTTACCGCTGCAGGTATAATCACCGTGCTGATTTACAGCATAGCAAGAAAGAAATTTCTCTATCCCAAAAAGGAGAATATATCAAAGGTCCTGACGGTCAGCGCCTTTCAGACTGTTATTCAGTACATATTTTTCTACGTAGGACTTACCTATACGACGGGTGTCAAGGGCACTATTGCCAGCGGCTCGTCGGCATTCTTCTGCGTACTGATTGCCAGCCTGATTTTCAGGCAGGAGAAGCTGACCGCGAAGAAGATTATTGCGTGTATTCTAGGATTTGCCGGTATCGTAATTATCAACACAAAGGGATTTGAGCTGACTATGAACTTTCTCGGTGACGGCTTCGTTATCCTTTCAACCGTTGCATACGCCTTTTCGTCTGTGTTTATGAAGAAGTTTTCAAAGTCGGAGGACCCCGTAGTTATAAGCGGTTATCAGTTTATTATCGGCGGCGCGTTTATGGTGCTTCTCGGCTTGGTGCTCGGCGGAAAAATCAGTTTGAGCAGCCCGAAGGGTGTTATAATTTTAGTCTATCTTGCATTCCTTTCTGCAGTTGCGTACGCACTATGGGGAATGCTTCTCAAGCATAATCCCGTATCCAAGGTGTCTGTATTTACCTTTACCACACCTATATTCGGCACGCTTCTCTCGCTTCTCTTCCTGCCCGAAGCGAGCGGTGTTGAGCCTATTAATCTCGTAATAACCCTGATTCTCGTTTCTCTTGGAATATTGCTTCTGAATTATCAGCCCGCGGAAAAGAAAGAAACGAAATAATGAAAGCGCCCATGCAATCAAACGGTTGTGCGGGCGCTAATTTTTATAATTTGGATATTAGTAAATCTAATATCGTTAATCTTTATTTTAATTTTATAAATTTTTTCATAAATATTATTGACAAAAAACATATTACTATAGTATAATAACATCAAATTGTATACAAGAATACAATTCCTTTGAGAAGGAGAAAATTATGATAGAAAAGAACAAACACACAAATCTACTGGAGCAGTCGCAGTATAAGTATTCACTGCAGGACGTTGACGAGCCTAATTTATATAGAGAGATATACCCTTACGACGAGGTACCGAAGGTTGCGTTTAACCACCGTCGCGTTCCGCTTTGTATGCCTGACGATATTTGGATAACCGATACCACCTTCCGTGACGGACAGCAGTCTCGCGCCCCCTATACCGCCAGCCAGATAGTTGAGCTTTATAAAATGATTCACCGTCTTGGCGGTCCTAAGGGAATCGTAAGACAGTCGGAGTTTTTCGTCTATACGAAAAAGGACCGTGACGCCGTTTACAAGTGCATGGACCTCGGATATGAATTTCCGGAGGTCACGACCTGGATAAGAGCGAAAAAAGAGGACTTTGCCCTCGTTCGTGATATAGGTATTAAGGAGACGGGAATTCTCGTATCCTGCTCGGATTATCACATTTTCAAGAAGCTCGGTCTTTCAAGACGGGAGGCTCTTGACCATTATCTCGGAGTCGTTAAGCGTGCATTTGATGCGGGCATTCGTCCCAGATGTCACCTTGAGGATATTACCAGAGCCGATTTCTACGGCTTCGTCGTTCCGTTTGTAAACGCTCTGCACGAGCTTTCGGACGAGGCGAATATTCCCGTTAAAATCAGAATGTGCGATACTATGGGCTACGGCGTTTCTTACCCCGGTGTTGCACTTCCCAGAAGCGTACCCGGCATAGTATACGGTCTTCACCATTATGCTAACGTTCCCTCGGATATGCTTGAGTGGCACGGTCATAACGACTTCTATCACGGAGTCACGAATGCTGTTAACGCTTGGCTTTACGGTGCATCTGCGGTTAACTGCTCGCTACTTGGTATAGGCGAGAGAACGGGAAATATTCCTCTTGAGGCTATGATTATGGAGTATGCCGCAATCCGCGGAACTCTTGACGGAATGGATACTACCGTTATAACCGAGATTGCCGAGTACTTTGAGAAGGAGCTTGGTTACGAGATTCCGCCTATGACTCCTTTCGTCGGCTCTGCATTCAATCTTACCCGTGCGGGTATCCACGCAGACGGACTTATGAAGGATATGGAGATATATAATATCTTCGACACCGACAAGATTCTTAATCGCTCTCCCGAGGTTGCGATTTCCAACACCTCAGGTCTTGCGGGAATTGCTTATTGGGTAAATAAGCATCTCGAGCTTTCGGGTGATGATGCGGTCACCAAGCAGTCGCCGATAGTCGTTAAGATTAAAGAGGAAATCGACCGTCTTTACGACGACGGCAGAACTACCGTTATGGGCAACGACGAGCTTATGCAGATAATTGACTTCTACTATCCGAGACTGAAAGGAACGGAAATATGATAGTAGGAAGTAATGCAAAATCGCTTGAGGAGAGGGTTTTCTTTGCACTTGAGGAGGAGATTCTTAGCGGTCAGCTGAAGAAGGGTGACACGCTTACCGAGGTCGCGCTTTCTGCCCGTCACGGCGTCAGCCGTACTCCTCTTCGAGGTGCTCTTCACCGTCTTGCCGAGGAGGGGTTAATTGAAATCGTTCCAAACAGGGGCGCGGTCGTAATCGGCATAGGCCGCGAGGAGCTTGTGGATATTTACAAAATCCGTATGCGTCTTGAGGGACTCGCATCAAGAGAAGCCGCAGAGAAAATATCCGATAAGGATATAGAAAGACTGCGTGACTCTATTGACCTTGCAGAGTTCTATATTAAAAAGCAGGACACCGAGCACCTAAAAGAGCTTGATTCCGAGTTTCACAACGTCATTTACAAGGCATCTGGCAATCGTATGCTGTGCAAGACTCTCTCGGAGCTTCACAGGAACATTCAGTTTTACAGAAAGCGCTCTATTACTGTAGAGGGCAGACTTGAAAAATCAATAAGCGAGCATAGAGAAATTCTCGCGGCTCTCGAGCAGCGAAATGCTGACGAGGCTGACAGACTCACCTCGCTGCACATAGAGGCGGCACTTGAAAATCTACTCGCCGTCACCGATTCGGAAGGATAAATAAAATGGGATACTCAATAGTACAAAAGATAATTAAAAATCATCTCCTTTCAGGAGAAATGAAGGTTGGCGAGGAAATCGGTCTTCGCATTGACCAGACTCTGACGCAGGATGCAACCGGCACTATGGCATATCTTCAGCTTGAAGCAATGGAGATAGACAGAGTAAAAACCGAGCTTTCGGTTGCATACATCGACCACAACACGCTTCAGTCGGGCTTTGAGAATGCCGACGACCACAGATACATTCAGACGGTTGCAAAAAAGCACGGCTTAAGATTCTCCCGTCCCGGCAACGGCATCTGTCACCAGGTGCATCTTGAACGCTTTGGCGTACCGGGAAAAACACTTATCGGCTCGGACAGCCATACTCCTACCGCAGGCGGTATCGGTATGCTCGGTATGGGTGCAGGCGGCCTTGACGTAGCGGTTGCAATGGGCGGCGGTGCTTATTACATCACTATGCCTAAGGTTATAAAGGTTAACCTTATTGGTGCTCTCTCGGACTACGTTGGTGCAAAGGATATAATTCTTGAGGTATTAAGACTTCTCGGAGTCAAGGGCGGTGTTGGTGCTGTTATTGAGTATTCGGGAGAGGGAGTAAAGACTCTTTCCGTACCCCAGCGTGCCACCATTACCAATATGGGTGCAGAGCTTGGAGCAACCAGCTCGATTTTCCCCTCGGACGAGGAAACCTATAAGTTCTTGAAGGCACAGAAGCGTGAGGCAGATTATACTCCGCTTGCTCCCGATGCCGACGCAGTATACGATGCAGAATACACGATAGACCTTTCTGCTCTCAAGCCGCTTGCCGCTTGTCCTCACAGCCCCGATAACGTAAAGGCTGTCGCAGAGCTTGACGGAATGAAGATTGACCAGGTTTGTATCGGCTCCTGCACCAACTCCTCTCTTGCCGACCTTCTTACCGTTGCGGCAATGCTTAAGGGCAAGACGGTTCACCCCGACGTTTCTCTCTCGATTTCCCCAGGCTCAAAGCAGGTTTACACTATGCTTGCCGAGTGCGGAGCACTTGCCGATTTGATTGCAGCAGGTGCGAGAATACTTGAATGTGCCTGCGGTCCTTGTATCGGCATGGGCTTCTCGCCTAAGTCAAAGGGCGTCAGCCTCCGTACATTTAACCGTAATTTCCTCGCTCGCTCGGGCACTGCCGATGCAAGCGTGTATCTCGTTTCACCCGAAACGGCTGCGGCGTCTGCCGTTGCAGGCGTGTTTACCGACCCGACAAAGCTCGGTACAGCTCCTAAAATTGCTCTCCCCGAGCTCTTCACTATAAACGATAATCTTATCGAGCTTCCCGCTTCGGTTGAAGAGGCTAAGAGCCTTTCGGTTGAGCGTGGACCTAATATCAAGCCTATCCCCAAGGGCGAAGCTCCCAAGGAAAATCTTGAGTGCGAGCTTATACTCAAGGTTGGTGACAACATTACCACCGACCACATAATGCCCGCAGGTGCAAAGATTTTGCCCTATCGCTCCAACGTTCCGAAGCTCTCGGAGTTCTGCTTTACCGTGTGTGATAAGGACTTCCCCGAGCGTGCCAAGGCAAAGGGTGGCGGAATAATTCTCGGCGGTCAGAACTACGGTCAGGGCTCATCCCGTGAGCACGCCGCTCTCGTTCCGCTTTATCTCGGAATCAAGGCGGTAATCGCAAAGAGCTTTGCGAGAATCCATATGGCAAACCTCATTAACTTCGGTATTGTTCCTATGATTCTTGAAAACGAGAGCGATTACGATAAAATCTCCGAGGGCGATGAGATAGCTATTATAGGATTTAAGGAGGCAATCAAGAGTGGAGATAAGGCGTACTTGACGCTCAAAAAGACGGGTGAAAAGCTGACTCTCAACCTCTCACTCTCCGACAGACAGCGTGAGATTCTCCTTGCGGGCGGAACGCTCAATTACACGAAATTAAAGGGTTGATAGGTATTTTGCAAAGAAAGGTTTACAAAAAAATGATAGATTACACTAAAAATCTCGACGAAGCGTGCGAAAAATTCAGAAAAATTCTTGAGAAGCAGCTTGCACGTGTAGAGGATATGAAGGCACAGGGCGATTTTACCGATTACGCCTCTCTTGAGACAATTAAAATCGGTGTTTGCGGCGGTGACGGCATAGGCCCGATTATCACTAAAGAGGCTGCCAGAGTTCTTAAATTTATGCTCTCTGACCTCGTTGAATCGGGTAAGATTAAGTTCATAGATATAGACGGTCTCACGATTGAGAACCGTATTGCCTGCGGTAAGGCAATTCCCGACGACGTGCTTGCACAGCTTAAGGCGTGTGACATTATCCTTAAGGGCCCGACCACCACTCCCCAGAAGGGCGACGGTATGCCCAATATTGAGTCGGCAAACGTTGCTATGCGTAAGGCACTTGACCTCTTTGCAAACATTCGTCCCGTTAAGGTTCCCGAGGAGGGCATCAACTGGTGCATCTTCCGTGAGAACACTGAGGGCGGCTATGCGGTTGGCTCGTCGGGATTCAACGTCACCGAGGACCTTGCGGTTGACTTTACCATTACAACGAAGCAGGGCTCTGACAGAATTGCAAGAATAGCCTACGACTATGCAAGAAAGAACGGCAGAACAAGAGTTTCTCTCGTCACCAAGGCTAACATAATCAAGACAACCGACGGTAATTTCCTTGAGGATTGCCACAAGGTTGCAGAACTTTACCCCGAAATTACAACCGACGAGTGGTATGCGGATATTATGACCGCAAAGCTCGTTGACCAGAAGAGAAGAAAGGACTTCCAGATTCTCCTTCTCCCCAACCTCTACGGCGATATTATCTCCGATGAGGCGGCAGAGTTCCAGGGCGGTGTAGGTACTGCGGGCTGTGCTAACGTCGGTAAGAAGTACGCGATGTTCGAGGCTATTCACGGCTCAGCACCCAGAATGGTCAGAGAGGGTAGAGCAATTTACGCTGACCCCTGCTCGATGCTTCGTGCGTCGGTAATGCTTCTCTCCCACATCGGTTATCAGGATAGAGCAGATAAGCTTGAGCGAGCACTCGACATCTGCACCTTTGAAGAAAAGAAGCTCGTTATCACGGGCCGTGACACCGGTGCAACCTGCGAGGCATTCGGCAACTACGTAATGGAAACGCTCGAAAAGCTTTAATAAAAAAAGAACGGGAATTCCCGTTCTTTTTTTATTAAATGTCAGTTAGACAAGTGCATCATAAATTATATTAACGCATCAATATTATTAAGATTTTTGAAAATTGTCGTTATAAAAGCGAAAAATCTTGATTTTTTTGACGGTATATGCTAAAATGATTTTAATACCTAGGGTTAATTTGCAAACAGAAAAGAGGATGCGGTTTGAAAGAAGGATTAAAAGATAAAAGCTGCGATTACTATTTTGATAAAAAAGAAAACGTAAGCGGCAGCGTTGCTACACGGCATTATCATAGCTTTTTTGAGCTTTATTATATGCGAGAGGGAAAATGCAATTATTTTATAGGCGACCATTCGTACGACGTGGTATCTGGGGATATAATTCTCGTTCCCTGCGACATAATACATCGCACAAATTATACCTCGCGTTCGCATAGCAGACTGCTTCTCAATTTCCCTGAAAGTTTTATTTCTCCTGTAATTTTAGAAGAGATTAAGGCTATGGGTTATCTCTACAGAAACAGGGCAATATCACATCAGGTTGAGTCTATATTTGCAATGATAGAGCAGGAGTATATGAGAAACGACTACCTCTCCCTGCATGCCCTGCGTGCATATACCGAGCAGTTGTTGGTGCTTATGATAAGACACGGGGGATCGGGAAATCACAAAAACCTTGGCAATACCATGGTTGAGGATACGATAAAATACATACAGCAGAATTATATGGCTGATATCCGTCTGACCTCAGCGGCAAAGCATCTTAGCGTCAGTCCCGAGCATCTATCCAGAACCTTCAAGCAGAAGACTGCATTCGGCTTTAACGAGTATTTAACTCTATATAGGCTTCAGCGCGCAGAACAAATACTTTTAAACGAGCCGGGGCGTTCAATAATTGACGTCGCCTATGCCTGCGGCTTTAATGATAGTAATTATTTTTCATATAAATTTAAGGAGCATTACGGCATCTCCCCGTCAAAAATAAGAGGCGGAGTAAAGCCAAGCAATCATGCAAATCCCTTAAATCTCCGTGAAAATGCAAACTAAAGATAGCAAAACACCACTTATAACACTAAATAAAGTATAAAAGAAAGAAAATGCAGGCATTATGCCTGCATTTTTCCTTTTACAGATTGTTGATTCTGGCGAGTTCTTCTTCAAGGATTATAAAGTTGTTTTCAGCGGATTTCTTTTTTTGCGAATCGGCGGGTAATGAAATAGGGGTTGCAATAATTCCAAAGGCAAGGGATATAAGGAAGAAAATAATCTTTATACCCCATCCTTGATCCTTGTAAACACTTCCGTCACTTGTGACTGTGTAAGTAGCGCCATACTTCTCTTCTTGTTCTGCATATCCTTCGGATGCAGTTTTCCAGCCGGCAATACCCATATAAATACCACAAAAGAAAACGCCAAATACTATAAAGACTTCTGCGTTCTCTGTATTGTTAGTAAGAAACATTATGCCTCCAATAGCAACACAAATTAACCCTATTATATAAAAGAAGAGTTTGCCTTTAATCTTTCTTTTAATCTTTTTCAACTCTTCGTCGGTGTTATAAAGTGCGTGCTTGATATGATCAGCATAGCAATCAAGGCACAAGGCTCCGTGATACTCACGTAATTCTTTAGTGTTTTCCGCACATTCTTTGCAAATGCCGGTGCCACACTCGGCACATTGTGCAACAGCATCATTGTTTGGGTGTTTTTCACAATTCATTTTAAAAGTCCTCCTATATACCAAAATGGGATATATTCATTATACCAAAATGGTATAATTATGTCAAGAGGTTTTTGAAAAAAGGTGAAAAATGGAATTTAGGCTAAAAAAATTGAGAAAAATGCGAAAAATATCACAACTAAAGTTAGCGCTTGATTTGAATATGAACCAAAACAGCATAAGCAGATACGAAAATTGTGAGAGGGAAGCGGATTATGAAACCTTAATAAAATTCGCTGATTATTTTGATGTTTCACTTGATTATTTGCTAGGAAGAACAGAAGATAAAAAATAAGGACGGCCCAAAAGCAGATTTAATGCAATTAGGCGGTCCTTTTTCTTCGTAGCGAATGTGCAGAACCTCGAAAGAGGCTTATGGCGAGTGGACGCCCCTTATCCACTTCAGAAAAAACATATCACAAAGTTGCATTTTTACTTTATAGCGGATTACGGGTGAGCAGCAAAAAACAACTAAGTGTTGTTTTTAGCGTCGCGAATGCGCAGGAACAAGGAGTAATGCGAGCAGAGTGTATCGAAGCGAGCAGAACGACTATGTTTCAAGAGGCAACGAACCCGCAGAACCCCAAAGGGTTCTTGGCTGGTGGACGCCCCTTATATACTAAAAATTACGGGGCTCGATTCTCCTCGCGAACTGCGCTCGTCGGTCAGTCGCGGCTCTGACAGTCCACCGGACTGTCATTCACTACCGCTCCCCTTCTCACCCCTACCGTCCCAATAAAAAAGCAACCCCGAAAACGAGGTTGCTTTTTTATTGGAGCGGATTACGGGGCTCGAACCCGCCACCTCCACCTTGGCAAGGTGGCGCTCTACCAAATGAGCTAAATCCGCAGGTATTTAATTCTCGCTCTGTTCGAGCGGTAATGTTTTATAAAAATTGGCGACTCGGATGGGGCTCGAACCCACGACCTCTAGCGTGACAGGCTAGCGCTCTAACCAACTGAGCTACCAAGCCGTAAAATATAGTCTAGAGCCGATTATCGACTCTAGACATTGGTGGAAAGTACAGGGCTCGAACCTGTGACCCTCTGCTTGTAAGGCAGATGCTCTCCCAACTGAGCTAACCTTCCGTCAATTGCTATACAATTATATCAAAGAGTTTCCCTTTTGTCAAGTGGATTTCAAAAAAAAGTAAAAAAAGCATAAAGAGCAGCTTTTATGGATTAAAATAATTGAAAAATTCATATTTTTGTGATACAATTTAAGAAAAAAATAGGAGAAAACCTTGAATACTACAAATGATAACGCTTTCCTTGGCACAGAGCCGATAGGTAAGTTGCTTTTTAAGCTGGCGATACCGACGATTTCTGCCCAGCTGATAAATATGCTTTATAACGTGGTCGACCGCATCTATATCGGTCATATGGCAGAGGTCGGCGACCTTGCGCTTACAGGTGTGGGTGTTTGCATGCCGATAATAATGATAGTTTCGGCGTTTGCCGCGCTTATCAGTTCAGGCGGTGCGCCAAGAGCCTCTATTTTTATGGGCAGGGGAGATAAGGACACCGCTGAGCGCACTATGGGCTCGTGCTTCTCAATGCAGATTATAATTTCGATTATTCTGACAGCAGTGCTTCTTATTTGGCATAGAGATTTACTCCTCGCATTTGGCGCGAGCGAGAACACTATTAGTTTTGCCGCAGGGTATATGCAAATATACGCTTTTGGCACAATATTCGTTCAGCTGACTCTCGGAATGAACGCTTATATTACAGCGCAGGGCTTTGCCAAGGTTGGAATGTACACCGTGGTTGTCGGTGCTGTGGCAAACATTATACTTGACCCGATTTTCATTTTCGCACTCGGTCTTGGCGTTCGCGGTGCAGCGGTTGCAACGGTTATTTCGCAGGCAATATCCTGCGTGTTCGTTCTTGCCTTTCTTATGGGCAAAAAAAGCATTCTTCGTTTACGCCTTTCAACCTTGAAAATCGACCTGAAGCTTGCTTTGCCTTGCCTTGCGCTCGGTCTTGCTCCGTTCGTAATGCAGGCGAGCGAGAGCGTAATTTCGGTTTGCTTTAACTCCTCGCTTCAGGGATATGGCGGCGATATTGCCGTAGGCGCGATGACTATTCTCACGAGCGTAATGCAGTTTGCGATGCTTCCGCTGCAGGGACTTGCACAAGGCGCACAACCGATAATAAGCTACAACTACGGTGCAAAAAACAAGGATAGAGTAAAGGCTATTTTCAAGCTTCTCCTTTGTTGCAGCCTTATTTATTCCGTCACGCTTTGGCTCGGTGTGTTGATTTTCCCGCGCGCATTCGCTTCGATTTTCACATCGGAGGCAGCTCTCCTCGACTTTACTGCGCCTGCGCTGCGTATTTATTGTGCCGTGCTCGGTATATTTGGCATACAGGTTGCCTGCCAGATGACCTTCGTATCTCTTGGCAAGGCGCTCTCCTCGGTGGCGGTTGCTGTTATGAGAAAGTTTGTGCTCTTGCTTCCGCTTATTTATATAGTTCCTTTGTTCTTTGATTCGGGAATGAAAACGACGGCGGTTTACCTCGCCGAGCCTATAGCGGATTTTCTCGCAGTCACCTTCACCACGGTGCTCTTCATCTTCCAGTTCAAAAAGGCGCTTAATTCGATAGATGCTGATATCGAAGTACACAGCACAAGCAAATAACAGATACAAAAAAAGGACTCGCAGTAGTCCTTTTTTGTATTGAAAAGCTATTGACAAACAAAAAGCTTTGCTATATAATTAGCATATATGCTATTCCCAAAATCGCTTACAAAGGAGAAAGAAATGGGGAGAAAACCTAATACCCGTCTTCAAATAATCCAGCTTGGTGCAAGGCTTTTTATTGAGGAAGGATATACCGAGACCACAGTTGGCAAGATTGGGCGCATGCTGGGGCTGAGCACGGGAAATATAACCTTTTATTTTCCTACCAAGGACCATTTACTTGCCGTTTTGGTTGATGAGCTTATAGATTTTCAGAATCTGCTTATGGAGCACGCGACGGAGGAGGGGCAAAGCTCGTTGCTTGCTTATTGCCTTGAGCTTACGTCCATAGCAGCGGCGTGTGAGGAAAGCGAGGTCGTACGTGATTTCTACGCCTCGACCTATTCCATACCCTATACTCTGGATTTGATTCGCTCTGCAGATACCGAGAAAACACGTGCAGTGTTTGGCGAATTTTGTCCTGAAAAGGACGACGAATGGTGGCGCGCAACCGAGAACATAGTTTCGGGTATAGAATACGCTACGATAATGACTCGCGAGGAGGATATTCCGCTTCCGCTTCAAATAGAGCGCACTCTGTCTACTATACTTACCATTTACGGTGTGCCTGAGGAAATACGCAAAAAGAAGATAGAAAAGGTCTTGGCTATGGATTATCGCGGTCTGGGCAGAAGAATTCTGTCAGAATTCCGTGAATACATCGAGAGAGTGAACGAGGAAAACCTTAAAAATTTCGCGAGAAAAAGAAAAAATCGCTGACAAATCGACACACTTTACACACAAAGACAAATTTTTATTTATCTATTGACAATATTTTTTCATTATGATATAATAACAATGTTAATCTATAAACCTGTTTGGAGGGCTTAAAAATGAAAAGAATCAATACTATTGAAACCAAGAATATTGCAAAGACCGTAGAGAACGGCGGCTGTGGCGAGTGCCAGACCTCCTGCCAGTCTGCTTGCAAGACCTCTTGCGGCGTTGCTAACCAGCAGTGCGAGAACAAGAACCAGAAGTAATTTTACGGGCGGTTCGTTTGCGCCAGAGATAAGGGTGTCGCTCAAACCTTGCGGCACCCTTAATTTTTCGGAAATGGAGATTTAAAATGGTACATCAGTACAAGCTGAACGGATATAACATAGTTCTCGATACCGCGTCGGGCTCGGTGCATACCGTAGACGAGGTGGCTTACGATGTTATCGCTATGTATAAGGAGAACACTCCTGAGGAAATTGTGGAGAAAATTCTCGAAAAATACGGACATCTTGAGGACGTCACCCGCGAGGAAATTCTTGAGTGTATTGAGGACGTAAGGTCGCTTGAGGAGGCAGGAAAGCTCTTTTCAGAGGACGCTTACGAGAAGCTCGCGACGGATTTCAAGAACAACAGCAAGGTTGTCAAGGCGCTTTGCCTGCACGTAGCACATACATGCAATCTCAACTGCTCGTATTGCTTTGCAAGTCAGGGCAAATACCAGGGCGACAGGGCGCTTATGTCCTTTGAGGTCGGAAAGCGCGCGCTTGATTTCCTTATTGAAAATTCGGGAACAAGGCGAAACCTTGAGGTTGATTTCTTCGGCGGCGAGCCATCGCTCAATTTTGACGTGGTAAAAAGGCTCGTCGAGTATGCAAGAAGCATTGAGGGAGAGAAGAACAAAAACTTCCGCTTCACCTATACCACCAACGGTATGATACTTACCGACGAAATGATAGAATTTCTTAATAAAGAATGTCACAACGTCGTTCTTTCGCTCGACGGACGCAAGGAGGTCAACGACCACTTCCGCGTTGACTATTCGGGCAAGGGAAGCTACGATACGATAGTCCCCAACTTCAAGAGACTTGTTGAGAGCCGCGGTGGACAGGGCTATTACGTGCGTGGTACATATACGCATAATAATGTTGATTTCACAAACGATATTATTCATATGGCAGACCTCGGGTTCACCGAGCTGTCTATGGAGCCTGTTGTTTGTCCTCCCGGTGACCCCTATGCACTGACCGAAGAGGACCTTCCCGTGCTCTTTGAGCAGTATGAGATTCTGGCAAAGGAAATGATAAAGAGAAAGAAGGAGGGCAGGCCCTTTACCTTCTATCACTATATGCTTGACCTCAAGCACGGCCCTTGCATTTATAAGCGTATCACGGGCTGCGGCTCGGGTACTGAGTATATGGCGGTGACGCCTTGGGGCGACCTTTATCCTTGCCACCAGTTCGTCGGTGACGAGAAATACAAGCTTGGTGACATTTTTAACGGAGTAAAGAACATCGAGGTGCAGGACGAGTTCCGCTCCTGCAACGCCTACGCAAGAGAAGAATGCCGTGACTGCTGGGCAAGGCTTTATTGCTCGGGTGGATGCGCGGCTAACGCGTATCACGCAACCGGCAGTATCGGCGGTGTTTACAAATACGGCTGCGAGCTGTTTAAGAAGCGAATTGAGTGTGCCGTAATGCTCCAGATAGCAGATTCAGAATAATGACAACTCCAATTTTTGATTTTGTAAAAAAATATTCCGAGTCGGATACGGTAAGATTTCATATGCCCGGACATAAGGGTATTGGTGAGCTTGGCTGTGAGAAATACGACTTAACCGAGATTTTCGGTGCTGACGTGCTTTACTCGGCTGACGGAATCATAAATGAGAGCGAAAACAACCTGTCAAGCCTCTATGGCACGGCACATAGCTTTTATTCAACCGAGGGCTCAACTCTTGCTATATTTGCAATGCTTGCGCTCGTCACAAGACACAGAGCAGGGGAGAAAAAGCCTCTTATTCTTGCCGGAAGAAACGTGCATACCGCCTTTGTAAAGGCTGCGGCACTTCTTGACCTTGAAGTCGAGTGGCTGTATCCCGAAAGAAGCGAGCATCTCTGCTCGTGTGAAATTACCGCACCCGACCTTAAAAAAGCACTCTCGGGAATGGAAAAAATGCCAAGAGCAGTCTACGTCACCTCGCCCGATTATCTTGGCAATATGCTTGATATCGCTTCGCTTGCCGAGGTTTGCAGAAAATACGGTGTTCCGCTGCTCGTTGATAACGCGCACGGTGCGTATCTGAAATTTTTGAAAAACGACATCCACCCGATAACTCTCGGTGCTGCAATGTGTGCCGACTCGGCTCACAAAACGCTTCCGGTCCTGACAGGCGGTGCTTATCTGCATATTTCAAAGGATTTTCCGGAGCTTGTGGGTGGCGCGCGCAGGGCGCTCTCGCTATTTGCATCAACGAGTCCCTCTTATTTGACGCTTGCATCGCTTGATTTATGCAACAAGAGGCTAGCGGAGGATTATCCCGAGAAAATAGTTTCTTTAGCGGAAAAAATCGCAGAAGTAAAGGCAAAAATTTCTTCCCTCGGCTTTGAGGTAGCTGAAAGCGAGCCGCTTAAAATAGTCGTAAGGGCAGGAGAGCCGCTCGCAGACCACCTTCGAGGACAGGGAATAGAGTGCGAGTTTTCCGACTCCGAATATACAGTTTTGATGCTCACACCCGAAAATAGCGACTCTGACCTAGAGAGGCTTTTATCGGCTATCGAGACTGTAGAGAGGAAAGCAAAACCTCTTTCGTTCAAAGCACCCAAGCCTCACGAGCGTGTAATGAGCATAAGAGAAGCGGTGCTCAGCGAGTGCGAGTCTATTAAAATAGAAAGCTCACTTGGCAGAATATGTGCATCTCCAACCGTTTCCTGTCCACCCGCTGTGCCGATAGTTATAAGCGGCGAGAGGATAACAAGAGAGGATATAGAGCTTTTCAAGCACTACGGTATTGAATTTGTTGACGTTGTGATAGAATAGCAGAGGAAAGATATGTTCAAGAACAAAAACGAGGGAAGAAATAATCTTTGCGGCGATAAAATCCGTGAGCTTCGCCTGGCAAATTCCACAAAGCTTTCACAAAGAGCACTTGCTGACAAGATGCAGCTTATAGGAATAGATATTGACAAAAATGCAATACAAAGAATTGAGAGTGGAAAACGCTTTGTGACGGATATTGAACTAAAAGCCTTTTCAGTGGTTTTTGAAGTAAGCGTTTCTGATTTAATATAAAAACGGCTCATATCGAGCCGTTTTTATATTTTAAGGCTTACCTCGCCTGTGAAAAGGCGTTCGGTTTTACCGTCATGCTCGATAGTCAGCGAAAAATCCTCGTTTAAATCAAGAACGGTAGCATCAAACTGAAAATCAGGCTTCACAACCCTGACCGTCCTGCCGATAACCATAGAGCGAGCCTTATATTCCTCGAAAAGCGAGCCGTCAAAATTAAGCATCTCCTTGACTATTCTCGCTGTTAATAGACTTGAATTTGGAACTGTATCGGAGTTATCCTCGATAGACGTTGCAATGCCTGAAATCTCCTCAGAAATGGCGTTTTTGTAAACATTTATTCCCATTCCAATGACTAAATAACCGATTTTACCGCTTTGCAGCAGCTCTCCCTCACACAAAATTCCTGCAAGCTTTTTGCCTCCGAGATAGAGGTCGTTGACCCATTTTATTTCAGGCTTTACACCAGTGAGAGCATCTATGGCACGGCAAAGAGATACGGCAGCCTTGGCGGTAGCTTTCGTGGCATCAAAGCCACGCTCGTCCGGGTAAATGAGCAGACTCATATATATTCCGCCGCCACCAGATACGAAGCTGCGTCCGAGCCGCCCTCTGCCTCTACTCTGCTTGCTTGCCACGAACAGTACGGGGGTGCGTTCGCTCTCGGGGCGGGATTTGGCAAATTCCTTTGCCCTTTGGTTAGTGGAGTCGGTAAGCTCGTAAAAAACAAGCGGAATATTTAGACCGAGCTCCGTAAGGCTTTTTTCAATATTTTCTCTTTTAAGCATAACGACTCCTTTCTTATAACGAGTATATCACCGAGTGGGAAAAAAGTCAACTTTTTGAGTGCTAAAAATAAAGAAAGCATAAAAAGTTAATCAAGGTATTGACATTTTTAAAAATATAAATTATAATGTAGACGTAAAAACTGTGACGGAGACAGTAGCAAGGGCAAAAGCGCAAAGAGAATCGGCGGTTGGTGTAAGCCGATGGTAAGTCCCCCTTCGTGAATATCACTCCCGAGTTGCAGGTGCGAAAGATTCGAGTAGTATCTGCCGAGAGTCCGGGCGTAAGGCGGACGCGTATTGATTGATGCGTGAAAAATGGTGGTTTTTTCCATTTCCGTGCGAAATGGATTTTTTTATTATATAAATAATTTTAACTTGGAGATAAAAAATGGAAATCTACGAGAAGGTGTCAACGAACCTGAATTTCGTTGAAAGAGAAAAGGAAACTAGAAAATTCTGGGAAGAGAACAAGATATTCGAGAAAAGTATTGATATTCGTGAAAAGGGCGAGTATTATACCTTCTACGACGGCCCGCCCACAGCAAACGGCAAGCCTCATATAGGTCACGTTCTTACCAGAGTTATCAAGGATATGGTGCCGAGATACCAGACAATGAAGGGCAGACGCGTTCTTCGTAAGGCAGGCTGGGATACTCACGGTCTTCCCGTTGAGCTTGAGGTAGAAAAGAAGCTCGGCATAGATGGCAAGGAGCAGATTGAGGCATACGGCCTTGAGCCCTTTATCGCACACTGCAAGGAGTCCGTTTGGAACTACAAGGAAATGTGGGAGGATTTCTCTGGCACTGTTGGCTTCTGGGCTGATATGGAGAACCCCTACGTCACCTACACCAACGACTTTATTGAGTCGGAGTGGTGGGCTCTTAAGCAGATTTGGGACAAGGGCTTGCTTTATAAGGGCTTTAAAATCGTTCCTTATTGCCCCCGTTGCGGTACTCCGCTTTCAAGCCACGAGGTAGCACAGGGATATAAGGCTGTCAAGGAGAGAAGTGCGGTTGTAAGATTCAAATGCACCGATGAGGACGCATATTTCCTCGCCTGGACGACTACCCCCTGGACGCTTCCGTCGAACGTTGCACTCTGTGTAAACCCGACCGACACCTACTGCAAGGTAAAGGCGGCCGACGGCTATACCTATTATATGGCAAAGGCACTTCTTGACTCGGTGCTTGGCTCTATCAAGCGTGAGGAGGGTGTTCCCGCTTACGAAATTCTTGCAGAAATGCAGGGTATCGACCTTGAAAACAAGAGCTACGAGCCTCTTTGGGAATGTACCAAGGCAGCTGCTGAAAAGCAGGGCAAAAAGGCGCACTATATAACCGCTGACAATTACGTCACGATGTCCGACGGTACGGGTATCGTACACATCGCTCCCGCATTCGGTGAGGACGATAACAAGGTCGGCAGAAAGTACGGTCTGCCATTCGTTCAGTTCGTTGACGGCAAGGGTGAGATGACTAAGGAGACCCCCTATGCAGGTCTTTTCGTGAAGAAGGCAGACGCGCCTATCCTTTCCGACCTTGAAAAAGAGGGCAAGCTCTTCTCCGCACCCAAGTTCGATCACGATTATCCTCATTGCTGGAGATGTAATACTCCCCTTATTTACTATGCGCGTGATACCTGGTTCATTGAAATGACCAAGGTTCGTGACAATCTCATAAAGAATAACAACACAGTTAACTGGATTCCCGAGAATATCGGTAAGGGACGCTTTGGCGACTGGCTTCAGAACGTTCAGGACTGGGGACTTTCAAGAAACAGATATTGGGGCACTCCTCTTAATATCTGGGAGTGTGAATGCGGTCACAAGCATTCTATCGGCTCTATCGAGGAGCTGAAGTCTATGTCCTCTAACTGCCCCGATGATATCGAGCTTCACAGACCCTTCATTGATGCCGTCACCATAAAGTGTGACAAGTGCGGCGGCGAGATGAAGAGAGTTCCCGAGGTTATTGACTGCTGGTTTGACTCCGGCTCAATGCCCTTTGCACAGTGGCATTATCCCTTTGAAAACAAGGAAATGTTTGAGGCTCAGTTCCCCGCTAACTTCATTTCCGAGGGCGTTGACCAGACTCGTGGCTGGTTCTATTCGCTTATGGCGATATCCACTCTTATCTTTGACTGTGCGCCCTATAAGAACGTTCTCGTTCTCGGTCACGTGCTTGATAAGGACGGACAGAAGATGTCCAAGTCCAAGGGCAACGCAGTAGATCCCTTCGAGGCACTTGAGCAGTACGGTGCCGACGCTATCCGTTGGTACTTCTACTCAAACTCTGCGCCCTGGCTGCCCAACAGATTCTTTGGTGATGCTGTCGTTGAGGGACAGAGAAAGCTTATGGGTACTCTTTGGAACACCTATGCGTTCTACGTTCTCTATGCTAACATTGACGGCTTTGACCCGACCAAATACACGCTTGATAAGTCCACTCTCTCCGTAATGGATAAGTGGGTGCTCTCAAAGCTCAATTCTGCGGTTAAAAAGGTAGATAACTACCTTGAGAATTATAAGATAACCGAGGCTTCAAGAGTGCTTGAGGAGTTCGTTGACGGACTCTCCAACTGGTATGTTCGCCGTTGCCGTGAGCGTTTCTGGGTAAAGGATATGCCTACCGACAAGGTTAACGCATATCTGACTCTTTATACCGCTCTCGTCACTATTTCCAAGGCGGCAGCACCTATGATTCCGTTTATGACCGAGGATATTTACAGAAACCTTGTTTGCTCGGTTGATAAGTCTGCACCCGAGTCTGTTCACCTCTGCGACTACCCCGTAGCCGACGAGTCTATGATAGACGCACACCTTGAGGAAAACATGGACGAGGTTATCGACGTCGTCGTTCTCGGACGTGCCTGCCGTAATGCAGCCGCTATCAAGAACCGTCAGCCTGTTGCCAAGATGTACGTCAAGGCAGACAAGACTCCCGATGAGGAATTTATCTCGGTTATTGCCGAGGAGCTTAACGTAAAGAGTGTTGAGTTCACCGACAACGTAAGTGAGTTCACCACCTACAACTTCAAGCCCCAGCTCCGCACCGTCGGCCCCAAGTACGGCAAGTACCTTGGCGGTATCAGAACGACTCTTGCCGAGCTTGACGGAAATAAGGCTATGGATGAGCTGAAGGCTACCGGCTTTATTAAGTTCACCGTAAACGGTGATGAGATAGCACTTGCCGAGGAGGACCTTCTTATCGAAATGACCAAGAAGGAGGGCTTCGAGTCGCTCAGCGACAGAGGCGTCACCGTCGTTATAGATAAGAACCTCACTCCCGAGCTTATCGAGGAGGGCAACGTTCGTGAGATAATCTCGAAGATTCAGACCATGCGTAAGGATTCGGGCTTTGAGGTTATGGATAACATAAAGATTGCCTTTGCGGGCAACGCTGTTGTGGAAGCAATAGCCGAGCGTAATGCAGAGGAAATCAAGGAGGAAACTCTCGGTGTAGAGCTTACCGTTGGCAACACCCTTGCTAACGCAAAGGAGTGGAACATCAACGGCGAGAAGGTCACCATCTCGGTTGAGAAAATGTAATTATCGGTAAATTCTGGCGCAAATCCTCGCTCTCTCCCGCTCGTCGTAGGTCACTACGACCTCGGGTCGCGATCAAAGATTTTCGCTCAAAATTTCCGCGATACTTACCATATCTTTATAAGATAAGCTAAAATAAAACAAACGGCGAGGAATACTCGCCGTTTTCATATTGTTAATATTTTGTTATTACTTGACAAAATATTTTTTCTGAGTTATACTATTTATAGCATTTCATACAAATTATATAATTCAAGAAGGAGACTTGCTATGAAACACGCGAAAATAATTGTTCTGTTCATTTTGCTCCTTACTGTTTCATTTGCGCTTTGCGCTTGTGATCTCTTTGGCGGCAACAACAGCACAGACGGCGGAGGAAATCACAGCACCGAATATGTTAAGGACTCGTATGAGTACCCCTTCACTATTGGTGATGATGAATTCAAGTACGTTTTCAATTTCCTTTATACGGAAAATGACCAATACGCAGGCGGTCAGGTCATTTTGTACTTTAACGACAAGGTTTTGCTTAATGAGGGAGCCGATCTCTCTGTTGAAGGCGATAGACTTCATGTTGCTGACGCTACCTTTATAATTGGGGAGGATAAGACTCTTGTTTATGAAAGCGATCCCAATTACAATCTGTCGTTTCTTATTCAGCCTTATGCCAGACTTGCGGGAACTTACACTATGGAGGAGTGGGATGAGTATCAGGAGCAGTACGTAACACAAACTCTCGTTCTTTCGGCTGACGGCACGGCTACGTATAGCGAGGCGGAGGGCGTAAGCTTCCACTACTATCCCCTTGGTTATTACGATATTGCCCTGGTGTCCGATTTAAATAACAGAGCTTTAATCATCAGCCTTCCTACCGGTAGTTCTACCGATAACAGTGATAGTCACTTCTTCGATCACAATAACATATTTGTAAGTGGTTTTACCCCCGAATTCATTAGCTCAGCTTATGACGTAATGTTCACCGGCAAGGAGTATAGTGGCAGTTGGAACGGATACTTCTTCGACTGCTCGCTTTACGTGGCTGACGGCAAATGCCTTTTGACCGGTTATTCCTTTATGATGTTTGATTATACCCGTGAGGGTAATACGCTTACCACAGATGTGGGCGACCTGGTGCTTGACGAACAGGCTAATTTCTTCGATTTGAAGCTTGTAAAAAGATACGAGAGCAAGGATAAATCGTTATTTGTCAACGTTTATGAAGACGGATACGTTTATAGCAACCAATACGGACGCTGCACGTTATCGGAAACACCCGAGGACTTCAGCGGCGTAGCAATTTATCAGTATGATGAATCGAGTAGAACCTACGTATTTGACAATGAGCTTAATTTGACAGCGATATTTTTTGAATCCGAATACGTAGACTTTTCCGCAATGAATAAGTACACGGATGCAGACGGCAATGTTATGTACGTAAGCGGCGATTTTACTAAGATTTATCATATAAATAAAACCGAGAATGGTTATGATGAAATCTACGTTAATAACGCAACAAAGGTTCAGGAAAATATAATCCGTGTAAATGACGCAGGTGAAATTTATTATTATTTCCTCTTTGATAACAACTTTGTTCTCACCCATTCAAGCAATCTGGAGCATCACTCGCGTATTGCATCTGCGACAGAGTCAACCGTTCAGAAAATAGGCATCCAGAAAAAATGGCCGCCGCTCTCCGGTGATAACGATAGCATGTTGGAGGCAAATGAACACACTGTTTGCATAACCCTTCATTGCAGCAACGGTGATATACTCATTATTGAGATCGATTTCCTTCCCAACACGACGTACCTTAATGAGATTTATTGCGAAAATGCCGTTAAGGTCGGAGATTATTACACCAACGGTAATTGCTTCGTTAAGCTTGGCGAAGAAATGATTGAGTTTGTTTATTATAACGACTTTTATCGCGACGGAATTGACATAGATGCTGTAAAGGATTACAATGACGGCTATATTACGGTTGTAAGCGGAAACAGAAACTTCCTCTTTGACGTAGAAACAGCCGAATATATAACCTGTATTGAAGAAGTCTACTACGCAGGCTTCAATGGCAAGGAATTTACTTCTGTGGGCATAATCAACAGCGACCTTAGTGCAATTTACTATTACTACGATAGTGTTTGTAACGTGGTAGTTTACGCTCCCATCGAGCTTACTGCTGTTCCTCAGATTGAAGGTCTTTACAGCTACACAGACTGCTACAATGAGATCAGAACGATTTTTGTTGAGTTCGGTGAGACTAACAAATACTACAGTACCGCAAACTGGAACCCCGTATCTAACGTTGCTGCTCCGAACAGCGTTGACACCTACCTTAACGTAAGGCTGACAGACTACTCCGCTGATGCTTACTTCACCGTCAAGGTTTGTCATTACGACGATCATTCCGAAATTTATGCATATACCGTTCAGGGAGACTCCGTTTGGTTCTACAGCGGATATGGATACTCGGGAGCCTATGCTTACGATGAGGCGAGCGATACCGTGACAGTAACCTATGAATATGATGGATATTTTCACTACGTTCACACGATTACCAACGCCAAGCAGACTAACCCGGATGCAGATATTTGCTACTTCGTGGAAACTGTACAGGTAAAACAATAATTAAAAAATACCGCCTGCGGAAATTTTCGCAGGCGGTTTGATGTAAAAGAAATCCACGCGATAGTCGCGTGGTTCAGTGTAGGTTAACCGATGAAAAGAATCCTCCGTTTGTGATATAATTAGAATTGACCTGCCAGTCGAAACTAAAAAACACAAACGGAGG
>SVUG01000023.1 GCA_015063385.1 Oscillospiraceae bacterium | reverse complement strand
CTCAGTTCCAATGTGGCCGTTCAACCTCTCAGTCCGGCTACCGATCGTCGCCTTGGTGAGCCGTTACCTCACCAACTAGCTAATCAGACGCAAGCTCATCTCTTGGCAATAAATCTTTGACGGTTGTACCATGCGGTACTGCCGTTTTATGTGGTATTAGCAACTGTTTCCGGTTGTTATCCCTCACCAAAAGGTAGATTGCTCACGCGTTACTCACCCGTCCGCCACTGATCAGAGGACCGAAGCCCTCGTCACCGTTCGACTTGAATGTGTTATGCACGCCGCCAGCGTTAATCCTGAGCCAGGATCAAACTCTCTAAAAAATTATATCTTAAACCCGAAGGCTTAAAACCTTTTTCAGAGCTAATTTTAATCTAGCTTCTTATTACTTTTGAGTTTCTTTACTCAAGTGTTTTGACAAGATTTGCACATTTAGTGCTTTTCTTTCTTCGTGTTGTTCAATTCTCAATGATCAAGTGCCTCCTCGAAAGTAGGCTTGTATATTATACAACAAAGTTTTTTAAATGTCAAGGGTTTTTTAAAACTTTTTTAAGATTTTTTTGTTGCCTGTAATCGAGGGCTCGTATATAATATATAATGAAGATTTCGAGCAACAAGCAAGTTGATAAAATTAAAAAATATATTGACAAAGATAATTGCCTGTGATATACTCAATTTCATAAAGTCAGCGAAAGGAATAAACATATGACATTATACGACGAGCTTTATTTTGAGATAACGGCTACCGGTCCAAAATCAGAGATTAAACGTTTAGTAAGCTTTCTCAAATCGGGTGAAATCAACGATTTCTTTGAATTTTCTTCAGATTATATTATATATGACGACGACTACGCGACGGCCTCAGCGGATGAGGAGGCAACTGTCGTTATTTCCAACGACGATTTCGGCATAGAGATTGACGAATTCCATACAGACGAGTTTCTCGAGGTCTTTTGCAAGGCGGCAAAAAATCTTTACGTAAAGGGGCAGCTCTTTGACATTGACGACGAGGAATACACGTTTGTCAGCGATGTCGGCGACTCCTATTACACCAATGCAAAAAATATCGCTTCCTTCAACGAGGATGAGGATAAACCTGACGAGGATGATGAATAAATCACAGTGCAGCAAGGCGCTTTTTGGCGCTCTTGCTGCACTTTTAATATAAATTAAGAATTCAACTTCATTGACAAATGTATTATATAATGATATAATTATATAAAAACAGCAATGCTGTAAATAAAAAATTAGGAGGAACTTCTATGAAAAAAACAGTGAAAAAATTAATAGCGGGGCTTCTTATTTTTATGCTTTGCTTCGCTATGGCATCGTGTGATTTTATTTTTGGTACGAGCAATGGTAGCAACTCAGGCGAAAACGAAGATAAGCCTGCCAGCTCTTACGTTGCTATTGATATCAACCCATCTATTGAGCTTACCGTAAGCGATGACGGCACAGTCGTAAGCGTTTACGGAGCAAACGAGGACGGACAGGTTCTTCTTTACGAGGAAGAAGCAAATATCGTTAACAAGGATATTGAGACAGCGATTGCTTATATTACTGAGCTTGCAAAGAAGCTTGGATATCTTAATGAGAATAATTCCGACGTAAGCACTACGGTATTAGCTAAAACGGAGGCTGCCGCCGAGGCTCTCAAGAGCAAGGTTGATGCTAAAATCGTTTCCTCCGCCGAGGGAATGGGACTCGCTGTAAGCATAAACGCGGAGGCTGCTTTTGCGCTTCTGTGCGAGCTTGAGGAGCTCAAGGCGCTTTATCCCGACAATACGGCTATACAGAATCTTACCCCGGACAAGTACAAGCTGGCTATCTCGGCATCTAACGGTGGCGATATAACCATTGAGGCTGCGGCAGAAATGTCTAACGAGGCTCTTATTGCCGAGATAAACAAGGCTCACAAGACTCTTGAGTCCTATGCCACCGACGCTTATCTCGAGGCAAAGGCTAGAGCAATAGCTATGTTTGAAAGCTCAATGGGCGTTATTTGCGACGGAGTATACACGAAGATTTACACCGAGAGAGCAGCATCCATACTCGCAAACCCCTCTTACATAAACACCATTCACTACGGCGCTATGTATCAAGCATATAAGACCTCGGCGCGTACGTATCTTGCAGTGCTTGACATTATGAAGTTTGCAGACGAGTATACCAATTACGAGCTTGATGAGGCGACCGTTGCTGAAATAAAAACTGCGCTTTCTATCGCAGACGACTCCCAGCTTCGCGACGAGGACGGCAAAATCACTCTCGGCAGTGTAAGCGATTTCTGTAATAAATTCATCGATGAAAACGAAGTTTCCGAGGACGTCAAGGCAAGCGTTAAGGAAATTCTTGCCGAGGCAAAGGACGCGGCAGAGCTTGTCGTGATGGCATCAGGAGCGTACGAAACAGAGCTTACGACTCTTAAAAACGCTATTCAGTCTGTTATCAGCAACGTGACAACAGTTTCATCTACAATTCTTCCGTTGCTTCCTGCTGATGCAAAGGCTGAGTTTGAGGCTTGCCTTGCAGACCTCAACGCAACCTCTGCGAAAATGGCTGATATAATGGAAAACGGTGATACGAGCGATGCCGTTATCATTCTTGCTGCAGAGGCACAGAAAAAGGCTGACGAGGTTCTAGAGAAAATAGAGAACGACCTCACCGATGCAGAAAAGGCTAAGGCGGAAGCTATTCTCACAGGAATTGAGGCGCAAATCAAGGCTCTCACAAGCGAATTTGAAGGCAGACTTTCTGTTGCGGAGACACAAGCCAAGCAGTATATAGAAAACAAGCGCCAAGAAAGACTGAACACAAAATAAAAAAACAGATTAAATTATACCGGCCCAAAGAAATTTGGGTCGGTTTTTATAGAAAAGGTTGATTTTTTTACAAATCGGTGATATAATATTGTCGTTAAGTAAAACGGAGGAAGAAAAATGAAGGAAAAAAAGCCTATAAAGCTCGATACGATACATTGGGTTCTCATTGCGGTTGCAAGCTTTGCGCTTGTTCTTACTCTCGTGCTTTGTCTTGCATTTTGCGGCAAGGATGACGACAAGGGCAACGGAGGGGCGCAGGATCCCGGCGGAACATATGATGAAGACGGTGGATATACCGGTGAGGACGGCTCACTTGATCCCAACTGGGACGTAAACTTCAAATAAATTCTTGCACTGAAAAAAGCGGACTTAAGTCCGCTTTTTTCTTTTTTAACTTGACAAAACGGAAAATATGTGTTAATATACATATGTATAATTGTGACATTTTTATGAACCGCGGAGGTGCGTTTTATGGGTCTTAAAGACATAGGATATAAATACGGTCTTATCAAAAGAATTATATATTCTATCATTTCACTATTTAAAATGATTTTCGCTCTTGAGGGCGAGGTTTTAAAGGTTGTTGCGTTTATCGAGCCCTTCTTTATGAAAATTGTCGATTTTATTGCGGAGTATTCTAATATCGTGCTTTTCGTCGGAATTATTACTCTGATGACCGGTGCGTTTACATACTTTATATTCCCTGTTGGTGAAACCGCGTGTCTTTTGGCAACGGCTATCGGATACGTGCTTGCCCCAAGAATCAACGACGGATTCCTTAACCTCGTTTCAAACGGTTCTAGTGCGTGGGATGCCGGACTCAAGGTAGCGCCCTGGATATTCTGGATTTGCCTGCCTACGATATTCGTTGGTGCGATATGCGTATGCAAGCGAGTTAAAAAATGGGGCGGTCTGACGAAGACTCTGCTTATCGGTGGACTTATCACTCTTATCACAGGCATAGTGCTTGGACTCATAGCATTTCTTTCTTACGGCATCGGAATTTTTGCAAATCCCGCAAAGACCTGTATGTTCATCTCCATCACACTCGTCACCGTTGCCGAGCAGATAGTTATTTTCCAGAAAGATGTATCAGAAGCATAAGTTTTTAAGCAAAAAACGGCTGTGAAAACAGCCGTTTTTCTTATTTTAATTTACATTATTGGTACATATTATTGCAAGAGAGGTAGTTATAGAGCTTCTCACCGTGATTTTGTTCTTCCTTTTGAATATGGGCGAGGGTGTCACGAAGTGTGGGGCTCGTGAACTCGAAAACGGTCATATCGTAGACCGAGGAGACGTGCTTTTCCATAGCGAGCGCGTCCTTGCAGAGATAGGCGTCGTTCTTCTTCTCGACCTCGTTGCAACTAGAGGGGGTGCAGGTAAGCTTAGCGGTGGTTGCCGAGGGGGACTCGGACGGCATCTTCACCTCCGTGCCACCAAGAATCTGTGTGACGGTGTCGAGGTGCTTCTGTTCGTTTTGCGCAAGATTTGTAAATAGGGTTTTAAGCTCCGTGTCGTGCGCCATTTGTGAGTATTTATTATATTTTTCGATACAAAGCTGCTCCTGCGATTTTAGGTCCTGTAAAAGTGTAGTTTCCTTTTGTGAAAGCGTCATAGCTTATCCTCCTTTTTTGTGTTCCGTGTTAATTATTTCCGCTTTTTTACGGCTTATTCGCACGAAGTAAAATAAATATTCCATAAATCTTTCGCATTTTTCTCCTTTTATAGACAAAAAGCTTCCGCTTCATACGGGAGCTTTTATTTTTCTGCCGTTTTTGACAGCGGAAAGCGATTTGTTTTTCACCTCTATTATAATATAATTACCGTGAAATACTTTATGAAAGGCACGGCAAATTATGGACAAGCTGAGTGAAAAAAATGCTGAAATAAAAAATGAGAGTACTAAGGAGTCGTTTTTTGGCAAAATAGGGACTCTTTTTGACGGGGAACGGCAAAAACGCAAGGAAGACGGACGAGCTCTTGCGCTCGACCTGATTATTTTTAGCGTTGGATTTGTTTTATCAAGATGTCACCTGTTATTTGGAGCTAGGCCACTCGGCATAGCATTCCTGGCAACGCTACCGTTCGGGGTATGGCCGTCTCTGTTTGGTGCAGCTCTTGGAGCGCTGACGTTAGGCGTGGACGGCATAATTTTTGCAGGTGCAGCGGCAATCACCGTCTTTTTACGCGCGGCACTGTCTATGGGAGGCAAGACAAGCGGCATAAACGACACGCTTTTCAAGGAAAGCCTTTTGCTGCGTATGTCTGTTTCTATTATTGGCGGATTTCTCACCGCGGTATACGAGGTGCTGGTCTCGGGCTTTGGCGAGAGAAGCTTGCTTTTCGGGCTCTCCATGATAATTCTGCCTCCGGCACTCGTGTTCGTTTTTTCAGGATGCTTTTCCACGGGCTTCTCTCTAAAAGATATTTTTGATGGCGACACTGATGCTCTCTCCTTTTCCGGCAAGAGCGAGAGAGCGAGATATAATATAATCTTCTTCCAGATGTCGTCGCTGTCGCTTCTTTTCTTCATCAGCCTTTCGCTTAGTAGCGTAAATATTTTTGGAATTTCATTTTCATACCTTTTTTCCTCGGTGATAACGCTTCTGGTAGCAAAGCGCTTTGGCGCAATTTTAGGACTCGCAACAGGCTTCATCACAACGCTCGCAATATCAGGCACGCTCTCGGTTTCCTTTGCTTTGGCAGGTCTTGCGGCGGGAGTAATGTTCAGCTTCGGCACGGGATACGCGCTTATAGCAGGCGGCATAGCCCTCGCGGCGTGGAGTGCATACTCCTCTTCCCTCTCAGGATTTCTATCCACTCTGCCTGAATACGTTATCGCTGCGTCAATCTCCCTGCCTATGCTCAAAAAAATAGGAAGAGAAATAACGAAGGAGGAGCCGTGCGATAGTGGTCAATCTTCAGAGGATATGGTTGGAACTATGGCGCTGGCTTATCAGAATAGATATTCGGGTTGCCTTGACGCGCTTGAGCTCGCACTCACTTCACTGTCGGGCATCATAAGAGGTTATCTGCGAAACGGTTCAGGCTTCCTCTCTCACGACGAGTACAGATGTGCGGTCATAAGCGTTGCCGAGAGATATTGCCGCGAATGCACGGGAGCAGGTCTCTGCAGCAAGGAGGGCATTCGCCCATGTATTAAAAACGCAGATAAAATTGCAGATAAGCTCGCCGAGGGAAATAAAATCACAAGCGATGACGTAAACACCGACACAGAGTTCTGCCAGATGGCTGCCGAGGTGGCGGATGCTATCAGCCGAGAGTGTGCAATGCGCGAGGAGGAAAGCTATAGAATCAAGAACTCCGACTCTATAGCCGACGAATACGAGCTTATTGCAAGGCTGATTAACTCCGCGAGGGCAAGCGACGATGCGGAGCGCTCGGTGGACGACAGCCTGACCGATACTCTCGGCGAGCTCTTCCGCGAAAGCGGCTTTGAAAACGGCACTATCAGAGTTTTCGGTGAACGCAGACGCCACTTTATTCTCGCCGGAGAGGACGAGGACGGTAGCAAGATAACCTCAAAGGAGCTTCGTCGAGGTATAGAGTCTGCACTTGGGGTCAAGCTCGCGGCTCCGGAATATTTCAGGCGCGACAAAATGGTACTAATGGAATGCGGAATTGAAAGAGCATTCTCCGTGGAAATTGCCGCCGCACAAATTGCCGGCAAAAGCGGTGAGATTTCAGGCGATGCCGTCGCCTCGTTCGAGTCGGGAGACGACAGATTCTTCGCGCTCATCTCCGATGGAATGGGAAGCGGCGAGGTAGCCAGAGAAACCTCGGAGTTCGTGACGAAATTCATGCGTGCCTCACTCGGCATCGGGGCGGCAAAGGAAACCGTTCTGCATATGCTCAACCACACTATACGCAATCAAAGAGAGGAATGCTCGGCAACGGTTGACCTCTTTGAGCTGGATTTGCTGACAGGAGAGGCGGTTTTCATAAAGAGCGGCGCCGCACCCTCATACGTCAAACGCGAGTCGTCTATTTTCAGAATACGCTCGCAAACCGCGCCTATTGGTCTGCTTGGTAGCATTGATACCGAAAAAATCAAGGTCGAGGTGCGGCCGGGTGACTACGTAATTATGCTCTCCGATGGAGTTGCCGACTCTATGGAGGATGCACCGTGGCTGCTCGTAATGCTCGGGGACGCGCCAAAGAAAAATCCAAAGGAATACGCCGAGGCAATTTTGGCTGAAGCTCAAAAAAATGCTAAAACCGGTGACGATATGAGCGTAGTCGTGATAAAAATTAACGAGATTTAGCCTCACGAAAACAGCGGCTTTTCATATAATGTTATTAGCCGTACGGCAGAAAGGAAACATATATGAAAATCGTAGTAATGCACTCCCCGAAGGCCTTGCGCAGATTGCTTGCCAAAATTTTCGGGATTGAAATCAATAAATAACATAAAAACGGCGGATTTTTCCGCCGTTTTCTTTATTTTATTCTATCAACGAAGCGCTTGATTTTCTTTAATGCTTCCTCTATATGTGCCATAGAGTAGGCGTATGAAATACGCGCGTAGCCCTCTCCGCACTCACCGAAGGCTGTGCCGGGAACAATAGCGCATTTTTCTTCATACAGAAGTCGCTCGCAGAACTCCTCTGAGGTAAGACCGAATCCGCCGATATAGGGGTAGATATAGAACGCACCCTCAGGCATCGAAACGGGCAATCCAATTTTGCACAGACCCTCGTATATAAAGACTCTGCGGCGGTTGTACTCAGCGCACATATCAAAGATGTCAGTGTCGCCTGCACGAAGCGCCTCAACCGCGGCAAACTGTGATACCGTCGGTGCACACATTATTGCGTATTGATGAAGCTTGGTCATAGCCTTAAGCAATGGCGCCGGTGCTGCAAGATAACCAAGTCGCCAGCCGGTCATTGCATAAGCCTTTGAAAATCCCGAGGCAATAATAGTTCTCTCACGCATACCGTCAATGCTTGCTATGGATACGTGCTTCTTTCCGTAGGTCAACTCTGCGTATATCTCGTCGGAAAGGACTGCAATATTGGTGTTTTCAAGAACGCGGGCAAGCGCCTTGAGCTCCTCTCTCTCGAGTATTGCACCCGTGGGGTTGTTCGGGAACGGAAGAATCAGAAGCTTGGTTTTCGGGGTTATAGCAGCCTTAAGCTCATCTGGTGTAAGCTTGAAGCCGTTCTCCGCCTTGGTTTCTATCGTCACAACCGTCGCGCCCGACATTCTGGCAATAGGCTCGTAGCAGACGAATGACGGGGTAGGCACAATAACCTCGTCACCCGGGTTAATAAGCGCGCGTATAGCTACGTCGATAGCCTCGCTGCCGCCTACCGTGACGAGTATCTCGCTCGAATCGTATTGAAGCTCAAAGCGACGCTTAAGATACGCCGAAATCTCCGAGCGAAGCTCGGAAAGTCCGGAGTTCGAGGTATAATAGGTTTGGCCCTTTTCAAGCGACTCAATAGCCGCCTCTCTTATATGCCAGGGGGTGACGAAATCCGGCTGACCTACCGTGAGCGCTGTGACGTCGCCCATATCAGCGAGCAGGTCAAAGAATTTTCGTATACCCGACGGCTTTATGTCCTTTATCGTATCGGACAAAAGATTGTCGTAGTTAATCATATGCAAGAAATATCCCTCGGATCTTTTTTCGGTGCGTTGTAGATAACGCCCTTGTCCTTATAGGTTTTAAGGACGAAATGCGTTGCGGTAGCGGTCACGTACTCAACGGGCGCAAGCTTTTTGGCTACGAAGTAGGCAACCTCCTTCATAGTCTTGCCCTCAATAAGCACGGTAAAATCAAAGCCGCCGCTCATAAGATACAGTCCCTTTATCTCGGGGTAGTTCTGAATTTTTTCGGCGATTTTATCAAATCCGTCGTCGCGCTGGGGCATAACCTTGACCTCTATAAGAGCGTTTACGTACTCGCGCTCGGTCTTATCCCAGTCGATAATAGTCTTGTAGCCGAGGATTACTCCCTCGTCCTCAAGCTTTCTTATCATCTCCTTAATGTCGCCCTCCTCTTTCGAGAGCATCAGCGCGATTTCTTTAGATGTAAGAGTCGCATTGTTTTCCATTAAATCAAGAAGCTTTTCCATTTTTATACCTCAAATGTATATATTTATTTACATATTAGTCTTTTAATCCGTATTTTTTTATCTCGCCGTCGTTTGTCACCCAGACGCAAGATACACCGTCAAGTCCCGAAATCAGAGCAACGCCTGACTCGTAATCCATATTAAACAGCGCGGTTGAGAGCGCATCAGCAAGCCCCGAATTTTTGGTAATAACCGTCACCGATGCAAAGTAATCGACAGGCATAAGAGTATCCTTGTTTATTATATGATGGTATCTCACACCGTCAACCGTATAAAACCGCTGATAATTACCCGATGTGACGACCGAGGTGTCTGCAACGTCAAGATAATATACGTAAGGTGTTTCGGAATATAAATCGGGATTCTCAATCCCCGTGCGCCACTTACTGCCGTCGGGCTTATGGCCGATTACCCTTAAATTTCCTCCCACGTCTAAAACGTACGAGCTCACGCCCTTTGCCATAAGCTCCTCGGCGGCTTTCTCAACCGCATAGCCCTTGGCTATTGCGCCAACGTCAAGCGACATTTTGGGGTCGAGAAAGCGTACGGTGCTTTTTTCCTTATCAATTACGAGATTTTTTATATCGGTGTGCTCTGCCGCCGCACGAAGCTCGGACTCGGCGGGCACTGCGACACCGCCCTCGCGGTATTCGTGCCAGATTTTAAGCACGCTGCCCATCGCGATATTCATATTACCGCCCGTCAAATCGTGCATCATTACGGCATATTCGAGAAATTCTATCAGCTCAGCACCTACCTTGACCTCGCCCTCGCCTGCCAGACGGTTTACCGTAGCAAGGTTTGTCAGCGAGTCGTACTCGTTATATATATCAAAAAGCTCGTGATAGAATTTAAGGTGCGATTTCACAAGTGCAAAATTCTCGGAAAACGACTCGTCACTACCGCCCGAATAATCGGAAACGGTTGATACGGTGTCGAAATAGTCGTAAAACGTGCGTTTTTTCGGCGTAATCGTCTGCTTGCAGGCCGAAAAGATTGGCATTACAACCGCAATCAGCAAAAGCAGTGCAATAAGCCTTGACGTTATGATATTTCTATTCATTATATCACCTTATAAAATAATAAATTAATTCTATCATATATTATAACCTTTGTCAAGAAAATAATAATTAAGTATAAGAGGCACGAGAATCACTCGTACCTCTTTATCTCGTCCGTTTCTCCCAGCAGATAATCCACGCTTGTATTATAAAATCTGGCTAATTTAATTAAGATTTGAGTCGGTATATCGTTCTCACCCGTTTCATACTTGGAATAACCCGTCTGTGACATTCCAAGCATTTTTGCAACCTGAGTTTGATTCATGTCCTTGTCCTCCCTCAAATCTCTAAGTCTTGGATACATTTAATCACCCCCAAATTTATTATAGTTAATCTGTTTCAGGGTATTGACTTTTAATCTGAAATAGGTTATAATATTTACAAAGTCATTTGACTTTAATTAAAAACAAGGAGATTTTAAAATGCATCTTGGTGATTCTTTGGAAGAAAAAAAGGAAACTTACGAATTGCTTACTAAAAAAGCAAGAAAATGGGGCAAGATTTTTGCTATACTTGGAGGAATAACGGGAATCGGTATGACCGGAATCTTGTCGCAGGGTGAGGGCGGAGGTCTTATTTTAGGGCTGATTTCTCTAATAGGATCGGTAATAGGCTATTATTTCTATGGTCAAATTCTTTTCTATGGTTATATAAACGTTAGTAAATGGTTCGTAGAAAGAGGTATTGGTGGCAGAGAAGTTGCCAACGCTGCAGGAACTTCTTTTCTTGTATCATTTATCCTTGGGGGAAGAAAAGCGGCTAAAATAAATTTAATTATGATGCTCTGCATACTATTGGCTGTAGTGACTGTAGGAGTTTTCGTAGGTCTGTTTAATTTCATTAAAGTTAAGCGCGAGGTAATTTCCGCAGGAATTGCGCACGGCATTTCCGCAATTATATAAAAAATCACCTTCAACATTTTTTGTTGAAGGTGATTTTATATTCTCAAATTTCTTCTTATAAGCTTCAGCTTTTGCGAAAGGTATGTGAACAGCAGCGGGAAAAGAGTGGCGTTGCAGGCTATTTGCACGATGTAAAATACCACGCCGCGCAGATAGTAAATAAGCAGGTTTTTAAAGTAATGCTCATTTATGCCGAGCATTATGGCGCTGTCTACGACAGACGACAAAATACCGAAAAATACCGTTAGTCCGACCGCCACGGCTGTTAAAATCCAGCGATTTCTCACCTTGGCGCGACGAAGCAGCATAAAAACGAGCGCAACGAGCGGCCAATAAATAAAATACGTGATAACCCAGCTGTTAATGCCGTAAATAAGCGGCTCTATGCATACGAAAACCACCGCCGAGCAGACCCCGAGCCAACCGAAGACGTAGCCGTAAAGTGCTGTCAAAAGCGTGACCACCTCTACGTTTGGCAAAAACGAAAGTGCGAGCTTCGCGCACTCGAGGGTAGCAGCCGAAATACCGACGAGTGCGATTGCCTTGGCGGGAGAATCGTATTTTTTATTTCTCCCTAAATTCATACGTTAATACGTCTCAATGCGGAAAAGGATTACAGTGCCGTCATTTACCGTCATGCTGCTGAGTCCGAGCCCCGACTGATAAAGCACGGTGCCGTTATAATTGACGCTGGGAGCGCCCTCGTAGGAATCAGAGGCGAGCGAGGTATATACTATAATATACTCCCCCTTTAATCCGTCCTGCTTTATAGAGCCTATTTCGGTCACGAATGCTCCGTAGGTGCTGTCCTCCATAACGAGATGAAGCTTGTCGTTTCTTTGGTTCAGATGCTCAAGCACGCCCTTTGCGCCATCTTTTTTATTTTGAACGCTGATAAGAGACGCTTTATAAGTCTCGTAGCTTCCGTCCTTTAATTCGACTACTACGGTTGCTTCACCGTACGCTGCAACCTTGTTGTCTGCTCCCATAATGTCACAGGACACAAGCGCGGTGACCAAAATGGCAACTAGTGTAATTAAGCTTAAAATTCTTTTCATTTTTTGCCCTTTCTTACTGAAGATTTAGGCATACCAAAAGCAAAAGTCCTGCCTTGCGGGCAGGACTGAAAACGCATAAAAATCCCATGCGTTCGGTTATTCCTCCATTTGCCCAAGGAATGCTTTACCAAAATACCGTCAGGCAGGCCTTCCGACTTATAAGGCGGCTGCGCCTTAATTACGGCAATGGCTGTTGCGGCGGATTTTCACCGCGCTTTCCCTGCTTTGAATTTACAAACGGTTCAGGATGGATATATTATATATCTTTTTTCGACTCTTGTCAAGACTTACTTTTTCTTGACGAGCGCTTTGCCGACGTATCCGCCGCAGAGCGAACGTAAAGATTTATCGTTGTCTCCAGCGTTTCCTTGAGCGCAGCACGCATTTTTGGGGGTAAGCTTCCGCTTGTCCTGTAAACCGAAAGGAGCGAGCGCTCGTCGTCGGAAAGCTCTGAGGAGTCACCTCTTATGGGCATATCAAGAAGCTCACCGACACCTATATCAAATCTTGCTGATATTTCCGGCAGCATACGCATAAATGACGAGGAGCGCCCTCTGCGCCAATTATTCACCGTCTTTTCGGGAATACCCATCTCCCTCTCAAATGCCGCGTCACTCTCATACTCCAAGTCAACGAGCGAGAGTATTTTTTCTCTTATCGCCTCGGTATTTTCCTTCGTCATTTGTCATCGCCCCGCTTTCTTCTGCCGTGAGGCGCGCCCTTGTTTTTGCTGGTAGGCTTTTTCCTTGCCGATTTTCCTTTCGGGGCATTTTCGTAAAACGGCTTCTTGCCCTCGTCCTTGCTCGCTGCTTTTTTCGCAGGGTTATCGGTCGAAAATCCAAAGCGTCCTACGCGCTCACCAAGCGAATAATATTCACCGTGAGCATACGCCAGAAGGTCTGCACGCTCAAAGTGCATTTTGCCGTCGGAATCAAGAATCTCCTCACTGCAGGAAACAGAAAGAATATCGGCAAAAAATACGTCGTGCGAGCCCATTGGTATAACCTCGCTTACCCGACATTCAAGCGCTATCGGGCACTCGGCTATTGTAGGAGGCGCAACCTTTTCGCTCTTTTTCTTCGTGAGGTGGCATTTTTCAAATTTGTCAACCTTTTTTCCTGTGTAAATTCCGACGAAATCAACCTCTCTTGCAAGAGATACGGGCGGTAAATTTATAACGAACTCGCCTCCCTCCACCAGCATACCATAGGAGTGGCGCGAGGGGCGCACCGACACGTAGGTTTTGGGCGGCTGAGTTGCGAGAATTCCCGTCCAGGCTACAGTCAGAACGTTTGCGTTTTCAAAATCGCCGACCGTCACCATAGCAGGCGGAATCGGAGCTAAAAGCGTACCGGGTGCGAGACTTTTTCTTTCCTTTTTCATCACTTTTTCTTCTTTACCATCGAAATCCAGGTTTTCGTGAGCAGGCAATCGGGCACGAGCTTGAAAAGCAGGTGCTGTAGCTTGGTATACCAATTCGTCACGTACATAACCTTGCCCTTGTTTGCCGCCTTAACGCAGCCGCGCACAACCTTTTTGCAGTTAAGAAGCGGCTTCATGGTCGACTCGCTAGGCTGTGTGACGCCCTCCTTTGCGGTTGCCTTGCCGAGAAACTCGGTTTCTACCCAACCCGGACAGAAGCAGGTTGCGCTCACGCCGTATTTCTTTATTTCGTGCTTTAGTCCCTTGGTGTAGTGAAGTACGAACGCCTTGCTCGATGCATAGGTATTGAAATAAGGAAGAGGAGTAAAGCAAGAGCCGCTGCCAAGTTCAATTATTCTACCGCCCCTTTCCATATAAGGCACAGTCATGTGTGTTATCAGAACGAGAGCCTTGGAGTTAAGGTCTATCATGCGCTCAACCTTGTATTCCTCAATCTCGTCAAACGCGCCGAAATCACCAAATCCCGCCGCGTTTACAAGATACTTAACGCTGGGCTTTTCCTCCGCAAGAGCTTTGCGTATTTCTTCTATTCCCGACTTCTCGCACAGGTCAGCACAAATCACCTTGTACTTTTTTCCTATCTCCTCTCCGAGCTCCTCCATACGCTCACGCCTTCTGGCAACGAACCAAAATTCGTCAACGAACGGAGCAAGCTCGCGCGCGAATTCCGCGCCTATACCGCTGGAAGCTCCGGTAATAATTGCAACTGACATAAAATTCCTCCAATACAAAAATTTATATTTTATTACTTGATTATTAACATTATTTCTGCTATAATTTTATCAGCAAAACATATTTATGTCAACCGATTTTCGTAAAAAATACGAAACTTTGCTATTCTACTATATTTTGAAAGGATTTTCGCTATGAAATTCACGCGCAAAGGATTGCTGAAGCTTATAGTCTCGCTTTCTCTCGTATTATGTCTTACACTCTCAATGTCGTCCTGCGCCTTTGAGTTTTCCTTCGGGGATATAATGAACGAGATACAAAACGGTGACGGCCAAGATAACGGCGGTCACAATAACAACGGTGGCGGTCAGAATAACATCACACCTACCCCTGGCGGTACGCCGAATTTTTATCCCGACTCAGGCTCTGCCTCTACCGAAAATCTTTCGGCTGAAAACCGCACGCTCCTTTCTACCGTTTCCATCATCTGCGACTTTGGCTTAAGCCCCTCAGCCGGCTCAGGCGTTATTTACTCGATAGACAAGGAAAAGGGCGATGCATATATCGTCACTAACTATCACGTAATTTACTATAACGGCATGTTTGATGCGTGTAATATTTACCTTTACGGCATGGAAAACGAACAGTACGCCATTCCCGCTACGTTCGTTGGCGGCTCGCTGACCAATGATATTGCAGTCCTCAAGGTGACGGGCAGCACGGTTCTTAAAAACAGCTACGCTGCGGCAGCTCCCTTTGCCGATTCTGAAAAGGTGCGCGTATTCGATACTGCTATCGCGGTCGGTAATCCAGAGGGGTTCGGAATGTCGGCAACCAAGGGCATTATCAGCGTGGAGAGCGAAACGCTTAGCATCTCCGGCGCAGACGGAAGCATGATTAACCTCAGGGTTATGAGAACCGACGCGGCTATCAACCTCGGCAACTCCGGCGGTGGACTTTACAACGAGAACGGTGAAATTATCGGTATCGTTTGTGCTAAGAGAATCGGTGAGGACGTTGATAACTTTGGTTATGCTATTCCTGCAAATCTTGCTAAAAATCTCATAAACAACATAATCGACTATTGCAACGGCACGACGGCAACCAAGGCTCAGCGACCACTCATTGGAATCACGGTCACTGCATCGGCACAGGGAGTTATCGTTGACCCTGAAACCGGTGAAATCAGCCAAGGTCATATCACATCAATCAGCGAGGTATCTGCAAGCTGCAAAATCTCAGACAAGATAGCAGCAGGAGATATAATCAATTCCGTTACTATAAACGGCACGAAAACGGTAATACAAAGATTCTATCAGGTCCCCGACACGATGCTTAACGCAAGAGTTGGTGACACGGTAATTCTGAACGTCACCCGCGGAGGCGCAAGCTTCGACGTTTCATTTACCATCACCGAAGATATGATTACCTCCGTTTCTTAATCACAGCAAGAACCAAGACACAAAATCGCACAAAATGCAACGTATTATTTGCATTTTGTGCGATTTCCTTTTATTTTATGTCTATTGTATCGCCAAGAGGCAAGGAATAGACGGCAAGCTTTTCGGGCTTTTTGCCGAATATCTGCTCGACGGCGAGTGAATAAAGCGTAAGCTGCTCGGCATGCTTTTCACGCAGCTTCTTTTCTGCGAGAGAACGCTCCGCAAGCTCCTCTTTGGTAAGCCTATCGGTCTTGTAATCGTATAACCCAAGAGTGCCGTCCTCGCGCTCGATTATACAGTCGATAACGCCTTGGACTAGGACCGTTTTCCCCTTATACGCCCGGGTTCTTTCCTCGTCTTTCGTAAAGCTCTCTGCCGGAAGTGGAAGATTAAACCTGAATTCTCTGAATATACGGCGAGCCGATTTCATTTCCCCAAAGAGCTCGGATTTTAAGAAGCTCTCGATTTCGTGTATTCTTACACGCCTCTCGTCTTCGCCGGATATAAAGCCCTGCTCTACGAGTCGCTTAAGCTCACTTGCAGCGCCATGCTCCTCAAGATACATAAGGTCACAGAACTGCATGAAATAATGCGTTGCAATGCCGCGCTTGGCGCTTTCATCAGCGCTGCTTCCGTCGACAAAGCGAGGCAGGCGGTGCTTATTTTCCTCGGAATCGGTCTTTTCAATGCTCACCGCTTCCGAATCCGTTCCATCAAGCACCGTCGGTGATGTTCTGGAAACCGACATCTTCTCGGGTAAGACTGTCATATACGGCGTTGGATATTCGTAGGTGAATCGTTCTGTCAAAATTGCAGAAAGCGAGTCGTCCTCAACCACCGAGCACTCCTCTGCTACGTCAACACTCTCCCCCTCGGCGCTTATTTTTTCGTCAAGCGATACGAAATCCGTCGGATGCTTTGCAACTGCTCCCTCAGAACAGACGAGAGAGATTTCCAGGTAAGATGCGAGCGAACGCATGGTAAATTCCGAAAGATTTTCCTTTATTACCGATAGCTTTTGCTCGTATTTTTCCCTATCGTCAAGAAGCGCGTCACCTACTATAAACAACCTCTCTCTTGCACGGGTAAGCGCAACGTAAAGAACTCGCAGCTCCTCCTCGTAGAGCTTTCTGTATAGGTGGTGATTGATTATATCCTGTACGGGATTGTTAACGACCGCAAGCCCTGACGGAGTTCGGAGTCTGAAGGATATTCCAAACCCCTCGGCAAATGCAAGGCGGGAACGCGAGTCCTTGTTCGATAGTCGCGTGCCCGTTTCAACGAGGAATACCACGGGGTATTCAAGTCCCTTTGAGGCGTGAGCGGTCACTATGCGTACCGCGTCCTCGCCCGAAATCTCACGGGCGTCGTCAAAGGTGGTTTTCTTGTCTATAAGATTATTTATAAAGCTGATAAAGTTATATAAGCCGCGAAAAGCTCCCGACTCGTAGCTTCTTGCGTAATCGTACAGAAGCATCAAATTTTCCTTGCCGCCGTTTCTTGCAGCAAGCGAGAGCAGACCGGTTTCGTGATACAGCTTATATATGAGTCTATCAACGCCTATGCCCTCGGCTATAGTGCGATAATAATTAAGAGTGTCAAGGAAATATTTACCCTTTACAAAATCGGGGTTATCCGCAACGTAAGCCGTGAGCGACTCATAAAGAGTCTCGTATTCTCCGCGGCTTACAAGATAAAGCTCGTCTGCAGTGAAATCAAAGAGAGGCGAGCACATAAGTCCTGCAAGATAAATATCACGGCGAGGGTTGTCTATCGAGTTTAAAAGACAAAGCACCAGTAGCACCTCGGAGGAGAGGAAGAAATCCTTTGCTCCCGAAATGCAGGACGGAATTCCTGCGCTCCTGAGCGCCTCTGCGTAAAGATTATCCTTGCCCTTGGCGTTGCGCAGAATTATGGCAATATCCGACGGGCGAATCGGCTCGCCGCTGTCAAGCCTGCCGTTTTCTAACAGCTCCTTGATTTTTGCAGCCACAACGTCGGGAGCTTTAATGGCGCTCTCGTCGTCAGCCTTATGCTTATCAAGCATGCACATCTCGGGGACGATATATTCGGGCTCGCCACCCTCGTGTATTTTTGCATATCCGAGTCTGTCTCCGTCGGTATAGCCTATGGAGTCACCTACAAGTGAAAACGCCCTATCAAATATGCCGTTGACAAAATCAACTATCGCCCTGTCGCACCTGAAGTTTGAGGACATAAATATAGATGAGCGGTCGGAATATGCGTCACAAAGGCGCGGGAAGGAGGACTTCATATCGGCAAAAATCTCAGGGCAAGCAGAGCGGAAGCCATAAATACTCTGCTTTATATCTCCAACCATAAATCTGTTGTCAGGCTTTGCTATAACCTCGAAAATTCGGTTTTGCAAAGCGTTGACGTCCTGATACTCGTCGATATAAATTGAAGAAAACTGACTTTGAAGATTTATAGCAATATCGGTCGGCTTGCCGTCCTTTATAAGACAGTTGTAGGTATAGCGCTCGATATCGGCATATGAAAAGGCATTGCGTCGGCGTTTTTCCTCTGTGAAAAGGCTATCAAACCGCTTTTCAAACCTATACAGCACCAAAAGAAGTCTATGAAGCGAGGCAAAAAGCGCACGCCACATATCACTCTTGTATGAGAAATAGCCTTTCATATCAAGAAGGTCGTCCTTCAACATATCGCGCACCGCAGAATAGGTTTCCATAGCGTCGGTGCGGTCCTTTTTGACCGTCGGCTTCTTCATAAACTCATAGGCGCGAACAGCATCGCGTGCTGAGTCGTAGCCGTCACAACGGCGCAGACCGGAAAGAAGCCCGAGGTCCGCCTCCGCCATCACGAGATATTTTTGCTCCGCCGCATTTCCTGCGCGAAAAACATCAATATACTTATTGACAACCGAAATATAATGGTCGAGCATCTCGCGGTATCGAGCAAGAAGATAACCTCCGTACACGCTCTCCTCAACGGAGATAAAGCCGGCATAATTATCTATAAGAGGAAGAAGCGAATCAATGCCCTCCTCTGCGCTGTCACACTTTAAATGAACGTATCTGAAAACTCCCGCAAGGTCCTCTGTACGCTTGGAGTCTGTAAGACAGTCTGCAAGCTCCTCAAACTCCTCGGGCGAGGCTATCTCGGGAAGCTCTCCGTTATATACAGCCTCGATTAGCCCCTCGAGTATTGAGGTGGCAAGCAGCTCGCATTCGGCAGTGTCGGCAATTCTGTAGTTTGGTGAAATGCCTGCTCTGTCGGAATTGGAACGCAGAATTTCATTACAAAACGAGTCTATAGTTCGTATTCTCGCAGAGGGTAGCATATATAGCTGGCGCTCCAGATGTTTGTTCTCCGGATTTTTCTCTACCGCATCGGAGAGCGCCTTTGAAATCTTGGCGCGAAGCTCTCTTGCCGCTGCGTTGGTAAAAGTGACGACGAGAAGCGAGTCAATATCGACGGGATTTTTTTCATCAGTCAGGGAGCGGATTATTCTCTCTGTCAGGGTTGCCGTTTTTCCCGAGCCTGCAGCCGCAGATACGAGCAGCGTTCTGTCGCGCGTTTCTATTGCCGAGAGCTGTTCTTTAGTCCAACGTCTTTCTGCCATAATCCACCTTCTGAGTAGTTTTATAGATATTTTAACACAAAAAGCGACTCTTTTCAATAGATGTAAAAAGTTTTAACTTGAAAAAAGAGTACGGATATGTTAAAATGTAAAAAGCAAAGAAAAGGAGGGACTCGTATGGGATTTAGTCTTGGTAAATACGAAATGAAGCACGGGCTTTGCCTTGCTCCTATGGCAGGCTACACCGACCGTGCGATGCGTCTTGTATGTCACGAGGCAGGTGCTGAATATTCGGTCACCGAAATGGTGAGTGCCAAGGCGGTCGTTTATAACGACAAAAAAACCTTTTCACTTGCGAAAATTCTCTCTGACGAGGGCCCGGTTGCCATACAGATTTTCGGCTCGGAGCCGAGTATTATGGCAGAGGCGGCAGGAATACTTCTCGAAAACTGTGACGCTCGCCCGATTGCAATAGATATAAATATGGGCTGTCCCGTCCATAAAATATACTCAAACGGCGAGGGCTCGGCTCTTATGAAAAATCCCTCGCTTATAGAAAAAATCACCCGTGCAGTTCGGGGTGCGATAGATATTCCCTGCACCGTCAAGCTTCGTAGCGGAATAAACAAAAAGAGCATAAACGCTATCGAATGTGCACTCGCCGCAGAGGAGGCGGGAGCTTCGCTCGTATGCATACACGGACGCACGAGAGAACAGATGTACGGTGGCTCTGCCGACCGCGAAATCATTAAAAATGTAAAGTCTGCTTTGCATATTCCCGTAATTGCCAACGGAGATATACTGTCCGGCGAGGACGCACTCGCTATGCTGCGTGATACGAGTGCTGACGGAATTGCAGTTGGCAGAGGGGCTGTCGGAAACCCGTTTATATTCTCTGAAATAAAAGCCGCACTTGAAGGCGGAGCGTATGCTTGCCCGTCACTCGAAGAGCGAATAGACACAGCACTAAGACAACTGCGGACTGCAATAGCGGATAAGGGCGAGAGAATTGCCATACCCGAGGCAAGAAAGCAGATTGCCCTGTATCTTAAATCCTTCAGGGGTGCTGCACGCATTCGTGCGGAAATTAACCGTGCGACAACCTATGCCGAGGTCGCCGCCTCACTCAAATCTGCACTTGACTATAATGAATAAAATAAATATCCCCCCGTAAAACGGGGGGTATTTCATTTTCGGGCATAGCCCTAACCGCTACTGGCGACGCACAAGTGCGTTTCAGATTGGCCTGCCAGCCATGCAATCGTTACTTACCACCCATAA
>SVUG01000004.1 GCA_015063385.1 Oscillospiraceae bacterium | reverse complement strand
CTTCTCGACGAGCGGGAATGTGTGGCTTCAAAGATCCTTCAGAAGATTGAGGCGGATACTGTTGGATTGAAAGACAGTATTATTGTGTTTATGAGAACGGCGGACAGAGGTGTGATATATGCTGAGCCTACAAACGAAGCTGCGATACCCAACCTTATCAAATACGGCAAAAACATAAGCTCGCTCGCCATAAAAGGAGAGCTTGATCCCGTAATTGGTAGAGACCGTGAAACCGACAGAGTTATCCGAATTCTTTCCAGGAGAACGAAAAACAACCCCTGCCTTATCGGGGAAGCAGGGGTCGGAAAAACCGCAATTATTGAAGGCCTCGCAACAAGAATAGCCGAAGGAAGAGTCCCTGCTCCGCTTCTGGGGAAAACAATTATCTCTATCGATCTAACATCAATGGTTGCAGGAGCAAAATATAGAGGAGACTTTGAGGAAAGAATAAAAAATATTATGAGCGAAGCGGCTAAAAACAAATCGGTTATTCTGTTCATTGATGAGATCCACAACGTTGTTGGCGCAGGAAGTGCGGAGGGAGCTATTGATGCAGCAAACATTATGAAGCCTGAGCTGGCAAGAGGAGAGCTTCAAATCATTGGAGCGACGACGCTTGACGAATATCGAAGATATATCGAGAAGGATGGTGCACTGGAACGAAGATTTCAACCCGTAAACGTTGAGGAAGCGTCGATAGAAGCAACCATAGACATACTAACCGGTCTTAAAGCCAAATATGAAGATCACCATAAGGTAGATATCCATGAGTCGGCTATTATTGCGGCAGCACGTCTTTCACAACGATATATTCAAGACAGATTTCTCCCCGATAAAGCACTTGACGTAATGGATGAGGCGTGCGCATTGGTCGCAGGAATTTGCAGTTGCGGAAACGATAAAACGCAAAATATAAAGGAAAAGATACGGCAGACAGGATTTAAAAAGAAAAAGGCTGTAACTGATAGGGATTTTGAGCTTGCAACAAATCTTGGGGAGCTTGAAAAGGTTTATGAAAGCGAGCTTAGTGACGAGCTTTCAAAAATAGGCCTTCCGTCTCGCCCGACCGTAAGCGAAAAAGAGATATGCAAAATAATAAATGAAATTACCGGCATAGAATCAGTAATTGACGATAGAATGGCTATTGACAGAATAAAGAATAATCTATCAAAAACCATCATCGGTCAGGACGCAGCGATCGACGCATTGACTAATGCCTTAACAAGAAGTATGGCTGGTATAAACGCACCTAACAGACCACGAGGAATATTTCTTTTTCTTGGCGGTAGCGGTGTCGGAAAGACGGCTTTAGCAACCGCCTTAGCAAAAGAGCTGCTTGAAAAGGAAGACTCGTTAATAAGATACGATATGTCTGAATATTCCGAAAGCTATTCGATATCAAAGCTCATTGGGACTTCTCCCGGTTACGTCGGATACGACGAACGCAACTCAGCCCTTGAGCAAATAAGAAAGCATCCTTACTCCATTATTCTGCTTGATGAGATCGAAAAGGCGCATCCGGACGTTTTATCATTATTTTTAGGTGCGTTTGATACAGGTTATTTAACAGATGCCTCGGGAAGAAGAATAAACCTAAGGAACTGCTATATCATTATGACTTCAAATGCACTCTCTAACAATTCAAATGGAATGTTAAGTATAGGATTTGCTTCGTCGGATAATAAAATCAACGTACGCGGGAAATTGCACGAGCGCTTCAAGGATGAGTTTGTTAACAGGATAGACGACGTCATTGTATTTAATAGTCTAGATATTTCTGCCCTAAAACAAATCGCCGAAATAAAGATTAGCGAGGTTCTGAGTAGACTTTCGTTGCTAGGAATTGAGGCTGAAATAGATCCATCGGTTTTTGATATCATAGCTGCAAGTGCAATCAATGAACATCAATTTGGTGCACGGGGAGTAATGCGAACGATCGTTTCTAAAATAGAAAATCCTCTGGCTTCCCTGCTTGTTAAAACAGACTCGAATGATCGGTCTCGAATTATTATTAGAGCAATAAGGAATGAAATAATCATCGAGCCTGTTTCACTCGCTCTAAACCATTAATAAAACAAAAAACCGTGCATTTTGCACGGTTTTTCTATTCTGGGGTGAGATATGGGATTCGAACCCACGGCCTCCAGGGCCACAACCTGGCGCTATAACCAGCTTAGCTAATCCCACCATAAATGGCGTGCCTTGAGGGACTCGAACCCCCGACCTACTGCTTAGAAGGCAGTTGCTCTATCCAGCTGAGCTAAAGGCACATGCTTGACAACGGCTATTATTATAACAGAACATTTTCGTTTTGTCAATAGATTTAATGAAGTTTTTTACATTTTTTCAAAGCAAATGAAATAATTATCTTTTGCAAATAAGCTTCACACCCTCAATAGCAACAACCATAAGAGATTCACCAACCTCGAAGGTGTCATCGTCGTATGCTCCGCGCGCAGACCACCCCTGCCCGTTAACCTTAACCTGTCCGCATCCGGCAAAATTGTCTATTCGCTCGGTAACGACGCATCTCTCGCCGATTACCGACTCAAGACTCACGTCCTGTGAGGGAGAATTATGTAATTTTTTAATCAAATCTTTAAAAATACCCATAAAAGCTCTCCAAATTTTTCTGTACTTATATTATCACATATTATCATAAATGTCAATACGAATAACTGTATCAAATGATACATGTAATAGATAGTTTTCTATTATAAGCTTGTATTTTACGGGTACATTTGTTCATTTTTGTAAAAAATGCTTGACAAAATGATAAAGATATAGTATCATATAGCAGTGTTGAGTTTCAACAATGGCAAAACAACAAAGGAGGTTAACTTATGTTTGAGACTTTGAAGAAATTCCTGATAGACGAGCTTCACGTAAACGAAGCCGATATCACGATGGAAGCTGAGCTTTCCGGCGACCTCGGCATCAATTCTCTTGAGCTCGCAGATTTGGTTTACATTTGCGAAGAGAAATTCAATCTGGAAATAGCTGACGAGGATCTTCACGGCTTTATTACCGTGGGCGACGTTGTTCGTTATCTCGAAGAGAATGCAAAATAATTGAATATAATCGGGGGTGTCGAGAATTTTTAATCGGCACCCCCGAAACATAACTTAAATTTTTACTAATATATATCCGTCTTCATTTAAAAAATCCGAATCTTCAAAGACCGTTGGGTACTTATTCATTAAAAATATAGCCTCAGTGCTTGATTCGACAAAACTGTTTTTCATTGCAAAAAGCTGAATCTGCCCTGCTGTTTTCATTTTCTTAAAGGTTCTCTTGAGCTCGTTTAGATTTTTTTTGTAAAAGCTTCCCAAGGCTTCTTCCGAGGGGATATTAAATTTCACAAGCTCTTCCCCATCAGCTCTTGCAGATGCGATTTCAAACATAACCTCGGTTGTCAGCTCGCCGGGCTCTCTACCTTTAAGATTGATTGTTTTATACTGCATAATTCACACTCCAGAATAATTACAATATAATTTTAACATAAACAAATAAAAAAGTAAATACTTTTGAGGTACTGTATGAGTAATTTTTTAGCAAAATTATTTATTAAGGATTACAAAAATACATCCGACCCGACTGTACGCAAGGCTTACGGCACTCTTTCGAGCGTGGTGGGTGTTATAATAAACTTTATACTTGCGGGTATAAAGATACTTGCCGGTGTGCTATCGGGCTCGGTGGCTATCATTGCCGATGCATTTAATAATTTGTGCGACTCGGGAACTGCGATTATAACCTATTTCACATTTAAAGCTTCATCAAAGCCTGCCGACAAGGAGCACCCGTTCGGTCACGCAAGATTCGAATATATATCCTCGATGATAGTTTCATTTATTATATTATTCGTAGGTGCTGAGCTTCTTATCGACTCCGCAAAGACGCTTCTTGGACTCAACGAGGCGGCGAAAACCGATATAACCTCTATAACTATCATTATTCTTTCTTCATCTATATTATTGAAGCTGCTTCTTGGATTCTTTTATCGTTCAATAGCCAAAAAGATAGATTCAACGGTAGTAAAGGCTGCTGCTGCAGATTCATTCAGTGATACGATTTCCACGCTTGCGGTTCTTGTTTCTTCCACAATTATAAAACTTACGAATATTTATATTATTGACGCTATCGTAGGAATCGCTGTTTCTGTTCCGATTATTATTGCGGGAGCGAAGATTCTCATTGAAACAAAGGATATTCTGCTTGGCGAAGCACCGATTGATGAAACGGTAAGGGCTATTGAAGGAGTTATTGCACAGTTCCCTGACATTATCGGCATACACGACCTTATGGTGCATAACTATGGTCCGCAAAAATTCTTTGCGTCTTTCCATGCTGAAGTGGATGGCAAAAAGGATATTTATTATCTGCACGATATGATTGACAATGCAGAGCGTAGAATCAACCAGGAGCTCATGATATCCTGCACGATACACATGGACCCCATCGTCACCGATGATGAGAACGTCAACGAGCTTCGTGAATTCTTAAAAGACACGCTGAAAAAGAACAATCTTGAGCTTTCGATTCACGATTTCAGAACGGTAATTGGCAATACTCATACTAATCTGATTTTTGACGTAGTTCTTCCCTTCGATTCTAAAATGAGCGAGTACGAGGTCAAGGAAAAAATCTGTGAAGCGGTTAATCGCGAGAGAGAAAACTGCTACTGTGTTATCACGGTTGACAGAGGATGATAAATGAAAAGGTCGGAATTTGTTCCGACCTTTTCTGCCTTTATTTATCTACGCGATTTAGCATTTTACCCTCTATATAAGAGTTGATATTTTGACCGATAATCTCTATACAGCGCTTTCTTGATTCGTATGAGCCCCAGGCTGCATGAGGTGTGAAAATTACGTTTTTGCGCTCCTTGATATTGTAAAAAGGATGCTCTTTGCCGAATGGCTCTGTCGAATAAACGTCACAGCCGAAACCGCCTATTTTTCCCTCTGCTATAGCCTCCGCAACAGCCTTTTCGTCCACCACTGCGCCTCTTGCCTCGTTGACAAGAATTACGTCGGATTTCATAAGAGAAATTCTATCCGAGTTAATCAGTGCGCGTGTATCCTCGTTTAGCGGACAGTGGATAGTGATAATGTCGCTTTGCTGACAAAGCGTATCAATATCCAGACATTCGACCTCGTCAGTAGGAGTTCGCTTGCAGGCTACTACTCTTGCACCCAAAGCACTTGCGACTCTGCCAACGGCTTTTCCTATATTGCCGTATCCTACTATACCCCAGGTTTTTCCGCCTATCTCGTGGTAAACGGGGGTGAGCTTGTTGGGGACACCTGAGTCTGTATACTCACCGCTTCTGACGTAATCGGAATACTCGGTCAAGTGGGCACATAGCGATAACGCGGTTGCGACGGTAAAGAGTGCCACGCTTTCCGTAGAATATCCAGGAACGTTGCATACCGCAACGCCAAGCTCTTTTGCGCTCGCGACATCAATATTATCATATCCCGTAGCGAAAATGCAAATTAATTTAAGGCTTTTCGCTTTAAGCAAAAGCTCTCTTGTTATCTTAACCTTATTTATAACCAGAATTTCGGCAGTTTTTGCACGTTCTACCGCCTCGCTTGGCGTGGAGTGATCGTAGACCGTCACCTCACCTATATTATAAAGGATATCAAGCGGTGTATCCTCGCCTATTGAAGCTCTGTCAAGTAAAACTATTTTCATAAGTGACTCCGTCAGTGTAGTATATATGTAATTATACTTAATTTTGCTCGCATAGTCAAGTATTATAAATAAATAAAATTATTTTTAAAAAAGTATTGACAAAGTTGAATTTGCGTGATATAATGGACATACCTCTGTCGGAGGGCTTTTTTTGTGCGCAAATTTGGGACACGCACACCTTCGCCATTGAGGGAGGTATTGACGGGTTAAACCCGAATTCTATTAGGAGGTGCCGAAAATTATGAGAGTCAAAATTACACTCGCCTGCACTGAATGCAAGCAAAGAAATTATGACACAAAGAAAAACAAGAAGAATGATCCGGACAGACTTGAGATGAAAAAGCACTGTCGTTTCTGCCGCAAGCATACTTTGCACAAGGAAACCAAATAATTTTTGAGAGGACAAAAGAATGGCAGAAAATAACAAGAACTTAACTAGTGCCAAGTCCGCAGATAAGAAGCCTAATTTCTTCGTTCGCTTCGGTAAGAAGATTGCAAAGCTTTGCAAGGACACCGTTGGCGAGCTTAAGAAGGTTGTTTGGACTTCCAGATCTGAGGTTTGGAAGAGCTTTGAGCTCGTTATCGCGACCGTTGTTGCGATAAGTGTAATCATCGCTATAGTTGATTATACTTCTTCTTTAATTATTAACACCTTAGCTAGTCTTATCGGCTAAGAGGTAGCCATGAGTAATATTAATGAAAAGAACCAGGGTCCCAGATGGTATGTTGCTCACACTTATACGGGCTATGAAAACAAAGTAAAAGACAGCATTGAGAAGATTGTTGAGAACCGTGGTCTTGGCCACCTTATCTACGATATTAAGGTTCCCGCTGTTAAGGAAAACGTCCTTGACGAGAACGGTAAGCCTGTTCTTGATAAAAACGGTGAAGAGAAAATCGTTGAAACTAAGCTCTTCCCCAGCTACGTCTTTGTAAAAATGACTATGAATGACGAATCCTGGCACGTTGTAAGAAACATAACAGGCGTCACGGGCTTCGTAGGCCCCGGGTCAGAGCCTACTCCCCTTACCGATGAAGAGGTTGAGATGTTCCAGGTTGAGATTATCTCTGATGAATTCAAATTCAATCTCGGTGATAAGGTTAAGGTTATCTCGGGTATTTTCGAAGGATACTCGGGTATTATTCAGGAGATCAGCGAGGACAAGAAGTCTATGACAATCCTTGCATCTACCGAAAGACGTGACATTCCGATTATGGTTGATACCAAGGATGTTGCACTTGCGGAATAATTCCGCTCTCGCTTCACTATGAAGCAATCGTGGGAGGGAGAAAAATATTTTTGAATTCTCCCGTTTGAATTACCACATTTGGAGGTTTATTATTATGGCAAAGAAAATTATGGGTTACATTAAATTGCAGCTCCCTGCCGGCAAGGCTACTCCCCAGCCTCCCGTAGGTCCTGCACTCGGTCAGTACGGTGTATCTATCCCCAACTTCACCAAGGAGTTCAATGAAAGAACCAAGAATGATATCGGCCTTATCATCCCCGTTATCATCACTGTTTACGCTGACCGTTCCTTTACTTTCGTTACTAAGACTCCCCCTGCAGCAGTTCTTATTAAGAAGGCTTGCGGCATAGAGACTGCTTCTGCAGTTCCTAACAAGACCAAGGTTGCTACTCTCACCAAGGATCAGGTTCGCAAGATTGCTGAAACCAAGATGCCTGACCTCAATGCTGCTTCTATCGAAGCTGCTATGAGCATGGTAGCAGGTACCGCTCGCAGCATGGGCGTTACCGTAGAAGAGTGATAGGAGGACGTGACGATGGCTAAATTCGGAAAGAAATATAATGCAAGCGCAGAGCTTATTGACAAGTCTAAGCTCTATGATGTAAACGAGGCTGTAGAACTCGTATGTCAGACTGCTAAGGCAAAGTTTGACGAGACTGTTGAGATTCATATCAGATTGGGCGTTGACTCCAGACACGCTGACCAGCAGGTTAGAGGTGCAATCGTTCTTCCCCACGGTACCGGTAAGACCGTTAGAACCCTTGTTTTCGCTCGCGGCGACAAGGCTGAGGCTGCTCTTGCTGCAGGCGCTGACTTCGTTGGTGCTGAGGATATGGTTCAGAAGATCACTACTGAGAACTGGTTCGACTTCGACGTTGTAATCGCTTCTCCTGACATGATGGGTGTTATCGGCCGTCTTGGTAAGGTGCTTGGTCCTAAGGGCCTTATGCCTAACCCCAAGGCTGGTACTGTCACTCCTGACGTTGCTAAGGCTGTTCAGGAAGCAAAGGCTGGTAAGATTGAGTACCGTCTTGACAAGACCAACATCATTCACTGCCCCATTGGTAAGGCTTCCTTCGGTGCTGAAAAGCTCACCGATAACTTCAACACCCTCGTTGGTGCTGTTATCAAGGCTAAGCCCGCTGCTGCAAAGGGTCAGTACATCAAGAGCTGCGTTGTAGCTACTACAATGGGCCCTGGTATCAAGGTTAACTACGCTAAGCTTGGTTAATTAAAAAGCTAAAAAACGGATGCGAAAAGCATCCGTTTTTTTATTATAATTAAAATCACCGCAGTTAAAACGGCGGTGATTATTTTATATATAAATTAATGTAGTGTTGAAGTTATTGAGATAAGAAGCTCTGAGATGTTGCAGTCTGCAAGTGGCGAAGCAAGGAATTTGTTTTTATCTTCCTCTGATTCAAATTCAATTACATTGTTTTCAACGAGTACTCTCATGCTTGTTTTGTTGAACTTTTCGTTAACCTCTGTGGAAATACCGTCAAATTTCGTGTCAGGATCAAGAAGTCCGACGAAACCGGTTTGCTGTTCAGGAGGTATAATATCACCGATGGTCAGCTCTTCCATTATAGAACCAACGTTGTCAAGCGTGCGCCCTGCAACGACGTTCATAAAGCCGTGAACCGGAGCCAAAGTACCGGTACCATCATCATTAAGCCATTTTCCAGTTATTTCGTCCTTTTGATATCCAAGGAGCTCACCAATCTCAACGCTGTTAAGCTTTTCGTCAACCGTTAAAATGGTTTCTTCTGCAAATACCGCCATAACACCGGTCACCTTTACACCCTCTGAATCAACCCAATAATTATGTTCCTCATCAAAGGTGTATCCGAGAACGTCGGCAAGAATTATATCTGCAAGAAGCGAATCGGAAGAAACACGACCGGCAAGAATATCACCGAGAGTGAAATTAGCAAGAATTTCGTTAAGTCCTGTAATTTCTTCTTTGTCGTTTGGATCCTCCGCATTGACTCTATACCAAGAGGTATCCGTATCTGAGGGTTTGCCAGGAGTGCCGTCCTCCTTTAAGCATTCAAATCCCTGAATCTGTCCGACGTAAAGCGTGCTGAAAAATTTATCCTTACCCTCGTCTGTCATAAGATACGTAATCGGCATATCTCTCGACTCGTCGGAAAGGAACTTATCGATCATCGGATGAATAATGAGATCATATCTGCTTTTAAGAAGATTGATAGTGACGGTTTCCTCAAGTGCCTTCAAGCTCTTGAACTCGTCTATCAAGGACAATAGAGAGAGATCGCGAAGATCTACCTCGGGGTTATCACCAATAACCTTTTCTGTTTGGAGGTCAACCTTGGCAATTTCCTCCACTTTATTAATAGTAAGGCTGTTTACCGCAAAAGCTGCTACTCCGATGCTAGCACCCAAAGCTGCAGCAAAGCCGAGAAAGAATGCCACTATAAGCATCGAAAGACGGGATAAGCTGAACATATTAACTATCCTTTCGGTATATAAAATAAGTATAATATATTATACCATTTTAAAAAGTTATTTTCAAGTATATTTTTAATATTTTACTAAAAAGCTGTGAATAAGGCGAAAAATCAAATTTCGGCATTTAATTAGCGGCAGAAACAATGAAGTGGGTGCAACGTCGAAACGATGCACCCATTAAAATTATGCCTGCTCCTTCTTTGCCTCTGCAACTATCTTTTCGGTCAGAGATGCAGGAACCTCGTCATATCTTATGAAATCGAAGTCAAATCTACCGCGTCCCTGGGTTGCAGCGCGAAGCGAGATAACGTAATCGGTCATTTCAGAGAATGGAACCTCAGCAAGAACTACCTGCGTTCCATCTTCTGCAGGGTCAATACCCATTACTCTGCCGCGACGCTTGTTAAGGTCGCCCATAACGTCACCAACGTAGTTATCCGGAACGTATACTTTAAGCTCGCCGACCGGCTCAAGAAGCACAGGGTTAGCCTGAGGAAGACCGTCGCGATATGCAATATTTGCTGCAAGCTTGAAGGAAATTTCGTTCGAGTCAACGTCGTGGTAAGAACCGTCGTAAAGGTTTGCTGCAAGGTGAACTACGGGATAACCTGCAAGAACACCCTTCTGCATAGCATCCTTAAGTCCCTGCTCTACCGCCGGGAAGAAGTTCTTGGGAACTGCGCCACCGAACACGGACTCGGTAAACGTAAGTCCCTCTGCCTCGCCGGGCGAGAAGGTAATTTTAACGTGACCGTACTGACCGGAGCCGCCGGACTGCTTCTTGTGCTTACCTTCCACGTCTACCTTCTTCTTAATGGTTTCGCGATAAGCAATCTTGGGCTTGGTAAGCTCAACGTTTGCACCAAAGCGATTTTTAAGCTTTGAAACGATGATGTCTAGGTGTATATCGCCAAGACCGGAAACGGTAAGCTGCTTGGTCTCGGAGTTGTTTACATACTTAATTGTAAGATCCTCTTCAAGAAGCCTTGCAATACCGGTGGAAATTCTATCTTCATCACCCTTTGCCATAGGCTTGATAGCCATAGTGAGATAAGGTCTGGGATAGCTGATGGGTGCATACTTTATATCTTCGGAAGCAGTAGTAAGAGTATCGTTGGTGTTAGTACCCGAAAGCTTTGCAACAACGCCGATATCACCGCAAGCGAGCTCGTCTACGTCTATCTGCTTCTTACCGCGAAGAATGAATATCTTATTAAGCTTTTCAGTAGCACCGGTTCTCGTGTTGCGAAGAACTGCGTCCTTTTTAAGACTACCGGACATAACCTTGAAGTAAGACATCTTACCTACGAAGGGATCGGCGACGGTCTTAAATACGAAGAGAGAGGTATCAGCACTTTCAGGATCAATAGTGATATCGCTGATAGTACCGTCTGCTCCAACAACCTTCTCTACCTTACGAGCGGTAGGACGCGGGAAAGACTCTGCGATAGTGTCAAGGAAGGTCTTGATACCCCAATTCTTAAGAGCCGCGCCACAGAATACGGGAACGATGTCACCTGTGATAATACCATTATGAATTGCCTCAAAGGCTTCCTCACGGCTGATAGGCTCTTCGTTGAAGAACTTATCCATAAGCTCGTCGGAGGTCTGTGCAATAGCCTCAAGCAATATTGAGTGATACTCGTTGCAAACGTCGAGGAACTTCTCGGGAATAGCGCTGCGAATGTACTCACCTGTTGCCTTTTCGAATGTGTAAACGCACATTTCTACAAGGTTAGCAAAACCGATAACGGTATCGCCATCAATAATAGGAATCTGAACGGGACAAACGTTAAGACCGTATTTTTCTCTGATAGCGCCGAAAGCCTTATGGAATCTAGCTTCGCCGTCGTCAAAGCGGTTGATGAAGAACGCCTTGGGAATTCCCGCATCGGTTGCAAGCTTCCAGCCGATTTCAGTACCTACCTCAATACCTGCCTTACCGTCAACAACGATAATAGCAGCGTCGGCAGCTCTTACGCACTGTCTTGCCTCGCCCTCGAAATCAAAGAAGCCGGGGGTGTCAAGAATATTTATCTTCGCACCGTTCCAAAGAAGCGGAGCGGAAGCTGCGGATATAGAATAACCTCTCTTAATCTCCTCGGGATCGTAGTCGCAGATGGTGTTTCCGTCTGCAATATTTCCAAGACGATCTGTGAGTCTTGAAATGTAAAGCATAGATTCAGCAAGCGAGGTCTTACCGCCACCGCTATGACCGAGTAATGCTACGTTTCTGATACTTTTTGTGTAAACCTTTTCCATGAGAGGTATCTCCTTGTGTTTTATTTGCTGTAATGCGGCACGCCGCGAAACATCTGCTCTTATTATACAATAATTTTAAAAGCTTTTCAAGGCAAAGTTTTTAAGTATTTTACCCACAAGCGTAGAAAAAAATGGCGTGTTTTTGTGCATTAGCAACAAAACACGCCGAGATTTTTTAAATTTAAGTCCTGTCCACAGATTTAGGAGTCATGTGTACAAGCACTTGATATATATTACTTACACCAACAAGCTCTACGCCGTCAGGCACCTTAAGATTTTGTGTAAGATTCTTTTTTGGAAGCACTATTTTAGTAAATCCGAGTCTGACCGCTTCTTTTACTCTATAATCAATATGCGACACGGCACGCACCTCGCCTGAAAGTCCGATTTCTCCAAAAGCTATAAGCTCGTCCGGAATTACTTTGTCGGTGATTCCGCTAATAAGCGACATAGCTATGGACAGATCGGCGCTGGGCTCGTTAAGCTGCATTCCTCCAGCCACGTTAAGATATACGTCGTTTTCATAGAATTTAAGTCCCATTCTCTTTTCAAGAACGGCAATAATCAGACACATTCTGTTGTAATCAAATCCGTCGGACGCCCGTTTTCCCGTAGCGTAAACACTTTTTGCGACGAGCGACTGTATCTCCGAAATAATAGGCCTTGTTCCCTGCATAACGCAGCCGGCACACGAGCCGCTTGTGTTTTTTGGACGTTCTGCAATAATGACTTCGCTGGGATTTGGAATTTCAACGAGTCCCTTATCACCCATTTCAAAAACGCCTATTTCATTCGTAGAGCCAAAACGATTCTTTATAGCTCTTATAATACGATATGAATTTGTTCGCTCGCCCTCAAAGTAAAGAACGGCGTCAACCATATGCTCAAGAATTTTAGGACCGGAAATGCCCCCCTCTTTATTGACGTGACCGACGAGGAAAACTGCAGCGCCTGCACTCTTTCCGTAATTTATAAATGCCATAGCGCCTTCTCTTACCTGGGTGATGCTTCCCGGAGCAGACGTAAAGCGAGAGCTGGAAAGCGTTTGAACGGAGTCGATAATAATAACGTCGGGCTTCAGGCTTTCACACTCGTCAAGTATAGCATCGGTATCTGTTTCGGTTAGAAGATAAATAGAAGAACCGTCTATTTCGAGGCGTTCGGCGCGCATTTTTAACTGACCTTTAGATTCCTCACCTGAAACGTATAAGACACGTCTGTTTTTGCTAAGCTCGGAGCATATCTGCAAGAGTAAGGTGGATTTACCTATACCGGGCTCACCCGAAAGAAGCACCGCAGAGCTGTCCACAAGGCCTCCGCCAAGCACGCGGTCAAGCTCACCCATTCCGGTAAGGGTTCTCATATAGTTTGGGAGCTCAAGCTCAGAGAACTTTTCGGCCCTATTTACTTTATTTGTATTTCTGCCGCGAATTAACGCTGCATTTTGCTCTTTTTCTCTGATTATCTCCTCATCGAAGGAGTTCCAAGATGAGCATTCAGGACATTTTCCAAGCCATTTCGGACTGGAAAATCCGCACTCCCTGCATAGAAAAACTATCTTTGGTCCTTTCATTTTTCAACTTTCCTTGTATAATTTTAATCTTCAATATATTCTATAATAGCACAAACTATCGATAAAGACAACCTTTTTTGATATTCTTTTTCGGAAAGTTTTTCACACTCATCGCGGTTTGTTAAGAAGCCACACTCGATGAGAACAGCTGTATTTTCGACGTTTTCCAAGACGTACATACCGCTTCCCGATTTGATTTTGCGATTATTTTCCGGCTGAATCTCCGTAATAACCCTTTGCTGAATAGCGTCTGCAAGGGCTCTGCTCTCGCTGTCATCAGGCTTATGGTATACCTGTAAACCTGAATACTTCTCGCCGCCAAAAGAGTTCATATGTATGCTTACAAAGGTTGAATCGGGATAATTTGCTGCTACCTTGCATCTATTTTTCAAATCGGAAATCTTGCGTATTCCTTTTATATTTTCCGATTCGGTATATAAAAGCCTATCATCTGTACGTGTGTATACAACAACGTATCCGCGCTCCTCCAAAGCTGCCCCGATTTCAAGAGCAATCTCAAGGTTTAAATCTTTTTCAAGTCTTCCGTTCTTTCCAATCGCACCGCTATCCTCACCGCCGTGACCTGCATCAAGAATCACTATCTTTTCATACGGTATGGCAGCTGCCTTTTCAATAAAGAGCTCATTTCTAAAAATTCTGGTCACTACGCTGATTGAAATTGCACTTAAAATTATTAAAGCTAACACTACTGCGGTAAACGTTGTAGCGAAGCGATGCTTTTTAAGATTTAAAACGTAAATTCTCATAAAAAAATCCTCCACTAGTTCAAAACAACTATATGGAGGATTTAAAAATATTATTACTGTTTTTCGTTTTGGGAAATCGGCTTGAAAATTTTGAATTCACGCATACCAAGCTCATATCCAAGCTGCGTCACCAAAACGGTTATTATCGGTGCTATTAAATATCCAACACTCTGCCAAAGGAAATACAAATCCGCGTTATCCTTGAGAGAGGCGAATATTCCCTGCAAAGCGCCGAGGAACATCGCATTGATAAATCTCAATATCAGATTTGCTAAGCCAAACGCTGTATACGCAACGTCGCTTCCACTGCCAAGATAAACGAGCATTGTAATTATTGCAAGAGAGGCAAGAATAAAATTGGGTATATTGGCGATAAGGCTAAGCAAAGCGCCCTTGCCCCTTATTGCCTCAAGCTTGCCACCGTCAATCCTGATTTTATCTCTTGCACCGTAGTCCCAAGCGGCAGTGTAAATAAGCGCCAGATAAAAAATCGTTGAAAATACAGAAACGAGAACGCTGATTTTGCTATACAATGCCTCGTCCTCTATCGCTCCTACCGCCGTGTATAAAACGAGAGAAAAAATAGTTATTCCCATCTGATTTACAAACAGCTTCACTATATCGTATGAGTTATCCTTAATAAACCTCACGCCATAAACCAAACTTTCTACAAATTTAAGCACTACTCTATTATATTTTAACATAAAGTAATAAAAAAACAAGTAGATTGAGAAAATGTTTACAGTTTATCCACTTATCGAAGAAAAAATTTTGTATAATAGAAGTGTAAAATGATTATGGAGGCATCGTATGGCAGTTCTGACTTTAAAGAGTGAAGAATATAAAAAATTCCCTATTGTATTGAAAAATTACGCCTCACACCTTAAAGTTATAAGCGGAAACAGCGAAAAAACGATCTGCGAGTATCTTTCAGACCTCAGGACCTTTTTTCGCTATTACATAATGGTACAAAACGGTGACGATCTGTCTATAGACGAATTTGAGAAGATTGACATAGGCGGCATAACTATCGAGGACGTAAACAGTGTAAGCACAGAGCTTATCGTCAATTTCCTTGCGTTTGTCAGCAGTGAGAGAAACAACAACACAACTACAAGAAATAGGAAGCTTTCTTCCCTGCGCTCGTTTTTCAATTATATGTACAACAAAAAGCATTTGATAGATAAAAACCCGGCAGCAGACATTGATTCTATAAAGAAATCAAAAACACTTCCTAAATATCTGACCGTAGACGAGGCTGTACGCCTGCTTGAAGCCGTCAATTCGGACGTTGAGTCAAAGACCAGACAAAGAGATTACACAATAATTGCACTGTTCTTGAACACAGGAATGCGACTTTCCGAGCTTGTAGGACTAAATTTGCAGAGTTTCGACCCCGAGCTTGTTTCGGTTAAGGTTCTCGGTAAAGGAAGCAAGGAAAGAGTTATATATCTGAACGCTGCTGCCAGAGCCGCGGTAAGAGATTATATAAAGATACGCCTTGATCCCAGATTTATCAGAACGTCTGACCATGCCTTCTTCTTGAGTGGTAGACAGACGAGAATTTCGGTTAAAACAGTTCAGTGGATAATATATAAATATCTCGACCTTGCAGGTCTTGGCTCCAAGGGACTTTCTGTGCATAAGCTGCGACACACCGCTGCTACTCTGATGTATCAAAGCGGCAAGGTAGACATACGCGTTTTAAAGGATATTCTCGGCCACGAGCAGCTTAACACCACACAAATTTATACTCACGTTGTAGACAGAAATCTTGAAGCCGCAATGGACAATAATCCACTTGCAGACGTTGTTTTGAAAAAGCCAAAGGACATTTCTGCCGAGGAATAAATTTTGTTTTTTAGAAAAATGAGGTAAATATGACTTTAGGAGAAAAAATAAAATCCGAACGACTTCGCCAAGGGCTCTCGCAATCAGAGCTCGCGGGCGATAAGATAACACGAAATATGCTGAGCGCCATTGAATCCGACAAGGCCAACCCGTCCTTAAATACACTTTTTTATCTTGCGGAGCGCCTTTCGGTTTCACTGTCGTACTTATTTGCAGATGAGGTCGACATTCCTATACAAAAGAAGCTCTTGGTAATTGATGATATAAAAAATGGATTCAAGAGCAAGCAATATGCGTCGTGTGTGGAAAAGATTTTAAATATAGGTTTTATTGACGATGAGCTTGCATATATGCTTTCGGTTTCCTACTTCAACCTTGGACGCGATGCGGTATTTGGCGGCTCTGTTTCAGATGCAAAAAATCACTTTGAAGAATTTGCAAAGTATTCTGATAAGACAATATATAGCACCGAGGTTCTGAACACCCTGACACTTATGTATTCTGCCCTTGCTTCCAATATTCAGTCACCATTGCTCGACTTTGATATAAAGTCGTTTGAGGAGGGACTTAGAAATGAATTTGATTTTGAGTTTTACAAATATCTTATACAGGATACCGATTATCCATATAATAACACAGTTTTTCTAAGGCATCTTTCGGCAAAGGATATGATAAGACAAAGAAAATATTCGACTGCAATTCCGCTTTTAAAATCCATTGAAAATGAAAAAAGCACAGGCTCTTACAACGCATACGTAATTTTCGGTGTTTATAGCGATCTGGAAAACTGCTATAAGCAGCTCGCGGATTATGAAAATGCCTATAGATATGCAAGCAAGCGTATCTCTCTGATAGAAGCGTTTAAATAACAATATAAAAGCAGAGCCCAGGCTCTGTTTTTTATTTATTATAAATAAAATATATAAAAAGTCTTGACTTGTCGATTATTTGGTGGTATATTATATTTGGTGAAGATTGGGCAAATCTACACTATTTATAACATTGCAAAATTTATGGAAGGAGAGATTTGCTATATAGGCAAATCGGGAATTCATTTTGAACAAATACACAACCCCAAATCTCTGCAGTCTTCCTACCGCAGCTGAGCTGCGCGAGGAGCTCCGTGCGTGTGAAGGATCTGCAGCAAGAGCACAGATTGCTATGCTCTTCGACTCCAACACGTTTGTCGAAATCGGCGCGTACACAAAGCGCGGATTCTCCGACTTTTTAGCAACGGAGAAATCAAATGAATTTGAAGGAGTAATCTGCGGTTATGGCGCTATAGACGGAAAGCTCGTCTTCGCTTTCGTAGAGGATTCTTCAAGAATGGGTGGCGCTATCGACGAGCGTCACGCAAAAAAAATCTGCGATCTCTATCAAATGGCGCTCTCTAACGGAGCTCCTGTAGTTGGTATTTTTAATTCCAACGGTGCAGATATTTTTGAGGGAACGTCAGGCCTTGCAGCATACGGAAGAATTATGTCTGCTATCACTCGTGCATCAGGTGTTATTCCTCAGATCGCATACGTAAGTGGCAAGTGCATCGGTACTTGTGCTGCTATTGCTTCGATGTTCGACATCGTTGTTAAAAAGAGCGATGCTGCTCTTTACGTAAGCTCTCCCGTCCTTACCGGCGAGGATAACGCACAAGATGCAATCGTGGCTTATTCAGGTAGCGAGGAGCAGTGCATCGGCTTTGTATCTGCAATGATTTCCTACCTCCCCTCCAATTCCTCCGTCGGTGTTCAGTGCTCGGAAATCTGCACTGACAACCTTAACAGAAAGCTTGGAAATCTTGACTTTGGCGGCGATGCCCTTTCCTGCATTTCCGTAATCAGCGACAACGGTATGTTCCTTGATCTTAATGCTACGTTTGCTCCATCTGTAAGCACGGTTCTTGCGACCGTCGGCGGCGTTAAGTGCGGTATAGTTGCAAACTCCTTCGCTAAAAACGAGGGTAGAATCGATTCTTCTGCAGCAAGAAAGATCGCAAAGTTTGTTGGTATGTGCAACAGCTTCTCTATCCCTGTTGTCACAATCGTAGACTCGCTCGGTCTCGTTATTGATAAGGAAAACGAAGCAATTTTCGCTCCCGAGCTTGCTAAGCTTGCTATGGCTTATGCAGCATCTACCTGCCCCAAGGTGACCGTTATTGCATCTCATGCAATCGGTGCGGCATTTGTTCTCCTTGGCTCTAAATCGCTTGGCGCAGATTTGGTATATGCTACCGAGAATGCTGAAATAGGTGCTCTCACTGCTGAAAGTGGTGTTGCATTTGCTTGGGACAAATATATTTCCGAGGATACCACAAGAGAGCAGCTTATAAACGATTGGAAATCTACCGTTTCATCCCCCTCTGCTGCCGCAGCAAGCGGTGAGATAGACGACATCATCAGCGTAAGCGAAATGAGGGCAAGGATTTGCTATGCCCTTCTTATGCTCTCGGCAAAGGGTGACTACTCTGCTATTTCGAACCGCAAGGTTCTCCCTCTTTGAGGAGGTTAATAAATGAACTTTTTACTTAGTATAACCGAAAGCGATTACGGAACCGAAAATCTCATACAAAGCTTCGGCTTTGGCGATGTGCTTACGTTCGGTTTGCAGATGTTGCTTATCGGTATGGCAACTGTTTTTTCGGTTCTGTGCTTAATCTGGATTTTCCTTACAGTGTTTAAGTTTGTATTCCAGAGCGCTTCAAATCGCAAAAAAGAGACAAAAATTGTGGCAGAACCTGTCGCAGCGGTCGAATCCGCTAAAATTAACACTAGCAACGATAATGAAATCGTTGCAGTTATTGCCGCCGCAATCGCAATGGCGGAAAGCGAAAACACAGATATGAAGTTCAGAGTCGTATCATTCAAGAGAAAATAAGTTTAGAGAGGTTATTAAAATTATGAAAAAGTATAATATTACAGTAAATGGCAATACTTACGAGGTTCTCGTTGAAGAGGTTGGCGGTGTAGCTTCTGCTCCCGTTACTCCCGTATTCTCCGCTCCCGTTGCTGCTCCTGCTTTCTCTGCACCCAGCGTGGCTCCCGCTGCAGCACCTGCTGCTCCCGCGGCTACTGGCAATGCCGGCGCAAACAAGGTTGTTGCACCTATGCCCGGTACTATCCTTGACGTTAAGGTATCGGTTGGTCAGTCTGTAAAGAAGGGCGACGTTATCTGCGTGCTTGAGGCTATGAAGATGGAAAACGATATCCCTGCTCCCTGCGACGGCGTTGTTGCTTCCGTCAACGTACAGAAGGGCGCATCCGTTTCTGCTAACGACATTATTGCTACCCTGAACTGATTTTCTGAAAGATATAGGTAATAAAATGGATGCTGTTATAAACTTTCTCAAAACAACCGGTGTATACCATATGTTCTGGGACGTTGAAGCTGATAAGTTCAACGAATCATTCTGGCAGTACCTTGTAATGTACGTTATTATCGGCGCTCTGTTTTATCTTGCGATAGTTAAGAAATTTGAGCCGCTGCTTTTGATGCCCATTGCATTTGGTATGCTTCTTGCAAATCTCCCAGGCGCAAATCTTATACACCTTGATTTCTTCTTTGACGATTATTACTTTGCCGTCAAGGACGGTCAATTTACAGGCACGCTTGCGCTCCAGGTTCAAAGCTTCGTGCAGAACGGACTTGGTTATGCCGACCTCTTTACCGTCACCAATGACTCTTTCCGAGTTAACATGGAGATATTCCAGTCTGCAGGAGTCGACGCTTCCTACGTTCAGTCGGTGTTTGAAAGCTTCGTAAGCGGAGCTACCCTTGATACAGACGGCTACGTACATATAAAAATGGCTACCGTTGTAAGTGAGGTTATCAACAACGGCGGTCTGGTTGATATTCTTTACCTTGGCGTTAAGCTCGGTGTTTATCCCTCGCTTATATTCATGGGCGTTGGTGCTATGACCGACTTCTCTCCCCTTATTGCTAATCCGAAGTCACTTCTTATGGGTGCTGGCGCGCAGCTTGGTGTATTTGCCGCATTCTTCTTCGCACTCTTCCTTGGCTTCTCTCCGATGCAGGCGGGTGCTATTGGTATTATAGGTGGCGCAGACGGTCCTACTGCTATTCTCGTCACCAAGGAGCTCGCCCCCGAGCTTCTCGGCGCTATTGCTATTGCGGCGTACTCCTACATGGCACTGATTCCTATTATTCAACCGCCGTTTATGAAGCTCTTGACAACAGAAAAGGAAAGAACTATAAAAATGTCCAATCTCCGCCCTGTATCCATGGTTGAGAAGGTGCTCTTCCCTATTCTCGTCACTGCTATCGTTTGTCTTATTATCCCCGATGCTGCACCCCTCGTAGGCTTCCTTATGCTCGGAAACCTCTTCAACGTTTCGGGTGTTGCAGACAGACTTTCCAAGACTGCGCAGAACGAGCTTATAAATATCGTCACTATTTTCCTCGGAGTTTCCGTAGGTGCTACCGCGAATGCAGAGAACTTCCTTAAGCCTCAGACGCTTTACATAATCGCCCTTGGTCTTTGCGCGTTCATTATTTCTACCTGTGGTGGACTTCTTACAGGTAAGCTTATGTGCAAGCTTACGGGCGGTAAGATCAACCCCCTCATCGGCTCTGCAGGCGTTTCTGCCGTTCCTATGGCAGCGCGCGTTGCACAGGACGTTGGTCGTAAGTATGATCCCTCGAACTTCCTGCTTATGCACGCTATGGGTCCCAACGTTGCCGGTGTTATCGGCTCTGCCGTTGCGGCAGGTGTATTCCTCAGCTTCTTCCGCTAAGGAATAAATCTATTGAAAGGATAAAATAAAATGGCTAAAGTTTTAATTACAGAAACCGTCCTCCGCGACGCACACCAGTCTCTCGCGGCAACCCGTATGACTACCGAAGAGATGATTCCGGTTCTTGACGCGATGGATCAGGTTGGATACTACTCTCTTGAGGCTTGGGGCGGTGCTACCTTTGATTCCTGCCTTCGCTTCCTTCACGAGGATCCTTGGGCAAGACTCAGAACTATTAAGGATCACGTAAAGAATACCAAGCTTCAGATGCTCTTCAGAGGTCAGAACATTCTTGGCTACCGTCACTATGCTGACGACGTTGTTGAATATTTCGTACAGAAGTCTATCGCTAACGGTATTGATATTATTCGTATATTCGACGCACTTAATGATGCAAGAAACCTTGAGACCGCTATCAAGGCGACCATCAAGGAAAAGGGTCACGTTCAGGCGGCTATCTCTTACACCACATCTCCGTTCCACACCAACGAGGGCTTCGCGCAGTATGCAAAGCAGCTTGAGGAAATGGGTGCAAATTCGATTTGCATTAAGGATATGTCGGGACTTCTTAAGCCCTACGAGGCATATCAGCTTGTTAAGACCATCAAGAACACTGTTTCTATTCCTGTTAACCTTCACTGCCATTATACCGCAGGTCTCGGCTCTATGACGCTTCTTAAGGCTATTGAGGCAGGCGTTGACGGTGTTGATACCGCAATTTCACCTCTTGCTATGGGTACGTCTCATACTCCTACCGAGTCGCTCGTTGCTACACTTCAGGGTACTCCATACGACACAGGACTTGACCTTGCAAAGCTTGACGTTGTTGCAAAGCATTTCAATAAAATTCGTGAGGATTATCTTGCTTCCGGTCTTATTGACCCCAAGGTACTTAAGGTTGACGTTAACGCACTTCGTTATCAGGTACCAGGCGGTATGCTTTCAAACCTTATCAGCCAGCTTAAGATGGCAGGCAAGTCGGATAAGCTCGATGCAGTTCTTGAAGAGGTTGCAAACGTAAGAGCTGACGCGGGCTTCCCTCCTCTTGTCACTCCTACCTCGCAGATAGTTGGTACTCAGGCTGTTAACAACGTCCTCTTTGCAAACGAGGGCAGATACGCAAGAGTGACCAAGGAGTTTAAGGGACTTGTTCGCGGTGAGTACGGTAAGTGCCCTGCTCCCATCTCCGACGACTTCAAGAAGAAGATTATCGGCGACGACGAAATTATTGATTACAGACCCGCAGATAAGATTGCTCCCGAGATTGATTCTCTCCGTCAGAGAGTTGCTCCCTACAGCGAGCAGGATGAGGACCTTCTTTCCCTCGCACTCTTCGAGCAGGTTGCTATCAAGTACTTCGACTGGAGAAAGCAGCAGAAGTATAAGCTTGATGCTAATGCTGATGCAGAAAACGGAATACACGCAATTTAAAACTAAAAAAAATAACTGCCGCATGCATTTGCGGCAGTTTTTATAATTAAAAATAAAATAAGGGTAGCCAAACGGCTACCCTTTTAGATTACTTATTTTCGTCAGAGCTTTCAGGAGTATCGGTATTATCTGCGTTTTCCTTATTCTCAGAGGTGGAAAGGGGTTCATCGTCTGCATTCGCGGTGAATCTCTTTTCAAAGATATCCTTGAGAAGATCGTCGGTGAGCTCCTCGCCGTTTGCCATTCTCTTGGCAAGCTCCTCTTGACGAAGTCTTGCTTCTTCAGCCGCTTCAGCGTTCTTCTTATGAGCTGTGTCATTTTCCTCGTCGCTCTTCTGCTGCTTTCTAAAAGCGATGTCCTCTATAGACTCAATAGTGGGGTTCTCCATCTCCATAGCAGCCTTGAACTGCTCCTCGTCCATAGACTCGTTTTTAAGAAGAAATTCTGCGACAAAATGAAGCTTATCTATATTAGATGTAAGGATTTCTTTACATCTAGCATAGGAATTATTGATAATTGCACGAATTTCGTCATCAATATCAGCAGCGGTTTTTTCTGAATAAGTCTTGCCGGAAGAGAAATCTCTGCCGAGGAACACTTCATCGCTCGAATGCTCAGAGCCGTAAAGAACGGTGCCGAGCTTTTCGGACATACCGTATCTTGTCACCATGTTGCGAGCGATGCCGGTTGCCTGCTGAATATCACTCGAAGCGCCCGTGGAAATATCGTCAAGGATTATCTCCTCGGCAACTCGACCGCCGAGTGCGCGAACGATGATGTCAAGCATCTCGTTCTTCGACATACCCACTCTGTCTTCGGTAGGAACGCTGACGGTGACACCTCCTGCATTTCCTGCAGGAATAATGGTGATGTGCTTTATCGGGTCGGTATTCTTGCAGAAGTAAGAAGCAACCGCGTGACCTGCCTCGTGATATGCACAAAGCTTGTTATCCTTTTCTGTACGCACCTTGGTTTTCTTTTGAGGACCAAGTATAAGCTTCATATAGGATTCCTCTATATCTACCATACCGATGAGCGCCTTGTTTTTCTTTGCTGCGCGAAGCGCCGCCTCGTTCATAAGGTTGGCAAGCTCTGCACCAGTGAAGCCGATTGTAGTCTGTGCAATCTTTTTAAGGTTTACTGTTTCCTCAAGAGGCTTATTGCGGCAGTGGACCTTGAGAATAGCCTCTCTGCCCTTGATGTCGGGATAATTTACCGTCACGCGTCTGTCAAAGCGTCCGGGACGCAGAAGCGCGGGGTCAAGAATGTCGGGGCGGTTGGTTGCTGCCATAACGATAACACCTGAATTAGTGCCGAAGCCGTCCATTTCAACGAGCAGCTGGTTGAGCGTCTGCTCTCTCTCGTCGTGACCGCCGCCAAGGCCTGCACCTCTGTGACGGCCGACCGCGTCTATCTCGTCAATAAATATAATACTTGCAGGAGCTTTTCTTGCATTATCAAACAAGTCTCTTACACGCGAAGCACCTACACCGACGTACATTTCCACGAAATCAGAGCCTGAAATCGAGAAGAACGGAACACCCGCCTCGCCCGCAACAGCCTTGGCAAGAAGAGTTTTACCCGTACCGGGAGGGCCTACGAGAAGCACGCCGCGAGGAATTCTCGCGCCAAGCTTGATGAATTTTTGAGGATCCTTTAAGAACTCTACGACCTCCTCAAGCTCTGCCTTCTCCTCGTCAGCACCTGCAACGTCTGCAAATTTAACGGGATTCTTATCACCCGAAACGAGCTTTGCCTTGGACTTTGCAAAGTTATTCATCTTACTGCCCGGGCCCGCAGTGCGAGCAAACATAAAGATGAAGAGACCAATAGTCAAAACTCCTGTAATTATATAAGGAAGATAGGCCTGCCAAATCGCGCCCTTCGAGGTCATAAATTCGTACTCAACGAGATTGGTCTGACCGTCTGCAGCGTTTGCATCAACTATCTCTACAACCTTATCTATCTGTAATTCATAGCTGAAGGAATATTTATACTCCTTCACCTTTCTCTCGCCTTTTTCGTCAAGCTCAAAGGTGTAGCTTCCGTCGGCATTCTCCTTGACGACGTATGCGTTCAGAGTTATATCGCCCTTTTCGTTGACCTCAAAATCTCTTACGAGATCCTTCTCGAAGAGCTCGAGAAGATCGCTGTAAACGAACTTATCGTCCTTGTCGAAATTTCCGCTGAACACGGAGGTTGCAACAAGCACGGCAGCTATTAACAGCACAAGCATCAATATGCTTTTGAAATTAGACTTCATCAGGTATCTTCCATGCCTTTCTTAAATAAACCAATGATTAGTATTATCAAAATATGAAAAATTTATGTTTTGTATTCAGTACCAACGTAAAATCGATTTTTTGTATCAGTTGATAAAATTCCGATAACGGCGTACAAATCCCGCCTTTTCTCGGGCGGAACACCGTCGTCGCGGACACCAAAACCGGGAACCCAGACGACTCCCTTGTCGTCACATAAAATGGGAATAAGCGCCCTTTTTGACGGAGGTATTTTCCTGTCTGAAAACAACTTTTTAAGCTTATGGGTCATACCGCCGTAAAAAACGGTATCGCCATCTTTTTTAGGACGCAAATGCAAACTACCACTAATTATAGCAGAAGAAAGATTTGCTTGTATTGAAATTTTGTAAATATTTAAATAAGTTTTTTCGACCTTTTCTTTAACTAATAAAAAATCTGAATGAAACCGAGACAAACTGTTAGTGCCATTCTCCAGCTTGAAGAGGTAATCAGGCTTCTCATCGTCATTTCGCGTTATTTTGCAAATGCCGCGCTCACAAGAAAAACAGGCTTCGCCAATTAAGGAGTAATTAAAATTATCCTTATCCAAAATCTTGTATATATCCGATGCGATTTGCGAAGAAATGCCCGCATTAGCAAAAGACGCCATTTCCCCAAGAACTCTTACAAAAAGTGAGTAATGCAAAGCGCGAAGCTCAGAATTTTTAATTTCTTTTCTTCCTCTGAGGAAATCCTTTGCCTGCAACGTAATAAAATCATCGTCAGAGCGCATGTTATCCGCAAAGCGCGAAAGCATTTTCTCCGGCTCGGGAGTAATGCGCTGAAGTGCCGGAATTACCTCGTTTCTCAGGTAATTGCGCGTATATTCGCTAGATTGATTGGTGCTGTCGGTGACGTATGAAATTCCTGCTATATCAAGCGCTGATAGTATATCCGCCTTTGCAACTCTGATAAGCGGGCGCAAGATATTATCGCGCACGGGACGAATTCCAGATGCCCCCCTTGCACCGCTACCTCTGAGTATATTAAAAAGCACGGTTTCGGCGTTGTCACTTCTGTTATGTGCTACTGCAATAGCGGAAATATCATTTCTGCCTTGAATTATATCTTCAAAAACAGAATATCTTGCTTCTCGAGCAGCTTCCTCAAGTCCTTTACCGGACGTTTTTGCAAGAGACGGAACGTCTATTTTTTCTACAAAAAGCTCGACCTCAAGCTCCTCACAAAGCTTTTTACAAAAGAACTCGTCGCGCTCTGCCTCCTCACCTCTTATGCAGTGATTGACGTGAACTGCCGCTATAGGAAAAGAAAGACCTTTTTGCTTTTTGTATTCAATTAAAAACGAAAGCAGCATCACAGAGTCCGCACCGCCAGAGAGACCAACAAGAACACCCTCGTTAAGCAACGGGAACATATTCTCATCGGCAATTACCGAGCAAGCAGATTCATATATGTTTTTTCCCTTTTCCAAAAGGAAAAGGTTATGGATTTTATCAACCATTTGTACGATCGTCCTCAAGGGTTCTGAACTTGGTAAACTGACCTATCCAGCCCATTTTGATATTGCCTACAGAGCCGTGTCTGTTTTTAGCAATAATAACCTCAGCGGTATTTGCAGTATCAGAGCCGTCAGAATCACCGTCTGAGCCTGCGATATCCTTATAATATTCATCTCTGTAGAGGAAGAGAACGATGTCTGCGTCCTGCTCAATAGAGCCCGAATCTCTAAGATCGGCAAGTGTGGGACGCTTTCCTGCTCCCTGTCTTGATTCGGTGCCTCTGTTAAGCTGTGCGCAGCAAATGAACGGCACACCGAGATCCTTCGCCATAATTTTAAGATTACGGGAAATTTCACCTACCTGCTGTGCGCGGTTATCGCTGTTAGAGGTGGTCTGCATAAGACCGATATAGTCGATAACGACAAGTCCGAGGTTAGAAAGTCTTCTAAGCTTTGACTTCATCTCAGTCGTGGTAAGTGCCGAGGTATCGTCTATATATATATCACAGCCTGAAAGTGAGGAAATAACGTCTGCTATATTGTCCCAATCCTCAGGCAAAAGTTGACCTGTGCGAAGATTGTGAGAATCTACCATAGCTTCACTCGAAATTATACGCGTCACAAGCTGCTCTGCAGACATCTCAAGTGAGAATATAGCAACGGACTTCTTTGCCTGCTTTGCCACGTTTGTAGCAATATTAAGCGCAAAGGAGGTCTTACCCATACCGGGACGCGCGCCGAGTATAACGAGGTCACCCTTACCCATTTGCACAAGCATGTGGTCAAGGCCGGAAAATCCGGTTTTCGCTCCGCTTACAGCACCCTTGTTTTCAGAAAGAGTTTCAAGATCTCTGTAAACGTTGCGCAGAACGTCACGAATATGTCTAAACTCCTTCGTTTCGTTATTATGAGAAATATCAAATATCTTCTGCTCCGCGCTGTCGACAACGGTGCGAACGTCATTTTCGCTGTATGCATCGTTGTTTATCTCGTCGCATACGTTGATAAGGCGGCGAAGAGTTGACTTATCCTTAACGATTCTTGCATAATCCTTGACGTTGGCTGCCGAAGGAACAGACTCTGCAATAAGAGTAATATACTGCACCCCGCCAGCCTCGTCACGATCACCGTTTTCTACGAGGGCGTTAACGAGGGTGACAACGTCTATGGTCTTGTTTTTCGCATACATACTGAGAAGTGCCGCAAAGATATGCTTGTGCTCCTCAAGATAAAAATCCTCGGTACTGATCATGCCGCCGATTTTATCAAATGCTTCAGGATTTACAATTATGGAACCGAGCAAAGCCTGCTCTGCCTCGATAGAAACAGGCATTTGTCTTATCAAATTGCTATTGTTGTCCATTAAAGGCTCTTCCTTTCATACCGCAAAAGCGGTGTTTATCAATCGTGTACGTAAACTACGAATTTAGCGCTTATGTCCCCGAGAATTTTAAGCTCAACGTCATATTTGCCGTAAGCCTTTATGTTTTCCTTCATCTGAATCTTGCGCTTATCAACTTCCGTGCCTATGCGCTTTGCAAGCTGCTCGGCAATATCCTTAGAGGTGACGGAGCCGTAAAGTCTGCCGTCGGCACCGTGTCCCATCACTATTTCAATTTCAACGTTCTTGATTTTCTCGGCAAGAGCAGCTGCTGCCTTTCTGTCCTCGTTTATTTTAAACTGACGGGCTTCTTCTTTATTTTTCAGCTCGTTAGTAGCCTTGGCATCGGCGGGAACTGCCTTTTTCTGAGGGAAAAGAAAATTGCGTGCATAGCCGTCGGACACTTCGACAATCTGATCTTTTTTTCCCTGTCCCTTTACGTCACAAAGTAATATAACCTTCATTTATATTTCCATCCTATGTTGCTTTTTTTAAAAATTATGAAATCGGATTTTGCTCAAGATAATCATCAATAGATGCTTTAAGCCTCTCAATTACCTCAATTACAGTAGCAGAGGAAACCTGTGCTCCTGCCACGTCAAAGTGACCGCCTCCGTTAAGCTTTTCAAGTATAAGCTGAACGTTGACCTTACCTGTAGAACGTCCGGAAATGTGTACCTGGTCACCTATGCGAACAAGCGTAAACGCAGCGTCCACGCCCTTGAGAGTAAGCATTTTATCGGCTGCCTTAGATGCAATAACGCGGAAGCTCTCATCGGTCTCACCGTCACAGCACGCAAGAGCTATAGCATCCTTGTACATGACGATGGACGTGTGGAATCTTGCTTCTTTTGAAAGGTCACTGGGCGAAGCCTTAAACAAATCGTAAACGTCGGTGGGGTTAGCACCTGCTCCACGGAGATACTGAGCCGCACCAAAGGTACGTGTACCTGTATTTCTGGTAAACTGCTTGGTATCAAGAAGTATACCTGCAAGGAGCATGTCCGCCTCTTCCTTAAGAAGATTCTGCGAGCTGACGGCACTCTCAAGCATTTCGGAAATCAACTCACAGCAAGACGAGGACGAGGGGTCGATATATGAGAGCTTAACCGACTCCGCAGGATTGTCGTTCTTTCTGTGATGGTCGATTATAGCGATAGAGCCTGCCTTGGCGGCAATATCGGAAAACTGTGCTCTCTGCGGGCTGCTATGGTCCACTAGGATAACGAGAGTATCAGGGCCGATAAGGTCAAGACCGTCCGCGTTGTCAACGAACATCTGCTCGTACATATCCGTCTTTTGCATCATTTCTATACAGGGGCGCAGATTCTTATCGCGGAGGTCAACCGCAATATTAACCTTAACTCCGCACAGGGTCGCAAGTCTTGCCACGCCTATCGAAGAACCAAACGAGTCAAAATCACCGTATCTGTGACCCATTACTATAACGTTATCCGAGCGAGCGATAAGCGAATTGAGCTGATTTGCAAAGGCACGCGAACGAACGTTGGAGCGCTTGTAAACGGTCTTGGTACGTCCTCCGTAATAAACGGTCTCGTTCTCTGATTTATAAACAGCCTGGTCTCCTCCGCGTTGAAGTGCCATATCTATTGCATCTCTTGCATCAAGCTCTCGGTCAAGAAGCGTTCCGCTCCTGCGCGATACACCTATCGAAACGGTAATAGAAACACCGTCACCGACTCTGGTGTCTCTGATTTTGTCAAGTATCTCAAATCTGTTGTTTACACAGTCGTCAAGATAGACCGAATCGAAGAACATAATGTATTTATCGTTATCGTACGACTTTATAACACCGTTCATTGACTCTGCCCAATCCTTAAGAATCGTCTCAATTCTGGAAACCGAATCGGCAAATTTCTCGTGAACGTACTGAAGAGCATCCTCAACGTTATCAATAGCAATATAAGCAACCGCTACTCTCTCATCGAAATACTTTTTCTCAATCTCAGAAAGCTTGGTAATATCCGAGAGCATAGCAAGATACAGACCGTTATTCTTTTTTGATACTACGAATCCTTCAACGGTATATACTCTGCCTGCAACGGTAGTCTTGCACCCCTCGTCAGTTATGTCAGAGAGGTCAACGTTCAAAAGCTCGCTGATATTGTCACCTATAAAATTATCGTATGAATTTATAGCCTCGCGCATCGCATCGTTGTACCAAAGAATCGTTCCGTGAAGGTCAAACGCTATAATGGGCGATTTGGAATTTTTGAAGAGAACACTGCCCTCCTCGCCGAGAAGTCCATGTATACTTCTCTCGGGTGCAGATGTGGATTTTGTGATTCTTCTGTAGGCGATGGCCGCAACGGCAAGAAGATATATTACAGCCACGAGAATGGCAGAAAAAACGGGATTAACAGTAGGCAAAAATTCTGCCACTATAGCCACGAGTGCAATGCCCAGCACAGCAAGTGCCGCGTAAAGCACCATATCCATTCTGGAGGCGTATGGCACGTGCATTTTCTCGTTTGAATGTTCGTTTTTCATAGTAGTTTCCTTTCTGAAAGGTCAATGCAGCTTATTCACTTTTAATGACGTGCTGATTGGATTTAATAGTAAAGAACGCACCGATTATGGCAAGAAGCTCTATCGCGTACGACATGAATAAAATCACTGCCAACAGTACGATAAGGAAAGCAAATATAGGCCGTCTGTTTCTTGACATGAATGCAACGGCAACGTTGAATCCAACGTAGAAATATACAAACATCAGAATGTTGTAAAGATTGAGCACCGTAATGCTGAAAACCGAGTCTGCCGATGCGATAAAGAATGTCGCAACAGCGAGAATAAAATAGAAATATGCGAAAACGCTGCTCGTTTTAAATCTCCACATGAAAATCGGCTTAACGTTTTCCGCGCATTTTGATACCACGATGCTGAAGAACTTCAGAGTAGCACCGGCAAGGAAAAATGCAAAAATGATTACGTAGGAAATAAACATGCTAAGCTGATAGTCAAACAGCTTGTTTATCTGCACAACGTCAATCATAACCGGCGTCCCCTGGAATTCCAAGCCGCCAAGAGCGGTATCCATGGCAAGCAAAAGCTCCTCGCGCAAAAGCGAAATCAGCTTCTCGTAAAAGGACTTAACTACTCCGAAATCAAGCTTACCCGCCGCAATCATAGGTACGACAATAAGGGTTAGGGTTATTACGAGAGTGGCTGCGGCAGTCATTAAAAACGCGGTTTCCGATTTTTCACTTCCGCGAAGATACGCACGGGAGATGATAACCGCAAACGCGATAGCCAGGATACTGAAAAAGCTGGGAATCATGTCCGGGACTAAAAAAAGCGCAGCGTTTATAACAACAAGAATGGCGGATACTGCGTAAGAAAAACGTCTTTTTCCCTTTGATTCAAAAAGGAATATAGCAGCAAGCAGTGCGGCAGTGATAGGAATAGCCGCATCAGATATAATCAACGTTAAAAAACCGGATGCAATACACAAGACAGATAAAATTAACATTGTTTTTTCGTATGTTAAATTTTTCTTAAGCTCGTTCTTCATTATTTCTCCAAGTAAATATTTTTCATATTATTATATCACACATATTTTATTTTGTAAAGATTTTTTATTACTTTTATATTAATTTACTGTAAAATAATAGTAATTTTGCAGTTTTTTGAATTTAATTGTTGCAAATACAAAAGAAATGTTGTAAAATATAAATTGGATAATTTTGCATGAAAGGAGACACGGTATGCCCGTTTTAACAATGAAATCCCCCATCAGTGAATTGAACGGCGTTGGTAAGGTGAGGCAGACACAGCTCGCAAGGCTTGGAATTAACACCGTCGGGGACTTAATATACTATTTCCCCAGAGCTTACGAGATGCGTGGTGACGTGCGTCCTTTGTCAAAATACGATTTGGAAAAACCGTGTGCCTTCCTTTTAACTGTTGCAAACGAGGTAAGACAAACCACTATAAAACGAGGTCTTACGATATCAAAATTTCGCGCGTTCGACGAATCCGGCTCTGTTGACATCACATACTTCAACGCCCCGTTCGTTAAAGACGTTTTTCATATTGGCTCAACCTTTAGATTCTGGGGAAAGGCGACCGTGCAAAAAGGCAAACTGCAGCTCACAAATCCAAAATACGAGCCGTATATTGAGGGGGTGCCCCTTGCCGACTACGTACCGATTTATCCCTTAACTGACGGCATATCCTCAAAGCAGATAGATAAGCTTATAAAATTAGCTATAAACGACGTTCTGCCTCAAATTAAAGACCATATTCCTGAAAAAATCAGACTTGAAAATTCATTACCTACACTGACATACGCACTCAAAAACGCGCATTTCCCCGAGGATAGCAGTGCGCTCTCGCGCTCGCTTTCAAGACTGGCGTTTGACGAGATGCTGACATTTGGAATTGGAATTTCTCTGTCGGCCTCGCAAAAAAGCAGAGGCGCAGGAATTAAGCTTTCTCCCTGCTCTCTTGACGAGCTTACCGAGAGGCTTCCGTACGAGCTGACGGGTTCTCAAAAGCAGGCTATAAACGACGTTTACCGCGATACGGTAATAGGAAAAGACGGCAAGGTAAGCCCTATGGCACGTATTATAGTCGGTGACGTAGGATGTGGTAAAACCGTATGTGCGATGGCGGCTATGTTTATAGCGGCAAAATCCTCCTATCAATCAGCACTTATGGTGCCTACAGAGATACTTGCAAATCAGCATTTTAATGAAGCGAAAGAGCTTCTTGCGCCCTTGGGACTAAAAATAGAGTTGCTTTTGGGCTCTACGACTCAAAAAGAAAAAAAACGCATAAAAGAGTCTCTCAAAATGGGAGAAACGGATATAATTATTGGAACTCACGCACTCATTTCAGAGAGTGTGGAGTTCGCTTCGCTTGGATTAGTAATTACGGATGAGCAGCACCGCTTTGGAGTTGCGCAGCGCGCTAAATTAAAGGATAAAGCTGCATCAGCGCACCTTTTGGTTATGAGTGCAACACCCATTCCCAGAACGTTGGCACTTACTATGTACGGCGACCTTGATGTTTCGAGAATTACCGATATGCCTAAAGGCAGACAGCGAGTAGACACATTTGTTGTAAACGAGGGATACAGAAGCCGACTCAATAGCTTTATTTCAAAGCAAATTGCTCTGGGCGGTCAGTGCTATATCGTTTGCCCGTCCATAGAAAGAGGCGAGGACGAGGGTGAGACTGTAATTCCCTCCTCGGTAAACGGCCCTTTGATTTCGGAAAATTCACTGAATTTGAAAAATGCCGTTGACTTTGCAGAGGAGCTGAAAACAGCACTGCCCGAACTAAGAATAGCGGTTCTGCACGGAAGAATGAAAAACTCCGAAAAAGACGAGGTAATGTCCCGCTTCTCACAAGGAGAGATTGACGTGCTGGTCTCGACCACTGTAATTGAGGTCGGTGTCAACGTTCCGCGCGCTTCTCTTATGATTGTAGAAAATGCTGAGCGATTCGGTCTCTCACAGCTGCATCAGCTTCGAGGTCGTGTTGGACGCGGCACAAGAAAGTCATATTGCGTTTTGGTTTCTGACGTTAATTCACCAAAGTCACGCGATAGACTAGAGGTAATGCGCACCACCTATGACGGCTATGAAATCGCCGAGAAGGACTTATTCCTTAGAGGTCCCGGAGATTTCTTTTCTTCAATTAACGATAATAATTTACGGCAGAGCGGCGGATTTGATTTTAAATTTGCATCTATGTGTGATAATCTTGAGCTGATGAGCGTAGCATTTGCCACCGCAAAAGCTATTGTTTCGGAAGACCCGAAGCTCGATTTACCCGAGCATAAGGAGCTCAAGCTACGTATGGAGCATTTAATCAATATTTCTTCATCTACCATATCATAACGACTAAGAAAGGTATAGCCATGGCACAAAAACCATTAGCCGATAGAATGCGTCCTACCTCGTTTGACGAGGTGGCAGGACAAGCACATCTGGTGGGAAAGACTGGTGTTTTAAGACGTCTTACTGACAACCAGAGAATACCGAATATGATATTTTACGGTCCTCCCGGTACAGGCAAAACTACCGTTGCTAACATCATTGCCTCGATTTCAGGCATGCAGCTCCATAAGCTTAATGCAACGACAGCCTCTCTCGCTGACATCAAGGAGGTAATCGTTACCACGGATAATATGTTCAGCGAAAACGGTACTCTCCTCTATCTTGACGAGATACAGTATTTCAACAAGAAGCAGCAACAATCGCTGCTTGAATTTATGGAGAACGGTAAGCTGACGCTTATTGCTTCAACAACAGAAAATCCTTATTATTACGTTTATAATGCCCTGCTATCGCGCTCATCGGTTTTTGAATTCAAGTCAGTTTCTGCAGAGGACTGTATTCCGTCTCTACATCGCGCGCTTTCAATCCTTAATGCCGATTTTGGCACAGAAAAGACAGCCTCTGATGACGTTATGCTTGCGATTTCAAGAGCTGCCGGCGGTGACGTTAGAATGAGCATCAGCGTTCTGGAAAACGCATATTATATATCCGACAAGGAAATCAACTTAGATGCGATAGAGGCGCTTTTGCCCTCCGTTGTCGGACATTTTGACCGCGACGGCGATGTGCATTACGACCTGCTCTCCTGCCTGCAGAAATCGATACGCGGCTCTGACCCTGACGCTGCGGTATTTTATCTCGCTAAGATTCTTGCATCAGGTGACCTTCTTTCAGCATGCAGAAGAATTCTTGTAATTGCGAACGAGGACGTGGGCTGCGCTTATCCCATGGCAGCCTCACTGGCATACGCCTGCACTGAGAGTGCAAGAGCCGTAGGACTTCCTGAGGCAGCAATTCCGCTTGCAAATATCGTTGTAATCCTTGCAACCGCACCAAAGTCGAACTCAGCGTACATGGCGTATCACAGAGCTATGGAGGACATCAGTGCAGGACTGGGAAACTCTGTTCCAAGGCATCTGCAAAGCCCGAAATTTGAGGGTTATAAATATCCTCACGACTATCAAAATAACTACGTTGAGCAGGATTACCTTCCAAAAGACCTCGTTGGTAAGCATTATTATCAGTTCGGAAATAACAAGACCGAGCAAGCTGCAAAGGCTTATCACGAAATGATAACGTCGAGTTTAAAGAGCAAAATTTGACGCTGTTTTACATAGCACTTGACAATATTCGATATTTTTGGTATAATATTTAAGTTAAAAAAGATTTTTTCGGAGGAATCATTTATATGATTTTCCATTTTATATTAAATCCTAAATCAGGAAGAAGCCCACAGCAAAAAAAGATGGAGCGTGAAATTAAGGAGGCCTGTGCTAAAAGGCAGCTCAGCTACCACATTTACTACACCACCTGTGCGGGCGATGCCACCAATTACGTTAACGAGATGATAAGAATATCGCAGGAGCGTCAGCGCTTCATTTGCGTTGGCGGTGACGGTACTATCAACGAGATTGCAAATACTGCGCCCTGCAACCCTAACGTAGAATTTGGCGTTATTCCAAGCGGTTCAGGAAACGATTTCGTAAGGAATTTTACAAAAACCGAGCTTTTTTCAAAAATTGAAGCACAGATTGACGGTAAGGCCGAGGCTATCGACCTTATCAAATGCAACGATTCATACTGTGTCAATATGATTAACATCGGATTTGACTGTGCCGTTGTAAAGGAGGCTGCAAGGCTGAAGAAGCTTAAGCTTGTCACTCCCGGATTGTCTTATATTATGGGAGTAGTGGTCACACTCTTTAAGCCGTTCGGTACGCAGATGAAGATTATCTTTGACGACGGTGAGGTACTCGATAAAAAGTTTACTCTTACCGCGATAGGAAACGGAAGATTCTGCGGTGGCGGATTTATGGCTGCGCCCGCTGCATTTTTACAGGACGGATTGCTTGACATATGTGCTATTGACAAGATTTCCCGTTTCACCTTTATAAAGCTGGTCAAGTCTTATAAGGACGGCACTTATCTTCAGAATGAAAAGGCAATGAAAATTATAAGGCACAGACAGGTTTCGCATTTTAGAATGGAGTTCCCTGAGCCCCTTCCTGTTTGCAATGACGGTGAAATTATCGGTGCTAAGAGCATAGACTTCACCGTTATTCCGAAAGCATTTAATTTCGTAGTCCCCAAGGGCTGCGAGCTTCGTTTTCCCTACACCAAAAACGATAACGGTGCTACCGAGTAAAAGGAACGTACGATGAATATCTTCAGAAAAAGACCTTTAAGCTTAATACTTTGTATCGCGCTGGGGGTCTTTTTCTTATTTACTTATCAAAGCAATGTTTTGCGTATTTTATTAATAGTTGCTTCTATTCTGCCTTTGATTTTATCCTTAATTCCTAAAATCAAATTAAATAACAGAATTCTACCGCGCATTATCACTATAGTTGCTTTATGCTCTATTACCTTCTCTTACGTCTTTTTTGACCTCTACTTTGCAGCGCACGAGCGCTTTGATGGATCGGTTAAAATAATCGGCACGGTCACCGATGTAGCTCCGGCGTCCTCTTATTCAACCAAGCTTACTGTACGTACAAATAATATTGATAACCGCCCGTTTTCGCAATACAATATAACCGTATACCTTTCAAAAGCAGAGGCAGCGACCATGCCCGAAGGAACAGAAATTGAGTTTGATGCTACACTGCACGCTTTTTCAAAAGATAGCCGAGGCTACAACACCTCTATAGGTGTGAGTGCTTATGCTGACGATGTCGAAAACGTCAAAATAATCAGACGTAGCGAGGGCGGTCTTTCAGCAAAACTCGCGCATTACAAGGAATATCTTTGCAGATATATTACAACGCTTACAGACGGAGAATCCGGAGCTCTCCTTTCTGCCCTGCTTTTTGGACAGCGGGATTATCTTTCAGGGCAGATTCGCCTTGACTTCCAAAGAATAGGCATATCTCATATACTTGCGCTCAGCGGTATGCACTTAGCCATACTTTCAATAGGAATTGGTAGGCTGCTCTCTTTATTTGGCATTAAGAAAAAGATAAGAGTTGCCGTCACTTCCGTTTTTATACTTTTATATATGGCGCTGACGGGATTTTCGGTGTCGGTAATGCGTGCGGGCTTTATGGTAATAATCGCCTCACTGCTCTTTCTTTTCTCGCACACACGTGACAGCATAACCTCTCTTACTGCTGCGGTGTCAATTATATGTCTATTAGACCCCTGCGCCATATTCTCAACGTCACTTTGGCTATCAGCGCTCGCTACGCTTGGAATTATCGTGCTGGGAGAGTACACGTCGGGACGCATTAAGAAGCCGAAAAACCGTCTTAACGCCATTCTTCGTTCGCTATGGCTTGGAATTATGGCATCAGTGTTCGCAATCAGTGCTACACTTGCTATTTCCACCTTTACCTTTGGCGGTATGTCCTGTCTTGGCATGATAACAACGCTTGTTTTCTCGTTAATTGCAGAAGTGATAATGTACCTTGGATGCATTACGCTTATAATTGGGTGGCTGATTCCGATTGGCATTCTTGTTTTCCCGTTTACGAAGCTCCTTACCTGGCTCGCCGAGCTATTATCGCGTGGAGAATTCGTGTATTTATCGACCAATTATTTAATTATTTCTTTATTGATAATCGTTTATACAGTTCTTTTCTATCTTTTCTTCGTTATTTCGGTAAAAGAAAAACGAAAGGCTGTAATTTTCTTAACGTCATTTTTTATTTTTCTGACGGTTATGCCGCTTGCTGCAGGTATTATCAATGACTTCGACGACGAGATAATTTATCTATCGGACTCTAAGTGCGACGAGATGCTAGTACGGTCGGAAAACGAAGTCTGCCTCATAAATTCTGCCCAATATTCCAAAAATCTAGCTTATACCTCTCTCGATTTGCTTGAAGCTGCAAACGTCACTTATCTTGATAAATACTATCTTACGCATTATTCCTGGAGTATTGACGACGAGCTTGACGTTTTGCTTTCCTCCGTGCTTGTAGAAAAGATTTATCTACCTGCACCAAGAAATGACGACGAAGAAACCATACTTAACGTAATCAAAAAATCGGTTGAGGATTACCGAACGAAAATAATACTGCTCGAAAGTAATATGCTTGCCGTGGTCGGTGAATATAAAATTCAGCTTCTTTATTCTGTGCCTTACGGTGAAGGCACGTCTATGAATGCTTTTCGCATTATGAATGATGATAAAATTATTACGTACGTCTCCTCGGGACTTCTAAACGGAGAAGCTAAGGTGGAAATGGAAAACTACATCGCGGAAAGCAATACCGTTATTTTTGGTGAGCACGGTAAAAAGTATAAGGAAAAGCTGTATCTTTACGATTATCATAAATCCATAGATAATTTAATAATTAACAGCGAGAATCTGTTTTTATCTCAGCTATCGATGCAAAAATACATGGATGGCGGAGCTTCGGTTATCTCTAACCCACAAAAAGAAATTTATATTGAAGACTAAAAAAACAAGCCGCGTTTTGCGGCTTGTTTTTATATTGCGGAAAGAATATCCAAAATATGCTGAAGAAAGTATTCCAAGGTATTCTCACGCTTGGTATATTTAACGTCCTTTAGAAAAGCGTCTATCGCTTTCTTGTTGCCTTTATTTATCGACACGTAGTATTTTTTTCTACCGCTTTTAAAAGAGAGCATACAAGACTCTTTGTTATTGGAATCATATGTTAAAACAGGATTCAAAACATTGCTTTTAGGAATGGAATATAAAATTTCACCTTTTCTGCCTACGATTATCTGCTCTTTTTTGAAAATCAGTTCATTATGACCTACAAACAAATCAAAGATAACCGCAATAATCAATACCAGAGTTATTAACGCAAAGATTATTGAAATAATCAATAAATCAACGTTTTTTGGATTGTTAATATACTCATAAATAAACAGTACCGTCGCAACCCCTACTAACGCGGTAAGCAAAATTGCAAGTACCGATAACAGTTTTTTACCCATATATCTTTCCTAAATTAAACGTTAAAGAGGAATTCGACAACGTCGCCATCCTTCATCACGTACTCCTTGCCCTCCGAGCGAAGCAGTCCCTTTTCCTTAACCTTGTTTCTGTCGCCCTCGCGAACGAGATCGTCAAAGGCTACAACCTCGGCACGAATGAATCCGCGCTCAAAATCGGTATGAATTTTACCTGCGGCGCCGGGAGCTTTCGTGCCCTTTTTAATAGTCCAGGCGCGAACCTCCTTAGGTCCTGCGGTAAGGAAGCTGATAAGTCCAAGGAGCGAATAGCTGGATTTGATAAGCTTGTCAAGACCGCTCTCCTCGATTCCAAGGTCAGAAAGGAACATCTCCTTTTCCTCGCCGTCAAGGGCGGCAAGCTCTGCCTCAATCTGCGCGCTGACAGCGATAATTTCACTTCCCTCGCTCTCTGCGTGTGCTTTGAGCTTCTTATACTGCTCGTTGCTCTCGTATTCACCGCTTACCTCGTCCTCGGAGATATTTGCAACGTATATTATAGGCTTGAGAGTGAGAAGCCTAGACTCGTCTATCCATGCTATATCCTCGGGGCTAAGCTCGACGGTACGAGCGCACTTTCCTGCTTCAAGCGCCGCCTTAACTCGCTCAAGAACGGCAAGCTTTTCGAGCAGCTTTTTATCAGCCTTTGCAGCCTTAGTAGTTCTATCTATTGCTCTCTCGACTATTTCAAGGTCGGAAAGTATAAGCTCGATGTTTATGGTTTCAACGTCACGAATAGCGTCAACGGAACCGTCAACATGAACGATATCGTTGTTCTCGAAGCAACGAACGACGTGAACTATCGCATCTACCTCTCTTATATTACCGAGGAATTTGTTTCCAAGTCCCTCACCCTGCGACGCGCCCTTAACAAGTCCTGCAATATCAACGAATTCAATAATAGCCGGGGTATATTTATCGGGATTGTACATCTGCGCAAGCTTATCAAGTCGCTTGTCTGGTACTGCAACAACGCCAACGTTGGGGTCAATGGTGCAGAATGGATAGTTAGCAGATTCCGCGCCTGCGTTAGTCAGGGCGTTAAAAAGCGTGCTCTTTCCTACGTTAGGAAGTCCAACGATACCAAGTTTCATATAAACAGTTCTCCGTTCTGTGCTAAAAATATAAGTTTATGGTTTAGATTTAATTTTTATGATAAAAATTCATAAAAAGTTCTTGATTATTATAAAATTATGCTGTATAATAAAATTGTTAAGATTTTAAGTTTTTTAACAAAGTTAACAATTTACCCTATAGAATAAAATTGAAAGGAATAATAAAATGGATACTAAGCTTCTCATTGTTGATGACGACCCCAATATCTGCGATATGCTGCGCCTCTATTTTGAAAACGAGGGCTACAAGGTAAGAACCGCCAATGATGGAATTGAGGGAGTCAATCTCTTCAAGGTGTACGAGCCTGATCTCGTGCTTCTTGACATAATGATGCCTCGAAAGGACGGCTGGCAGGTTTGCCGCGAAATTCGTGAAATCTCCGCAAAGCCGGTTATTATGATAACCGCAAAGGGTGAGGTATTCGACAAGGTGCTCGGTCTTGAGCTTGGCGCTGACGACTTTATCGTAAAGCCATTTGATATGAAAGAGCTTTCAGCCAGAATAAAAGCCGTTCTTCGCCGCTATAACGCTCACACTAAGACCAGTGACGACGAGGTCGTTAGATTTGAAAACATCGAAATCAGCTTGCAAAAATACGAGCTTAAGCTCTGCGGCAAGGCTATCGACATTCCCCCCAAAGAGCTCGAGCTTCTCTACTTCCTTGCATCAAACTGCAACAGAGTTTTCACAAGAGATCAGCTGCTCGATAAGGTATGGGGATTTGATTACCTCGGCGACTCCAGAACGGTTGACGTACACGTTAAGCGCCTGCGCGAAAAGCTTGAGGGCGCATCTGAGAAGTGGACACTCAAAACCGTTTGGGGTGTCGGCTACAAATTTGAAACCTTCGTATAATAATTTATTTTGCTGCCTCGTAGTGCGAGGCAGCATTTTCTTTTAGAAGTTAAAGGTAAGCTGGTCAAGCGGCGAGCCGGTTGAAGGCAGTGCAAGCTTCTTGCACTTAAGCGCGTCCTGACCTATGTCGTCAATCCTGTCGGTGACAAGATCGACCTTAACGTTCTTTTTCGGCAGCTTCATAATCTGAACACCCTGTGAGGTTCTGGTTGCCTTTTCAGGAACAAGGCTGCTCTTTATAAGCATTCCCCTGCCCGCGTCGGTCCTGATAAACATATTTACAGGCTTGTCTCCCTCGTAAATTGCTCCTGCAAGGGGCGAAGCAGAGGAATATGCACCGGAAATCTTACGGCGGCGAGATTTTGCCTCGTAAGCACCAAGGCTCACGCGCAGTCCCTTGCCGTTTTCAAAAATATATACAACGTGGTGTTCCGGATTAAGCTCGTAAATCATCTTACAAGAGACAACGTGCTCGTCATCATCCATAGAAAGCTTGGTTGGAACGTACTCGCCCATTTGGCTGGCCTTGGTGAGCTCGAAATCGTCCACCTTGGCTCTGTATATCTGTCCCTTATCAGTGAAGAAGAGAACGTCACCGCGATTATCGGTATCTTCTTGATATACCACGTAATCTCCCTCTTTAAGCTTCTGCTCATCTGCAGAGCGAGCAGCCTGGACGGAAAGCTTCTTGAAATATCCGCCTCTGGTAAGAATAAGTCGGCAGTTGTAGTTTTCAAAGAAGATGTCCTTCTTTGGCGCTTCAACCTCTTGCTTTTCAACAAGCTCGGTTTTTCTCGGCTTGCCATACTTTTTCTTAACCTCCTGAAGCTTTGCAATAATTTTTGCCTTCAGTTTAATCTCGTCGCGCAGGGTCTCCTTAATATCTGCAATCTCTGCTTCAAGCGAGGAAATTTCTGCTACGCGATTTATTATGTATTCTCTGTTAAGATTACGAAGCTTTATATCCGCAATGTACTCTGCCTGAATTTTAGTCAGGTTAAAGCCTGCAGCGAGGTTTGGCACAACGTCAGCCTCGTGCTCTGTGTTGCGGATGATTTTAATCGCCTTATCTATATCAAGCAAAATTGCCGCAAGACCGCGAAGCAGCTCCAGCTTGTGCTCCTTTTTGCCAAGGTCAAAGGTCAGCTCTCGAGTGACGCACTTAACTCTGAACTTTATCCATTCTGTAAGTATTTCTCTGATACCAAGCTGCATCGGCGTACCATCAACGAGAATGTTGAAATTACAGTCAAAATTGTTTTCAAGCTCGGTGACCGAGAAAAGCTTTTGCATTACAATATCAGGATTAGCGTCCTTTTTAAGATCAAAGGTAAGCTTAAAGCCGTTAAGGTCTATCGCATCTCGAACGTCAGCAACCTCACGAAGCTTACCGGTCTTTATCATATCGGTGGCCTTCTTCATTATCGCTTCAATCGACGAGGAATACGGTATTTCAAGGACGTCTATTGAGTTGTCCTTTTTGTTATACTCGTATTTTGCACGCATTTTGAAGCTTCCGGTACCGGTTTCATATATCTTACGCATTTGCTCTCTATCGTAGATTATCTGCGCTCCGCCTGGGAAATCGGGTGCTTTTACAATATCAAGCATACGGTCAATAGTAGTTTTAGGATTTTTAAGAAGCGCTATCGTTCCGTCGCAGATTTCTGCAAGGTTGAACGAGCATATTGAGCACGCCATACCGACAGCAATACCGAGGTTTGCCGAAACGAGAATATTAGGGAAAGTGGTTGGCAAAAGCGTGGGCTCTTCCATAGTATTATCGTAATTAGGAATGAAATCAACCGCATCCTTGTCAATTCCCGAGAATAATTCGTGGCAGAAATCGTCAAGCTTGGCTTCAGTATAACGTGATGCGGCGTAGGCCATATCACGTGAATAGTGCTTACCGAACGAACCCTTGGAGTCGATAAAGGGATGAAGAAGTGCCTCGTGACCGCGAGTAAGACGAACCATAGTTTCATATATTGAAGCATCACCGTGAGGGTTGAGCTTCATCGTCTGTCCTACGATATTTGCGCTCTTGGTTCTCTGCTTTGTGAGCAGGCCCATTTCATACATAGTATAAAGAAGCTTTCGGTGCGATGGCTTAAAGCCGTCAATTTCAGGAAGTGCTCTTGATACGATGACACTCATCGCATAGGGCATATAGTTTTTTTCAAGTGTTTCGGTTATCGGCTGAAGCGTTGCGACAGCTTCGTTTTCCATAGGGTTATCTATTATTTTTTTCTTTTTAGCCATCTCTTCCCTGCCTTAAATCAATTACTTGGTGTGCCGCGGCACGAATCATTCTGTTGTATAGTGCAAGTCCCACTCCCGATTTATCGGGCAAAGGGGCGTATATTTTAGTGTAGTTATGCTTGTCCACCTTGCGAAGCACGCTGAATAGGTGATGTGCCTGTTCTCTGCTATTATCTCTTGCGCCAAGGACGTAAACGTCCGAATCGGAAAACTCCCCGCAAAAATCGTCGTAATCGTCACTGTAAGTGATGATAGCAGTGTTATCGAGTCCCTCTTGCTTTATGTAAGCGACTATATCCTGATAATCACCGTCAAGCAGCACTAAAGTGGCCTTTGGTGCGTAATGTCTATATTTCATTCCGGGGGAAAGCGCGACAGCCCCCTCGGGAAGTTTATCTGTGACTGCATCGGCGATTTTAACGTCTGCGATACAAAGCAGCTCGTCAACCGTTATGCTACCAGGACGAAGAAGCGTAAGAGTGGAGTCGTCCTCTATCTTCACGATAGTGGATTCAACGCCAAAGGCGGAGTCGCCACCGTCTATTATCACGTCTATTTTGCCATACAGATCGTCTATAACGTGTTTTGCGCTTGTGGGGGACGGACTGCCAGAAATATTTGCAGACGGTGCAGCAATAGGAACTCCCGACTCCTCAATAAGCATTCTTGCTACCTGATTAGACGGGCAGCGAACCGCGACTGTCGAAAGACCGCCGCGAGTTTCCAAAGGAACGCTCTCGCGTGCATTCATTATCACCGTCAGAGGTCCGGGCATAAAACGCTCTGCAAGCTTATAATAAAGCTCGCCGGTATGGGCATAAGCTTCGGCATCTCTGGGATTAGCCACGTGGATTATAAGCGGATTATCCGAAGGACGCCCCTTGGCAGCAAATATCGCTTCGGCTGCCTTGGGGTTGGTTGCATCGCCACCAAGACCGTAAACCGTTTCTGTAGGGAAAGCAACCAATCCACCCGATTTAATTATTTCTGCCGCATATTTTATATCATTTTCATAGAAATAAAGATTATCTGGATTTATCTCAAGAATTTTAGTCATCAGGCTTCCTCCCCCTTCAGACGCTCGGCGGCATCTGCGGTTATAAGATCGTCGACTATACAGTCAATCTCTCCGTTGAGGAAAGAATCGAGAGAGTAAATCGTCTTATTTATTCTATGGTCGGTGACGCGCGACTGCGGGAAATTATAGGTCCTGATTTTCTCGCTTCTGTCACCGCTGCCGACCTGACTTTTTCTCGTGGAAGCAATAGCCTCCTCCTGCGCACGAAGCTTCATATCATAAAGCTTGGTGTATAGGAGTCTTAACGCCTTTTCTTTGTTCTGGAGCTGACTGCGCTCCTGGTCGCACTCTATAACGATGCCTGTGGGCTTGTGCGTAAGTCTTACAGCAGATTCCGTTTTATTGATATGCTGACCTCCCGCGCCACTTGACTTGCAGGACTCGAATTTAATATCAGCAGGGTTAACCTCAACTTCAACCTCCTCAGCCTCGGGCAAAACCGCAACGGTGACGGTGGAGGTTTGTATTCTGCCATTTGACTCTGTGACGGGAATTCTTTGCACGCGGTGAACGCCGCTTTCAAACTTGAACTTTGAATAAGCTCCGTCACCGATTACGTTAAATGTAATCTCCTTAATACCGCCAAGCTCGGTGTCGTTAAGGTTAACGACCTCAATTTTAAAACGCTTGGAGGCAGCATACATTGAGTACATTCTGTAAAGATCCGCGCCGAAAAGAGCCGCCTCTTCTCCGCCGGCTCCCTGCCTGATTTCTACTATTACGTTCCTTGAGTCGTTTGGATCTCTGGGCATCAGAAGAATACGCAGCTCATCAGTCAATTTCTCGCAAAGTGCGCGATATTCCTTAAACTCTTCTTCTGCAAGCTCACGTAAATCCGCATCAAGCGACGATTCACGCATCATCTCGTCAGAATCCCGCATATTCTTTTCTGCCACCTTATATTCCCTGAATTTTTCAATTACAGGCTCAAGGGATTTGTATTCCTTAATAAGCTCGGAATACCTTTTATTATTGAGGACGACCTCAGGGAGAGTCATCATCTGCTCAATCTCCCTGTATCTGTCCTCTGCTCTTTGTAGCTTTGTAAATATCATTCTCCACCTCAAAAATCATTTTACTGCTTTGAGAACGTGGAAACTATTTTACAAATGCACAAAATGCCTCGTAGGTAGAATAAACGTCAGCCTTGGAGACAACCTCATAGGGTGCGTGCATAGAAATTACGGGCACGCCAAGGTCAACCGTTTCAATATTCTGATTAGCTATATACATCGCAACGGTTCCGCCGCCACCCATGTCAATCTTACCAAGCTCTGCAGTCTGCCAGATAACACCGTTTTCTGCAAAGAGCTTTCTGAAATATCCTACAAGCTCTGCGGAAGCATCACTAGTTCCGGACTTGCCTCTTGCACCCGTGTACTTGCTCATAGTCGTACCGCAGGAAATCATTGCGCTATTGCGCTTTTCATATACGTCAGCAAAATTAGGATCGTAGCACGCGGTCACGTCTGCGCTGAGGCACTTGCTGTTATTTCTTACAACGGCCTCATTCTTGCCAAGCGCCTTGGAAATCTCTGCCATAAGGTCAACGAGGAATGCAGACTGCATACCTGTGACGCCCATAGAGCCAATCTCTTCCTTATCTGCAAGGACTACCATAACGGTTTCCTTGGTATCGTCATTATCAAGAAGCGCGGTTATTGCGGGATAAGAGCATACTCTGTCATCATGGCCGTAAGCTGCAATAAGTGCTCTGTCAAAGCCGATATCACGCGCCTTGAATGCGGGAACGAGCGAAAGCTCTGCGCTGATAAAGTCCTCTTCCGTCACTCCGTACTTTTCATTGAGAATAGAAAGTGCCGTAAGCTTAATCTTATCAGAAACCTCCTTATCATCGTAAGGAAGACCACCGATAAGAATGTTGAGAGTTTCGCCGCTAATTGCATTGCCGAGAGTCTCCTGTGCCTGCTTTGCGCCGAGGTGAGGAAGAAGGTCGTTGATATAGAAGACGGGGTCACTGTCGTCCTCTCCGATACAAACGTTAACAACCTCACCGTCTGCCTTTACCATAACGCCGTGAAGTGCGAGAGGAATAGCAGTCCACTGATACTTCTTAACGCCGCCGTAATAGTGAGTCTTAAGGAAGCCCATGCCTGAATCCTCGTACATGGGAACCTGCTTGAGATCAAGTCTGGGAGAGTCGATATGAGCCGCGAGAATCTTAATTCCCTCACGCTCGATATCCTTTTCGCCGACCTTGAAGACGATAAGGCTCTTTCCGTGGTGATTGAGATACTTCTTGTCGCCTACGGAAATTTTATCACCAAGCTTATATTCGCTAAAGCCTTTTGCCTTTACAAGTGCAATAGCAGCCTCGGTAGCCTCACGCTCGGTCTTAGCATCGTCGAGGAACTTTTTATAGCCCTCGGAATAGTCGTAGATCGCCTTGATTTTTTCGGGAGTTGCCTCCTCGTAGATGTTTCTTCTCTTGTAGGAAAGCTTGTCAAGCATTTCCTGTCCGATTGTCTTTTCACTCATTTTATTTATCACCTTTCAAATTATAATTCATTTTTATCTTATTCACGGTATCTATAACATCTGATTTTAATGCATCAAGATCCATGTTGTTAACAATAATATAGTCACAAAGGCTACGAAGCTCCTCGTCCGAGAGCTGTGCATCAATTCTCTTTTCAGCCATATCGACCGTTAATCCGTCTCGCGAAATTATTCTTTCAATACGGATATTTCTGTCTGCAACAACGGCAACGATGGCATCGCACCTTTTGTCAAATCCCGATTCAAAAAGCACGGGGGCATCGACAACTGCTAAATCATATCCCGCGTCTTCTAAGATAGAAAGCCTTCTCTCCGTCTCTGCGAGTATAAAGCTATGAGAAATCTCATTTAGCTTTTTAAGTCGATATTCCGCTCCCTCGCCTGAAAATACAAGCTCTGAAAGCCTTTTGCGATGCAAAGATCCGTCAGTTGCTATAATTTCATTACCGAAAGCTTGCGATAGTGCTGATAAGCACGGTCCTGCATTAGCAGTAAGCTCGCGGTAAATCAAATCTGTATCAATCGAGGGGATATTAAGATCAGCAAGGATTTTTGAGACAGCGCCCTTACCACTTCCACTGCCGCCTGTAAGACCAATTATCTTCATAGCATAAATCTCCAATCTAACACATAATTATACATTAAAATATTTATAATGTCAAGTTTTAAAATAACAGATTTTTAAAAAAAGAATAATATATAGTGAAAAAACGAAAGAGAGGTTCGATTATGGAAGAAAAAAGCATGGCAGAAAAAGAGTGCTATTTTGGCGCTGCAAATACTTATCACGGATTCAAAAGTTATTTCCCCGAGATTTTCTCCCCTGCTGATTACAGCAGATTATACGTTATTAAGGGCGGTCCGGGCACAGGAAAAAGCAGTATGATGAAGCAGATTTCTTCGCACTTTTTGAAAAAGGGCTGCACTGTTGAAGAAATATTTTGCTCATCCGATCCAAAATCACTCGACGGTGTTGTTGTAAAAAACGGTGACAAAAAAATAGCGGTTATCGATGGTACTGCACCACACGAAACAGATGCGAAAATTCCGGGAGCTATCGACGAAATATTAAATCTTGGCGATATGTGGGACACAAGGTGGCTATCCTCAAAAAGAACTGAAATTTGCGAGCTTAATAAAGAAAAAAGCGAGGCTTATAAAACAGCATATTCCTATTTAAAGATTGCAGGAAAAGCATTTGATTTTATTATGAGCCTTGCGCGCGATTCATTTGATTTTTGCAAAGCGAGAAAGAAAATAATAGAATTCTGCCACGAATTTAATTCCGAAAATTGTAATCGAGACCAAATAAGACTTATATCAGCATTTGGAAAAAATGGCAGCATAAAGCTTGAAACGCTCGAAAATAAAAGTAAAAAACTGGTAAAAATTTCAGGAGATGAGTTCCCTGTTTTTCTATTTTTAAATGAATTGTCTAATATACTTTTTGCGCTTAATATTACGGCTATTCGTTTCCCAAATGCACTCAATCCCGAATTTCTTGATGCTATCTGTCTTGAAGAGTCAAGCATGACAATTATGGCTGGAGACGGCGGCAATATAAATGTCGATGAAATGATAAAGGGCGGCTACGAATACAACTCCGAAAGAATTAAAAATGCCTCTTACATCAGAGAAATTTCTCTTGCAGAGGCAAAGCGTTGGTTTGGCATAGCATCCGATATGCACTTCAGACTTGAAGCAATTTATTCTGTGGCTATGGATTTTGAAAAGATTAACGAATTACTTTCTTTGAAGCTTTCTGAGATGGAGAATATACTCGAAGTTTAGGTTATTTTCTCACGAAATGTTGACTTATTAAAATATTTATGTTATTATATAAGTTGACAAAAAAGCAAGGTGCAGGCTGTGCCCTGCACCTTGTTTAAGAAAATCATTTCGTCTCGCTGACGATTTTTGCCGTATCTCTTGCGATTACGAGCTCCTCGTTGGTGGGAATCATATATACTAAAACTCGAGAGTCGTCGCTTGAAAGCTTGACCGGTGTGTTAGAATGGCCGAACGTGTTGCGCTCCTTATCAAGCTTTACGCCAAGGTATTCAAGGCCTGCGAGCGAATTTTCTCTGATATACGGCGTATGCTCGCCGATACCTGCAGTAAATACGATTGCATCCAAGCCTCCCATGGCTGCAGAATAAGAGCCAATAAATTTCTTTATCTGATAGCACAGCATATCAAAGGCAAGCTTTGCACGCTCGTTGCCCTCACGCATAGCACGCTCAACGTCGCGCGAGTCAGATCCTACACCGCCTATGCCGTCAAGGCCGCATTTTTTATTAAGATAGGTCTCGGCTTCAGCAGGGGAAAATCCCTTTTTATCCATGATAAAAGGAACGATAGCAGGGTCTATAGCACCGCATCTGGTGCCCATCATAATGCCGTCAAGGGGTGTAAAGCCCATTGACGTATCAACGCATCTTCCATCCTTTATTGCAGTGATGGACGAGCCGTTTCCGATGTGACAGGTGATTATCTTAGTTCCCTCTGCTTTACCACCCATAATATTTATCATTTCACCGCTTACGTATCTGTGAGAAGTACCGTGCGCACCGTAGCGTCGAATGCCGTAATCCTCATACATATCGTAGGAAACGCCGTACATATACGCCTTTTGTTCCATCGTCTGATGGAAAGCGGTATCGAAGACTAAAACCTCGGGCACTTCGGGCATTGCCGCCTTGCATCCCTTTATACCCATGATGTGTGCAGGTGTATGAAGAGGCGCATAGGAATTGCATTTTTCAAGCACTGCGAGCACCTCGTCGGTAAGAAGTACTGATTCTGCGAAATACGGGCCTCCGTGCACTACTCTGTGACCTATTGCCTCGATTTCGTCAACGCTGCCGATGCAACCTGTGTCACCGTCTACAAGCATCTCTACGACGAGCTCCATTGCCACGGAATGATTGGGGATATCCGCAGGGCGTGAAATCTCCTCCTTGCCTGACGTCTTGTGAATGATGCGAGAGCCGTCTATGCCGATTCTTTCGCAATTTCCTTTTGCAAGCACTGCTTCGCTCTCGGTATCAAAAAGCTGATATTTTAGCGAGCTTGAGCCTGCATTTACAACTAATACTTTCACTGTAATTTCTCCTATCGTTAATTTACAGAGATATTATACAACAATAATTTCAATTTAGCAACAGTGTTTTTAACTTTTTTATATCTTTGAAAGGAGCGGACTATGAAAATCGCCGCTATAATAGCAGAATATAATCCGTTCCACCTTGGCCATAAATATCAGGTTGATGCCATTCGAGAGCAGCTTGGCGACGACACTGCTATAGTTGCGATAATGAGCGGAAATTTTACGCAGAGAGGCGAGCTTGCGATAGCTGATAAGACGGTTCGGGCACGCGCTGCGATTGATAGTGGTGTAAACCTAGTTCTTGAACTGCCCTTTCCCTTTTCCATGTCCTCTGCGGAGTTGTTCGCGCAAAGCGGTGTGCGCATTGCTAACGCTCTCGGTGTAGTAGATTATCTGGTTTTCGGCAGTGAATGTGGAGATATAGATGAGCTTGCTTCCATCGCAGAGGTTATGATGTCAGTGGAATATTCTCTGATGCTTGATTCTTTGTCTTCAGACCCTCTCTTAAAGGAATTTGGATACCCCGAGCTTTGCTCTATAGCCTTGAACAATATTTACGGCAAGGAAGTCTCACGCGACTTCTATTCTCCAAATAATATACTTGCGATTGAATATATTAAGGCGCTAAAAAAAGAAAACAGTGGCATAATTGCATACACCATCAAGCGCAAGGGTGCGGGATATCTCGACTCACACAACGATGACCTGCAGTTCCAAAGCGCAACCTCCATTAGAAGTGCTATTATCGGCAAACAACATTCTGCCTTTGATTATATCCCAAAAAATGCAAAAGAAGTGTTTGTAGAAGCAATACTGGAAGGCAAGATGCCGTCAAATTCTGCAAGGCTTGACCTTGCGGTAATCTCATCACTTAGATTAAATTCGCCATCGGATTGGGTTGATATACACGATGCCGGCGGCGGTTTATATAATCGCCTTTGCGATATTAGCGCAGAGGCAACAAGCATATCAGACTTGGTATCGCTTGCCGAAACAAAAAAGTACACCAAAGCAAGAATCAGACGTGCAATATGGAATACCTACTTCGGCGTTACCTCCTCCGATGTTAAAGGTCTTCCCCGATACACTCAGGTTTTAGCGATGGATACTGTCGGTCAAACGGTGCTGAGGGAAATCAAGAAAATGAGCGACTTCCCCGTTATTACTAAACCGTCGTCATTCCGTGACTACGATTTCGATGTAATTTCGCAAAAAGAGCTCTCAAATAAGGCGGATTCAGTCTATGCACTGACGCTTGACGTGCCGAACTCTGGCCGTTTTGCGCTTAAATTTACGCCTTATGTAAAAAGATAGCCATTTGTGCGAAAAGTTCACACCGCTATTTTTGTCGAAGCCATTTACATACGTAATCGGCTTTGATATGATAGTCTTGAACGTGGACAAGCAAGCCGTCATTTTCAAATAAAACGAAAGGAGCAATAATATGCTTAATACAGAAGGAATAGGCATGGATGAGTTTGTCGAGTACAAGGGCAGACCCATAGTTCGTCAGGGCGATGATATTTTCTACGGTGATTTGTCAGAAAAATATTACGTATACATGATGATAATGTCTGACAAGAAATCTCCCAAGGGCGATGAAAACGTTCCCGGAACTATTATGGTTCAGCTGCTCGACAGCCAGACCAAAAAACCAGAAAAACAGAAAATTACTAACGGACTCGCTGAGGCGTTTGAATTCGCTGAAGCTTGGATGCGTTATAACGACAAAGATTAATCGTTTAAGGTAAGTCTGCCCCGGCAGCTCACCTTATCGTACGCGCAAGGTCGCGTAAGGAGGTATAAAAATGAATATTTTAAAGTCAACCAGTCCTATCAGACTGATTGCTTTTTTTCTCGTGGCCGTAATGCTTATATGCACTTTTGGCTTTGCGGTGGACGGCTGGAGTGTCAAGGATGACACTGAAAATAAACCGAGTGGTAAAAATCCTGAACAAAATCAGGACTCAACCGATTTGGATAAGAACGACACTAAAGAGGATGAGAGTCAGGATACCACCACACCCGAAATCTACATACCTAAATTTACGAGCTATATTACAGGGCTTGAGGTAAGTGAAGAAATTTCAAACAAAAAAGCGACGGCAATAGTTATGAATCCAAGCGGCTCGTCGTATGCCATTTCAAGCGCAGAGCTTGTAGCAGAGTTTCCGATTGAGGATGGCAGCACGAGATTTCTCGCGTTTATTACCGACTGGTCTTCCGCAGGAAAAATTGGAGCGATTTTACCAACACGAAGCTACATTTCCAATCTCGCCTGTTATTTTGACGCTCTGACGCTTTCAAACGGAATTGACGATAGCGTATTTTACAAGGCATGTGACTTCAGCGGCTCTCATTTTGATTTAAGCAAGCATTCGGGATATCACTACAGCGAGTTTACTCATTATCAATACACTAACCCCGATTTGCTGAATGCGGGATTAAAAAACGTCGGGCTCTCGACTGTTAAAAATGACAAGGCGCTTCCCTACGTTTTTAACGAGTTCGGTGCTGCACCTATTTGCTCAAGCACCGAGGCTACTAGCATATCTATTCAATATTCGGACTCTTCCGATACAGAGTTCCATTATTCTGCCGACTCTCTAAAATATACTATGCATAAAAACGGTGAGGAAAAGAAAGATATGCTGAATGGAAAAAATGTAGAATTCGCAAACTGCCTTGTTTTATTTGCCGATTCTATCACTTATGAGAGCGCGAACGGTTCGCAAATGATTATGAGCACGGCAAGCGGCGGTACGGGATATTACTTTACAAATGGCTCTGCATTCACTATTTCCTGGTCTGCAGATACCGATGGCAATATGACGCTGTTCGACGATGGTGGGAATAAGCTTGCCATAAATCGAGGAAACACTTATATTGGATACGTCAAATCCACCAGAATACAAAGCGTGAGCTTTAAATAAGAAAAGGGTTGGTCTAATCCAACCCTTTTCGCATATTAAATTTTAAGCGCATTTATTAGAATATTTTCCGTTCTTTTACAAACAATAATTTTGACCTGATAAAATCAACATTAAAATATAAATTGTATGTGTCATTGACACGGAACGGAGTTATATGAAAGCAACAGGAATTGTTAGAAGAATAGACGACCTTGGTCGTGTAGTTATACCTAAAGAAATACGCCGAACTATGAAAATCCGCGAGGGAGACCCGCTTGAGATATACACCGACCGCGAGGGAGAGGTGATTTTTAAAAAATACTCCCCTATCGGTGAGATGCAGACCTTTGCCAATGAATATGCCGAAACGCTTCAAAAAACCTCCGCATCACCAATTTTCATTTGCGACAGAGATGCGGTGATTGCAGTATCCGGCGCTTCAAAGCGCGACTATCTGGAAAGAAAAATTTCAAGAGGTCTTGAAGAAATCGTAGAATCACGTTCGCTTTACGTCAGGGGGAACGGCAAAGAGCCTATAGCAGTAATCAACGATGGTGGCGCTCATTACGTGAACTGTGCAATGCCGATACTGAGCGAGGGTGATATCGTAGGATGCGTCGTTTCTGCTTGGCAGTACGATATGTCAACATCGGGTAAAATTTCTGATGAGATTGAGTCAAAGCTTGTCCAAACTGCAGGAATGTTTTTAGGTAAGCAGATGGAAAGTTAAATATAAAAAGAGGTATTGTTTTGGCAGTACCTCTTTTTTCATTTCATTAAAATTTTACTGATTTATTCCATATTTCAGCCGATTCACGACAAACGCTTTCAGCGTATTTTCCTATCTTACCGTAAGCCTTAAGCAAGGAGGAATAAGCTGTCTTATCTACACCGTGTATATCACTGCCAAGAGCAACGACGACTCCGCGCGAAAGCCAATCATAAAGGACTTTCCTTTTGAAGAGCGTATTAAGAGCTTTTGCGTTAAGCTGAATTTTTGCACCGCATGCAAGCATCTCCTCGATGAACGCAGGATTATACCTATCTGCGTGGGCTAAAACAACGTTTACACCATTTTTAACCATCGTGCTTACCGATTCGGCATATTCGCTCCGAAAATCCGAAAATGAGAGCTCAAGAAGCAAGGTGTTAGTGCCGTTAACGAACAACCTTTCAAGCCCCGGTAGATTTTCTATGCCGTTGCAAATAAGCACCTCAGCACCAAGTCTTATCTCCATATCCTTTGGAATATGAGGCAAAAGCGCTGAATACGCGTTGTTGCGTTTCTCCAAAAAAGTGTCAACAGTATGAACGTGCGGATAAAAATGGGACGTAGAAATCACTCGATTTACTCCGGATTCCTTAGCAAGTGCAAGCTGCTTGTTTGAAATTTCAAGAGAAGCAGAGCCATGGTCTGCACCGGGTAAAATATGTGAATGAAAATCTATTATTTCAAAGCGGTTTTTCATAGTTTAAGAGCCTGAAACGTATTTTCTGTTATACTTAGAATACTTTCCCTCGTATGCCTTGGACTTCACTCCCGACAGAACGATACCGAAAATTTCAGCACCGATATGCTCAAGCTTGGAGATACACTCCGAAACACCGTTAAGATTGGAATGCTCTGCCATAGTAGCAATAACGAAGCCGTTAACGTTGCCGTTAAGAAGATTTGCGTCTGTGACGACGTTTACGGGCGGAGTATCAATGATTACGTAATCGAACTCCTCCTCACACGCCTCAATAAGCTTCTTCATTCTCTCCGAACCAATTAGCTTCGTAGGATTTACGTTTCTGCTTCCCGAGGTAAGCACCATAAGTTTATACTGAGGAATGTAATCGAAATTAGGGTCATCGTCAATGCCCGCGAGATACTCACTGAGACCGTGACGCTTCTGCTCAATCGAAAGCATTTTAGCAACGGTGGGCTGACGCATATCTGCATCAATAAGAAGCACGCGCTTTCCCTCAAGGTTCATAGCAAGAGTAATAGCAAGATTAGTGGAAACACTCGTCTTACCCTCACCCGACACTGCGCTTGTGACTGCAATTTTCTTGCACTTATCCTCTATGTTAAGATAAAGTATATTCGTATATAACGCTCTGTAGGCCTCACGTATTGCGAAGGGGGTATTGTCATCGACGACACCAAATTCTACAACAGCTTTCTTTTTTAATTTCATAAAATCCGTCTACCTTCCTAATTTTTTAAAGCCTGATTAATCGTCAAGCTCTTTTCTAGGTATAATACCAATAATAGGAATTTCAAAATTATTCTCAATCTGCTCCTTGGAGCGCACTACGACGTCAACCTTGGTGATAATAAGTACAACGAGCATAGAAAGAAGCATACCGCCGACAAGACCGATAAGAGTATTTCTGACTACGTTCTTGCTGTTAGGCGCAGATGCAAGAAGCGGCGGGTCAATATCCTTAACGTTGATAGCATATCTATCAAAAACGTCCTCAATCTCATCCGGAAGAATCGTATATACAACGTCGGCAACGTCATACGCCAAGCGAGGATCGTTAGAAATTGCAGAAAGTGTAAAGAAAGTACCATCGCCCTGCAGATCTATAGAAAGCATGGATTTAATCTGCTCTATTTTTACGTCAGCGTATTCAGGATTTATTTCAACAAGATGCTCTTTAATATTAATAGCAAAAGCGGTAGTCTTTAAAATCTGTTCAGACATACCAATCATATTCTGCATAGCTAAAATCTCATTTTGATTAAGGCCTGTATTTACTGCGGTGGTAGCTCCCTCATCGGAATACTTGGTAGGTACCTTAACCATTACGAAGCTAGCCTCGGAGGTATATTGGTCCTCTTGAATAAAAATTGAATATCCTCCAAGCAAAGCACCGAAAAGAATGGATACGATAGCAATAATCCATATTTTCGGAAGAAAAATATCAATGAGATACTTTATGGTAATCTCTTCACGTTGCTTCTTCATTTATTTCTCCGTTCTGACAAAATGATGTGTTTTTCAGGATTAAATTTAAGGCAGAATAGCATTTTAAGAGTTGCCGCATGTGCGACAACTCTTAAAAAATGTTATTTAACAATAGACTCCTCGTTCTGCTTATCTCCACTAAGAGCCATTTCGTGTGTCCAAGTGTCCTTGCAGTAATATGCGTTGAAAATATCACCGGTGTAAAGGAGATTCATGTGATAATCGCTGCTTTCAAGGATTTGTGCGTATGTATATCCGCCCTCTTCCACAAGTTTGTAATGGGTGTTCTCTACTCCGTACTGAAGAAGATTTCTGACAGTCTTATCAGCGTTAATGGAGTAAACTATATCCATCGCGCGTGCGTGGATTGCATCAGCACCGATAAGAAGCTCGTCACCGACGTAGATGTCACTGCTCTTTACAATACCGAAGGATGCCTTGAGGGCTTCTTCTGCCGTAACCTCGGGATACTTGGATACGTTGCAAATATATCCCTCGGATTCAAGTTTAGCCTTCAGGTCGTAATTGCCATTTACAGTCCAGATTACGCTATCAGCGTTCTCGCCTGCAGCAGCAATAAGCTCAGCCGCCTTTTCGTTAGCAACACCGTCAACTATTAGCATTTCAAGAAGCTCGGTCTGCGCACTGAAATTAAGAGTTCCCTCTGCAACGCTTCTATTAATAACGGTATACTGATATTCGCCTACAACGTGATCGTTGGGAATACAATAAAGGTAGCTCTCGCCGCCTTCACCCTTAACGGTTGCTGCGGTAAGAAGATTGCGTGTAATCTGACTCTTAAGCTTACCGTGATCTCTGCCTGCAAGGAATGAGGAAAGGTCAACGAGTGCAGAATCTTCGATCAGCGCATCGTGCATATCCTTACCAACAATAAGGATTATCGAACCGCCGAACTGACGGCTGTCAGCGTTTTGTACCGTTCTCTTTTCAGTGTTGATGCTATCAACCACACCGTCGATTGCGGCAGCGTAATCATCCTCAAGAATGTATTTAATGTTTACTGTGGTGTTGAATTTTTCATCAAGATACTGGTTCATCTTCGACTGTACTGTACGCTGTGCCTCAAGCACCTCCTTGTCGGTAGACTCACCAATTATATAAAGGTCAAACTCGAGCTTTACGATAACCTCGGGCTCCCAATCGTCATACTTAAAATCACCTATAGTCTCCTCGCAACCTGCAAGCGTAAAGCAAGCTAAAACAATGCAAAGAATAGCGGCAATCAACCTTTTAGTTCTCATAATAAGAATTCCCCCAAAATGTTATTACTAAATTAGTTTACTATATTACGCGCAAAAAGTCAAGTATTATTTTATTAATATACGCATTAATTAGAAAGATAATCCTTAAGTGTCTTTGAGCGTGAGGGGTGTCTGAGCTTGCGCAGAGCCTTTGCCTCAATCTGTCTTATACGCTCTCTGGTAATCTCAAACTTCTTACCGACCTCCTCGAGAGTGCGAGGTCTGCCGTCCTCAAGACCAAATCGAAGCTTAATAACCTGCTCTTCTCTGGGAGTAAGAGTATGAAGAATATTACAAAGCTGCTCACGAAGCAAGGAATAGGAAGCGCTGTCAGAGGGTGCGGGAGAATCGTTATCCTCAACGAAATCGCCAAGATGGCTGTCCTCTTCTTCGCCAATAGGAGTTTCAAGAGATACGGGATCCTGCGCTATCTTCATAATCTCGCGTACCTTATCCGCGGTCATACCGAGTGCCTCAGCAATTTCATCGGTGGTAGGCTCTCTGCCAAGCTCCTGTAGAAGCTGACGGGCTGTTCTTGATACCTTATGTATCGTTTCAACCATATGAACAGGGATTCTTATAGTTCTGGCCTGGTCTGCAATAGCTCTGGTTATTGCCTGACGAATCCACCATGTAGCATAAGTAGAGAACTTGTATCCCTTGCTATAATCGAATTTTTCAACCGCTTTAATGAGACCGAGGTTGCCCTCCTGAATAAGATCAAGGAAATACATACCCTTACCTACGTGACGCTTCGCAATGCTTACGACAAGACGAAGGTTTGCCTCTATAAGCTCGTCCTTTGCATCTTTATTACCAAGTGAAATCTGCTCCGCAAGATACATCTCGCGCTCAGGGCTGAGAAGCGGAATCTTGCCGATTTCCTTAAGATACATGCGGACGGGATCGTCAATAGCCACGCCCTCCTGCGAGAAGAGCTTGTCCATGTGCTCGGTGGAGTCATATGCTCTTGCGTCCTGCTCTATTTCCTTGAGCTCCTCGTTTTCCAACTCGTCCGGACTTGCGGAATCAATATCGCTCTGAGAAATATCGTATTCGATATCCTCAAGCGCCTTCATAATATCAGATCCGCCGATACCTCCATCGTTCTTGGAATCAACGAATTCATTTACGTCAATCTTATCTCTGCTCATTTAAAGTACCTCACTTTTATGGTTGATATTGATCGATTTTTAAGATTTTCTTTTATCTATAAGTAATTTTTCAAGGCCTTCAAGAGATGAATTCTTTTCTGCCTTCTTTTTTCTCACCGAATTTTTAAGGGTTGTTATGCTATCAAGCAAAACAGCATTTCCATTTTCGGTAAGTCCCATTCTCGAGAGCTTCATGCGAGTTATTCTTCCCGTTTCATCTGCTGAGAAAAATTCATTCATATCCGTGTGAGAATCCTCGCGCTCGAAATAAGCCTCACGAAGATAATCAAACACGCGTCGGTTAAGCTCGGTGAAGAAATCGTCGTCCGAAACGAGCTGCTCCTCAAACACCTTTTTTCGATGCTCTGGATAAAGGAGCAAAAGTCCGAGAAGCGCTTCCTCATTTTTTGCCACGGCAGGAGCTTTCACAAAATCGGGATTTACTCTGTCTGAGTATCCGATGGCATCCTGCTTAACCTTTTGAGCTTCTTCTTTTTTCCTTACAAAAGCGGCGCGACTGATAATTCGGTCCACGTCACTCTTGATGCTCTTTGAATCAACGTCGAAAATTTTGGAAATCGTCTGAATGTAAATATCGCGTTCTGCCGAAGAATAAGTTTCGGAAATTAGTTTTTCGCTCTCGTGCAACGCCTTGATTTTCTGCTGTGATACGTTTATATCATACTTTGAAAGTATGTTCTCGAGATTGTAATCGAACTTTGTTTTTGACTCGATTAATAGCGCCCTAAACTTATCAGCACCGTAATTTTTGATGTACTCGTCAGGGTCCTTTGCACCGGGAACTTTAAGAATAGTGACGTCAAGTCCCACCTCTGAGAGCAGCTTAATAGCACGCATTGCCGCCTTTTGCCCTGCCTCGTCGGCATCGTAGGAAATAATAACCTTCTTGGTATATCGGCTCATAAGGCGCGCCTGCTCTGAAGTAATTGCCGTGCCAAGAGTTGCGACCGCATTTTCAAATCCCGCAGCATGCATAGCAATAACGTCCATATACCCCTCGCAGAGAATCATAGATTCCGAGCAGGTGTGACGCGCAAAATTAAGCGCAAAAAGATTTCTGGATTTTTTAAAAACGGGCGTATCCGATGAGTTTTTATACTTCGGCTTGGAGTCATCCATTACTCTTCCGCCGAACGCAATGACGTTGCCCGAAACGTCGATAATCGGGAACATAATTCTGTTTCGGAATGCGTCGTAATATCTGCCCTTATCACTCTTACCGCACAGGAAGCCTGCAACAAGCTCCTCATAGGTATATCCGCGAGCAAGCATATATTTTGAGAATGCATCAAAGCTGTTGGGAGCGTATCCAAGACCGAAATGCTTTATGGTCGCAACAGAGAGCCCTCGTTTGTCTGTAAAATATGCAAGCGCTGCCTTTGCATCGGGATTGTCCGAGAAAAGACACTTGTTGAAATATTTTGCGGCATCAACGTTCATTTTGAACATTTTTGCGCGGTCAAATTTCGGTTCTCCTCGCCTTTGGTCAGCGCGCTCATCGCGAACTATCGTTATTCCTGCTCTGTTTGCGAGGAACTCAACCGCATCGGGATAATCCAGATTTTCCTTTTTTCTGATAAATGAAATTGCATCACCGCCAACTCCGCAGCCAAAGCAATAAAAACTATTATCCTGTGGATATACGGTAAACGACGGTGTTTTTTCACTGTGGAAAGGACAAAGGCCCTTAAGATTGGAGCCTGCTCTTTTTAGAGAAATATAACTGCCAATAAGAGTTTCAATATCATTGCGCATTAGAACCTGTTCAATAGTTTCCTTGCTTATCAAAAAGAGCACCTCCTTTGCTGAATTTACTTTAATATACGCGATTTGTCAAAAAAACACTTTTTATTTTTTAAAATTAACATTCAAATTTTTCGCCAAGCAGCTTGATTTCAACTCTTCCTGACGTTATCTCGGTCATTTTTTCACGCAAAACATCGAAATTGCTTGATAAAATACTACCTGAAATTTTAACGTTTTCTTCGAAAATTGTGTCGGAAATCCTAAATCCAACCTCGGATAAAATTGGAGAAATTTTACCATAGTCAGAATAGTTAATCTCAAATTCTGCCGAGGAATAAATATCATATCTGATAATTTCTGCATTTTCAAGCGCACCGATAGCGGCTGCGGTATATGCGCGCACGAGTCCGCCTGTACCCAAAAGAGTTCCGCCAAAATAACGGGTGACAACTATCACAACGTCTGTACAACCGTTCTTGCGTATAACATCAAGTACCGGCATACCTGCGGTTCCCTGCGGTTCTCTGTCATCAGTAAAGCGCATCGTTGAGTTTTCTCTCAAAGCATAAGCGTAAACGTGATGGCGGGCATCGGGATACTGCTTCTTTACAGAGTCTATAAATGCGATTGCTTCAGCCTCGGTGGAAACCGGCATTGCCATTCCTATGAATACAGACTTTCTGTCCTCATACTCAAAAACTGAGGGATTTTTTACGGTAATATAGCTCTGCATATCTTAGTTCTGTACGGAAATATACTGTCCGTAAACACCCTTTCCACGCTCGTCAAGAATAACCTCTGCCAAAATTCCGTCGTCAATATATTCAACCTTTTCAACGGTATATCCGTTGTATAGCGCACTTACCACGGACTGCTTGGAATAAGGAATCAAAAGCGTGTATTTTTTCTTGAATTTGTGTATGGTTTCTTCTATTTTCTCAAGCAAAACATCTATGCCGTGTCCCGTGATGCCGGAAACGATAACCGAGTCCTCGGAGTCGTCTGCACTTAATGGCTCGGACAGCATATCACACTTATTATAAACGTAAATTACAGGCTTATCCGAAGCGCCAAGCTCATCAATGACACCTTTCGTCACGTCTATATGCTCCTTTACCTCCGGGTCGTTAATATCCGAGACTATGAGAAGAATATCAGCATATGCGACCTCGTCAAGCGTAGACTTAAATGCCTTGACCAAATGGTGAGGAAGCTTTCTTATAAACCCTACGGTATCTGTGAGAAGAACACTCTCACCACAAGGCAAAAGGAGCTTTCTCGTCGTTGGGTCAAGTGTAGCAAAAAGCTTGTCCTCCGAGAGCACACCGGCACCTGTCAGTGCGTTTAAAAGCGTGGATTTTCCTGCATTTGTATATCCAACGAGCGCAATTTTCGGCAATCCACTTCTATCTCTCTGCGCACGCATAACCGCTCTGTTATGCTCCATTTCAGCAAGTCTGCGCTCAAGCGTAATAACCTTTTCCTTCATGTGACGGCGATCACTCTCAAGCTTCGTCTCACCGGGGCCTCTCGTTCCAATACCGCCGCCAAGGCGCGAAAGCTCAGTGCCCCGTCCCATAAGTCTGGGGGCACTATAGCGCAGCTGCGCAAGCTCTACCTGGAGCTTACCCTCACCGCTCGTCGCATGTAAGGCAAAGATGTCGAGGATAAGCATGCTCCTATCTATTACGTGAACGTCACCGCCGATATCTCCCTCGAGATTTCGTATCTGCGCGGGAGTGAGCTCAAAGTCAAAAATAACGAGTTCTATTTCATTGTCTCGGCACAGTTCGGATATTTCAGCAACCTTACCGCTTCCGATACAGGTGCGTGGGTCAAAGGATTCCTTAACCTGTATTACCCTCGCAAAAGCCTCACCGCCCGCTGTATCGAGCAGTCGCTCGAGCTCATCAAGCGAGCGCTCGCACTCAGGAACATCCGAGCCACGCTCGGCAATTCCGACTATTATAGCCTGACTTTTAACAATTTCAGTTTCTTTCATACCAACTTCCTTTTAAGAAACAAAAAGAGCGAGGGACAACAAAATCCTACGCTCTTTTATGATACCAATGATTACTTGTTGTTAACCATTGCAAGACGCTTCTTGAACTTGTCAAGACGTCCACCGGCATCAACAAACTTCTGCTTACCGGTATAGAAGGGGTGGCACTTGGAGCAAATTTCCACGTTCATATCACCCTTAACCGAGTGAGTAGCAACGGTAGCGCCGCAAGCACACTTGATAGTAGCTTCCTTGTATTCGGGATGTAATCCTGCCTTCATTTTAACACCTCTTTTGCGATATAGTCATTTTAATACGCTATATTATAACACATAAATTTTAGTTTTGCAATAGTTTTTTTAAAAAATTATATCTTTTCTTCGATTTTTTTGCGAAGGCGGCTCATTATCTTTTTTTCGAGTCTTGAGATATAGCTTTGGCTGATTCCAAGAGCGTCTGCGACCTCCTTTTGCGTAAGCTCTCTGCCACTCAGGAGTCCGTATCGCATTTCTACTATTATTCTTTCCCTATCGGACAAATCCTGTACTGCAGACCTTACCATTCTTCTCTCCTCGTCCTCCTCCATATCCTTGAATACCACGTCGGAGTCACTGCCGAGAATATCAGAGAGCAAAAGCTCGTTTCCATCCCAATCAACGCTCAGCGGCTCATCAATTGACACCTCACGCTTCTGCGTTGAGTTTTTTCTGATAAACATTAGTATCTCGTTTTCAATACAACGCGAGGCGTATGTGGCAAGCTTTATGTTTTTATCAGAGTTGAACGTAGAGACCGCCTTCATAAGACCTACGGTACCTATTGATATAAGCTCCTCAATATTTGCGCCGGTGTTTTCAAACCGCTTGGCTATATAGGCAACTAGACGTAAATTGTGCTCTATCAGCAGGTCGCGAGCATATGGAGAAGATATGTTTTTAATCATTTGCTCCTCCAGCTCTGCTGAAAGCGGAGGTGGAAGCGTTTCGCTACCATTTATATAATAAACATTATTTTTCCTTAAAAACAGTGGCCGCTTGAATTTTGAAAGCAGAGCCAACCTCAGCTTATAAAACCACATCGTCAAGTGCGGCAGATGGCATCAGAACCCCAAATCCGCCGTATGTTCCCCCTTCCTTATCTATGGCAATCGTCACACTTATTTCTTCCGTTTTTCCTTCTTTCAATATTTTCACGCTATCCGGCTTTACTCCTGTGAGAACGTGCGTTGCGCCGCCTCTTGAAATAGGTATAAGTCTTATTCTTTTTCTTGCATTTTTTTCTATCGTGTCAGGATCTGAAAGGTTTATTATATTGTCGGGCAGTAGATTTGCCGCCGCATCCTTCTTCAGAAGCATCACGGGGGTCATATCCATTGGATCTACTGCTAAATTACCGCTGTCAATAAAGGCTTCAAGCCTTGCTGACTTATCGAGGAAGCTTATCTCGACCTCAACGCTTCCCTCGCTTTGAATATTGGAAAAGAAAGAAACAAGCATTTTAAATACCCCTATAGATAAAAGAACTATTATTGAGAAGAACAGCATTTTTCTGTTTACCGCACCGCCCTCTACGCTACTGAAGAAATTTGAAAGACGACTGTCCAAAATTCCCCACAAGAATGAAACTACTCCTCCAAAAAGAGCTTCAAATAACAGGAAAGCGAATATGAATTTTATTTTCCTTTTTATTTTAACCCGTTTTGTAGCAGCGTATCCTATTATAAACAACGATACAGCAGAGGATATTAGCTTCAAGAGCGGAATTTCCGGTAAAAAAACTATACCCACTGCAAAGAAAGCGCCAAGCAACGCTGAAATTATAAGGCGACGCGAGGTTGTGGGAATCTTTGAAAAAATAGCAGCGAAATAAAGTGAAAGTACGTCAACCGTGAAATTGATAAGAAAATAAACGTCTATGTATAGTGTCATTCGTTATCCCCCCCGTTCGCCGTACTGTTGATATTCTATCACAGCGCCTTTTAAATAACTTGTCAAAAAATGTAAGTAAAAACAATTTTAAAATAAAAATATCCTTGCGAAAACGACTTAATGTTTTGCCGTCACGCAAGGATATTTTTTTACATTTTAAGAAAGGCTTTTTTCAATAGTATCTGCAGCCTTTTCGAGATAATCGCCCTCAAAAAGCTCGATAACGCCCTTGTCGCAAAGCGATGCGAGCGAGGGATCGATCGGAAGCTGTGCAAGAACTGAAGTGTCGTGTGCCTTAGCAAGCTCTTCAATGTGGCTCTCGCCATACGGTCTTATAACCTTACCGCAGTCGGGACAAAGGATATAGCTGTAGTTTTCAACAAGACCAAGCACCTTTACGTCCATAAGGGCCGCCATATTGACCGCCTTTTCAACTATCATAGACACAAGCTCCTGAGGACTGCTGACGATTATAATACCGTCAAGAGGCAGGCTCTGGAAGACAGTGAGAGGAACGTCGCCCGTGCCGGGAGGCATGTCTACGAACATATAGTCAACCTCGTTCCAAACGACGTCTGTCCAGAACTGCTTTACAGTTCCTGCAATAACAGGTCCGCGCCATACGACAGGCTTTGTTTCGTCATCTATCAGAAGATTAACGCTCATAACCTCAATTCCGGTTTTAGTTTTAGGGGGAAACATACCCAGCTCACTTCCCTCCACCGTACCGTGTCTCAGACCAAATGACTTGGGAATAGAGGGACCGGTTATATCGGCGTCAAGAATTGCAGTCTGATATCCTCTCCTTTGCATAGTCACCGCGAGCATTGATGTGACCAGCGATTTACCAACGCCGCCCTTGCCACTCACGACTCCGATAACATGCTTTACATTACTTGCCTTGTTCTGCGGCTCAATGAGAGATGCTTTATCGCACTTCTGTGAGCATGTAGAACAATCATGTGTGCATTCTGCCACGATTTATTTCTCCTTTTTAGATATAATTAAATAGTTTCCAATACGATATCACCCTCTGAAACAGAGAGCGATATTCCAGTTATTTTGGTAGAGTAATTATCAAGCACCGCCGAAGCAATCTTGTCTTCAACCTGGCGCTCAATATATCTTCTCATATTTCTTGCACCGTATTTTTCCGAATAAGATTCGTTTGCAATATGTGTAAGAACGTCATCATTCCAATAAAGCTTCGTGCCTTTATCAGCAAGATGATCGCGAAGCTTGCCGAGCATAATTTCAGCAATTTTCTTAAAATCGTCCTTATCAAGATGACGGAAGGTAATAATCTCGTCAATTCTGTTGATAAACTCAGGGCGAAGGAAGGTTGAGAGAGCCTTCTCGGTCTTTTCCTTTGACTTCAGCTCACGCTTCTCAGCAAAGCCCGAAATAGAGGAGGAGCTTTCGCTGCCGGCATTTGTAGTCATAATGATTACGGTGTTCTCAAAATTAACCTGTCTGCCCTGTGCGTCGGTAATTTTACCGTCGTCGAGCACCTGAAGGAGAATATTAAGCACGTCGGGATGTGCTTTTTCAATTTCGTCAAACAAAACAACAGAATACGGACGGCGGCGTATTTTCTCCGTAAGCTGACCTGCTTCGTCATAACCGACGTATCCGGGAGGAGCTCCAACTATTCTGGACACCGAGTGCTTCTCCATAAATTCGGACATATCAAGCCTTATGAGAGACTCGGGCTGCTTGAAGAGGTCCTGCGAAAGCACCTTTACAAGCTCAGTCTTACCGACACCTGTAGGACCTGCAAAAATCATAGAAACGGGATTCTGTCTGTAAGAAACACCGGCGCGCTTACGCCTTATTGCTCTTACCAAGGCATTGACTGCCTCGTCTTGACCGATAACCTTTGCAGAAATTCTCTCGTAGAGTCCCTGAAGCTCGCCAAGCTCACCAACGCTAAGCTCTGCAGCAGGAATGCCTGTCCATATTTCGATTACCTTTAAAAGATCGTCGGTAGTTAAATGAAGATCATTAACAATAGGCAAAATTATTTTCTGCCTCGTTTCAAGTCTTATTTTTTCAGATTTCAGATTTGCAAGCTCTTGATAATTAGATTCGGTCTGCTGCTCGGGATCTTCAACCTTTGCTTCAAGCTCAGCGGTAAGCGCGTCTATTTCTTTCATGCGCTTATCAATGCGTTTTTTCTCGTCAAGCTCGGGACAGGAAAGCGCTGCCTTAGCGCAAGCCTCGTCAATAAGGTCTATTGCTTTATCAGGCAAAAATCTATCGGTTATATATCGCTCGGAGAGTGTAGCGGCAAATCGCGCCACGTTATCCGATACCGAAACACCGTGGAAGCTTTCGTAGTAGCCCTTAATTCCCTTAATTATCTCAACCGTATCCTCAACAGACGGTTCTTCAATCTTCACAGGCTGGAAGCGTCGCTCAAGCGCGCTATCCTTCTCTATGCATTTTCTGTATTCCTTAAGCGTTGTTGCACCGATTACACGGATTTCTCCGCGAGAAAGCGCAGGTTTTAAAAGATTTGCGGCGCTCATGCTTCCGTCAGATGTTTCGCCTGCACCGGCAATATTATGCACCTCGTCTATCATAAGAATGATATTGCCCGCTGCCTTGATTTCCTTAAGAAGTCCAAGAATTCTTGACTCAAACTGACCTCTAAACTGAGTACCTGCAACTAGCGCAGTCAAATCAAGCAGCCATACCTCAAACGAAGCTATTGCCTCGGGCACCTTGCCTGCAACGATTCTTGAAGCGAGCTCCTCAACAATCGCAGTTTTACCAACACCGGGCTCTCCTATAAGACAGGGATTGTTTTTCTGTCTTCGGCAAAGAATCTGTATCATACGGTCGATTTCTCTGTCACGGCCGACAATTCTGTCAATCTTGCCTGCTCTTGCCTTTTCGTTCAGGTTGGTGCAATAGGTATTCAAGAGCTTCTTGGCGGGGTCGTCTTCTTTTTGATTCTGGCGTTTTTTACCCTTGGAGTCCCCCTTTTCCCCGGAGGGATTCATGGGCATGCCAAAAATTTCGCCAAGATTTAAGGTAGGCGCCTTGCCTCCCTCGGCATCGTCACCCTCAACCTCAACGAGCCCCTGCTCTACGAGTCCGCTAATCTCGTCGGACATGTTCTGTATAACCTCGTCGTCTATACCCATTTTCTTGAATAGCTCGGCTACTGGAGGCGGCTTTATTCCAAGCTCGGCTGCGCACTGAAAGCAGAGCCCCTCGTTAACGCTATTTCCATTCTCATGGCGGGTAATAAAGACCGACGCGGGTCTTTTTTTGCATTTTACACAAATCTGTATTCTCATTATATATATCCATTCCGCCGCAAAAGCGGCAAGTCTTTAACTAAAATTTCCTAAAAGCTTAGTAAAATTCCAATAGGGCTGATGTTTTTGAAAAGCCTATATAACGGGCCACCGTTGAATTGCCTGATAGCCGACACCGTATCAAAAATCGACAAATGGAATAAAAAGTCGATTACACCAACAAAAGCCCAAGCAATTAAAAGTGACATTAGCCCTGCTAAAACAAATCCCATTACTCTATTTATCTTTGCCAGAATACCAACCTCAAATACCGAATTGACAACTAAAACCGCTACAGAAAACAACATCCTTGACAGTAAAAGCAAAAGTATAAAGGCAATTAAAACAGATATGAGGAGAACTGCCGGCGAAGTAAGACTGACGATTATTTTATCTATCAGCGCTTCTGTCGTATCAGAACCGACAGAGGTAATCTCTACGTCAAATGCAGCGCCTGCCATTTTCAGAATAGTGGGCATTTCCCTAACCACGTCTTCCTGGCTTAAAGAGGCGCAATTTGCGTACATATAATCCTTAATATAGTTAGTTATCGGCGATTGAATAATCGGTGCGATAATTTCAGTTCCCAGAGTCCTGCAAAGCGAAAATGCAAATACAAGACCAAGAATGAACTTAATAGGCCTAGCCGCAATTCTGATAAAGCCAAGCCGTATGCCGTAGTACGAGCCGCCTATCAGAATAACTAAAAGCAAAATCTCAAACGTTATTTGTAAAAACATATCTCGCCTCCATACCTTTTAAAATTAAAAGTGAATGCAAGATGACGCACTGCGAAGACTGATAAAAGCTATTTAATTATAACGTCTTTTTCCGAAAAGATACTGTAAAGCCTTGAAATAACTTTATCTGATAGGTCAAGTGATACCGAACGCATTGCAGAATATTTTTTAGTGCTCTCGTCGTAAAGTACGACTTTTGCGTTTCCTCGGTTCAAGGTTGCAATACGCTGAATATTAGCTATTCTCCCGTCAGAAAGGCTTTGCACCTTAATGTATACCGTAGGCGATATGCTATCTTCCTTGGTATCAGCAGACTCCGAGTCTGAGTGAAGAAGCGAAGCATCGGAAAGAAGAATTCTCGCAGATTCTCCCTCCTCCACAGAAACGTTGCCCGTGACCAGAACAGCTGCTTCCTCGGTCAATATTTCGGATAACTTTTTATAGTTTTTAGCAAAAACGATGACCTCGATTTCCGCAAATCTATCCTCTACGGTAAGAAAAGCCATAACGTCACCGGACTTAGTCACCTTCGTCCTTTTTGACGTAATTATTCCTGCGATTTTTACCTGAGATTTGTCCTTATATTTGGTTTCCGAATCGGTCTCCTCGGTTGAATCAAGGAGTATATCTGAAATCTTGTCGGGAGAAATCGCAGATATATGCTTGGAATAATTATCAATCATGTGACCTGAGAAATACATTCCCGAGCTTTCCTTTTCGAGAAGAAGAAGCTCACGAAGCGGCATCTCAGGCACGTCGGGATACTTATAAGACGGAGCGGCAGAGGACACCGATGAGGTCGAGAACAAATCCATTTGACCGCTGATATTGTTTCTTGCTCTATCGTGCTCGGAATCAAGTATTCCCTCGTAGCACTGAAGCAGCGCACTTCTTGGTACACCAAGGCTATCAAAAACACCGCATTTTATCAGCGATTCCACCGTTCTCTTATTAAGTTCAAAATCCATCATTCTGGACACAAAGTCGTCAAACGAGAGATATTTTGAGGCAGTACGGCATTTGATGACCGATTTGGCAAAAGTATTACCGACGTTCTTTATCGCTAAGAGTCCAAATCGAATATCCTTACCGTCGGTAGTAAAGGTTTCACCGCTTATATTGATGTCAGGCGGAAGAACCGAAACGCCAAAGCGCTGTGCATCAGCAATGTATTCCCTGACCTTCCCGGCATTATCAAGAACGCTTGTCAGAAGTGCTGAGAAATATTCTGCGGGATAATGCGCCTTAAGATATGCCGTGCGATAAGAAATAATGCCGTATGCTGTGGCGTGGCTCTTATTGAATGCGTATTTTGCAAAGCCAACCATATCCTCGAATATTTCTTCGGCTATCTTTTTATCAACGCCGTGCGTAGCGCATCCGGAAACAAAATCATCTCGTTCTGCCTGCATAGCAGAGGTTTTCTTCTTTGACATTGCTCGTCTTACTATGTCCGCGCGAGCGTAGGAATATCCCGCAAGGCTTCTGCAAATCTGCATTACCTGCTCCTGATATACTATGCAGCCGTAGGTGACGTCAAGAATCGACCTCAGCTGCTCGGTCTTGTATAATACCTTCTCCTTACCGTGCTTTCTGGCAATAAAGCTGTCTATTGAGTCCATCGGACCCGGACGATAAAGAGCAACGCAAGCAATTATATCCTCAAGACACGAGGGACAAAGCTTGGATAAAACCTGCTTCATTCCACCCGATTCAAGCTGAAATACTCCGTCGGTTTTTGCATCGCACAAAAGCTCAAAGGTAGCTTTGTCATCAAAAGGGATCTTCGTAATATCAAACTCGGGAACTCTATCTCTGATTGCCTCTTCTGCATCCTGAATGACCGTAAGATATCGAAGACCTAGGAAATCGAATTTAACGAGACCGAGCTTAGCATCGGTGTTCATATCGAACTGCGTGACAACACCGGTACCGCTATATGATAACGGAACGTATTCATATGTCGGTTTTTCTGTGATAACGACACCCGCCGCGTGAGTAGATGCGTGTCTTGGCATTCCCTCAAGCTTCATACTGAGGTCAAGTAGCTCTCTGACGTCCTCTTCTTTAGTGTAAAGCTCCCTGAGGTCAGAGGCGGAGAGCGCACTCTCTATGCTTGGAGAATTGAATGGAATAAGCTTTGCAACCGTATCCACTCTGCCATATGGCATGCCAAGTGCACGGCCGACGTCTCTAACCGCCGCACGTGGCGCGAGAGTACCAAAGGTGACAATTTGCGCCACCTTATCGTCACCGTATTTGCGTTTGACGTAATCTATGACCTCTTCTCGTCTGTTATAGCAAAAATCTATATCAAAGTCGGGCATAGAAACTCGCTCGGGATTTAAGAATCGCTCAAAAAGCAAATCAAACGCTATAGGATCAACGTCAGTGATTCCGGTAAGAAATGCTACAAGGCTACCTGCGCCCGAGCCACGTCCGGGGCCTACTGGTATATTAGCGCCTTTTGCATAACCGACGAAATCGCTGACAATAAGGAAGTAGGCATTAAAGCCCATTTTATCTATAACCGAAAGCTCGTATTCTATTCTTGCCTCATATTCTTCTTTTGAGTGCGAGTCAAATATTATTCTGCCCTCATTTATCTTGCGATTAAATCCAAGATATGCATCATGGCGTAATTTTTCTTTATGTGAAGAGCCGTCCTCCGCCCTGAAATCCGGCAGATGCAGCTTATCAAATTCAAAATCAAAATTGCACTTTTCGGCTATTTTAACCGTGTTTGCAACAGCGTCCTTGAAGGGCGCAAACAAAACCTTCATCTCATCAGCGGATTTGAAATAAAATTCATCGGTTTCAAATCCAAACGGTCTACCCTCTGAAACGAGATTATTAGTCTGAATGCACATCAGCGTTGCTTGCGTGTTAGCATCAGCGCGCTCAAGATAATGAACGTCATTTGTGGCTACCATGGGGATACCCAGCTTTTCGCTGATAAGCCTTATTCCGTGAGCAACTCTTCTCTCATCATCGAGTCCGTGATTCTGTATCTCAAGGTAAAAATCATCACCGAAAATCTCTTTAAATTCAAGTGCCGTCGCTTCGGCCTCGCCCATACTTCCGGCAATTATAAGCTGCGGTATTTTTCCCGCAATACATCCGGATAGAGCTACGAGTCCTTCGCCGTGCTCACGCAAAAGCTCCATATCTATTCTGGGCTTTGAATAAAAGCCGTCAATGAAGCTTAAAGAAACCATATACGAAAGATTTTTATATCCAATTTCGTTCTTGCAAAGAAGAATCAAATGATTTCCTGAAGAATCCTGTTTACCGTCCTTAAAATGACGAGAGCGCGGCGCAACGTATACCTCGCAGCCTATTATGGGCTTAACGCCCTTTTCTTTAAGTGCCGTGTAAAATTCAACCGCACCGTACATAACACCGTGGTCGGTAATTGCAACGGCGTCTTGACCAAGGGAAATCGCCTTATCGGCTATGGAAGAAATTCGCGTAGCGCCGTCAAGTAGGCTATATTCGGTATGAAGATGCAAATGAACAAATTCTCCCATATTTTTACCCTTTCCTTTATTTTTTCGTATCAGTACCAAGGAGCTTTGCGCCAAGCTCCTCTATATTTTTAAGTCTGTGTGAAAGTCCCGACTTGGATATTGCAGGAGTCATTTTCGATGCCAGAGCTGACAGTGGCAAATCCGGATAATCGAGTCTTAAGCGAGCCGTCCTGGCAAGCTCATCAGGGAGCGATGAAAGAAGATTCAATTCATCAAGCTTCTCAATCACGGCAATCTGTCTTTCAGAAACGTCTGCCATTCTTTTATAATTATTCGTGACGCAATTCAAAAATCTTTGAGATTCACGTCGTGCAAGTGAATTTATCTTCGCTTCAATTATGTCGAATACGGTGTGATTTATCGCAGCGTACCCGTAAAAATCCTCTATTTCATAGCTGTTTCTGAAATACACTACGTCTCCTCTCTGCCGTCTTGAAATATGCGGTGTGAGAGTCAAATCTGTCAATATCTTACTAAAAGCGTCTGCTCTCTCGCCAAGTGTAAATTCAAGTGAAAACTGTTTTTTGGGGTCCGAAAGTCTTCCTGAAGCAATAAAAACTCCGCGAAGAAAGGAAGAAAGGCAGGCTCTGCATTTTTGAGTTATCAGATTACAAACGGTAAAATCATTAGGCAAATCATTTAAATTTGCTATATATTTTGAGGCAGATGCAGAGTCAAAGGTTAGCTGAACGCATCTTCCTCCTTTTTCTGAACGGAATATTTTTGCTTCCTTGCTATAAAATTCTAGTATAAGCGATGCTGTAAATTCAGCGAATTCAGCTCTTTCAAAAGACAAGAGAATTTCTTTTTCCTTTATCTTACCTTTTGCAAACAGTATTCCCATAAGCAAGGAGCGCCTGCAACAAGCCGATTTGTACTGCTGTGATATTATATCTTTTTTTAACTCGTATGAAACAGACATAATCCCTCCTAGAGCAATTCAACCTCTCTCTCCAAAATCACTCCAAATTCTTTGTGAACTCTTTTGCTTACACTGTCCGAGAGCATAATGTAATCCTTTGCCGTAGCTCCACCGACGTTTATAATAAATCCCGCGTGCTTTTTTGACACCTCTGCCCCACCGATGCGATAGCCCTTGAGTCCGCAGTCGTCTATCATTTTTGCAGCAGGTATATTGCCGTTTGGTCTTTTAAAGGTGCTGCCCAGAGAAGGATGCGAAACGGGCTGAGTATTCAGGCGAACTTGCTTCACCTCTCTCATCCGAGCGGCAACCGAAGACGCATCCGAAGGCACAATATCAAATCGAGCGGATATAATATGACCATGATTCTTTTTAAATGCAGAATAACGATATGAAAAATCAAGCTCACGTACCGAAGCGGTGTAAACGCAGTCATCACTCTGACTGTAAAACGTCACCTCGGTTAGAATATCAGAAATTTCCCTGCCAAAAGCACCGGCGTTGCCATAAATCGCACCCCCAAAGCTTCCCGGTATTCCAGAAAGCTCCTCAAAGCCCGAAAGCCCCAACTTGCAGAGCTCGGCAGAAATACTCACCGTAGTAGCTCCTGCATAAGCATAAAGCGAGTCAAGGTCGACGTACCACTTATTAAGTCTATCGGTTTTAACTATTACGCCGTCATATCCGATATCGTTTACCAGGATGTTGGAAAATCTTCCAAGCACTCTGTATTTAATTTTTACCGCCTTCAAAAAGCGCAAAACCTGAATGTATTTCAAGGCAGAATCCGGATAAGCTATTATTCTTGCACTGCCACCAATTCGTATTGGTGACATTACGGAAAGGCTTGCGTTTTCTTTATATTCAACGTCATTCATTTTGAGAAAATCCTTAACGTACTCAAACATGAATGCCCCTTTGTTTATTTTTTGTACACCTCGCGCTCCTTAAGCATATCGACCGCAGCGGCGCGCTGTGCCTCTGTAATATCAATTCCGCCAAGAATTCTTGAAAGCTCGGCAATTCTTCCCTCTATGTCTAACTCGCAAACACTTGTTTCGGTAGCACCGTTGACGTCGGACTTGCTGATTAAGAAATGTACGTCGCCAAGAGAAGCAATCTGTGCACTGTGGGTGACGCAAAATATCTGGGTGTTCTTTGATAGCGAAAGCATTTTTATACCGATTTTTCTTGCGGTTTTTCCCGAAACGCCGGCGTCAATCTCGTCATAGATTACCGTAGGAATTCCGTCCTTATCGGCGATTACACTCTTAAGCGCAAGCATTATTCTCGAAAGCTCACCGCCGGAGGCTATTTTACTCAGTGGCTGTGCATCTGCGCCGAGGTTGGCACTGATATAAAACTCAACCGTATCCGAGCCGTCGCGCGTAAGAACTTTATCCTCGCCGTCAAAGCCTTCGCGTATGCTGGCAAAAAATACGACCTTAGGCATATCAAGGAACTCAAGCGTATCCTTAACCTTTGCTTCAAGGCTTTCTGCCGCGTTTTTTCTCGTGCTATGCAAGGTTTCTGCGATAGCAAGCGCTTTTTTATAAGATGCGCGCTCCTTTTGCTGTAGAGAATTCAAAAGCGCATCGGAATTTTCAAGCATTTCATATTCACGATATGCTCTCTCTCTGAACGCAAGAACTTCATCAACGGTAAGTCCGTATTTTCGCTTTAGCTTTGAAATCTTATCAAGCCTTGACTCTATTTTATTGAGAGTTTGCGTTGGGTCCTCGTCTACGTCATCAAGAACGGCGTATACCTCCTCTGCTATATCCTCAACCTGATAAAGTATATCGCGAAGTCTTTCTGAATAGTCCGAAAAATTAGGTACTACGTCACCAAGCTGTGAGAGTGCAGTTGCGCTTCTATCTAAAAGATAAGACGCGCTACCCTTTTCGCTTCCCTTTAATGCTCGGAATACGAAATCGCAGTTTTTAGTGATTTTCTCGCTGTTTTTAATTTTAACCTTTTTCTCTACGAGCTCCTCCTCCTCACCGCTATGTAAAGCGGCGGAGTCGATATCCTTGATTTGATATTCAAGTATTTCTTTAAGTCTTTCGCTCTCGCGAGCCTTTTCGGTAATTTCCCTTATCTCGTGACGAATAGACTCAAGCTCTGCGTATGCCGCGCGGTATTCATTAAGAAGCTCGGTACAGCCTGCGTAAACGTCGAGAATCTCAATATGATTCTTTGAATCAACGAGCGCCGCCGTATCACTCTGACCGTGTATATTTACAAGGCTCGGGGTTATGCTTTTTAAAAGCGCGAGGTTAACGCTTCTGCCATTTACCGTTATTTTTCCCTTACCGTCCTGCGTAATCGTACGCTGAACGAGAATCGTACCGTCATCAGACAAATCAACCCCAAGCTCCAAAAGCTTCCCTCTCATACTATCGGAGAGGTCGCCAAAAAGTCCGCTGACCATAGCAGAGCTCTCGCCCGAGCGTATCAGCTCCCTTTGCGGCTTTGCACCAAGCAAGAGATTGATGCCGTCAATAATGATAGATTTTCCCGCGCCCGTTTCACCCGTAAGCACCATGAATCCGGCGGTAAAATCAAAATCAACCTTTTTAACGACGGCTATATTTTCTATATGCAACGAAAGTAGCATAATATCTCCCGAATTTATCTTTTTTTGATGATTTCTATAAGCTCGTGCTCAAGCTTGATTGCAATTTCAGCAGTACGAACAACGAGCAGAATGGTATCGTCACCTGCAACACATCCAACGATATCGTCATGTGCAAGCGCATCGACGCAAACCGCAATAGCATTCGCCATACCTGAAAAAGTCTTAACAACAACGATATTACCGGCAGCCTCAATTTTAATTACCGAATCGGTAATAGCAGAATTAAGAACGGGGTTATTTCCGCCTTTTCCTATATGAGCGCCGGGAGCAATATATTTGTACGTACCGTTTGCGGTAGTTCCCTTTACGAGATTCAACTGTCTTATATCTCTGGATGCAGTTGTCTGCGTGACGTTATATCCCGCCTCCTTAAGCTTCTTTATTAGAGTATCCTGCGTATCAATGTCATACTTTTCGATTAGCTCAAGTATTTTCTGCTGTCTTGCGTTTTTCATTATTGAGATTCCTTTCGTTTATGAAAAATCTTTTCTATTACGCTTCGCTGTTTTTAAAATGTGCCAGATATTCTATATTTCCGTCACCGCCTACAATCGGTGACTGCTTAACGTCAATTAAAACGAAGCCGAGCGCCTTGGCGAAATCAATTACCTCATTCACTGCTCTGTTTCTAATTTCCGCGTTTTTTACGATTCCCCCCTTGCCAAGTCCCCTTCTTCCGACCTCAAACTGCGGCTTTATTAGGCAAATAAAATCTGCGCTCGGTGCAAGAGAGGATTTCAAGCTTGGCATTATCAGGGTTGCGGAAATAAATGAAACGTCCATTACTGCAAGAGTTGGAAGATATTCAAAATCCTCGCGATTCATATACCTTGCGTTATAGTTCTCAATAACCGTCACGCGAGAATCACATCTTAAAGCTTCTGCGAGCTGTCCGCTTCCCGAATCAACGGCTATGACGTGTGCCGCACCGTTTTGAAGAAGGCAATCTGTGAAGCCTCCGCTCGAAGCACCTATGTCAATAGCGAGCTTTCCGTCTACGGAAACGTCAAAAAACGATAGTGCCGCCTCCAGCTTTAGACCGCCTCTGCCAACGTATTTTTTACCGCTCTTATCAACGGTAATATCCTCCTCGCCCGAAATATCGTGCGAGGGCTTTTTTATAATCTTACCGTTTACCGTCACAGCGCCCGAAAGAATAAAATTCTTAGCATCAGTGCGGCTGTCGCACAGTGAGCGCTCGGCAAGAAAAGCGTCAAGCCTCATTGTCAACGTCAAACGGCATATCTGATATTGTGCCGTCGGAATTTTCGGTTAGAATACGCACCTTACGCTCGGCATTTTCAAGCTTTTCGTTGCATATCTTCACGAGCTTAATTGCCGTCTCAAAGGCATCAATAGACTCGTCAAGAGCCATATTACCGCTTTCAAGCTTCTTGACCTCGGATTCAAGCATCTTTATTGCTTCTTCAAAATTTATATCGTTCATTTTGGTTATTTCTCCTTAATTATCTCGGTCACCTCGGCAACGATTTTGCCGTCAGAAAGAGTTAACCGAAGCTCATCACCGACACTTACGTCATCGGCGCGCTTGACAATTCCCTGTTTTCCTTCTGCTACGGAATATCCGCGAGAAAGTATAGACAAGGGGCTTAACGCATCAGCCTTTGATGCATTAACAGCAAGCTTATCGCGGAAGCGCTGAAGCTCGGAACGTATAAGCAAAACCGCCTTTTGCCTATAAGCTTCCACCGTTTCCTTTTTCGTTTCTATAAAGGAAAGCGTAGCCTTAACGCCGGTTTTATCGGTAAGATAGCCAACGCGCTCTTTAAGACGTGTGATATTATTGATTATCGCTGTGTAAGCACGTTCTCCGCATGAATCAAGACGCATCATAAGCTCGCGTCTGTCCGGGACGGCAAGCTCTGCCGCGGCAGAGGGGGTCGGGGCTCGCATATCGGCTACAAAATCACAAATTGTAAAATCGGTTTCATGACCTACTGCAGAAATTATTGGAACGCTTGCAGCAAAAATGCGCCTTGCAAGCGCCTCGCTATTAAACGCCCAAAGGTCCTCGATTGAGCCACCGCCCCTACCGATAATAATTACGTCGCAGAGCTTTGTTTTATCAAAATAATCTACGGCATCAATCAGCATGCGCTCGGCCCCCTCTCCCTGCACCAAGGCAGGATAAAGGTAAATATCAGCAGAAGGAAATCTTCTCCCTGTGACGTTAATAATATCACGCACGGCAGCACCAGTGGGCGACGTTATAACTCCGACACGCCTCGGCATCTCAGGAATAAGACGCTTATGCTCCTCGGAAAAGAGCCCCTCGGCAGCAAGCCGTTCCTTAAGCTGCTCGTAAGCCAGATAAAGTGCACCGATTCCATCCGGCTGCATAGAGCTTACGTATATCTGATAAGAGCCGTCACGCGGATAGACCGTCACAGAACCGTGAAGCACGACCTTCATACCCGACTCGGGCATAAATTTCAGCATCATGGCGCGCGAGCGGAACATAACCGCTCGTATTTGCCCTTCGGCGTCCTTTAAAGAAAAGTAAAGGTGACCGCTTCTATGACTCGTGAAATTGGATATTTCTCCGCGCACGGTGACCGCACTCAAGGTGCGATTGCTTTCAAAAATATTCTTGATATAGTTATTGAGCTCGGACACGGTAAAGGTGTTAACGTTGTCCCTCTCACGAAGTGAGCTTATATCCATACCTCTCCTATGAACAGTTATACAACCTGCTCTGCTTTAAATGCTCTGAGCGCAAGTGCCGCGATGCCAACTGCATTGTCACTGGACATTGACGGCTCGGCAAAATATACCTCATAACGTTCAGAAAGCATGTTTTTAATTATTGAATTGCACATGACTCCGCCTGCACATATTATAGGACCTCGACCGAACCTTTCGGTATATGAGTCAATCATACAAGCTATAGCGCGAGCGATGTAATCAAAAACGAATGCCGCGGTAATAGATTTATCGTTAGTATCGGAATAGAGCTTGACTGCTAAATTCTCAAGACCTGACAGATTAACCGTCATACCGCTCGCGGATATTTTCTTTTTGGGAATTTTTTTAGTGTTTTTTAAGGCGTATTCTTCAAGCGCAGGTCCTGCCGGAAATTTGAGTCCCATATGTACGCCAATGCGGTCAATCACCTGTCCTGCATTGAGGTCAGACGTACCGCCAATAAGCTGAGCGTTAAAGCCTAAATCGTTCGCACTTACTCTCAAAAGCTCTGTTGTACCGCCCGAAATATGAAACGCCGCAAAAGGAGCAGATAAAAGCTCCGCCTTGCCCGATGAATAAATAGCTGCCATAACGTGACCGCACTGATGCGAGAACTTATATAACGGCACACCGAGTGCTACGGCTATGCTCTGTGCCACTGCAGCACCGGATAGAAAGCACGGCATGTAGGAGCCGTCGACGTTTCTTGGCCTCTCACTAACGCCCACCGCACAAATGCTGTGCATATCAAGATATTGAGAGAGCTCCTCCATCAAAGCAGGAATATTCACTGTATGCGCAAACACCGCGTCGGATTGACGAAGTCCGCGCTCCCCTTCTTTGACGGTAAGCGGGCGTTTAAGATTGCATATCAGCTTGCCATCAAGCGTCATAAGAGCAAGCGACGTGGTGTAATTGCTCGTATCTATGCCTAGTATTGCTTTTTTGATACTCATTTTAACGCAAGCTCATCTGCTAAAGCGTTAAGCACGCCATTAACAAAGGAATAGGATTTTTCATCGTCAAACTTCTTTGCCAACTCAACCGCCTCGTTTATAGACACCTTAGCGGGAACGTCGGTAATATAAAGCATCTCGTACGCGGAAAGACGAAGAATTGCCATCGATACGGGAGAAATTCTGTTCTTCTTCCAGCCCATCAAATGCTTTTCTATTGCAGAATCAAGCTCTTCTTTCTTTTCATAAGAGCCAAAGAACACGCTCTTTACGTAATCGTCAGTCTCAAGACCGCGATGCTCAGTAGCCTTAAGGAATATTTCCTCAGCCACCTCGTCAGTCTTGCATACACTTTCAAAAATAAGCATAAATGCGTTTTCTCTAGCAAGCTTTCTTTGCATTACTTTGCACCTCATTAAATTTATAAATTACATTATATTATACATCTAATATTTTAAATTGTCAACCATTTTTTAGAATAATTTGCCTTGTTTATGCATTTTTATTCATTTCTCCCACGTCAAATATAAAAATCTCTTAATTTACAAAATTCGACTTGCAAAATTGCGTTAATTATGCTATCATTATATGGTATTATTTTGTTATAAAGTATTTTGACGGAGCAAATTATGAAAAAAATAGAGAATTTACTTCTTCGCGCAGGCGGATACACAGTACTGATACTGCTACTATTCTACCTCTTCGGACTTGCCAGCGATTTTACCGATGCCTATATCGACTTCCCAACATTCATGCTTATACTCGGATTCGGCATTATTATTTCAGCAGCGGGACTTATATTCAGTGCTCAGAAGATTGTTCTCGCACTCCGCGTTCTCATACATTACGCAGTTCTGCTTTTAGCGTTCTCTGTAATATTTATTTCGACCGGCAATATATCCTCTGCCGGTGGCGGAGCCGTTTTCACTGCTATAATAATTTTTACCGTTCTCTACGCCACAATATTTGGTATAAGCTACGGTATACTCATGGCGGTACGTAAGGTTGATGAAAAAATTGATAGAAAAATCAAAGCAGAATTGAAAAAGGAAACTAAAAAAGAAAAATACCGTCCACTTTACAAGACGGAGGAATAAGTTATGCAAATAATCAAATTTTCCGTGGGCGACACACTGGTGATGAAAAAAAAGCACCCCTGCTCATCCGACCTCTTTGCAGTTCTTCGTGTTGGAAGTGACGTCCGTATATCCTGCAAGGGCTGCGGACGCGACATTACCTTGAACCGCGAGTCTGCTGAAAAAATGATAAAAAGAGTAATCCCAAAAGAATCCTAAACGAAAGGAATCATCTATGTTTTACTATTTAAAGGGCGAGCTTGCCTACAGAGATATTAGCACCTGCGTTATTGACTGCGGTGGCGTGGGGTATAAAATGACCGTAAGCCTTATAACCTCTGAATCACTTGTTTCAAAGCTTGGTAAAGAAATAAAGCTATTCACGCATCTTGCAGTAAGAGAGGACGGAGTCGAGCTTTTTGGGTTTGGCTCTTACGAGGAAAAGGAGTGCTTCAACAGACTTACGAGTGTCAGTGGAATCGGTCCAAAGGCTGCCATGAGTATACTTTCCACTCTCACCCCTGAAAAGCTTGCTCTTGCCATCTGCACCGACGACGCAAAGGCTATTGCAAAAGCCCCCGGAATTGGTGCAAAATCGGCACTCAGAATTATCCTTGAGCTTAAGGATAAGATGTCAAAGGATATGCTCAACGAAAGTATTCTCAATGCAGGAAGCTCGAATTCTGCCGCAAATTACGCCTCGAATTCCAACGTTTCTGAGGCTATGGAGGCGCTCATGGTGCTCGGCTATGACAAGAACACGGTGCTTTCAGCTCTCAAGGGCGTTGACCCCTCGATAAACGACTCCGGTGAAATCATCAGGCAAGCTCTTAAGAGACTTGCAAGATAACCCGAAAGGATACGACTTTTTATGATGGAAGAAGTAAACGAATTTGATTTTGAAAATCGAATTCTCTCAAACGAATATGACTCCTCAGAGGACGGAGAGGTGGAAAACTGTCTGCGCCCGAAGGTTCTTTCGGAGTACGTGGGACAGGAAAAGGCAAAATCTAACCTTAAAGTATATATTGAAAGTGCAAAAATGCGTGCAGAAGCGCTTGACCACGTGCTTCTCTACGGTCCTCCAGGTTTGGGTAAGACCACCCTTTCAGCTATAATTGCCAACGAAATGGGAGTTAATATCCGCACCACCTCCGGTCCTGCCATAGAAAAAGCAGGCGACCTTGCCGCTATACTTACCAATCTCGCTCCCGGTGACGTCTTATTTATTGACGAGATACACAGACTCTCGCGCGTTGCAGAGGAAATCCTCTATCCTGCAATGGAGGATTATGCGATAGACATAATAATAGGTAAAGGACCTAGTGCAAGAACTATTCATATGCCTATTCCAAAGTTCACACTTATCGGTGCTACAACAAGAGCAGGACAGCTTACCACGCCTCTGCGCGACAGATTCGGCGTGCTTTTAAAGCTCGAGCTTTATTCACCCGAAGAGCTTGCAACTATCGTAAAGCGCTCTGCGAGCATTCTGGAAATTGACATTACCGATGATGGTGCGTATAGTATTGCATCTCGTTCAAGAGGTACACCAAGAATTGCAAACAGACTCTTGAAGCGCGTACGTGACTTTGCACTCGTTAAAGGCAACGGAACTATAACTTCTGATATTGCAAAATATGCACTTGAAGCGCTTGAAATTGACGAGCTTGGTCTTGATAATATAGACCGCAGACTGCTTGAAGCAATTATAAAATACTACGCCGGAGGTCCCGTTGGACTTGACACATTGGCTGCTACTATCGGAGAGGAAACCGTCACCATTGAAGACGTCTACGAGCCTTATCTCATGCAAATCGGATTTCTCGCAAGAACGCCAAGAGGCAGATGCGTGACAAAGCTTGCATACGACCATCTCGGTATTCCGTTCGTTGCGGGAGGAAACGCAGGAAGCACGCAGCTTTCGGGGCAAAAAGTCATAGAACTAGATAACTAAGCAAGAGAGGAGTGAAAGCTCCTCTCTTTTTTTGCAAACTGCGGGTTTACAAAACAGTACAAAAACAGGGTTTTGTTTAAAATTCGTTTACATTTTTTTGGGTTATGAGTTAATATTTTTTCATAAATGAATTTGCTTTCACTTATTGACTTGCTATTATTATTAATGTATAATTAGTGTGTAAATTATTTTTTATACCTAAATCAACTGTTTTGAGGTTAACATGGTTATTACTTACATTCTATCAATTCTTTTTGGGGCAGCACTGCTTACCGTTGGCGCATATTTTGCAAACAGTAAGCTCTCGTTCATGCCGCTGGTCAGAAAGCTCGCTGTCTTCTTAATGTTCGCAGTTGCTTTCTACCGCTATCAAGTGGAGCGAGAGGCTATAAACTGGGTTGCAGGTTTAAATATGACTCTCCTACCAGGCGTCAACGTTCCCTTTGGTGACAATACGGTTGCAACTGCGTTTGCGGTGCTTCTCGTCTGGTTTACTTGGGTGGCTTTATTCACCATAGCTTTCAACGAGTTTTATAAATTTGATGCACTTAAGAACATCGTTAAGTTCTTCTCTGTTCCGATTTTAGTTCTTGACATCGCGTTCTTCAAGCTTTATTCAATAGCGATTGTCGGAAGTGACGCGTTTGAGGTTTTCGATGCAAGGATTCCCTGCCTTGCAGTTGAAACTGCTATCGCGCTTGGTCTTGCGCTATCAAGTATTCTTCTTGAAAACAGAAAAATGCCGAACAAGTCTCAAGTTATTTCAATGCTTCAGGCGCTGCCATTGGCGATTATTCCTCTTATGCCCGCCTTCGCCCCTCAGGCACTATTCGGTTATGTCGATCAAAGCATAAAAACCTTTGATCTCACCGAAGTACACAGAATACTTCTCTATTTTACACTGATAATTCCCTTCATTATATTTCATATATTTAAGGACAAGTCCTACGAGGTCAGACGCTTTGCAATGATATATCTGCTTCTCGCTTGGCTCTGGTCCTTCCTTGCATACTATGATTTGAGTATGTTCATGCAGCCTTGGAGATGGCCGCTTCACCTTTGCAACACGGCAATGTTCGTTATTCCTCTCTGCCTTATCTTCAAATGGGACAAAGTCTTCTACTTCTGCTTGTTCATAAACGTAATGGGTGCGTTCCTAGCGATGGCAATGCCCAACACTCCCGAATCGGTTAACGCGATGGCGGCAGAGAGATTTATTTTCTGGATCAACCACTATCCTGCATTCTTTATGCCGATAGTTCTCGTAGCACTCAGACTCTTTGAACGTCCTAAATTCAAGGAATGGCTGTATTCGCAGGTTGCCTTTGCCGGCTACTTCCTGTTCGTGTTGTTCCTCAACGCACTTCTTACCAATTACGGTCACAACCCCGATTTCTTCTTCATTAACGGTGACTTTATCGTAGACAAGCTTGGTACGTGGGCGGAAAACACCAGAGATTTCGTATGGGATCTTCGTATCGGAGATATAACTCTTACGTTCTATCCCCTCTACCAAACACTGTTCTATCTCGTTTACGTTGCGATTTCAGCAGGAATGTGGTTCCTCTACGCCCTGCTCTTCACTACTTGGGATAACGCCCAAGATAAAAGACTTAGAGAAAGAGATTATAAGAAAATGCAAAAGGATTTCAAAGAATATCTTGGCGAAAGATCAATTGACGAGCCTATCAGCGGTGACTCTTCACCCAGAATAGTGCTTAAAGAATTTTCCAAGAAATACGGTGCTAACAAGCATTACTCGGTCGACCACGCATCATTTGAGGTTAAGGGCGGTGAGGTCTTCGGCTTCCTTGGACCTAACGGTGCAGGTAAATCTACTATAATCAAGAGCATCGTTGGTATTCAGACCATTACCTCCGGTAATATTGAAATTTGCGGCTATGACGTTGAGAAGCAGTCCGTGCAGGCTAAGCTTAACCTCGGATTCGTTCCCGACCATTACGCACTTTATGAGAATCTCACGGGACGTGAGTACATCAACTATATTGCCGACCTATATAACGTAAGCCAGGAAGACAGAAACGAAACTATTGAAAGACTCGTTTCCAGGTTCCAGCTCGTTGGCGCATTTGACAACCAGATGAAGACCTACTCCCACGGTATGAAGCAGAAGATTGCTATTATGGCAGCCCTGGTTCACAATCCGAAGGTTTGGATTCTTGACGAGCCGCTTACAGGTCTTGACCCCACCAGTATTTTCGAGGTTAAGGAGTGCATGAAGGAGCATGCTGCAAAGGGCAACATCGTATTCTTCTCCTCCCATATTATTGACGTTGTTGAAAAAATCTGTGATAAGATTGCTATTATAAGAAAAGGTAAAATTCGCGCAGCGGCAAAGGTTTCCGAGCTTGATGCGAGAGGAATCGACCTTGAGCAGTTCTATCTCGATACTATTTATGCCGATGATGCTGCTCCGTTGGTTAGCATCGACGGCGACGATATTCTTATGATTGACAGCTCGGCAAGAGATGCCGGCGATGCGGGTGTTATAGAGGCATGAAAAACTTATTAACACTTGTAAAGATGCAGCTTAAGGAAAAGCTGAACTTCAAGCGACTTGAGGTTGAGGGTGTCAGTGCCTTCAATATTCTGGTGTCGGTTGTCGGTGCCGTACTTAAGTTTGCTTTGGTTACTGCGATCTTCGTAGCTGTACTCTTCGCGGTAAATTACCTCGGACTCTTCAGCTTCGATAAGACAACTCCTACTACGGTAATGTCCATCGCATTTGCAATAATGATGGCCGCATCACTCGTTTCCTGCACCATCAATCTCACTAATTCGATGTATTACTCGCGTGACAACGCGATACTACTGACTCTCCCTTGTCGTCCCGTACAGGTTTTCCTATCCAAGCTTATTATCTTCTATGCATACGAGCTTAAAAGAAGCTTTGAGTTTATCGTGCCGCTGTTCATTGCATTCTATATCCTGCACGGTTATCCTTTACTCGCATACCTTTGGCTGATAATATGCTTCGTATTTATTTCGCTGTTTACGGTTGCCACCGCAACGCTTATCTCTATACCTGCTATGTGGATCTCCAACATCTTCAGGCAGAACAGAACTTTGCAGATCGGCACTCTGGTTGCTATCGTTTCGGCGGTAGTCATCGCGCTATTCTACGCAATATCTCTTATTCCGGAGAATCTTGACCTGCTGGCAACTATGCCGGTTACGCTTAACAGGGTCAAAAAATGGCTGGCGGTAACCTATATTGAGAATTTTGGCGCGTATCATAAATTCACACTGATGTTCCTCGGCTTAGCGGGAAAAACGATGGGAACGCTATTCCCCTTCGGAGCAACAGCAGTAAAATTCCTTATTCTTCTTGGAATTGACGCCGTGCTTCTTTCACTCGGTCTGACATTCGTGCTTCCTCTCTTCTACAAAATGGCAAGCACGCCCTTCGAGTATCTTAAAAAGACGGTTAAGCCAAGAAAGAACAGGGTTACTCATAAAAAGCTCTCTACCTTCTTCACGGAAATGATAATTACCATAAAAAATCCGAGCAGAATGTTCTCTAACGTTGGAATTATGATTTCCATACCCCTTCTTACCTTCTTCCTTAACAAAGTATTCTTCGCAATGAATACCGACGAGATGGGTAATAATATGATAGTTGCCTTCAACGTTCTTATTATACTTCTCGTTGCGCTTAACGCCAATACCACGGCGGCAAGCATATATTCCAGAGACGGACGCTCGGCATATCTTATTAAGACCCAGCCCACCAATCCGGCTATTATTCTCTTCTCTAAGCTTTTGCCCGACGCTCTGTTCTGTCTCGTTTCACTTCTGGCAACCCTCGTGGTGCTTATCATATCGTCGGGACTTGGAGTAATAAACGTAATTATTCTTTCCCTCGGACTTATTTTCATATATTTTGCTCACCTGCTCTACTGCGCCGAGCTTGATATTATGAATCCGCAGTATGAAATTTACGCCACCGTGGGAGCATCCGACAGCAATCCCAACGAGACCAAGGCTACGCTGTCTGCCTTCATTATCGCCTTTCTCACCGGCGGAGCGTCTATGCTGCTCTTGCTTGATAAGACCGAGGCGGTAGATACTATTCCGCTTGCCAACGGCGACGTAATCGAGGGACTTTTCATCAAGATTTTCCTGATTGGACTTGCGGCGCTGATCTACAGAATCTGGCAGTACTTCTCCAAAATCAAGCTGTATTATAAGGAGAAATAAATGAAAAAAACGGTAATTATTTCAATCGCAATTATTTACGCCTTGTCCATTTTCTTAGTAACCTTCTTTGGACTTAAACACAAAAGCTTCAATGAGATTATATACGTAAGTCAGATTGAGATCATTGAGAAAAACGCAAGCTACACAGCTTCAGGTGTGAAATATATTGTTCTTTCCCCTGATGAAAACGGAAAACGCGAATATCAGCTTGTGTGGAAGGTAACGCCCGAGGATGCGAACGACACCGACGTTGACTTCGTATATGACACGCAGAAGCAGCACGTGAGCATTGACGAGAACGGATTAGTCACCTTCACTGCCTCCGGCTCGGTTGACGTTACGGTTATGGCAACCGACGGAACTACTGTCAGCGATACTATAAAAATTATTTTTAAATAATATAAAAATTTTAAAAAAAGGATGGATGCAAAAATGAAAAGATTTTTATCCCTCGCGCTCATGATCGTTTTGATGCTTTCCTTGGCTCTGACCTCCTGCGGCAGAAAGCAGGTTAAGGACATTCAGATCACAAGTGGCTTCAAGTACGAATACGAGCTTAACGAAACGCCCGATTTCTCCGGCGTAAAGGCTACTATCGTTTATAACGACGGTACTACCAAGGAGGTTAATGCAGACGAGCTTACCTTCGGCGCTCTTGATACCTCTACCTCCGGTAAGAAGGATCTTGAGATTTCCTACGGAAGCTTCACTACCTCCGTTGAGGTAAACGTCAAGAGCAAATCAATCGTAGGCGATAACAAGGAGCTTGTAAGCATCAAGTACGTTTCGGGTATTCCCGAGAACGTTTACGTTGGCGACGAAATCTCCTTCAACAGCATAGTTATTATCGCGACCTATAGCGACGGCTCTGAGGAAACCAAGACTGCCTCTAACACTGCCGTTAAGCACAACGGCGCGGATATCAGCACCGCAACCGCGGGTGAAAAGACTCTTACCATTACCTTTATGGGTAAATCCTGTAGCTACGTTTTCAACGTACAGGAAATCGTGGTCGTTGGACTTGCAGTAACTCAGGCAAACCTTAACGTTATTGAGGGCACTGAATTTGATCCCACCGATATGAAGGTTGACAAGATATTCAACAACGGTGAAAGAATCAATGTCAGCCTTGACGAGCTTACCATCACCCAGAACGGTAATATTGTAACCGTTGCGTACGGCAACGTAAGCACAACCCTTACTCTCAACGTTGAGGACGCTACCGTAACTACCTTGACCCTTAACACCGCAAGCTTTACTAACAAGATTCTCGTTGGTGACAGCGTAAACACCTCCACCATCAGCATTACGGGCACGCTTAACAACGGTCTTAGCGAAAACGTTCCTCACACCGACGTTACCTTCAGCTCCGTTGACACAAGCGCTCCCGGAACATATACGATAACCGTAAGCTACAACGCGGATACCACTATCACCGCTAGCGTTGACGTAACCGTTCTTGGTATTAAGTCTATCACTATTGACGCTTCTACTATAGCCACCTTCTTCCCTGCGGGAACTGCCTTCGACCACAGCGGTCTTAAGGTTAACGTAACCGCCAGCGATGACAGCGTGTTACTTGGCAAAGGCATTGCAGACGGAGTAAGCGTTGACGTATCTAACCTTAACACTGATGCTATTGGTCAGTACAATATCACCGCTTCTTATAGAGGCGTTACCTCCGCGCAGCAGACTATCACCGTTCACGACCCCGACCTCTCTTACGTTATTTTGGACGTTGACCTTCCTATGTCTCTTAGCTCGTGGGAAACCAAGAGAGGCGGAGCTACCTTTAAGGTTCATGATAACCCCTACGTAGTAGGCGACGATAACCCCTATATCTTCAAGCTCACACTTACCGTTCTTGACGGCAACGGCAACCTGAATGAAGCCTTCGACAGTTACAAGAGCTACTTTGAGGTTTGGCAGAACGGCGCAGAGCTTACCGAGGCTCAGTACACAGAGTACGTTGAGGCAATCGACCCTGCCAACAACAGCATCGACTTTACCACAGCGGCAATAGGTCAGACCTTCACCATTAAGACTCGCCCTGCTGACGGCATTTCCGACGCTGACGCTGAAAATATGACGAGAGAGCATACCGTAAAGATCGTTGACGGCCTTAATATCTACGAGGCGTGGGAGCTTAACTATCTCACCAACTACAACGACTTTGACCTTGCGAATGAGATTGACGGTGACGGCGGTGAAACCAGAACTGTCGTTCAGATAGTTCTCGACTTCCTTAAGAACAATAAGGGCGTTGCTTTGGATGCTCCCAAGTCCCTTGCGGGTATCGTTCTTCATAACGATATGGACGTAAAGAAATCCGATCTTCCCTCTGAATTCTTCCACTCCAGCGGTGATTTCTACGATTACCTCACCGTGTTCCCACACGCAACAGACAAGAACAACCCCACCTTCACCTTCTACGGTAACTACTACACCGTTCTCTCCTACGACCTTCCTAACGTTGTCGGCAAGGACGTTGCGAACAACGACGATTCGGTTTCCTCTGCTCAGCTATTCAGATTCAGCTGCGCCGAGCTTAACGATACCAACTTCAGGGTAGAGGATTACAAGACCAGACTTGAGAATGTAGCCTTTAGAGATAACAACCCCAACAAGAACAACGAGGCTACAGCTAACCGTGATATGCTTGGTATTATAGCTATGAAGGTACAGTTCCAGCAGATCGAGGTTGAAAATATCAATATCACCGCATACTACATCGGTTTCTTCCTCGATAATGACTATACCGTTGCAACTGTTAACAACTCCATCTTCTACAACGGCTATCAGAATCTCATTTACTCCTACAACAAGAATCCTCTTGGGGAAGACGATGCAGCTCCTGCGGCAAACCACGTTCCCATTACCCTCAATATTACCAACTCCAGCGTAACCAAGTGCGGAGGTCCGGTTATCCTTAACCAGACCGAGAATCCCGGATATGCTAGACATTCTAAGTCCGGCGCTCAGGTTACTATTGATGACAAAACTGAGATCTGGACCTGGGTAACAGGTCAGGAAGCGTGGTTCAAGGCAATCGGCGCTCAGCCAATCGCCACACAGCTTGCAGGGCTTGGCTTGCTTCTCGCTGAGGGCGGTATGCCTAAGACCTTCGTTAGCACCACCGGTGAAAACGGCCTTACCGGCGAAAGCGGTGAGTACTTTATGAATATGGTTATGGTTAACATTGTATCGGGCACCGACATTCAAACCGTTCTTACATTTGCCGACGACCTTGACGGTAAACTGACAGTGGGTGAAAAAACCTACCTTGATATGAATGATACTGTAACGTTGCCTGACGGCGTACACGGCTACGGCAGCGCCAACGTTGCAACCCAGTTCGGCACTCAGGCAGCAGCAGGCAAGGAGCCTGTAATCATCAACACCTATACGGACGGAACGCTTGTAATTGATAAGGTAAACCAGACTGCTACTCCCGCCGGCAGCACTGAAGCAGAGATGTATCAGAATATGCAAAAGCTTGCAGACGGCGATATGGTTGCTATCTACTACGGCTGCTTCGGCTTCGTATTCGGTTACCAGCCCTTTAATGGCGCAACAAGCAATCAGTAATATAAACTAAACTTAAAGAGGAACGCGTAAGCGTTCCTCTTTCCTTTCTTTATCTAAAGTTAAAAGGTGCGACGAGTGTCGCACCTTTCTTATTTCTTATTATTTGCAAAGCTCGGCGAGCTTATCTGCGATGTCGCAGATTTCCCATTTAACACCGAGGTCTTCCCTGCCCATGTGGCCATAGGCAGCAAGCTGCTTGTAGATAGGCTTGCGGAGGTCGAACTTCTTGATAATCGCTGCAGGGCGAAGGTCAACGAGCTGGTTTACTGCGTCAGCAATTCTTTCCTCTGCTACGGTTGCAGTACCGAAGGTATCAATCATAACAGAGACAGGCTTTGCAATACCTATTGCATAAGCAATCTGCACCTCGCATTTTTTGGCAAGGCCTGCCTTGACGATATTCTTGGCAACGTATCTTGCAGCGTAGGATGCGCTACGGTCAACCTTGGTCGGATCCTTACCCGAGAATGCACCGCCGCCGTGGCGAGAGTAGCCGCCGTAGGTGTCAACGATTATCTTTCTGCCGGTAAGACCGGTATCACCCTGAGGGCCGCCGATAACGAATCTGCCGGTGGGGTTAACGTAGATATTAACCTTGCCGTCGAGCAGCTCGCTAGGAATTACAGGGAGAATAACCTTGTCAATAATATCCTTGCGGATAGTAGCGGAATCAATTTCTGCAGAGTGCTGCGAGGACACGACTATCGTATCAATTCTCTTGGGCTCACCGTCGATATACTCAACGGTCACCTGAGTTTTTCCGTCGGGACGGAGATATGAGAGCGTGCCGTTCTTTCTCACCTCGGTAAGACGCTTTGCAAGCTTGTGTGCAAGCGAGATGGGCAGAGGCATAAGCTCCTCAGTTTCGTCGCAGGCATAACCAAACATAAGGCCCTGGTCACCTGCACCTGTGTCGAGGTCGTCGGAGAGGTCTCCCTCCTTAGCCTCAAGGCATTTGTCAACGCCAAGTGCAATATCAGCGCTCTGCTCGTGAATCGAGCTAAGAACAGCGCAAGTGCCTGCATCGAAGCCATACTTTGCTCTGTCATAGCCGATTTCAGCAACGGTATCACGCACGATTTTTTGAATATCAACCTTTGCCTTCGTGCTAATTTCGCCCATAACGGTAATAATACCTGTTGTAGCAAAGCTCTCGCAGGCTACGCGCGACATAGGGTCCTGTGCGAGCATTTCATCGAGAATTGCATCAGAAATCTTGTCACATATTTTGTCGGGATGTCCTTCGGTCACCGACTCCGAGGTAAAGAGAACTCTTTTCATAAACGTCCTTTCGTTTTCAAAAAAGCAGAGGTTCGGGCGGCAGTGCCTTCCCGAACCTCGAGCATAACTCATCTGTCAGGAATTAGCACCTTGAAAAAACAGGTTGCCGGGCTTCACAGGGCCAGTCCCTCCACCGCTCTTGATAAGTGTTATTTAATTTACTCTTGTATTGTAGCACATTTTTTGACAAAAATCAAGTCCTTTAGTAAAATATTAAAAAACCAATTTTTAGAAACGTTTAAATTCGCTTATATAAAGACTCAAAACGAAAAAACTATTAAAAAATATATTTGAAAGCGAGGATTTTTTCTATGCCCGGACTGGGTGGTGGCGCAAGAGGCGGCGGATTTGGAGGAGGCTCGCGAGGCGGAGGCTTCAGCGGTGGATACGGTGGATTTGGCGGTGGACCTTACAATCATTTTTACAGACCTATGTTCTGGGGCTTTAGGCCGTTCGGCTTTGGGTACGGCGGCGGTTGCCTTGGGGGACTTTTCGGCATTATGTTTATGCCTTTAATTATCTTTTCTCTCGCCGGCATGCTGCTCTTTAACGCTCTTGGCTCGATATTTACGGTTGCCAAGGGCGGAAATATAACCTACAACGAGCCAAAAATCCAGAATTTTGCAAATATGCAGTACGCAAAGGAATTCGGTGACAGCTCGGCGTATGAGGATAATCTTCTGATAGTTTTCCTCGCTAATGAGAAGCGCGACGGATATTACACGATTGCCTGGATTGGTGACAACGTAAAGAACGAGATTAACTCAATGTTCGGCAACCAATACACCGCTTTCGGCATCGAAATGCTGCAGAACGTGCCTGATTATTACGAGCATTCGATTAGTAAAAATCTTGCTGCCGCTGTTGACGGCATGGCTGATAGAATCGTGGAGCTGAATCTTGGCAGCTCGTTTATACAGCCAAGTGACCGCACGAATATGACAGAATCGCATTTGAGCAATCTTTCTTCCCTAGAGATAAATACGGAAACCGTGAATATTGCACTTTTGGATTTCACAAAGCAAACCGATATTCCCGTGGTTATAGTTGTTGAGGATATGGAGCAAATATTTGATAAAACGCTCTCCGGCAATGATATTGTTATGGTTGTAGTGGCAGTTGGAATAATAGGTGTGGGTATTTACCTTATCGTAAAGCGAGTGAAGATTCGCAAGCAAACAAATAAAGAAGGCAACGAGGAAAATAGATAAAAAGAAAACTGCCGAGAATTTTCTCGGCAGTTTTTATATTACAAGACAAAATGTTTGGGCAATCCGTTTTCATACTCGGGAGTTATCTCACCAACGATAAGCGGTGCGAGATAATTGATGCAAGCATCTGTCACTCCGTTGCCTTCTTCATTTATATATTCATCAGGAACACGTTTTACTGCATTGGCAATAGCGGAAATATCAGCAGAGCTAAAGCCGACCGAATATTCCTCACATTCAAGACGATCAATGGTCATCATAACACCGGTTTTGCCCTGAACTGCCGCACGAACGGCAGCGAATCCAACGCCTACCGACTCGGCAATATCAGTAGCAGAAGCGATGTGAGAGGCACATCTTTGCGGTAAGTTAAGCTCAATAGAGCGCACCTTACAACCGATTTCTTCCTTGACTAACCCTTCAAGCACCTTGCCCGCACCCGAAAGTGCAACGTGGCCAAAGGCGTCAATCTTTCTTCCGCCAAGGCCTTCGCCAACGTATCTACCGTCAGCAAATTTTATTCCCTCTGAAACAGCAACAAGCACAGCGGGGTGTTTTTCAAAGGCGGAATTTATAGAAGCGATAAACTCATTCACATCAAATTTGCGCTCGGGAAGATAAATAAGATCGGGGCCCTTTCCGTCAGATATTCCTGCAAGAGCAGCCGAGGCAGTGAGCCAGCCCGCATCTCTGCCCATGATCTCAACTATCGTCACCGCCTTCATTGTATAAACCGAAACGTCACGAAGTATTTCTTTCATGGTAATCGCAACATATTTCGCGGCAGAACCAAATCCGGGGGTGTGGTCTGTTGCAGTAAGGTCGTTATCTATCGTTTTAGGCACACCAACTACACACATCTCATAATCATGTTCCTTGGCGTATTTCGCCAGCTTGGAAACAGTATCCATAGAATCATTTCCGCCGATATAAAAGAAATATCTGATGTCATATTTCTTAAATATTTCAACAAGTCTTGCATACGTTTTGGGATCATCCTCGGGGGATTTCATTTTCTTTCTGCAAGAGCCGAGAGCTGCAGCGGGAGTTGCTTCAAGCGTCTTGAGCTTGCCCTCACTGTCAAATATTTGCGACAAATTAACCATATTTTCGGCAAGGAATCCCTCAATGCCGTTGCGCATACCGTAAATCGTGGGTATAATTCCCTTCTTTTCTGCGTCCTTTGCACCCCGTATTACGCCCGCAAGCGTTGCATTTATAGCTGCGGTCGGACCGCCCGACTGTCCTACTATTGCATTTCCTATCAGCATCTAATTTTCCTCCGAAATTTCAGTTATCTTATTATAACCTTTTTTTATGCTGATGTCAAGATTAAGTTAATGCCGTCTCCAGCTTTTCTATATCCAGTCGGCTGATAGCCACGCGAAGATATTTTTCTTTTTTAAAGCCGTAATCCCAAAAATATGCGTGCTCAAAAAGGTCAAGCGCCAATATAGGAGTTTTGTTTATTAGTATATCGTAGCCTTTGCAAAACTCTATCAGAGGCCTTTTTCTATTATCGAGGAAAACGTAAACAAAGCCCTCACTTCCTTCTCTTGCGCACTCAAACACCTCGTAAAGAAATTTATCCACAGAGCCAAAGTATTCCCTCACTTTTTCACATTTTTGATTTAAATAAGAAAAAGAATCGAAGTATAATTTATGCGCCTCAACGCAAGAACGGATAGCAAGTGCATCTTCACACTCATCCTTTTTCAAACCAAGGCGATAAATCTCGCTAATTGGTACACCTACAAGCCTTGGAATGCTTTTTTCAAGTATTGAATATTTGCTCGCTTCATTTTTCATATGTGAAATGTGCAAATTTAGGTTATCCTCAGAGAGAAATTCTAAAAGTATTGATTTATTCATAAGCGCCTCCAACAAAAAAAGAGCCTTTATCGGCATAATATGCCGACAAGACTCTTTCGTGAATTATTTGAGCAATTCTTTTTCGGTGTAGGTATATTCGGTGTTGCAGAATCGGCAGATGGCTGTAAGCTCGCGCGCCTTGCCCTCCGACTCCTGCTCATCGAGCATCTTCTCTATTTCAGGTCTGCCAAGGCTCTGTATTTTCTTTTTCATACGCTCCTCGGAGCAGTCACACTTATACGAAACCTCAAGTGTGTCGAAATGGTCGTACGGAATATCGCGCATGGCAATATCGGCAATTTCCTTGAGGTCCAGTCCCTTTTCAAAGAGACGCGAAATGTTAACGAGGTCTGCTGCATTGCGTTCAATAAGATCAACGGTATCTTCATCCGGGAAAGGCATAAGCTGAATAAGGACGCCGCCGGAAGCAAGGCAGGTATAATCAGTGTCCACGAGAACTCCGAGAGAAAGCACTGTGGGTATCTGCTCGCTTTTTGCAAAATAGGTAGCAATGTCCTCAGCGATTTCTCCGCTAACAAGCTCAATAGTACCAATCTGCGGCTCTACCGCGCCAACAGACTTCACAAAAGAAATCGTGCCTCTGCCAACCGCTGCGCCAACGTCAAGCTTTCCATTCGGCTTCTTTGGAGGATTTGCGGCAGGGTTTTGAATGTAGCCCTTCACGTTGCCGAAATAATCTCCAACGGCAAGTATTCTCCCCGCTTCACCGTCACCCTGTATACTAACGGTCACGCTGTCATTAGGTTCAGGAAGCATCGTGCCGATCATAGACGTTGCCGTGACAAGTCTGCCAAGTGCTGCGCTCGCTGTAGGGGTAGTCTTATGAAATGCTATAGCATCGTTAACAATTTTCCTCGAATCAATGACTAAAAGTCTGGCAGAACCATCCCTGGTCATTGCACGAAGAATTTTTGACGTTTTAATATTTTTATTTTCCATGTTTTTCACTTTCTGCATTTTGCAACAATATATATACGCTCGCTATGGTCATCACCATCGCGAAAATCAAAATCTGAATACGCCCCGATAAACTCCATTCCTGTCTCCGATAATGCCGACTTAATTTCGGCCAAAGTATACATTCGCTCGGTTTCAAGGTCATCATATCGAGCATATTTCCCGGTTTCGTCTTCCTTAAACAGAGTTATATAGAAATCACAGAGGCGGCTCTCGGAGTCGTAATCATTCTCCCAGATGCAAACTGCTCCTTCCTCCTCCATAGTATAAGTACGGTCGGCATAGATATTCTCAAATTTGAATTTACCATTAACGTCAAAAATGAAAATACCTTCTGGTATGAGATAATTATGAACTAAAGAAAAGCATTTAACAAGGTCTTCGTATTCAGTGATGTGGTTTATGGAATCAAGGCAGCTCACTACTGCATCCACAGTACCGTAAAGCTCAAACGCGCGCATATCCTGGCAAAGCCATAGTATATCGTGTCCTGCCTCTTCAGCAAGAGTACGTGCGACGTCAAGCATCTCGGTCGAGAGGTCAACGCCTGTCATATCATATCCGCGAGAAGCAAGCTCTAGTGTCATCCTACCCGTGCCACAGGCAAGGTCGAGAATAAGCTCGGGAGGTATTTTCATTTCTTTGTTAAGTATTTCTTCTATAAAATCTGCCCAGCTTTTATAGTCAATATCCGAATTTATAGAATCGTAAATAGGGGCAAGAAGATCATAAATCATATAGATTCTCCATTGATTGCCGAGGTGGCGTAATATGCATCAAATCCCGATTTTAGAAGTTCATTCTGCGTGTTTTTCGCTTCTTTGTACGATGAAAAAATTCCAAACACAGCAGGGCCGCTTCCGCTCATCAGAGTAGACTCTGCCCTGTTTTTTTTCATGATTTCTTTGATTTTATCAACTTCAGGCAACCTTACGACATCCTCAAAAACATTATATAAACAACTATTGTCAATTCCTTTGTTAAATGAATAAATCAAGCTCTCGCATTTTTCGCTATTGTCCGGGAAAACGTCGTTATACAATACGTCAAGTGACTGATATGCCTTGGGGGTGGAAACGCGCTCATTGCCGATGGCAATAACCATGTGGGAAATTTCGGGCGAGGTAAGCGGTGTAATAATTTCACCTCTGCCCTCACAAAGCGCCGTACCACCGACAAGGCAAAATGATACATCGCTTCCTATCTCGGAAGCAATTTCCAGAAGCTGCTCTTCGGTTGCACATTTAAGTATTTTATTCAAAGCGCGAAGCGTTGCCGCAGCATCGGAGGAGCCGCCTGCAAGACCTGCACTTATAGGAATGTGCTTTTCTATATAAATATCAACGACGGCGTTTTTATTAAACCGTGAAAGATATTTATCGGCAGCGCGATAAACCAGATTATCCTTACCGCTGGGCAAATCGCTCGCATCAGAACGTATATTTATCAGAGTTTCCTCCGCCCAAGATGCCGAAACGGTAAGAAAATCCGAAAGCGAAATCGAATGCATAACGCTCTTTATATTATGAAAACCGTCATCCCGTCGGCACAGCACGTCGAGAAAAAGGTTGATTTTTGCATTAGCCTGTTCTCTTACCATAAGACACCTCCTGCACAGCATTATACTACATTTCATTAGAAAAATCAATATATAAATATATTTTATTTTAAATTAGCAAAAAAGTATTGACAAAGTGAAACGACTATGATATAATACTTTGGTAGTTTGGGCAAATATGTCCAACCCCTTGCTGCCGCAAGGCAGCCAAAAGACCAAAAGGAGGTAAAATTCAGATGGAAAAGAAGATTTGTTCTTACGAGACTCTCTTTGCAGTTAGCGGCAATCTTGCAGAAGATGACGCAAAGGCTGTTATCGAGAAGTTCGTAAATCTCATTAATGACAACGCAAGTGACGTTGACGTTAACGAGTGGGGCAAGCGCAGATTCGCGTATCCTATCAACTACGTGACCGAGGGATACTACACGCTTGTTTCCTATAAGAGCGAACCCAGCTTCCCTCTTGAGCTTGAGCGCGTGCTTGGCATCACCGAAGGTGTCCTTCGCTACATGACCACCACCAAGATCGAGAAGGCAGCTAAGACTGAGGAAGCAGTTGTTGCTCCCGAGGAAACCGCTGAAGTTGCAGAAGCAACCGAGGAATAATTTTAGAATTTATGCGGTCTTGTACCGCAAGACTTAAAAAGGAAAGGATGGTCATATAACTATGGCAGATTTAAACAAGGTCATTCTTATGGGCCACATGACGGCAGATCCCGAATTAAAGCAGACTACCAGCGGCATTTCCGTATGCAGCTTCTCTATCGGTGTAAATCGCCGCTATTCCAAGGCTGATCAGGGTCAGCAGTCGGTTGACTTCATTAACATCGTTTCATGGAGACAGCAGGCTGAATTCGTTTCCCGTTATTTCAAGAAGGGCTCGAGCATCATAGTTTGCGGTAGCCTTCAGACGAGGAACTGGACCGACAATCAGGGACAGAAGAGATACGTTACCGAGGTGGTTGCTGACGAAGTTAGCTTCGGCGCCCCTGCTGCGGCATCTCAGAATGCCGGTGAAAAGTCTCAGGGATATACCCCTGCAGCTTACGGTAATCCATCTTTTAACAGCACAGGAAGTGCTGATTTCGAAGAAATTCCTAACGACGAGAGCCTTCCCTTCTAATAAGGCAGACCGTCCGCTTACCGCTAGGCTCACTGCGGTGAGTGTAATATAGAAATCGTGAGTCGGAAAGGTGATTTGATATCATGGAAAACAATCAGCGTCCCGCATTCCGTCAGAACCACAGAAGAAAGAAGGTTTGTATCTTCTGCCAGGACAAGGTGACTGACATTGATTACAAGGATATTGCAAAGCTCAGAAAGTTCATTTCCGAGAGAGCAAAGATCCTCCCCAGACGTGTATCCGGCAACTGTGCTCTTCACCAGAGACAGCTCTCCGTTGCAATTAAGAGAGCTCGCCAGATGGCACTTCTCCCCTACATTTCTAACTAATAGAAAATGCTTTAGTAAGACACTCTGTAAAACTACAGAGTGTCTTTTTTATATCTAATTAGTATGACCAATATAGAAAAAAGGTGTATTTTTAATTATTTTATTAAAAATATGTGAAAAATATATGAAAAAAATATTGCAAAAGCGCAAGAAAAATGGTAAACTATTTCTGGGAACTGTGATTTTATATCTAGAAAGGTAAAAACCATGAAAATTAAAACCCGTGCTAAAAGCTATGACGAAGTAATGGCTATAAAGCCGCCAAAACATCAAAAACCGAAGAAAACTAATATTTTTTGGCAAACCCTCACTAAAATTATATCTCAACCGGCGCTTATTTCTTCTCATTTCACGCATAGCGAAATTGGTATGGAAAAGCTGGGAAAAAATGAACCTGCGCTTATTCTTATGAATCACTCCGGTTTCACTGATTTTGAGATAGCGTATTCCATGCTTTACCCCAAAAAATTTAATACGGTCGCTGCATATGAAACCTTTATGGGGCTTGAATGGCTGATGAGGGCAATCGGATGCTTTTCAACAAGAAAATATATATCCGATCTCCAGCTTATCCGTGATATAAAGTATTGTCTTACTAAGAACAAGAGCTCCGTGCTTATGTATCCTGAGGCAGTTTATACTTTGGACGGAACCTGCGTGACACTTCCCTCGACACTCGCTAAATTCGTTAAAATGCTGGAAGCGCCTCTTTGCTTACTTAAAACAAATGGTGTTTATCTTCACGTCCCCGCTTACGGTTATGTTGAAAACCGTGACGTTCCGATTCACGCGGAGCTTCGCTACGTTCTCTCTCCCGAAGAAATAAAACGAATGAGCATTGAAGAAATACAAGAGGTACTCGACCGAGAATTTTCATATGATGAATTCCGTTGGCAAAAAGAAAACAACATCGTTATCGACGAGCCTTTCCGCGCTGACGGTCTTCACACGATTCTATACAAATGTCCTCACTGTCAAAAGGAAGGCGAAATGCAGAGCGACGGCATCCATCTCTCTTGCTCTGCGTGCGGTAAAACCTGGGAGCTCACTGAGCTTGGTTATCTCAAGGCGACCGAGGGCAAAACCTACTTTGACCACGTTCCCGATTGGTACAAATGGGAGCGCGAATGTGTCAGGCGCGAGATTCTTGACGGTACTTACGGCTTTGACGTTCCCTGCGAGATTATGATGATAGTGGACACGAAAGCGCTCTACAAGGTTGGATTCGGAAGACTTTCTCACAATATGGAGGACGGCTTCCACCTGACAGGATGCGATGGCAAAATCGACTATCGTCAAAGTTCAAAGTCAATGTACACCTGCGAGGCTACACCTTATTGGTATCAAATAGGCGACGTTATCGGTATGGGCAACAGTCGCGCCCTCTATTTTGCTTTCCCTACGGAGCAAAAAGAGGTTGTGGGCAAGGTTAAGCTTGCGGTTGAAGAAATATACAAGATTCTTGAGGAGCAAAAGCAGGCGAGGAGGCTTGAAAAATACTCTCAAACAAATGAATAATTAAAATGAAGCAAAGACACTCTGTAAATAATACAGAGTGTCTTTTTTGACTACAAAAGTAAACTTTGGATTACAAATTTCCCTGTTTTTTCTTTAAAATTGCATTTATCTTTGCCGTGTTTTTTCTGATAATAGAATAAATAATACTCCAAATCAGAATATATCCAACAACAAAAATTACCGAAAATACTATAATCGGTATTATACCGAAGTCAAGCCAATCGTTTATGAGATACGTTATAAGATAGCTGATATATAAAACGGTTCCGTGAATCAAAATGGCAGCCATCAGTGGCAAACGCTCAATTTGATAAATAGCATTCATACCTCCAGCAATAAATGCAAGCACAAATAGTGAAAATATACCGATAGCGACCTCATTAACGGTTAAAATGCGCAAATCAGATGTCTTTTGTAAAATCAGATAAACTATCGCCAATACGATAGGTCCAAAGCCACAAGCAAAAACACCGCGTCGCAAAAATTCCAAAGCGAATCTTTTCATACCACATCATACCTCCTTTTGATTTCGGCAAAGCAGCGCCTTGAAACGTATTCGCGATAGCCGCAATTAAATATAGCATCAACGCCGCCGCTGATTACCGCCTTGAACCTTTGAATACGGTGTTCGTTAGCAAGCGCGGATTTATTAATGCGTATAAAATAAGTGGGCAATATATCCTCAAGCTCTTTGAGTCTATCCTTTAGTATATAGCGCTCCCCTCTTGTATCAATAGCAATCACTTTTCTCTCAAGTATTGTAATGCACTCTATTTCACAAAAGGATAACTTTCGCATCTCTTCTTCTCTGTATCCAAAAATAAAGTCTGCACCCGAAAAGCTGTGCACGAGATTTTCTATTTTCTCTGTAAGAACAGAGGGGGCGTGGACTACCGCAGTTATTTCTTCTTCGGCATCCTTGTCAATGATAAGTTTGTATTTCATTTTTAAAAATCCTTACTGTTTTTTCATTTGTCTGAGGAAGCATAAAACGGCAAGTAGCACGACTACCGTGCTATAAGTCAAAACCGGCATAATATGTTTTACCGCAAGGCTAAAATCTCCAGAAAACAACGCCTTTTCCATTTCTACTGCGTGAAAGAATGGGAGCAGGCTTGCAATTTTTTCAAAGAAGCCACCTACAAGCTTTAAATCAAACCACACACCAGAAAGCCATGCAGATAGGTTAGTAAGTAATGCTCCGCAAATGCCTCCAACCTGCTTGACGCCCAAAAGACTGCCGCACAAAAGTCCGAGTGCAATATTAAAAATTGCCATAGGTACAATACCGATAACCGCATAAATAATATTCACACTGAGCTCAAGTCCCAAAGGAATCGCAACCAGATAGCAGATAACCGTTTGACCGAGAGCGATTGGCAAAAGCGGAAGCATATATCCAAGGATAAAGTCAAGGCTTGTAAGAGGAGTTGTGTATAGTCTTTGGAGAAGCAAACTTTCTCTGTCCTTGGCAACAAGCGTTGCCGAAAACAACGTCATAAATGAGAGTCCAAACACGGTAATGCCCGGGGTTAGTGTGTTGATTTCAAAGAGGCTTACGGGAATGCTTGCTTGTATAGCACTGAGAAGCATTAATAAAACAAGAGGAAACCCCAAGCCAAACCCGAGATTGATGGGGTCACGCAAAATCTCTTTTGCACATCTTTTAGCAAAGGTCATCATTCTCATACCACACTCTCCTTTACGATGGAAACGAAAGCCGTTTCAAAATCGTTTGTACTTGCCTTCGCTTTCAGTTCTTCTACCGTACCTACGGCAAGGAGTCTACCGTTTTTCATTATACCGATTCTATCTGACAGTGCTTCTGCTTCTTTCATATAGTGCGTTGTTAAAATAATAGTGACGTTTCCCTTCATTGATCTAATGGTTTCCCAAAGCTCCCCCCTTGCAATAACATCAAGCCCGAGCGTAGGCTCATCCAGAAACAGAATTTCAGGCTCGCTGATTAAAGCCATTGCGATGCTGAGACGACGCCCATAACCGCCTGATAGCTTTCCCGCTTTTCTGTTCAGAACATCAGCTAAAGCAAATTGCACAGACATCTCTTGAATTTTCGCAGAGGTCTTTTCTTTTGAAAATCCGTGAATACCGCAGATTAACTCTAAATTTTCTTTTACGGAAAGGTTAGGAGCAACGGCGGTTTCTTGAGGCGATACACTGATAAGCCGTTTTATCTTTTCCGATTCCTTTGTAATACTATATCCGCCTACAAGGGCGTCTCCGCCCGTAGGCTTTGTCAAGCAGGAAAGCATTTTAATAGTCGTAGTCTTCCCTGCACCGTTTACACCAAGCAGAGAGAATAATTCGCCCCTCTGTATTTCTAAATCAAGCTTATCTACGGCAGTTAAATTTTTGTACTGCTTTATAAGCTCAGTCGTTTTGATGGCTAGCATTGTTTTTTCTCCGTTTCATTTATCGGTTGCAAATATCATTATAGCAAACAAACTCGGAGAATTGTTGTTTTTTTGTCTGTTCGGTCTTTTTTAACGCCTAATCGGTTATGAGTTAAAAGAAAATCCCGACTCGCACAGAGTCGGGATTTTGTATTTTACTTAGAAAGTCTTGCTTCAAGTGCTGCAAGCTCTTCATAAAGCTCTGCAGGAACTCTGTCGCCAACCTGTGCGTAGAACTCCTTTATTGCAGCGCAATCCTCAAGCCAAAGCTCCTTATCAACAGAGAGAAGCTCCTTGATAGTATCAACGCTGATGTCAAGACCGTCGATGTTGATGTCCTCTGCGTTGGGAACGAATCCAATAGGAGTTTCAACAGCATCAACCTTACCCTCGCAACGAGCGAGAATCCACATAAGAACTCTCATATTATCGCCAAAGCCGGGCCAGATGAAGTGACCCTCGTCATCGGTTCTGAACCAGTTAACGTGGAAGATCTTGGGAGGATTCTTGATTACCTTACCCATATTCAGCCAGTGTGCCCAATAGTCACCCATATCGTAGCCTACAAAGGGACGCATAGCCATAGGATCACGACGAACTACGCCGACTGCACCTGCAGCTGCTGCGGTGGTCTCGGATGCCATAATAGAACCAACGAAGGTACCATGCTGCCAAGAGGTAGACTGATATACGAGGGGAGCAGTCTTTGCGCGTCTGCCGCCGAATACGATTGCAGAAATCGGAACGCCTGCAGGCTCGTTGAACTTATCGGAAATGCAGGGGCAGTTCTCTGCCATAGCAGTAAATCTGGAGTTGGGGTGAGCACCGGAGGTGTTGACCTTATCCTTCTTATCGTACTTAGTGTAATCCCACTTCTCACCCTTCCAGTTGAGAGCGTTCTTGGGAGGATTATCATTAAGGCCTTCCCACCAAACAGTATTGTCGTCAAGGTTGTGACAAACGTTGGTGAAGATGCAGTTCTTCATAGAGGTGTGAAGAGCGTTGGGGTTGGAGTGCTCGTTGGTACCGGGAGCAACACCAAAGAAGCCGTTCTCGGGGTTAACTGCCCAAAGTCTGCCGTCCTTGCCGACACGAAGCCAAGCAATATCGTCACCTACGCACCATACCTTATATCCCTTGTTTCTGTAGAACTCAGGGGGAATAAGCATGGCAAGGTTGGTCTTACCGCAAGCGGAGGGGAATGCAGCACTTATGTACTTAACCTCACCGTCGGGAGACTCAACACCAAGAATAAGCATATGCTCTGCCATCCAGCCCTCTTTTCTGCCGAGGTAGGATGCAATACGGAGTGCAAAGCACTTCTTACCAAGAAGAACGTTTCCACCGTAGCCGGAGTTAACAGACCAGATGGTATTGTCCTCAGGGAAATGACAGATGTATCTGTTCTCTTCATCTATATCAGCGCGCGCGTGAAGACCCTTAATAAAGTCTGCACTATCGCCAAGTGCCTCAAGCACGTTAAGACCAACTCTTGTCATAATGAGCATATTGAGAACTACGTAGATAGAGTCAGTAAGCTCGATTCCGTACTTTGCAAAATCAGAGCCAACAACAGACATTGAATAAGGAATAACGTACATGGTCTGACCCTTGTATGAGCCATCATAAAGCTTAGAAAGCTTTGCGTAGCACTCCTTGGGATCCATCCAGTTGTTGATGTTGCCGGCATCCTCTTTCTTAGAGGTGCAAATAAAGGTTCTGTTCTCTACTCTTGCAACGTCGTTAATTGCGGTTCTGTGGAGATAGCAACCGGGAAGCTTATCCTGGTTAAGCTTAATCATCTCACCGGACTTGCAAGCCTTGGCTCTGAGCGCCTCTGCCTGCTCCTCGGAGCCATCGATAAGAACGATGTTATCGGGCTTAACGAGCTTTGCCATATCGGCAATCCACTCATTAACGAACTTGTTGCTTGTCACATTTGTGTTCATAGTTATATTCTCCTTAAAATATTTATCAATAGATTAAAGCGGAAAGACCATTTTTCCACGAATACATTGTATCATAAATAAACATGCTTTTCAATAGAATTTTCAAATATTTTGTGAAAAATTTAACTCCAATTAAGAATTTGTTCACCGCTTGTTTCTTTTCCGACTCAAAAAAATGACACATCTGCTCTATTGCGGTCGTGATTTGTCAAATTCTATTTTGGAATTGGTAAAATTTACCATTTTATAGAGTGTAAAAGCCCCTGTATTTTTGGCATTTTGACAACTTGATTTTCTGCTCAATTTGTGCTAAAATGATGTTGTTCGTGAAAATTACCAATTTTTACCAATATTACATCAAAATAAGGAGAGAGAAAAATGGAAAACAACGCAAAAATACTACTTTGTGACGAAAATAGCGAGGAAAGAAGGCGAATCATCGATTTTCTGACAAAATCCGGCTTCAGATTTATAGATGAGGCAATAAACGGCGAAGCTGCTATAGAAAAGCTTTCAAAGGGGGTATACGATATTGCCGTTCTTGACCTTTGGGTAAGCGGAGTTGACGGTATAGGTATTATAAGAAATATATCGAGAAGCAATATGCCGCTAAAGCCTTCGTTCATTCTGATGTCGCCTATCAATAAAGAAAGCGTGCTTGTAGAGGCCTCCGAGGCAGGTGCTGATATTTGCCTGCTCAAGCCTTTTGATACCGCCTCGCTCGTGGGTCACATTGATTCTATATTACGTCTCAGAGGTAAAAGCGGTGCAAAGCACGAGTTCTCTGCCGCTGCTGACATGGAAGCACAGGTGACGAAAATTATACATCAGATAGGCGTGCCTGCACACATTAAGGGCTACCAGTATTTGCGCACCGCTATTCTTATGACTATTGAAGATAACGATATTATAAACTCTGTCACAAAGGTTCTCTACCCCACTGTTGCAAAAAAGTACGGCACTACCACCTCGCGCGTTGAGAGAGCTATTCGCCATGCAATCGAGGTTGCATGGGACAGAGGTGACGTCGACACACTCAACTCCTACTTTGGTTATACCATACAGAACAGCCGCGGAAAGCCCACCAATTCCGAATTTATTGCTATGATAGCAGATAATTTGCGCCTAAAATACAGATGCGCGGCAATATAAAAAAGGGTGAGCCGACAAGGCTCACCCTTTTACCTTTTTAATTATTAAAATAACGTCTGCCCTCCATAGCACGATAGAGGGTGACCTCGTCTGCATATTCGATATCACCACCTACAGGCATACCATAGGCAAGTCGCGAAACGCTTATACCATAAGGCTCGAGCGCTCTTGCCAGATATGCTGCGGTCGTGTCACCGTGCGGCGTGGGATTGGTAGCAATAATAACCTCCTTGACCTCACCGGACTCCACGCGAGAAATAAGCTCGCGAATTGTCAACTCGTCCGGAGTGACGTTATCAATCGGAGATAGAACTCCGCCAAGCACGTGGTAAGTACCTCTGTATCCCCTAACCTTTTCCATCACGATTACGTCCTTGGGATTTTCCACAACGCAAATAAGCGAATGGTCGCGCTGGTCGTTTTTGCATATTTCACACGTCTCGGGAGACGCCGAGAGTCCAAAGCACACAGGGCACTTATGAACGTCACGCTTAACTCCGTTTATTGCATCGGCAAACCCCTGCGCCTCCTGCTCCGTAAGATTAAGAGTAGCAAAAGCATACCGCGCCGCAGTTTTGCTGCCTACACCGGGGAGTCGTCTGAACTCCTCAATAAGCCTTTGAATAGGTGCAATATAATCCGCCATAGCTTAGAACATTCCGGGAAGGCTCATAGAGCCGGTAATTTTCTGCATTTCTTCAGCGGAAACTGCCTCAACCTTTTTAATTCCCTCGTTTACAGCAGCGACTATCAGATCCTCGAGCGTTTCAATATCATCGGGATCTACAACCTCGGGATCTATTTTAACAGAAAGGATTTCCTTCTTTCCGTTTATCTTAACGTTAATCACTCCGCCACCAGCGGCAACGTCGTATTCTCTTTCTTCAAGCTCTGCCTGAAGTGCAGCCATATCCTCCTGCATTTTTTGCGCCTGCTTGAGCATCGACTGCATATTGGAAGGGCCGCCGCCCATTCCCTGCGGTAATCTTACCTTCATTTGTAAGTCCTCCAAAAATTATTTGAAAAGTTCGTCAAGCTCTGATGCGCCCGACGGTGCTTTTTGATTTTTTTCTATGATAATTTTGATTTCTGCTGCGTTTTTTCCTTCGCTTTCAGCAATAGTTCCGCGGACGATGGAAATGTCTGTTTCACTTGAGGAAAGCTTTTCAGCGAAGAAATCGTTCATTCTGAGAACGAAAGTGCCGCCCCCATCCGTATAAGCCGACGCGCTGGCAAGAGACGCTGAAAGCGAGCGCTTAAGCTCCGATATTTTTTTAATTACACTGCCCCATCCCGAATAAAGCTGAAGCGCTGAAGGCTTCTCCGACTTCTTCACTGCTGCGTCATTTTTGGGTGCTTGTACCTCTGACACGGTCTTTTTTTCCTCGGGAGCAGGCTGGGATACGGGTGCGACTCCAAGCTTAATCATTTTTACAGCTCGCTCAAGCTCTTCTATACGGAGCGCAAGAGCCTCGTTGCTCTCGGAAAGGCGAGCATCGCACATACGCGTGAGCGCTATCTCGGCAATACTGCGCTTGGAGTTAAACGCCCTTTGCATATCAGCCATAGCAGACTCAAGAATAGATACGTGATAAGAAAGCCTCGCCATTGAAAAATCAGAAGCTATAGCCGAAAGTGCGGCGTATTCGGCGTCGGTTAGGTCAAGATAGACCTTTGCCCTGTCGCTATTTTTGACAACCATAATATCACGATAAGAATCTATTATTTCCTGCCAGAACACCGAAAGATCGCCGCTCTTCATAACAATATCGTTGATTATAGAGTAAACGGTTTCAAAATCCGATTTTACGACAGCCTCAATTATTTTATACGCGCTCTCGCGATTGCCGCTGCCGACCGTGGCAAAAACGAGCGCATCATCAATTTTCTTTCTCGCGCCTGCACAGAGCTCCAAAAGGCTGATGGCATCACGCATACCGCCTCTTGATACTCTTGATATTATTCTTGCGGCATCCTCGGTAATTTCTATTTCCTCTTGACTCGAGATTGCAAGAAGCCTGGAGATTATAACGTCGGTTGCAATACGCTTAAAATCAAAGCGCTGGCATCTGGACACGATTGTAGTCGGAAGCTTGTTATATTCTGTAGTAGCAAGAATAAATATAACGTATTCGGGTGGCTCTTCGAGCGTTTTTAAAAGCGCGTTGAATGCCTGAGCCGACATCATATGAACCTCGTCGATAATATAAACACGATATTTCAGGAGCGCAGGAGTAAAGGCTATCTCGTCCTGCATATCACGCACGTCATTGATACCGTTGTTGCTGGCTGCGTCCATCTCGATAACGTCGGTCGCTATTCCCGCATCTATACTTCTGCACGCCTCACATTCGTTGCAGGGGTTGCCGTTTCTCGGATTCTCGCAGTTGACCGCCTTTGCCAAAATCTTGGCACAGCTGGTCTTTCCGGTACCTCTTGATCCGCAGAAAAGATAAGCGTGGGAGAGTCTGCCCGCGGCTACTTCATATTTTAAAATATCTGTAATACCGTCCTGACCGCAAACGTCGTCGAAATCACGCGGACGCCATTTTCTATATAATGCTCTGTAATCGGACACTTCTCTCTCCTTTGTAATTTGTAATTTATAAAAAGAAAAGCACGCGACGACTGTACGTCGATTGCGCGCTTACCTTACGGTGATGCTTCGATATGTCGGAAAGAGCCATACACCCGTCCGTCGAAAATACCCTTACATACGGTAACCGTCGCCACTGCTCCAAACAGGCTGCCTCGCGGCACACGTGATAAACCGCTTAATGCTGCTTGGTTCCCCACCTGACATGGTTCACAGCCTCACGTTGCGCAAGACCCGTTTCTCAACACAGTAAACGGCGGTGCAGACTACACAAGGGTAATCCTCGGGACAGGAATGAATCCCTGCTATAGCGGATTTCAGGTACAAGGCGCCGCTACTGCCCCGACTGGTATGACTCCATCCGACACACCGAAACGTCATTATTGCGACACATATATAAGTATAACGTCACAACGAAATTATTATAACAGAATAAAGCAGAAAATGCAAGTGAAATTTTAAAATATTAAAAAAATATCTTAAATTACATAACCTCCGCTGACGTTAAGAACGTCGCCTGTAATAAACGACGCCTCATCGCTTGCCAAGAATAGCGCAGCGCTTGCTACGTCAGAGGGCTCGCCTATCCGCATAAGAGGGGTTTCGTCTATAAGCGCGGCCATATCCTCGCTAGAAATAGCCTTATTCATATCAGTGTTGATAACACCCGGTGCTATTGCGTTAACGGTTATTCCCGACGGACCCAGCTCCTTAGCAAGTGCCTTGGTCATGCCGATAAGACCCGCCTTGGCTGTTGAATAGTGAACCTCGCAGGACGAGCCAACGAGTCCCCACATTGAAGTGACGTTAATTATTCTGCCGTATTTTCTCGAAACCATACCGGGTATCACCGCCTTGGAATAAAGGAATACACCCGTGAGATTGGTAGATAGCATTTCGTTCCAATCTTCAAGACTAATATCGGTGAAAAGCGAAAAGGCGGATATACCTGCGTTATTTATAAGGCAATCAATTTTACCAAGACTCTTGACTGCGGTATCAACCGCACGGAGAACGTCCTCCTCCTTGGCGCTGTCAGCGCGTATTGCAAGCGTTCCGGTTGATTCTGCCAGGCTTTTTGCCTCGTTTTCAGAATTTTTATAGGTAAACGCAACTGCGTATCCATTTTTTGAAAATAGCTCTACCATAGCACGACCGATGCCGCGCGAGCCGCCGGTAATCAATACAGTCTTCATCTTTCACCCGTAAAAGAAATAATTTATTATATTATACAACTTTAACTCTCGTATGTCAAGTAATTTTACGCTTGACATTTAAGGACCTTAATTGTATAATTTACTAAAGAAGGAAGTTAATTATGCTACTAATTATCAGTAAAAACAAGAAAACAGCATCTGACGTCGCAGATACCTTTCGCTATATGAGCATACTCGCCTATGCGGCCACTCCCGGCGAGGCGCTATCCGAGGTATCAGAGCTTTACCGTGCGGCACTGGTTATAAGTCCCGAGCTGCTGGCGGATTCCCGTGATTTCGTACATAGACTCAAAAGCTACAAGCTCGATCTGCCCGTATTTGCAGTGACGGACGAGGAATTCGACAAAGATACCCTTTCCTGCTTTGACGCGGTGTTCAAAAAGCCAACCTTTTCACCGGCTCTGGCGGAGAAAATAATTGCTTTTGCAAATGAGCAAAGCCGTGCGCGAATCGGCGATTACAGACTCGCGGGCATCAACGCCTCATCGGACGTCCTTGGCGTGACCTATTTTGACAAAAAGGTAAGACTCACAAAAACCGAGGCTATGATTCTGCGTTATCTAATTCGCAGCTATCCTCTGCCTAAAGGCGCTAAGGATATACTAAAATACGCATTCAAGAGCTCGCGCGCTCCCGAATCTTCAAGCATCAGAACGCACATTTCGCTTATGAATAAGAAGCTTGAGGCTATAATGGAAAAGCGTGCTATATTACTTATACCTCACGAGGGATATCTTATTTCTACGCCCGAATACGCCGCAAAGGGAAAATTGTTGTAAAGCGTACAAGCCGCCGTTTCATATAATTTAAAGCAGTAATTATGAAACGGAGCAAAAAATGCTTGATTTAAAGAATATTTTATTAAGATTTATCTCTCTAATTCTGGGAATTGAGGATAATCAGAGCTTTCCCCCGCCGCTCTCGCGCAGTGAGGAGAGTGAGCTGTTTGAAAAAATGCAAAACGGTGATTCTCGCGCCCGTGATAAAATCATCGAGCACAATTTACGCCTTGTATCGCATATTATCAGAAAATATTACGCATCATACGAATATCCCGACGAGCTACTCTCCATTGGAAGCCTTGGACTCATCAAGGCGGTCGATTCATTTAAGCCGGGATTCGGCACGAGATTTGCCACGTACGGTGCGAAATGCGTGCAAAATGCTATCCTATCATAACGGCTACATTTGGAGCATACGGTGAAAATCAAGCTCCCTCCGATGAAAAATGGCGCGTATTTCGCCGCTTGAGTAGCCGTTCTTATTTGATGGTGCAAAACAT
>SVUG01000022.1 GCA_015063385.1 Oscillospiraceae bacterium | reverse complement strand
ATGAATATATTCGGTATTCCAGCTTCAATGCATCTCCGATAAGATAACCTAAAACAAGAGCAATGCTCACAACAACCGTGTGCTCTCCTACTATTTTTCCGTCGGATATACTGAGTATATTCTCAAGTAGTCCAACGAGGCTTATAAGCATAATAGCTATAGCAAGAGCGGGATTGCTTTTAAAGTTTAGTTTTTTTTGGAAAATCCCTCCAAGTATTCCGCCAAGGAAAATGGAACAGGCATCAACTATAAAGCCCATTGTTATACACCGACCTTTTTATAATACTCCCATATTATAGCACGATCCACTGTAAATGTAAAATATAAAAAAACTATGGTTTGTTAACAAAAAAGCTTACTTCACAAATTGTGAAGTAAGCCTCCGGTATTTGATATTCAAACTGTCCTTTAGAGTACATCTATAAAATCTGTTCCTTTTTTACGCTGTGATTTAAATAGCGTATTTATCTTTATATTCGGCGTACTTTTCCTCAAATCTGCCCTCGCCGTGACGAAGGTCGGAGAGGTATTTATGTACGTCCATAGAGTCGTAGGTGGATATTTCCACAACGCAGCAGCCGATGTTTGAGCAATGGTCGGACACGCGCTCAAAGTTGTTTAGCAGGTCTGCGAGAATAAATCCGTGCTCGATAGTGCACTCGCTCTTCTGAAGTCTCAAAATGTGGTTGAGCTTTATCCTGTCGCGCAGGTCGTCTACCACCTGCTCAAGAGGCTCAATGTCGGTTGCAAGCGCAATATCGTTGTTAACAAAGGTGCTCTCTGCCATATTGAGAATGTCACCGACCGCCTGACGCAGAACCTGCATCTCATGCTTCGCCTCAGCGGAGAATTCAATCTTCTTGTCGCGCATTTCCTCTGCCGATTCCACGATGTTGACAGCGTGGTCGGAGATGCGCTCAAAGTCACCGATGATGTGAAGGAGCTTGGTTATCTGACGGGAGTCGTATTCGTTCATATCAGCGCTCGAAACTCTAACCAGATATGAGCCGAGTGAATCCTCGTATGAGTCAGCCTTGCTTTCAAGGTTGCGAACCTCGTCTGCTACCTTCGGGTCAAACTCCTCGAACAGCGAGAGCGACTTGCGAAGCGCATCGCAGGAGACCTCAGCCATAGCTGCAGTCACCTCTGTAGCGCGCTGAACTGCAATAGCGGGAGTAGCAATAAGACGCTCGTCAAGGAGGTTTGCTCTCTCCTTTTCCTCTGCAGAATCCTTGATAGTAATTTCGGCAAGGTGTGCAAGCTGACGGTAGAAGGGAGCAAGGATTGCAACAGCTATTATCTTGAATATGGTATGCACGGCAGCAATGCCCCACATGTCAATCACGTTTTCAAGGAATGGGGTTCCATTCATCTGGAAGCCACCGATAAGCCAGTTGATAAGATAGAAGCCCGAAAGGACTATCACAACGGCGATAATGTTGAAGTAAAGGTGAATGAGGGCCGCGCGCTTACCGTTCTTGCTCGCACTGATAGAAGAAATCATAGCGGTCACACAGGTACCAATGTTCTGGCCCATTATAATAGGAATAGCCGCGCCAAAGGTGATGCCACCCGTAGCGGTGAGTGCCTGAAGAATACCGACTGACGCAGAGGAGGACTGCACTATAGCAGTAAGAATAAGACCTGCCAGAACGCCGAGAATTGGGTTTTCGAACATCGTAAGAATGGAGATAAAGGTTTCGTTTTCCTTAAGTCCCGAAACCGCCGCCGACATCATATCCATACCCGTCATAAGAATGACGAAGCCTATAAGGATAAAGCCGATATCACGCTTCTTACCTCTGCTTACGAACATTATAAGGCATATGGCGATAACTGCAACAATCGGAACCCATGAGTCGGGCTTAAGAAGCGAAAGTGCGTCAACGACGCCCTCGGCGCTATCACTGCCGATGCCTGAAAGTCCTGTTATCCAGGCGGTAATTGCAGTACCTACGTTCGCACCCATAATAACGCCTACTGCTTGCAAAAGTGTCATAGTGCCGGAGTTAACGAAGCCGACTACCATAACCGTCGTAGCAGACGAGGACTGAATTATCATAGTGACGACAAGACCAAGAAGAAATCCCTTTATTGGGTTTGAGGTCATTTTACCAAGTATTGCCTTAAGTCCTGAGCCCGCACTCTTCTTGAGCGAGTCGCCCATAAGGTCCATACCAAAAAGGAAAAGGGCAAGACCGCAAAGAAGCGGCAAAACCATATCAAAAATTATTTCCATAATAGATACCTTTCTAAAGAAAACGCGATCAGCGCCTCATGCGCTGAGATGGTGGAAGCTGCTTATCTTCTCTCTATAATGTGGAGAGTGGGATTGACTATCTGGTCACAGACTGCCACGGTGGTCTGTCTGGTAGCCATAAGTCGCATACCGATATTCTCAATAATGTTTCTCGGAGGAAGCGGAAGCTCGCGCATCTCCTTTGAGTTAATCTGCTTTGATTTTGAAATTATCGAGATGTATCTGTCGTATATCGTAGAATTAAGCAGTGCGAAAAGTCCGAATGCAAGACGAGGACAAATTTCCGCGTTCTTATCCTTGGTATCAATGAAGTTTATTTTGTTGTGTGTGCTGATGTATCTGTAGCTCGGGAGCTGAGCCGCCATATAAATCGCCGAGTTGACGAAACGGTCGTCGCTCTTTGCAGGAACTCGCTTAATGATAACCATGTTCTTGTTCTTCTGAACGAGGTTTGCGTTCACGGGAGCTATGTACTGATGCTTGATTGGGAGAGGGAATGCAATCTGACCGCCCTTGATAGCAGAGGGACGGATAAGCGGAACCGCACCCTTGATAGGATCGGTGAAGAGAAGTCCCTCGCAACGAGAGTCTATAATAAGACCCGTCGACATCTTCAGACCCAGGCTCGAAAGAGTTTCTGGAAGGTCGGTGATGTGCTTAACTATCTTGGTATCCTCAACGCTCTTGGGAAGAGTCATGCTTCCGTCCTGCTCATCAATAACGAAGCCGTAGCTTACGGGAGGAAGAGCGGTTATGCTTGCACCGTTATCGGTCGAGGTGGTGATAGAAACGGTGTCAGACTTTTCAGCGTTTGCGTATGCTAGGATAAACGACTTTTTCAGAGGGATAGCACGCTTTGCGTTTTTCTGCTTTCCAACGAACAGGTGTATCTTCTTGAGGGCAAGGGCTTTAGCCATTTCCTTACGGAAGCCGACAAGCTGTGATGCGGTGGAAACAGTTGTAGGAAGCATGATAACGAGCTGACCGTCAGCCTCAAGATGCTTTGCTGCAAGACGTGCAAAGAGTACCGATGCGTTTATCTTAAGCTGTGTCACTCCGCCGACCGCAGCCGCCTCCTCGGAGGACTTGTCCACAAGGTGTGTCGGAGGATTGCATATAATTATGTCAAACTTGTCCTCAATTATTTCATCAAAGAGAGCAACGGTATAGTGATTCTTTGAATCGGTGAGGTAGTTCTCCTCGTAAACCGTCACAAACAGCTTAACGCCAAAATCATGACGGCATTTTTTTCTGATTCTCTCAAGGTTATTTTTAAGCATGGGGAGGAAAACGGGGTCGTTTTCATAGCAGGTAATAAATATCTGCTTTGCCTCGGGGCATTTTCTGCAAATCTCCTCAATAGCGGCAGCCGCCAGAATACCCGTGCCTGCACCGGGGTCGAGAACGGTATAAACCGTCTTTTCTTCATTGAGCTCGAGCATAGAGCCCATCAAACGCGCGGTGTCCTTCTTGGTGAAGAGTCTACCGAGTCTTATATTCTCGCTTTTAGATTTTTCTCTTATAAGCTTTCCTGTGTTTCGTACTGCTAAATTAAGCATAATAACCTCCTGTGGAAATTTCTGCCGTGAATTATCAACTATTATTTTAACATAACTTTTTACCTTATGCAAGAGATTTTTAAGTTTTTTTACTAAAAATATTGCAAATGAGGTCGAAAGATGTTATACTAGAATAAAATGCTTGTATTTTTGTTTCCGAGGCGCGTATCCTGGCGCGAGGAATGAAAGGAAGGTATCGCAATGAGCGAGAAAACTCAGACTAAAATTTTAAAATTCCTGCATTGTGCAGATATACATCTTGACACCCCATTTATCGGACTTTCGCCCGAAAAGAGTGATGAGCGCAGAGTGGGATTACGCTCGGCGTTTATGAAGATGATGGAGTACGTTCGCGGTGCCGGAATTGACTACGTGCTTATAAGCGGCGACCTTTTTGATACCGAATGTGCCACCAACAGTACTGCGGAGCTTCTTATACGCGAATTCCGTAATTGTCCAGATACCAGATTTATAATAGCTCCCGGCAAGCTTGATTTCTATGAAAATAACCCCATATACACCTCAGGCAGACTTCCTGAGAACTGCTTTGTTTTCGATTCCGACAAGCTTGGCAGATTTGATTTTGAGGAAGACAAGGTGACCGTTTACGGTTGGGCGTTTATGGGTGAGTCGCTTGCGGAGAGCCCTCTTTACGATAACGTGGTAGGCGATACCTCAAATATCAATATCGTGTGCGGTTATGCGGACCTTGACGGCGCTATAGGCTCACTGGATTGTCCCGTTTCAACCGCTGATATGAAGAAGTTCGGAGCAGATTACTATGCTTTCGGCTCTCGCCACGAGGGCAGCGACTTCGTCAGCCTTGACGCTGCTATGTATGCATATGCGGGCGCGCTGGAGAGCACGGGATTTGAATCTCCCGGAATCGGCGGTGCAAAGCTCGTTATCGTTAAGTACGACGGCGGTGAGTTGGCTATTGATGCTAAAAATCTCACCTTCGGTCAGATAGTGTTTAAGAAAGAGTCTGTGGACATTACAGGCGTGGACTCTACTAATGAGATTATAAATCGTGTCAGCTGTCTGCTCAGTGAGAAAAAATACGGTGCTGAAACCGCATTGTATCTTGAGCTTATCGGATACGTGGACCCCAGATTTATTATTCCCAAGAATCTTGGCAGCGAGGCGTTCGGACTTTATTCCTTTGAAATGAAGGATAAGACCGTTCCGCTTTACAATACTCAATCATTCAAAAGAGATATGTCAATAAAAGGCGAGCTTTACAGACAGCTTCTGCCGATGATGGAGAGCGAGAGCGAGGAAGAAAGACTTCTCGGAGCAAGAGCCTTCCGCGAGGGACTTGCAGCACTTGAGAACAGAGAGATAGATACATAAACATACCTATCCCAATATAACAAAAAGACCGACTTAAATTTATACTTTAGGTCGGTCTTTTTCTAATTTTTAAAAGAAAAAATGGGAAAATGTAGCAATATACATCTTCCCGACAAATATTATTTTACCATATCGCGCTTTTGTTGTCAATAAATTTTTTCAAAAACGGCTCATATTTTACAGTTTGTACATAACTGTCAAAATTTTTTGAGAAATTTTTGAAAAAATGTTTATTTTTCACAATTTATATGTTATAATAAAAATGCGGAGAGGGACTCCGCATAACCTAAGGAAAGGATTCCCTCGTGTGAGGGACTCTCGAAAGAGAGGGTAGAAGTATGAAGATTACGATTTACGGCAAGCAGATGAGCGTACGCGACAGCCTCAAGGATGCAGTTGAAAAGAAACTCGCCAAGTTTGATAAGTTCTTTGGCGCTGATACCGAGGCATTCGTCACCTGCAAGGTGCGCAAGGGAGTAAAAATCATCGAAATCACCGTAAATTACGGTGGTACCACTTTCCGCTGTGAAGAGGAGAACGAAACCTTCATTACCGCGCTTGACCGTGCTGTTGAGGGACTTGAGCGTCAGATTCGCAAGAACAAGACCAGAGTCGAGAAGATGATTAAGAAGAGTGCTCTTGAAATCGGAGACTATGATGATGACGAGTACGTGGAGGAGGATGATTTTGAGATAAGAGTTAAGACCTTCCCCTTCAAGCCGATGACTCCCGAGGAAGCTATCTTGCAGATGAATCTTATCGGACATCAGTTCTATGCGTTCACCGATTCCGAGTCGGGCGACGTTTGCGTCGTATATAAGAGAAAAGCGGGTAGCTATGGACTCATAGTTCCCGAAAGATAATAAATCGCCAAAAACAAAGGCTCTCGTAATAGAGAGCCTTTTTTATATGCTTTAATTTTTTGAGCCGAAGAACATTTCCTCAAATCTTTTGATAATAGTTCCTTTTCCATCTGCATAGTTTGCCGCGTAGACGCTGAATTGCCTCTCGTCAACAAATTCCAAGGAGGCAAATATACCACCGTCAACCGATTCCACAATCATACCGGCGTTTCTTGCTGTTTTTATGATGATATCCGTTTCCTTTTTGGAGAGAGGCAACGGCTCGCTTGACGTGATGCTGAAAGTTATTTTTTCTCTTTGCTCTTCGATGGATATACAGAGATAAACTCTGCCGAAAACCGAGGCGAAAAGCGTCTTGAAAAAATATGCCGTATACTCATCGCATATAAGCACGCGCTCGTTAGAAGAAACTCTGTTGGTGACCTCGGCAGCAGCGCGGAATCTTTCGTCTATAAATTGCTCGATAGCTTCTGCAAGAGCGCTTGCATGCACGAGCTTGGACGTTGGGTCGGCCGGCACGGAGTCGCCGATTGAATACTTGTCTATAAATTCCTGCTTGTTCATTAGTCTAAAGAAATCTCCGCGTAAATTATATCAGAGTAAGCAAGGTTTTTATCTGCGCTTTTGGCGAGCGAGTCGGAAATCTCGGAAAGCTCTTTGCCTATCAGGTCGTCAAGATATGCGCCTTTAATATCCTCGTAGCATGCGGAAAAATGCTCCTCTTCCTTTTCAAGTCCGTAAAGCACGTAGTAGCCGCGCGCACCGTCGCTTATTTCTATTATATCACTCACCTCACCGCCGTCAAGCGAGAAAGCCGCCTCGGAATAATCCGAATAGGCGTGGCCAAGTGTGTGTGAGCCAAAAACTATTCCGCTGACCTCCTTGTTTACTATAAGGTCGCTTGAAACCGCCGCGGTGTGATTGATTATATAAAGTGCTGCATCCTTGGGAGAAAGCAGGGAAATATTCTCGCGAAGTGATTGCATACGCTCCTTGGCATCAGTGACAACGTCAGCCTGTACATACGCCTGAAGCACTCGAACGGAATTGTCGCTGAAATAGAAATTCCTTACGTCCTCCTCGCTAAACGAATATTCACCGTCAATATTACCCAGCGCCTCGTCCTCATAGCCGAGATAATACTCGTTGATTCTGTCAAGAGCAATAGAGTATCTGAAAAGCAGGGCCTGCACGGCGTAGTTTATTCCTCTTTTTGCGAGGTCGTCGAGATATGCGTCGTAGTCACCGCCGTAGCCAATGATGTCGCCTCCGTTGCCCTCAACGTTCAGGATTACGTATTCGTCAATTTCCTTGTCCGTGTCCTTGGAGTATATATCAAGCCCCAGCTTGTTTGCAAGATGCAGGGCAGAGTATATGTCCGAAGCCTCGGCAATAATTCTTTCATTTATTTTGTCAATGTAATCGTTTTTGTTCTCTGACGACCACACCGAGCTGTCTCCGCCGTCAATTTTAGACTTATTGGCTAGGAAAAGCGCACGGTAAAGCTCGTACTTCACCTCGTACCTATCTCCGTCCAGCGAAAGAGTCATAACTACGCGTGACTCCTCCTTGGTGCTTTTCCTCGCGGGATATTTAGATGCCTTACAGCCGACGAGCATGCCGAAGACTGTAATCAGTATAATAGCTAAAGAAATCAGCCTTTTCATTTGATTCCTCCAAAATTACTTTCGTGCTATTATTTTAACAGATTTCTTTAAATAAATCAAGTACACCCTTGCTTTTTCCTGAAAAATATGCAAAACTTATTGCAATTACAAATAAATTATGTTAATATAAAGTCAGCTAAGCTTTTGAAAAGAGGTAAGTCTAATGGACGAAAATTATTCTGTAAAACTGTCGAAGGTTATAGACGAGTTTGACCTTGAGTCGCTCTATCTGCCGGACCTTCCTGAAAATATTCTTATCACTTGTACGCGTGTGAATCGCCCGGGACTCCAAATGGTCGGCTTTTACGACCACTACGAGCAGCAGCGTCTTCAGATAATAGGAAAGGTGGAAAATCTTTTCCTCGCAGGGCTCGATGCTGCCGAGCGCACTGCAAGACTCGACGATTTCTTCAAATCCTCGCCCGCCGGCGTAATATATACAACATCGCTTCCTGTGAGCGACGAGGTAATTTCTCTTGCGGAGAAGCACCGCGTTCCTCTGCTTCGTACAGCCAAATCCACCTCTGATTTTATGGCGGCGCTTATTGCTTTTCTCAACGTTGAGCTCGGCCCGAGAATTACTCGCCACGGTGTTCTCGTTGAGGTGTACGGAGAGGGTGTGCTTTTGCTTGGTGATTCCGGTGTAGGTAAGAGTGAGACGGCTATTGAGCTCATCAAGCGCGGTCACCGTCTTATAGCAGACGACGCCGTTGAAATCAAGCGCGTTTCCGCCACCACCCTCGTTGGTAAAGCTCCTGAGATTATCCGCCACTACGTCGAGCTTCGCGGCATAGGCATCGTTGACGTGCGCCGCCTGTTCGGTATGGGCTCGGTTAAGGAGACGGAGAACATTGACCTCGTTATTAATCTTGAGCCTTGGGAAAACGGCAAGATGTACGAGAGACTCGGCCTTGAAGAAAAAACCACTGAAATTCTCGGTATCAAAATACCAAGCATTGAGCTTCCTGTTTGCCCCGGACGCAATCTTTCCGTCGTTATTGAGGTTGCTGCCATGAACAACCGTCAGAAGCGCATGGGCTTCAACACCGCGCAGGAGTTCAACAAGCGGCTAATGGAATCTATGGGAATGGAGTAAACAATGAAATATAAGATTGCTTTGAAATTATTTATTGCAGCAATGCTGCTTGTCGGCCTTGCGTATATAATAAAAATAACGGTAGTAAGACTTGCTCTTTGCGGTGTGGCAGCTCTTCTGCTTTTGCCGGCACTTTATCTGGCAATTAGCAAATAACAATTTTTGATAAAGTGACTTGCTTGACAAATGGCAAAAAATGTTATATAATTAAATAAATTAAAAGAAAAGGAGAAAAATTATGTCTAAATTTGCATCGTCATCGGTTTTGCTCCTATCGCTCGCTATGATAGCAGCGGGAGCACTCGTACCCCAGATTGCTATTCTCTCATTCCTTGCGGGAATTGCGAACTACGTATCAATTGCAGGATTTGTGTTGCTCGCTATTTTCCTTATTGCCAGCTTTGGTCTTAAGGGCGTGCTCTATTTGATTCTTTACGTTGCTATATTCCTCGTAGTGCAGTGGCTCGTGAGCTTCGTATTCGGTCTTCTTGGTCTTGGCGGTCTTGTATTTAACCTTATCGGACTTGCGCTGGCTATCTTCGGCACTATCTTCGTAGCAAACAAAATCGTTTAATTACTTTCATTATTACATATTAGAGGAGATTTTGGTATGAAAGCTTGGAAAATTGCAGGCTCGATTCTTCTTTGCGTGCTCGGCGCTTTCGGCATCTATCTGGTGGGTCTCATAATTTTGCCCCTCTTTAAGATGGCAGAGCTTGCCGGCGGTGCGACCGTTAAAGAGGTGTTTACCACGCTTCTTTTGATACTTGGCGTCGGTTGCTTGCTTATGCTTGCGTTCTATAAGCTTCCCGTGCTTCGCGCACTTGCAGGTAGTCTTATGGGTGGCGCGCTTGTAACGGCGCTTCTCTCTTTCCTTTCATATCCCATCTTTGGCAATCATCTCTCGGGCGGTGACCTTGCCGGAATTATCATCACTATGTCGGTTGCCTCGCTTATCTCTGTCGGATGCTCGAAGCTTGGAATGAAAAAGACGTTGGCAGGAATCTGGGCGCTCGCTTTGTTAATTGCATTTTTGATCGTCATATTTTAATTAGTTCGTTTTGTTTTTAGAAGTAATATTTGGAGGATTTCACTTTGAAGGCCTTTAAAGTAATAGCAACAATTCTTGCGATTGTCTTGCTTTGAGCATTTATACTCACAATCGCTTATCCCGCGCTTTTGGGAATGGAGGAGCTCTTGGGAATTGTTCCTGTTATCATTTCCATCGCGTTGATAGTTGTTGGTACGATAGTCACAGCTTTTATCAAAAATCCGTATCTGCGTGCCTTGGTTGGCTTTATGTTCATAGCCGTCGGTGCGGCAGTGCTGCTTTATTTCATCTGCGAGCCCGTGCTCGGCGTTATTTTGCCCTTATCGGTCTTATACTTGCTATTGCAGGTACGATCGTAGTGGCAAACAAACTCTTATAATTTAACTACATCAAAAGAGGTTTTCCTATGAAAGCGTTAAAAATTATCGGTATAGTCCTTTTGTGCGCTGTCGCTCTTGGATTATTCGCTCTTGTTCTATTACCGGGCTTTATGCTTATGGATATGTTTTTGGGTATGGAACCGGTTATTATATGCATATCGATTATAATACTTGGTATGGTACTTGGTTTCATTATCAAAAATCCTATAATCCAGAAGCTGTGCACTTATCTTTTAGGCTCGACACTCGTAGGCGTTTTAGTTTTCTATATTCTCGGAGGACCGAAATCGGAAATGCCCATTTGGGTTGTCCTTCTCATAACCGCTGCGATAATGCTTGGTATCTTCCTTACCTCTGTTCTGAAGAATATTCCGTTCATTGGCGATAAGGCTATTCCTGTAATGTGGTTTATTCTTGTTATTGTCACCTATATGATAATCGCTTTGAACGTGATGCCCGCGCAGTGACGCATAAATCACTTTGAGAAAAGCTGCAAGCAATAAAACGTAATGCATTGTGCATTAAGGCTTACGGATAATTAAATGTAATATCAAACCCCACCGACGCATATATTCGTAATGAATATAACGAAAGTGGGGATTTTTTATGGAAATAAAGACCGAAACGGGATACACCAAAAATATAAAATGCGCCGACGTTTACACCGAAAGCTCGGCTGAATACGTTTTACCTGACTATCTTGGAGACGTAAGAAAAATTCTTTTCACCGGGGCAGAGGCGCGTCCTTCCGGCAGATTTGCAGGCGCAGGAGAGGTGGAATTTTCAGGCATCGTGGTTTACACGGTCGTCTATCTTGATTCAGAGAATGATATTTCTTCAGTAGAGTTTACCTCTGAGTACGATTACGCAGTAAAATGCTCGGGCGAAAGATACAAGGATTCGCTCTCGGATACACGCGTGTCAAACTATCAGATACGCCTTATCGGCCCAAGAAAAATATCTGCAAAGTCTTCACTCGTGGGTAGTGCGAGGGTTTGTGAGAGCGATACACTCACGGTTTCGGGTGACGCGCTTACTTTCGTTGATGATGTTGAGACAGCGACGCGTACTCTTAATGTACGCAAAACGCTTATATCCTCCTCTGCCGAGAGGGAGTATGCCGAGGAGATAGCAAATCTTGACGGCGCTATCTGCGACGAGGTAAAGGTGATTTACAGTGAGGCTGAGGCAGGGGTTGATAACGTTTCTCTTGAAAACGACGAGGTTTGCGTAAAAGGAAAGCTTCGCATGTGCGCGGTGATAAAAAATGGCGACGAGCCCGCATACCTTGCGGAAAAGGTGGTCGGCTATGAGGAAATGATACCGTTTGAGGACGCGAGCGACGATATGAAATTCATTCCCGTAATTACCGTCACCTCTCTTAAATCGACCGTAAATCCTGAGGAGACGGGAAGCTCGGTAGTCCTCTCCGGAATAGTTGAATTTTCTATCGTTGGCGAGAAAAACGAGGAAATAGAGGTGGTCGTAGATAGCTATCTTAAGAGCTGTGAGTGCGACAACTCCTACGAGGATTTTTCATATACCAGCCTTTCTGACGTGGCAAGCCAGCACTTCTCACATACCGCAGAGCTCCCTCGCTCTGAGGTTGAGTCGGATTCGCTTCGCGAGGTGGTTTTCCTATCGGCAAATCCGAGAGTTGAGAGCGTGACGAGTCTTGAGCACGGTGTGAAAATAAGTGGAGAGATGCGCTATAGCGGTGTGGCTTCTGAAATTAGCGAGGACGGTAAGGCCTCTTACGTGATGCTTAAATTTTCTTCTCCTTTTGCAGTAAATGTAAACCTTGATTGTCAAAATATAGAAAATTTACGATTTGAAACCAAGGTTTCGGCTTCGGGAGCTATGGCGAGCATGGATGCAGAAACAATATACGCATCTTCAAACCTTGACGTTTCGGTGATAGCCTACGAGGATAAATGCGAGCGCGTGCTTTCAGCATCTATCAGACGAGAGGATATGCCTATAGACACTCACGGTTCAAAAATAACGGTTTATTATCCTATGAAAAATGATACCCTGTTCTCTGTAGCTAAAAAGTATCACACCTCACCGAGTACTATTGCGTGCAATAACTCGCTTTCCGAGTCTGTATTTGCAGGTGGTCAGAACGGGGCTCTTACAGGAGTTAAAAAACTGATAATTTTCTGATAAATGATAAAAAAGCGCAACCGATTTTGGTTGCGCTTTTGATTTTAAAGTGTATTTTATGCTTGCTCGAGCCAATTTTTGCCGACTGTCACGTCTACGGTCAGCGGTACGGAAAGCTTGGCAACACCTTCCATTTTCTCCTTGACTATCTTTTTGCAAAGCTCGATTTGTGAGTCAAGAACCTCTACAACAAGCTCGTCGTGCACCTGCATAACGATTTTGGCGTCGAGTCCTGCGTCTTTCAGTCCCTCGTCAACTGCAAGCATTGCGAGCTTCATAATGTCCGCCGCAGTTCCTTGAATCGGAGCGTTCATAGCAACTCTCTTGCCGAATGCGCGTAGATTTCCGTTCTGTGCTGAAAGCTCGGGAATGTATCTGCGCCTGCCAAAGAGGGTGGAGGTATATCCATCCTTTTTTGCATCTTCGACCACCTTTTCAAGATAGGCGTCGATTGATGGATAGTTCATAAGATAATTTTTGATGTATCTGGTTGCTTCGGGTACGCTCGTGCCAATATCCTTTGCAAGCGAGAAGCCGCCAATGCCGTAAACTATACCAAAATTGACCGCTTTTGCACGCTTGCGCATCTCGTCGTTGACTGTTTCCTCGGGTACTCCGAATACTGCTGCTGCGGTTTTGCGGTGAATATCTTCTCCCGTGCTGAATGCTTCTGTCATATTGTAATCGCCCGAAATATGAGCCAGCAGTCGCAGCTCTATCTGTGAGTAGTCAGCGTCAACAAGCGAATATCCCTCGTCAGCTATGAAATAACGGCGCATCTCTCTGCCCATCTTCGTTCTGATAGGAATATTCTGAAGATTAGGGTCGGCGCTGGAAAGTCTGCCGGTTGCAGTGAGCGCTTGCTTAAAATCGGTGTGAATTCTATCGTTTTCATCGGCGAGAGCAGGAAGTGCGGCAGCATAAGTACCGCGTAGCTTGGTCACCTGTCTGTACTCAAGAATATCGTCGACAATCGGGGCTTCGCGGCGAAGCTCCTCAAGGGTTTCAGCACTGGTAGAAAAACCGGTTTTTGTCTTTTTACCTGCACAAAGACCAAGCTCTGTATATAACACCTCGCCAAGCTGCTTTGGTGAATTGATATTAAATTCGTGTCCTGCTTGCATGTAGATGCGAGCAGTCAACTCCTCGGCAAGCTCGGAAAGCGCATCTGCGTATTCAAGCATACCGCCCTGGTTGATTTTAAAACCGTTTTCCTCAATTCCTGCAAGGAGATTTACGAGTGGAATTTCGATTTCATCGAGAACCTTGTCGACACCGGCTTTAACACATTCCTCGCGCATCTTCTCCTCGAGGGGAGAAAAAAGGTGAACCGTGGGGGTGTCGCGCTCGGAGCTAATGCCTAAAAAGGTGGCAGCGAGATTTTCGGGAGTGCTTGCTCCGCTTCCGGGATTTAGTGCATACGCATAAAGCGCAAGGTCGAGATATTTATTTGAATTTGCATTTAACCCTGCTTTTGAAAGCTCGTGGAAAAACAGCTTTCCGTCGTGGCAAATTATCTCTTTGTTTTCGAAAATGTTTTTGAGTTCGGAAAGATTGCTATCATAGTAAAATACGCGATTTTCTGCTGAAATGTAAACTTTACCGTCCAAAATCTGCACACAAATGCGATTTTTGACTGTTTCCTCTAGCTCCGATGCCGAAACAGCTTCGTAGTTTGAAGAGGGCACGTCGATACTGATTGCTTCGGGTGCTGTGGCTTCTTTTAATACTTCAGCATCCTTTCCGAGTCCCATTTTTGTAATCAGAGAGTTAAGCTCAAGCTCGCTGAATTTTTTATAGAGTCCCACTCTGTCAGCACCCTTGTATTCAAGGTCCGAGAGAGATTTTTCTATGGGTGCGTCTGTTATAATTTTTGCAAGACGGCGAGACAGAAATGCATTGTTCTTATCGCGTATAAGTTTTTCTCTGACGCCCTTGGATATGCGTTTGTCATCTATGTTTTCATAAATCCCCTCAAGACTTCCGAACTCCTTGATTAGATTTGCGGCGGTCTTTTTTCCTACGCCCGCAACTCCGGGAATATTATCCGAGGAGTCGCCCATAAGAGCCTTCATATCTACGAATTGCTCAGGCGCTATTTCGTATTCCTCTATAAATTCCTCACGGTGCATAACCCTTGTATCACTGTTCGTTGCCAGCAGCACCGTCACCTTATCGTCGATAAGCTGTAAGAGGTCGCGGTCGCCTGAGAGTATATAGCTCACGGTGTCTTCTTGTCCGTGCGCCCATTTTGCAACCGTACCCTGAATATCGTCTGCTTCGTAGCCGGGAAGCTCCAGGACGTGAATTCCCATGAGCTCAAGGCATTCCTTGGCATCAGGGAACTGCGAGAGCAGGTCCTCCGGCGTTGCATGCCTGCCTGCTTTGTACTCGGTATATTCGAGGTGGCGGAAGGTCGGCGCTTTGAGGTCGAATGCAACTGCTGTGTAGTCTGGCGAGAGCGCGTTCATTTGCCTTGAAATTATATTTATCATTCCCAGGACAGCGTGAGTGCTTTTTCCGCTTTTCGTGGTCAGGGGGCGCATACCGTAGTATGCGCGGTTAATTATACTGTTTCCGTCTACGACGAGAATTCTTTTCATACATATACCGCCCAAATCAGTCATTTTCAGGTGCAGGCATGTCGTCTGCCTCTGTTTGCGCTATAGGAAGCTCCATGGTGTAATTTTCGAAGTCCTCGGTGACGGCTTCCTCTGCGTTATTATCCTCCTGCGCGTGAGTGTTAGAGCTCCTCTCCTGTATTTCTTTTTCACGAAGTGATGCGAGGGTTTCAATACATTTTGCGGCTTCGCAAGCTCCGTCTCGCGAAATACGGCGCAGAAGAAACATTCTGGCTGTAATGAAGATGAAGAGCGAAAGCGTCAGTGCACTCTCGTATATACTGTCCGATATAAGCGAGCCGCCGAATGCGTAGTAGATAATCGTTGGAACAGAGGAATATGCCGTAAGCAGAGCCGCCGTCAGACCAAATACGGTATAAGGACGCCAAAAGGCTCTGCCAAGACTGATTCTGGATTCAAAAAGGAAGAATATTGAGGTGAAGAGATATGCCATCATATCTACGATTTTAGCAGGCGAATTCGTCGGGTGCGTCTGCTTGTTGAAATATAGGTAGGCTGCATATACGGCAAGCAGCACTACGACTGCCATATTAAACGCTGCTTTATACGCGTTTTCATTTTTTTGAATAAATATCGTGAGGAAAAATGAAACAACCGAGCCGATACCCAAAACGGCAATCAATACGGAGAGCGCCGAGAGCACCGGATTTGACGCGATATAATAGTTCTTGAGCCCGACGAGCTTATCGATGGATAGGAACAAAAGCGCCACGGAAACCATTCCTGCAGGAATATAGGTAATGCTGTTGTCTGAGGATGCTACAAAGCTATCGGATTTTTTAGTCAGCAAAAAATACGTGGTGAAAAGCAAAATTGTGAAAACGACGAGAAGGTTTGCAATAGTTATACTCATCGAGTTATTAAAATGCATTGTAGTGCCGTTCCATTCTGTAAAGCAAGCAACCGTGCGCAAAATAACTGCTCCTCCGCCCAGCAAAAGCAGAGGGGGAAGGTATAAGTCAATAGGTCTTTTTTCCTTTTTCATTTCAAGTTTCCTTCATTTATTATATATACCCGCGTGTGAGAGGGTAGTTTTTTGTATCTTTTTTTATCTATTTTACACTACAAATGTGAACAAAAAGTAAACAAAAAGGAAAAAAGTGAAAAAAAGCATAAAAGCTCCTGCCCGTGCGGCAAGAAAAATGAGGAATAATATAACTTTTGTGATATTTGCACAAAAATAACAATAAAATTTCGTTAAAAATTTGAGAAAATTTTTTCAACTTTTTTCGCGTAAATACTTGCTTTTTTAAATCTTTTATAGTATAATAGTTCCGCTTGATGTGCGTTGAAGCGGGAGGTGGCTGCTCTTTGAAGCAGGGAATTTCCGTGGAGTATGTCCGATATTTAACCGGGCGAAGCAAGAGTGTCGGCCCTTTGGGCACACTGCATTACTTGATTCGGTTCGTCAGTCACTGCGGGGATCTGCCGAACTGATTTTGTTGGAGAGGGTTGAAACGCCCGAAGCAGTGTAAAACTCATCGCCTTCTTAAAACGGTGAAAGCAAAACCTAAAAGGAGGAAAACAAAATGGCACAGAACAAAATCAGAGTACGTCTTAAGAGCTACGACTCCACCATTATTGACGCCGCAGCGGCAAAGGTAGTGGACGTTGCAAAGAGAAACGGCAGCAAGGTTAGCGGTCCTATTCCGCTTCCTACCGACAGAGAGATCGTGACGATCCTCAGAGCTGTACACAAGTACAAGGACAGCCGCGAGCAGTTCGAAATGCGTACTCACAAGAGACTTATCGACATTATCGAACCCGGCCAGAAGACCGTTGAGGCTCTTATGAGCATCGAGCTTCCTGCTGGCGTAGAGATTGAGATTAAGGCTTAATTCGGTTTAACCGAAAAAAAACGGGAGCTTCAAATCCCGTGGAGCGAATGCTCCGAAATCACCACGGCCTCGTGGTCACGTTGGCGGATGCCGAAAGGTAAAATCAAAACCGTCAACCAATAACTAACGGAGGAAAAAAATGAAAAAAGGCATTATCGGTAAGAAGCTGGGTATGACCCAGATCTTCGACGAAAAAGGCAACGTAATACCCGTAACCCTGATTGAAGCAGGTCCTTGCGTGGTAGCACAGAAGAAGACCGTCGCAAATGACGGCTACGATGCTGTTCAGCTTGCTTACGAAGACGTTAAGGCAAAGAACGTAAACAAGGCTCAGCTCGGACACTTTAAGAAGGCAGGCATCAGCCCCAAGCGTCATCTCAAGGAGTTCAGACTTGATGATTGCTCTGCACTTGAAGCCGGCTCGGTAGTAACCGTCGATACCTTCGCCGCAGGCGAGAAGGTCGACATCACAGGTATTACCAAGGGTCACGGATACACCGGTGCAATTAAGAGATGGAATCTTCACAAGCTCAGAATGACTCACGGCGTAGGTCCTGTACATCGCCAGTCCGGTTCTATGGGTGTTATCGACCCTGCTAGAATCTTCAAGAACAAAAAGATGGCTGGTCAGTGGGGTAACGAACAGGTTACCATCCTTAACCTCGTAGCGGTTAAGATTGATGCAGAAAAGAATCTTATCGCAGTGAAGGGTGCGGTTCCCGGTGCAAAGGGCGGCATCGTCTTCATTCGTGATTCGGTTAAAGCATAACGGAAGGAGGAAATCAGAATGCCTAATATGAATGTTGTTAATATGGCGGGCAAGAAGGTTGGCGAAATCGCGCTCTCCGATAAGGTTTTCGGCGCTAAGGTCAACGAAGCAGTCCTCCACACCGCAGTAAGAGCGTATCTTATGAATCAGAGACAGGGCACACAGTCCACTCTCACCCGTTCGGAAGTATCCGGCGGCGGCAGAAAGCCCTGGAAGCAGAAGGGTACCGGTCACGCAAGACAGGGTTCGACCCGTTCTCCTCAGTGGACACACGGCGGTATCGCACTTGGTCCTAAGCCCAGAAGCTACCGCATTGAGCTTAATAAGCAGACTAAGAGAGCAGCTATGTTCTCCGCACTTTCCTCTAAGGTTGCAGCAGAAGAGATGATAGTTGTTGACGCTATCACCGCAACCGAGTACAAGACCAAGAATATGGTTGCTATGCTCGGCGCGCTCGGTGCAGCAAAGAAGACTCTCGTAGTTCTTCCTGAGAACAACGAGTTCGTAATCAAGAGCTTCGCAAACATTGAGGGAGTTAAGACCACTCAGTGGAATACCATCAACGTTTACGACATTCTTAACTGCGATACTCTTATCGTAGCTCAGGATGCAGTAGCAAAGATTGAGGAGGTATATGCAAGATGAAATCATATGCAGATATCATTGTAAGACCTCTTATCACCGAAAAGAGCATGGACGGCGTTGCTGAGAAGCGTTATAGCTTCGAGGTAGCAGCTGATGCTACTAAGGCAGAGATCGCTAAGGCGGTTGAGGCTATGTTCAAGAAGACCAAGGTTGTAAAGGTCAATACTATTAATATGAAGAAAAAGCCCAAGAGATACGGCGTACACTTCGGTTATACCGGAGAGTGGAAGAAGGCAGTTGTCACTCTTTCCGAGGACTCTGCTCCCATCGCCTTCTTCGAGAGCATGAACTAAGACAGGAGGAAAACTTAAATGGCAGTTAAAATGTATAAGCCGACGACCCCGTCGCGCAGAAATATGAGCAGCCCTTCTTTTGATGAAGTTACTAAGTTCTCTCCTGAAAAGAGCCTCATCGTTAAGAAGAAGAAGCATGCAGGCCGTAATAGCTACGGCAAGATCACCGTTCGTCATCACGGCGGTGGAAACAAGCAGAAGTACAGACTTATCGACTTCAAGAGAAACGTTGATGAGTCCGCAAAGGTAATCGGTATCGAGTACGACCCCAACAGAACCTCCTACATCGCTCTCCTTGAGAACGAGGCAGGTAAGAAGAGCTACATCATCGCTCCTGTTGGTCTTACCGACGGCGACGTAGTCACCGCAGGCGCTGATGCAGATATCAAGCCCGGTAATGTACTCCCCATCTCTCAGATTCCTGTAGGTACTATCATTCACAACATCGAGCTTTATCCCGGTAAGGGCGCGCAGCTTGTTCGTTCCGCAGGTGCATTTGCACAGCTTATGGCTAAGGAGAACGGCTCCGCACAGGTAAGACTTCCCTCCGGTGAAGTTCGTATCGTTCGCCTTGATTGCAAGGCAACAATCGGTCAGGTTGGTAACCTCGAGCATGAGACCATTAAGCTTGGTAAGGCTGGTAAGACTCGTCACAAGGGCATTCGTCCTACTGTACGCGGTTCTGTAATGAACCCCTGCGATCACCCTCACGGTGGTGGTGAAGGTAAGTCTCCTGTCGGTCGTCCCGGTCCTGTAACTCCTTGGGGCAAGCCCGCTCTCGGCTATAAGACGAGAAACAAGAAGGCTAGAACCAACAAATTCATTATTAAGCGTAGAAACGCTAAGTAATTGAAGGGAGATTAACAATGAGCAGAAGCTTAAAGAAAGCGCCCTACGTTGAAGTAAAGCTCTTCAACCGTGTTTGCGCTATGAATGAAAAGAATGAAAAGAAGGTTATCAAGACCTGGTCCCGTTCGTCCACTGTCTTCCCTGAGTTCATCGGCCACACCATCGCAGTTCACGATGGCAGAAAGCACGTTCCGGTATATGTCACCGAGGACATGGTAGGCCACAAGCTCGGTGAGTTTGCTCCTACCCGTACTTTCAAGGGTCACGCAGGCTCCAAGACATCTAACAACGGTAAATAATAGTATTCGCAGAAAGCGAGAGGAGGCAATTCCATAATGGAAGCAAAAGCACATCTTAAATATGTGAGAATTTCTCCGCGCAAGGTTAAAATCGTTCTCGACCTCATCAGAGGCAAGGATACAAATACAGCAATGGCTATTCTCAAGAATACCAATAAGATTGCCTGCGAGCATCTTATCAAGCTGCTTAAGAGCGCGGTTGCAAATGCAGAACACAACTTTAACATGGATGCAAGTAATCTCTACGTTTCCGAGTGCTTCGTATGCCCCGGCCCCACGCTGAAGAGAATTCAGCCCAGAGCACAGGGTAGAGCATTCCACATTCTTAAGAGAACCAGCCATGTCACACTTGTAGTAAAAGAGAAGGAGGTAGGCTAATCATGGGACAGAAGGTTAATCCTCATGGACTCAGAGTTGGCGTTATAAAGAACTGGGATTCCAGATGGTTCGTTAGCGCCAAGGAGATGGGCGATACTATCGTATCCGACCACAAGATCAGAGAGTACGTAAAGACTAAGCTTCAGGGCGCAGGCGTTCCCAAGGTTGAGATCGAGCGCGACTCTGCTCGCGTTAGAGTATTCATCCAGTGCGCGAAGCCCGGTGTTGTAATCGGCTTCCGTGGCGCAGAAATCGAAAAGCTCAGAGCAGAGCTTGAGAAGATGGTTGGCCGCCCCGTAGTAGTTAACGTAATCGAAATCAAGAATCCCGACATCAACGCTCAGCTCGTTGCAGAGTCTATCGCTGCACAGCTTGAAAAGAGAGTATCCTTCCGCCGTGCAATGAAGCTTGCTATCGGCAGAACCATGCGTCTTGGCGTTAAGGGTATCAAGGTATCCTGCTCCGGCCGTCTCGGCGGTGCGGAAATCGCTCGTACCGAGCACTATCACGAGGGTACTATTCCGCTTCAGACTCTCAGAGCCGACATCGACTACGGTTTCTGGGAAGCAAACACCACCTACGGTAAGATTGGTATCAAGGTTTGGATCTACAAGGGTGAGGTTCTCGCAGAGGGCATGAACCAGAGATCCGAGCGTCCCGACAGACCTCGTAGAAGAAACGACGGTAACCGCAACGACCGCCGTCCTCAGAGAAGAGACGGTCAGCGCCGTGACGGAAACCGCGCCCCCAGAAGAAATGCAGAGGAGGGCAATAAGTAATGTTAATGCCAAAGAGAGTTAAGTTCAGACGCGTACAGCGCGGCAGACTTACAGGTAAGGCCCTTCGCGGCAACACTATTTCCAACGGTTCCTACGGTCTCGTAGCACTCGAGCCCGCATGGATCACCTCAAACCAGATCGAGGCTGCCCGTATCGCAATGACCAGATACGTAAAGCGTGGCGGTAAGGTTTGGATCAAAATATTCCCTGACAAGCCTATCACTGAAAAGCCTGCTGAAACTCGAATGGGTTCCGGTAAGGGTTCTCCTGAGTATTGGGTAGCAGTAGTTAAGCCCGGAAGAGTTATGTTCGAAATGGACGGCGTCACTCCCGAGCAGGCTAAAGAGGCTATGCGTCTTGCTGCTAACAAGCTTCCCATCAAGTGTAAGTTTGTTATGAAGGAAAACGAGGAGGTTTAAGCAATGAAGGCATCAGAACTTAGAGAGATGAGCGTTGAGCAGCTTAACAGCAAGCTCGGCGAACTCAAGGAAGAACTTTTCAATCTCCGCTTCCAGCTTGAAATCAAGCAGCTTGAAAATCCTCACAAAATCAAAGAAGTTAAGCATGACATTGCTCGCGTAATGACTGTTCTTCGCGAGAAGAATGCATAACGGAGGTAATGAAAATGACTGAAACTCGTAAGCTTAGAAAAGTTAGAGTTGGTAAGGTAGTAAGCGACAAGATGGATAAGACCATCGTCGTTGCTATCGAGGACAACATTCGCCATCCCAAGTACGGTAAGATCATTAAGAGAACCGTTAAGATTCACGCTCACGACGAGAAGAACGAGTGCGGAATTGGCGATAAGGTTGCTGTGATGGAGACAAGACCTCTCTCTGCTACTAAGAGATGGAGACTTGTTGAAATCGTAGAAAAGGCAAAGTAATATTTACAAAAATTCACAAATTTCGAACATCACTAAACCAGTAGGTAGATTAAAGGTTTACCGAAAAAGGAGGAAAAAACAGTGATTCAGCAGGAATCTTTAATGAAAGTCGCTGATAACACCGGTGCTAAAGAGCTTCTTTGTATAAGAGTTCTCGGCGGTACAGGCCGTCGCTATGCAAGCGTTGGTGATATCGTAGTTTGCGCTGTTAAGAAGGCAGCTCCCGGCGGCGTAGTTAAGAAGGGCGACGTTGTAAAGGCGGTTGTAGTTAGAACCGTTAAGGAAATTCGCCGTGCAGACGGTTCTTACATCAAGTTCGATGAGAACGCTGCAGTTATTATTAAGGAAGACAAGACCCCCAAGGGTACTCGTATCTTTGGCCCGGTAGCAAGAGAGCTTCGTGAGCATGAGTTCACCAAGATTATGTCCCTTGCTCCCGAGGTGCTTTAATTCACAGGAGGAATAAACAATGGAAAAGCTTCATATCAAAACCGGCGATACCGTTGTCGTTCTCTCCGGTGAGTCCAAGGGTGTTAAGGGCAAGGTTATTGCCGCTTCTCCCGAGGAAGGCAAGGTCATCGTTGAGGGTGCGAACATCGTATCCAAGCATGTAAAGGCTCGTCGTCAGGGTGACAAGAGCCAGATTCTCAAGACCGAGGGCGCAATCTATGCGTGCAAGGTTCAGCTCGTTTGCCCTAAGTGCAACAAGGGTGTTCGCGTACACCACAACGTTGTAAACGGCAAAAAGGTTCGCGTTTGCGCTAAGTGCGGCGCGGAAATATAATAAGGAGGTAGTGAAAGATGTCTAGATTCGCAGAAAAGTATAAGGCTGAAGTAGCTCCCGCCCTTATGAAAAAGTTCGGTTATTCTTCGGTAATGCAGATTCCGAAGTTCAACAAGATAGTTATTAACGTTGGTTGCGGCGACGCAAAGGACAACTCCAAGGTTATTGATAACGTAATCGAAGAGATTACTCTTATCTCCGGCCAGAAGGCAGTTCCCACCTTCGCTCGTAAGTCCGTAGCAAACTTCAAGCTCCGTGAGGGCATGAAGATCGGCGTTAAGGTGACCCTCAGAGGTGAGAAGATGTATGAGTTCATGGATAAGCTCTTCAGCTTCGCGCTTCCCAGAGTTCGTGACTTCAAGGGTATCAACCCCAATGGCTTCGACGGCAGAGGCAACTATGCGCTCGGTCTTAAGGAGCAGCTTATCTTCCCCGAAATCGAGTATGATAAGGTAGATAAGATCAGAGGTATGGATATCGTATTCGTAACCACTGCAAACACCGATGAAGAAGCAAAAGAGATGCTCACTCTTATGGGCGCTCCCTTTGCAAATTAAGGAGAAACAGAAATGGCAAAGAAGTCAATGATACTCAAGCAGCAGAGAGAGCCTAAGTTCTCTACTCGCGCTTACAACAGATGCAAAATCTGTGGCAGACCTCATGCTTACCTTCGTAAGTACGGCATTTGCCGTATTTGCTTCCGCGAGCTCGCATACAAGGGCGAGATTCCCGGTGTAAGAAAGGCATCCTGGTAATTTATTGAGATGTCACACATCTCCAAAGCATTCGGTAGGAAAGCACCAAAAGGGTTAGCATTAAGCTAATACCTTGGGCTTTAACCCCCGATACAGCACCGCAATACGCGGTAGCAAGAAAAAAACACTTGCATTAGGAGGATAAAAAAATGCAAATTTCAGATGTAATTGCAGATATGCTCACTCGTATCAGAAATGCTAACGACGCAAAGCATGAATCTGTAGATATTCCCGCATCTAACCTTAAGAAGAGCATCGCTCAGATTCTTCTTGAGGAAGGTTATATCAAGAACTTCCAGATCGTCGAGGACGGCAAGCAGGGCATCATTCGTGTGACCCTCAAGTACGCTCCCGGCAAGCAGAAGGTTATTCACGGCCTTCGCAGAGTTTCCAAGCCCGGTCTTCGTATCTACTCCAACTGTGAGGATATGCCCAAGGTAATGAACGGTCTCGGTATCGCTA
>SVUG01000021.1 GCA_015063385.1 Oscillospiraceae bacterium | reverse complement strand
GAAGCTTGCCGTACTGAAGCTCTGCTGCTTTGCCGAGGTCGTAGCTGCTCTGCGCACGTTCGATCTCCGCGTTCGTTTGCTCGATCTCCTCACGGAGCTTTTGGAGCTTTTCAATCGACTGCTTTTCCATATCCCACTTGGACTTCATTTCATTGAATTGCGCTCTCAAATCGGCAAGCTCGGCTTGGATCTCTTTCAGATGCTCCACGGAAAGCTTGTCCTTTTCCTTCTTCAGTGCCGCTTCCTCAATCTCATGCTGCATAATTTTACGGGCAACCTCATCCATCTCGGAGGGCATGGAGTTCATTTCGGTCTTGATCAGAGCGCACGCCTCATCTACAAGGTCAATGGCTTTGTCGGGAAGAAAACGGTCGGAAATATAGCGGTCGGAAAGGGTTGCGGCGGCAATCAAAGCTCCGTCGTGGATCTTTACACCGTGGAATACCTCGTAGCGTTCCTTGAGTCCTCTCAAAATCGAGATCGTGTCTTCAACGGTAGGCTCGGGAATCATGACGGGCTGGAACCTACGCTCCAAAGCCGCATCCTTCTCAATGTACTGACGGTACTCGTTCAGAGTCGTGGCACCGATACAGTGAAGCTCGCCACGTGCAAGCATTGGTTTCAAAAGATTGCCTGCGTCCATTGCACCGTCTGTCTTTCCCGCACCGACAATGGTGTGAAGCTCATCGATGAACAGAATGATCTTGCCCTCACTGTTCTTGACCTCTTCCAAAACCGCTTTGAGTCTTTCCTCAAACTCACCACGGAACTTTGCACCCGCGATCAAGGCACCCATATCCGCACCCAAGACAAAATCCTCGATACGCACCATCCTCCTTCCGCCCGATATGTTGGAAATACTCACCGAACTGAAGAAGCATACCAAGGGCGAGTGGATCTTCCCATCTCCCGTGAAGGAGGGAGAACCGAGAAACCCCTCGGCGGTCTACAGCAGATTCCAAATCATCCTCAAACGCGCCAACTGCAAGCACGTCCGCTTCCACGACCTGCGCCATACCTTCGCTACCATGGCACTCGAAAACGGCATGGACATCAAGACCTTGTCTGCCATGATTGGCCATGTCAGCGCAGAAACCACGCTGAACATCTACAGCCATATCACAGACACCATGCAACAGCAAGCGGCGGTTCGTATCGACCGAAAAATAGGCGGTACAAACGCAGAAATGCCCGAACCCGAGCCACCCAAGGCATATGCCGAACCAAGCCAAGAAAACGCCACAGAAGCGGTTTTTGAGCCCTACAAGCCCAAGATAAGAAAGAGTGGAACGGGTTGCGTGACGATGATAAACGACCATCTCTACGAAGGTCGGTTCACGCCGAGAGTGAACGGTAAACGCATCTCCAAGAACGTGTACGCCAAGACACGAGAGGAATGCGAGGAAAAGCTCGCCGAGCTGATTAAAACCATGAAAGCCGAAATCGCAGCCGAAAAGAAAAAGGCAAAACAGGCATAAGAAAAGTGGGCTGACCGATGGTCAGCCCTCAAAATTTGAGGTGCAGTAAGCAAAGAAAAAAGGCTCTGAAAATTGCTTTTCAGAGCCAAAATGGTCGGAGTGACAGGGTTCGAACCTGCGGCATCGACGTCCCAAACGTCGCGCGCTACCAACTGCGCCACACCCCGAAGTGTGAAAAATATTGAATTTTTGGAGTTTTTCTGTAAGTGGTCAAATCTGTGGTCGAACCACTTGAAATGGGATTTTTGCGAGAGAGGATAGTGCCGAAAAAGTCAGTGTTTACAAGGGTTTTCGGCGTTTTCTGCTTCGGAACACCTTGGGGGCGGTGTCTTGCTCCCAAAGCACCCGCGCTATCAACTGCGCCACGCCCCGAAATTGTTTTTATTATAATCTCGCATTTTGCTGATGCTTTAACATTATATCAAAGAGAAAAGCCTTTGTCAATAGCAAATCTTTAAAAATTAAAAGCAAAAATCGAAAAATGCCTTGACTAATTATTATTATATGTGTTATTATACGATATAGATTATTTATTTAATAGGAGCATAAAATGCCAAAGAAGATTTTCACAGATAAAGCCCCTGCGTCAATAGGTCCGTATTCGCAGGCGATAGTGTGCGGTGATTTAGTATTCACCTCGGGACAGATTCCAATTAACCCGGCAACCGGAAATATTGAAGCTGAAGGCATCACAGCCCAAACCGAACAGGTAATGGCAAATCTATGTGCTGTGCTCGCAGAGGTAGGCTCATCGCCCGAAAAGGCGATAAAGACCACGTGCTTCCTTTCGGACATGGCTGACTTTGGCGCTTTCAACGAGGTATATGCAAAATACTTTACCGAAAAGCCTGCGCGCTCCTGTGTTGCAGTAAAGACGCTGCCACGCGGTGTTCTCGTTGAGGTAGAGGTTATTGCTTCTATAAAATAAAGTGAGGTAGGATTATGAGATATCGTTTTTTACGTTTTCCCGAGGGAAAATTCAAGGCAGTCACTCTTAGCTATGACGACGGTCTTAACGCTGACGTAAGATTTGCAAGCACCGTTTCTAAATACGGAATGAAAGCAACCTTCAACGTTAATTACGGATTTATAAAAGGAGCAAAGGGCAACGGAGAGGGCTATCTCTCCGCGCAGGAAATAAAGGATAAAATCATTCCGCTTGGCCACGAGATAGCAATTCACGGATATAATCACCGTGCCGTGGGCATTCTTCGTCCTACCGAAATCGTTGGCGAGTTCTACGAATGTCGAAAGAGCCTTGAGAGTGAGTTTGGCGGCATAATTAGAGGTATGGCATATCCTGATTTTGGTATTAAATATCTCACCGGTGGCAGAAGCTACGAGGAAGTAAAGAATATTCTCATATCCCTCGGTGTTGCTTATGCAAGAAATACTTTGACCGACTCGTCGTTCGCTCTGCCTACCGATTGGCACGATTGGCGTCCTACGGTACATAATACCGATTCTAACGTTTTAGAGCTTGCTGATAGCTTCCTTGCCGTTGACGAGAAGAAGCTCTACGTTGCATATCGTCACCCTAAGCTTTTCTATATGTGGGGACATACCACCGAATTTAATAGGAATAACGGATGGGAGCTTCTTGATAAAATTTGCGAAAAGCTCGGCAACAGGGAAGACGTTTGGTACGCTACGAATATCGAAATATATAATTACGTCAAGGCATATGAGTCGCTTGAATTCAGCCTGGACAGTTCTGTGGTTTATAATCCCACAGTAATCACCGTTTGGTTCTTGGTAGACGGTAAAATGTATTCGATAAAGCCCGGTGAAACGATAGAAATAAAATAATTCTAATTTTTTCAAAAAAAGTATTGACAAATATCTCATAGTGGAGTATAATTTAGTCAACTAAAGCGCTTTAGCACGCTAAAGCGCTAAATTTTATTATAAAGGAAAATAGAAATGGCTACTTTACATACCGAAGAAATAGATAAGCTTTTCGATGCGATTCTTTCGCTTGAAACGAGAGAGGAGTGCTATAAATTTTTTGACGACGCACTCACTCCGCGCGAGGTGCTCGATATTGCCCAGCGACTCAAGGCGGCAGAGATGCTCAAGGCAGGAAAAAGCTATACCGAGGTATGCGCGGCAACGGGTATGAGCACTGCCACCATAAGCCGTGTCAGCAAGGCGCTTGAATCCGGTGCTGGTGGCTATGAAATAGTAATGCAGAGAACGGGTAAGTAATATGGTTGACGAAAAGATACTGAAGAACGAAGAAAAAGCGGTTTTCGCTCTGCGCTCGCTTTATAAAAGCTACGGATATCTTCCGTTCAAAATGAGTAAATTCGAGGAATATGACCTGTACGCATCAAACAAGGATTTCCTCGTCAGCGACAGAGTAATTACCTTTAATGATACCGACGGAAAGCTTCTTGCCTTGAAGCCTGACGTCACGCTTTCTATAATAAAGAATGCAGCAAACGACAAAAGCGTAAAAAACAAGGTTTATTATAATGAGAATGTATACAGAGTTTCGGGCAGCACGGGGCAGTTCAAGGAGATAATGCAAACAGGACTTGAATGCATCGGAAACACCGACGTGAGTGATACTATCGAGGTTATCTGCCTCGCGGCAAAGAGTCTTGAGTCTGTAAGTCCCGATTTTGTGCTAGACATCTCTCATATGGGTATTCTTTCGGCAATTCTTGATGAGGCATCGGACAGCGACCGCTTCAAGAAGGCTGTCACTTTAAAAATAGCCGAGAAAAATGCTCATGAAACAGAGGCTCTTTGCAGTGAGTACGGCATTTCCGAATCATCGAAAAAAGCAATAATATCTCTGACGTCTATGTACGGTGAAATGAGCAGTGTTATAGAAAGGCTTGCTCCGATTTGCACGAAGGGCAGAGCAAAGGCAGCTCTTTTTGAACTTCGTACTGTATGTGATTTTCTTGCTGCAGAGTCGTTTGCTGACAAAATTCGAATTGATTTTTCCGTAGTAAACAATATGAATTATTACGATGGTGTTGTGTTCCGCGGATTTCTTTCGGGAATTTCGGAGGGCGTGCTTTCCGGTGGCGAATATGGCAAGCTCCTTTCGGTTATGGGTAAGGAGTCGGGTGCTGTGGGCTTTGCACTTTATCTCGACCTGCTTTCCGAGCTTGACGGTGAGAGCGAGGAGTACGACGTTGACGTGCTTCTTTTGTACGACGGTACTACCGCACGGGAGACACTCTTTGCAAAGAAAAACGCCCTTATAAGCGAGGGCAAGAGCGTATCGGCTCAAAAATCCATTCCGGATAAGCTTCGCTACCGCGAGCTGATAAAGATATAAGGAGGGAAACGTATGTTAAATATAGCTCTCCCAAAGGGACGCCTTGGTGAAAAGGTGTACGATATGCTTGAGCGTGCAGGCTACGGCTGTCCCTCTATAAAGGAAAATACCAGAAAGCTTATATTTGAAAACGAGGAGTGCGGTGTCAGATATTTCTGGGTTAAGCCTTCCGACGTTTCGATTTACGTTGAGCGTGGAGCAGCCGATATCGGCATAGCGGGCAAGGATATTCTTCTTGAATACTCGCCCGACGTGTACGAGCTTCTCGACCTTAACATCGGTAAATGCCGTATGGCAGTTGCCGCAAAGCGCGATTTTTACGACGACCAGAGAAAAACCTTAAAGGTTGCAACCAAGTTTGTCAATATTGCAAAGGCTCATTACGCAGCCTCCAGCCGTGATATAGATATCATAAAGCTTAACGGCTCTATCGAGATTGCCCCGATTCTCGGACTTTCCGACGTTATCGTCGATATAGTTGAAACCGGAAAGACACTCAAGGAAAACGACCTTGAGGTAATAGAAACGATAGTTCCGATAAGTGCACGTCTTATTTCCAATAAGGCGAGCTTCAAATTTAAAACTGATGAGATAGAAAGAATCGTCAATAGTATGAGGTCAGAAATAACCAAGGATGATTAAGATTTATAAATACGGCGAGGTTTCAAACGACGAAATCTTCGCAAGAGAAAACCCGACTGCCAACGTAGAGGCGGCGGTTAGCGAAATAATAGCCAACGTTGCAAAAAACGGTGATGCAGCACTCTTTGAGTACTGTGAGAAATTCGATAAGGCAAAGCTTTCCGTTCTCGAGGTCACACCCGAGGAGATAGACGAGGCGTTTGCTTCGGTTGACGGGGAGTTTGTCAAGATAATAGAGGAAGCGGCAGAGAATATCCGCGAGTTCCACTCACGTCAGGTGAGAAACAGCTTTATTATCAGCGAGAAGAACGGAGTTGTCACTGGTCAAAAGGTTATGCCTATTGAAAAGGTCGGTCTATACGTTCCCGGCGGAACGGCGGCATACCCCTCTACCGTTCTTATGGATTCCATACCTGCAAAAATTGCGGGTTGCTCCGAGATAGTTATGGTGACACCGCCTTCAAAGGACGGAAAGGTGAATCCCGTAATTTTGGCTGCTGCAAAAATCGCAGGTGTTGACAGAATATTCAAGGTTGGCGGAGCTCAGGCTGTTGCCGCTCTCGCATACGGCACCGAGTCCGTACCCAAGGTGGATAAGATTGTCGGCCCTGGCAACGCTTACGTTGCAGAGGCGAAAAAGCAGGTGTTCGGCAGAGTTTCTATCGATATGATAGCAGGCCCATCGGAGATACTCGTTGTGGCTGATTCTTTATCAAACGCCACTTATATTGCGGCAGACTTGCTTTCGCAGGCTGAACACGACAAAAATGCAAGTGCGGTGCTCGTCACCGATAGCTACGCATTTGCCGAGGCGGTAAGTGCCGAGCTTGAGCGTCAGATACCCCTGCTTCCCAGAGCGGAAATAGCAAGATGCTCGATTGATAACAACGGCAAAATCATAGTTGCAGAGAACAACCTTTCTCTTGCAATAGATATTGCCAACGAGATAGCTCCCGAGCATCTTGAGCTTTCGCTTGACAATCCCTTTGATTATCTTGATAAGGTAAAGCACGCAGGCTCTATCTTTATGGGCAGATACTGTCCCGAGGCACTAGGTGACTATTTCGCAGGCCCGAACCACACCCTTCCCACCAGCGGTACTGCAAGATTTTCCTCGCCTCTCGGTGTTGAGGATTTTGTAAAGACCTCGCAGTTCACCTATTACACCAAGGACGCACTTTCCAAGGTGGCAGACAAGATAGCATATTTTGCAAGGAAAGAGGGACTTGACGCACACGCAAGAAGTGCAGAGGTCCGTTTTGAAGAAAATGAGTAAGTTTTTCAGCGAGAAATTCGCGTCCCTTGAAGCATATACCCCCGGCGAGCAGCCAAAGGATATGAAATATATAAAGCTCAATACCAACGAGTCGCCCTTTGCCCCCTCGCCCTCGGTAATCAAGGCAGCAGAGGAGGAGGCGGGAAGACTTCAGCTTTATTCCGACCCCGAGCTTACTCCGCTTGTGGCAAAGCTTGCAGAGCTTTACGGAGTAGATAAGGAGAACGTCATAGCAACCAACGGCTCTGACGAGGTGCTCAACTTCGCATTTATGGCATTCTCCGATGACTCTCACCCGATAATTTTTCCCGATATAACCTACGGATTTTATCCCGTGTTTGCAAACCTTTCGGGCATACCGTACGAGGAAATTCCGCTTAAAGAGGATTTCACGGTAGATTATCGTGATTACGTAGGCAAAGGGAAAAATATCGTTATTGCAAATCCTAACGCACCTACGGGACTTGCTCTCACTCTTTCGGAAATTGAGGAGATAGTAAGGACTAATCCCGATAACGTTGTGATAATTGACGAGGCTTACGTTGACTTCGGTGGCGAGAGTGCAATTCCGCTTACCAAAAAATACGATAATCTCCTCGTCACAGGCACTTTTTCAAAATCCCGCTCGCTTGCAGGCGCAAGACTTGGTTTCGGCATAGCCTCAAAGGAGATTATCCGAGATTTGAATACCATAAGGTATTCCACAAACCCCTATAACGTCAACCGTATGACTATGATGGCGGGCTGTGCGGCTCTTGATGATAACGACTACTATATGCAGAACTGCAAGACGGTTATGGAGAACCGTGCGTACACCAAATCACGACTTCAGGCACTCGGATTTTCTGTACTTGATTCCAAGGCGAATTTCCTCTTTGCCAAGTCACCCGATATAAGCGGCGAGGAGCTTTACCTCTCGCTCAAGTCACGCGGAATACTTATCAGACACTTTAAAAAAGAACGGATTAAAGATTATAACCGCATCACCATTGGCACTCGTGCCGAGATGGACGCATTCCTTTCGGCAACAGAGAATATCCTGAAGGAGAAAAAACAATGAGAACATCTAATATCAGCCGTAAAACAGCCGAAACCGATATTAACCTTACCCTGAACATTGACGGCGAGGGTAAATCGGTGATTGATACCGGCTGTGGCTTCCTTGACCATATGCTCACGCTTTTTGCAAAGCACGCTCACTACGATCTCGAGGTTTCCTGCAAGGGCGACGTGAACGTTGATTATCACCACACGGTTGAGGACGTTGGCATCTGTCTTGGTAAGGCACTTGCAGAGTCGCTTGGCGATAAGTGTGGAATAGTTCGCTACGGCAATATTATTCTCCCGATGGACGAGGCACTTATTCTCGTGGCTATTGACATATCGGGTAGAGATTATCTCGGTTATGCACTTGATATACCTTCGTACAGGGTAGGCGACTTTGACACCGAGCTTTGCGAGGAGTTCTTCAAGGCACTCACAAGAGAGGCGAAAATGACTATTCACCTTCGCCAGCTCGCAGGCACTAATTCGCACCACATTATCGAGGGGGCGTTCAAGGCGTTTGGCAGAGCACTTTCCTCTGCAACCGAGATTTCTGAAAAGTATAAAAACGATATCCCATCAACCAAAGGAACGATTTAATGATAGCAATAGTTGATTACGGAGTTGGAAATCTCTTTTCACTTTCCTCCTCCTTAAAAATGATTGGCGCTGATTGTGTCGTCACCTCTGACGAGTGCGTTATTCGCGCGGCGGATAAAATAATTTTGCCAGGCGTTGGTGCTTTTGAGGACGCGAGAGCAAAGCTTTCCGCAAGCGGACTTGATAAAGTTGTAATTGAAGAAGCTCGTCGCGGTAAGGCTCTGCTTGGCATCTGCCTCGGTATGCAGATGCTTTTTGAGAAAAGCTACGAATACGGTGAGCACGAGGGACTAGGACTTCTTAAAGGCAATGTCGTTGGTATGCAGGATAGACTCCCCGAGGAGCTTATGATTCCTCATATCGGCTGGAATTCTCTGAAAATTAAGCAGTCGCACCCGATTTTCAAGTATGTAAACGAGGGCGACTACGTATATTTCGTTCATTCCTACTATGCCGAGGGCTGTGAGGATAGCCTGCTTGCGACCACCGAATACGGTAGGGAAATTACTGCCGCAGTAGCAAACGGCAATATAACCGGAACGCAGTTCCACCCGGAAAAAAGCGGAGAGGTGGGACTTGGTATCCTGCGTGCCTTTGCAGAATGGGAGTGTAAAATATGAAAATTTTTCCCGCAATCGACCTTTTCGGCGGCAAGGCCGTAAGACTTTATAAGGGCGATTATAACGAAATGACCGTTTATTCGGAAAATCCCGAAAGCGTTGCTCTCGATTTCAAGAACGCAGGGGCAGATAGTATTCACCTCGTTGACCTCGAGGGTGCAAAGGACGGCACTACGCCTAACCTTGAAACAGTAGAAAAAATCGTTAAGGCGTCTGGACTCTTTTCCGAAATCGGTGGAGGTATACGCTCGATGGAGGTTCTTGAGAAGTATTTCTCGGTTGGCGTATCCCGTGCTATTCTCGGCACGTCTGCCGTCACCGACGAGGTATTTCTTGATGAGGCGGTAGCCAGATACGGTGACAGGATTGCCGTAGGTGCAGACGTAAAGGACGGATATATTGCCATCAAGGGCTGGACGGCTAAATCTGAATACACTTTAGATGAGTTTTTTGCTAAAATGCAAACAAAAGGTGTCAAAACTGTCATTTGCACCGACATTTCGCGTGACGGAGCTATGCGTGGCACCAACCTTGAAATGTACAAACAACTCTCGGAAAAGTACACTATTGATATAATTGCTTCGGGGGGTGTTTCCTCGCTTGACGACGTACGTGAGCTTCGCAAAATGAATCTTTACGGTGCGATAATCGGCAAGGCGTATTATACGGGTGCAATAGACCTTAGCGAAGCGATAAAGGAAGCAAAATAATGATAACTAAAAGAATTATTCCTTGCCTTGACGTAAAGGACGGCAGGGTAGTAAAGGGCGTGAATTTCCTCGGACTTTCCGACGTGTCCTCTCCCGTTGAGCTTGCAAAGGCTTATTCCGAGCTTGGTGCAGACGAGCTCGTGTTCTACGACATCACGGCATCGTACGAGGGCAGGGCACTTTTCACGGATATATTAACCGAGGCGGCGAGCAAGATATTCATTCCGCTTACAGTTGGCGGCGGCATCAATACTCTTGCCGATTTTGACCGTGTGCTAAAATGCGGAGCAGACAAGGTAAGCGTGAACTCGGGAGCGATTAGAAATCCCTCGCTTATCGGTGAGGCTGCAAAACGCTACGGTGACCAGTGCGTTGTTATTTCCTGCGACGTCAAGCGTGTTGACGGCGAGTTCCGTGTCTTTGCCAAGGGCGGCAGAGAGGATACCGGAATGGAGGCTATCTCTTGGATAAAGCATTGCGTGGATATGGGTGCAGGCGAGGTGGTTGTGAACTCTATTGACACCGACGGAGTCAAGGGAGGATTTGATATTGAGATGCTACGTGCGGTGAGAAAAACCGTTAAAGTCCCGGTAATCGCCTCTGGCGGTGCGGGCAGCATACAACACTTTATCGACCTGTTTAAAGAGATTCCCGATATTGACGCAGGACTTGCGGCATCGGTGTTCCATTTTGGCGAAATAGAAATTCGTGACCTTAAAGAAAAGCTCAGAGAAAACGGAATTTCCGTTAGACTGTAAGGAGAAAATATGCTTAATATAGACGAACTTAAATTTGACGAAAACGGACTTATCCCTGCGATAGTCGTTGATTCCATAACCAAAAAGGTGTTGACTCTTGCGTATATGAGTCGCGAGAGCCTCAAGATTACTATGGAAAAGGGGCTTACCTGCTTCTACAGTCGCTCCAGAAAGGAGCTTTGGCTCAAGGGTGAAACCAGCGGCAACTATCAGCACGTTGTTTCGATAACTGCCGATTGCGATAACGATGCACTTACCGTAGTGGTAGAAAAGGACGGCCCTGCTTGTCATACGGGCAGCGATTCCTGCTTCACAAAGCCAGTATATCAGAGTGAGGAGCTTCACGAGTTTACAGTAGATGGACTTTACGAGCTTCTCGTCGGCAGAAAAAAGGACAGACCTGAGGGCTCTTATACCACATACCTGTTCGATAAGGGAATTGACAAAATTCTAAAAAAGGTCGGTGAGGAATGCACCGAGGTTATAATCGGCGGCAAGGCAGGCGACAAGGCGGAAACTATATACGAAATTGCCGACCTCGCCTATCACGTGATGGTGCTTATGGTTGAAATGGGTATCTCGACGGAGGAAATTCACCGTGAGCTTGCATCAAGGCACATCATAGACCACAAGGTAAAGCAGGAGAAAATGAAGTAATGAAGCTATCTTCATACCACCTGCATACCACGTTTTGCGATGGAAAAAGCACGGCAGAAGAGATGATTCTTGCTGCAATAGGCGAGGGCTGTGCCGAAATCGGCTTCAGCGGTCACTCATATCTTCCGGATGAAAATTGGGCAATGAGCGAAGATGGGACAAGTGAGTATTTTGATACACTCACCTATCTGCGTGAAAAGTATAAAGACAAAATCAAAGTATATATCGGCATTGAGCAGGATTTTTACAGCGCTGTGCCGACTTTGCCGTTTGATTATATTATCGGCTCGGTTCACTCGGTGTGTTCAGGAGGAAAGAGCTATTCGGTTGACGAATCTGCCGAGGCAACGCTCCGTGCGATAAACGAGGGCTTTGGCGGTGATGCCTACGCCTACTGCGAGGCGTACTATGAAAGTGTATCAAGGATATACGAAAAAACGAAGTGCGACATAATCGGTCACTTCGACCTTGTGACGAAGTTTATTGAAGAATCACCGATTTTTTCTGAATCTCATCCACGCTATATCGCGGCTCGTGACAGGGCACTCGAAGCACTTCTCAAAACGCCAGCTGTTTTTGAGGTAAACACAGGTGCGATTTCTCGTGGCTATCGCACTACTCCTTACCCGAGTAATGAGATAATAGACAAAATTGCCGCATCGGGCAAGCCGTTTGTGATAAATTCCGATGCACATTCGGCAAAGGATATCACCTTTATGCTTGAAGATGTGGCAAAGTATCTTGACAAAAAAGGATACCAATATATTAAATCTCTGACCGAGGTAATATAAAAAAAGCACCCGACTGGGTGCTTTTTTCGCTCCTGCGGGAATTTTGCAACCTCTGACAAGCTTCCCACAGGGAAGGAGGTTGCAATGTTGCGAATCCCTTGTCTTTCGACAACGAGATTCTCGCCACACAGGGACACCAATAGAAAAGAGCACCACGAGGGTGCTCTTTTCTATTGGTGCTCCTGCGGGAACTCGAATCCCGGACCCTTTGATTAAAAGTCCTCTTGGTGACTCCCCAAAGGGTTTCGGTAGGTGTAGTCCAGGCATCTCCGCAGAGATGTTAGAAAGTGTGGTAAAGTAGAATACTTTTCCATACTTTTTAAGTTTTCCCAGTGGTAAACTCAAAGAGTTTTCCATTGGGTAAACCCTAACTCCATAGCATTGTTTACTCCGACAGTTGACGAAGCTGCCGGATAAAAAAACACAATTTTTCGTCAAAACCCCCGGGCTAACAGGGGGTTATAACGTACAAGAGAGGTGCTTTGTATGCAGAATCACGTTGAAAATCTTTCTTCAGAAGAGCTGGAATTTCCAAAAGAGAATCGCTTAATTTACGACTGGTTGTCACTATCAACCAGAATACATAAGCCTAATGAGATAATATCTCTGTTAGGAATGGAGTCGTGCCCTTGGGAAATACTCACCTCCGGCAACGGATACACCCACCGTTATTATTTTAACGGTATTTCTGTTTCATTCGTTGATGGAGATATGTCGCACGTGGGTGGTTTTTATCTTCTTGATATGTCCGGTCAAGGCTGTCGTACCTTTGAGACGTATGGTACCGGTGATTTTGAGAGTCTATTCAAGCTCGTTCAGAGAGAGCACGGTAAACCAAAGATTGAGCAGGACGTGAGGCTTACACGTCTTGACGTAGCTTTTGATGATACCAGTCTTGAAATGGTGAAGAAATATCTTCACCTGGCAACGACTAGAATCCGTGCAGATTTCCCCCGATTTTCACCCCTGGATAACATAAAAAAAGACCCACTCTGATGAGTGAGTCTTCTGTGGTGCTCCTGCGGGAACTCGAATCCCGGACCCTTTGATTAAAAGTCAAATGCTCTACCAACTGAGCTACAGGGGCGTATAAATCGTGCTTAACTATAATATCACATTCCCCTTTGTTTGTCAATAGTTTTTAACAAAAAAGTTTATTATATTCAACACAAAAAAACAAGGCGGCATTAACCTGCCGCCTTGTTTTAATATAATTTTATGCCAGCACAAACTTGCAGAAGCTCTTCTTACCTCTCTTGATGAGAACACCTGCTGCGAGCTGTTCCTTGGTTATAAGCTCTCTTACATTGGTAATCTTGTTGCCGTCAACAGATACGCCGCCCTGCTCAATAGCACGTCTGCCCTCGCTCTTTGAGGGAACCATCTTGCCAAGCACAAGCAGGCTGTTTACGTCAATAGCACCGTCAACGAGCATCGATTCCTCAATCTCTACGGTAGGAGCAAGTGAGCTATCTCCCGCGCCGTAAAGTGCCTTAGAGGCATCTCTTGCCTTGGTTGCTTCCTCGTCACCGTGAACAAGCTTTGTCAGCTCGTATGCGAGAATATCCTTTGCCTCGTTGAGCTGTGCACCCTCCCAGGCGTCCATCTTGTCAATCTCCTCAACGGGCAGGAAAGTAAGCATTCTGATGCACTTCAGAACGTCAGCGTCAGCCACGTTTCTCCAGTACTGGTAGAAGTCGTAGGGCGAGGTCTTCTTGGGGTCGAGCCAAACCGCACCGCTTGCAGTCTTACCCATCTTCTTGCCCTCGGAGTTGAGGAGTAGGGTAATGGTCATAGCGTGAGCGTCCTTGCCAAGCTTACGTCTGATGAGCTCAGTACCGCCGAGCATATTCGACCACTGGTCGTCACCGCCGAACTGCATATTGCAGCCGTACTTTTGGAAGAGGTGGTAGAAGTCATAGGACTGCATAATCATATAGTTGAACTCAAGGAAGGAAAGTCCCTTTTCCATTCTCTGCTTATAGCACTCTGCGGTGAGCATTCTGTTAACAGAGAAGCAAGCGCCAACCTCACGAAGCAGCTCAATGTAGTTAAGTCCCATAAGCCACTCGGCATTGTTTACCATAATAGCCTTGCCCTCGCCGAAGTCGATGAATCTCTCCATCTGCTTCTTGAAGCAATCACAGTTGTGCTGAATGGTTTCGGTAGTCATCATCTGACGCATATCGGTTCTGCCGGAGGGGTCACCAACCATAGCGGTACCGCCGCCGATAAGTACAACAGGCTTGTTGCCCGCCATCTGAAGTCGCTTCATAAGACAAAGCGCCATAAAGTGACCAACGTGCAGGGAATCAGCAGTCGGGTCAAAGCCGATGTAGAAGGTTGCCTTGCCGTTGTTAATCATTTCCTTGATTTCTTCCTCGTTCGTCACCTGTGCAATCAGGCCGCGCGCAACGAGTTCCTCGTAAATTTTCATAGATTTATCTCCTTATTTTAATAATCAAAAAAGTCCTTGGGCAAAAACCCAAGGACGTCAAAAACGTGGTACCACCTTGCTTCGCAGAAGTAAATGCAAAATGCAAAATGCAGAATGCAAAATTCAACCGCCTCAAAACGTTATAACGGACGTTAGCCGTCGTAGCCTACACACCAATTGCGGTTTCGGTACGCACTCAAAGACGTATTCACTATGAAAACTCACACGCCTCTCATCACCCGGCAGCTTTCTGTTTTCCGTATTCCATAGCTACTTGCTCTTATCACAGATTTAATAATGAAACAATTATACTATAAACAAATAAAAATGTCAAGAGTTATTTTGAGATTGGCAAAACCTCGTAAATGGTTGTCTGCTTGTACATCTCTCCTGCTTCATAGAAACCGATTCCGTGATTTATGCAGTTGGGCTCGGTCTGTGCTTCAAGGCAGAATGCACCGTGCTTTATCCTCGGAACACCGCCTCTGAAATCCGGCTTTCCTTGGAGGAAATTACCCGTGTAGAACTGAACTCCGGGTTGGTCGGTATATACGTTAAGCATAAGCTTGAGATTAGTGATCTGTGCTACCAAGGGAAGCTTAACACTCTCGTCAATTTCAAGATAATCGCCACTTAAATTGGGGCAGAGTACAAAATTGTGGTCATAACCGTCCACTCCCTCGCCAAACCCCTCGGAGAGCGATTTTGGAAAAATGAAATCAAATGGAGTTCCAGAAACACAAGGACGCTCACCTGTAGGGATAAGCGACTCGTCAACCTCGGTGTACCTGTCTGCTGCTATTCTGACAAAATGCCCGTTTATAACATCACCAAATCCGTCAAGGTTAAAGTATGAGTGATTTGTAAGGGCAATAGGAGTCTTGCCCTCGGGAATCGCCTCATAGTCAATTATAACCGATGCATCAACGAGAGTGAATTTAACCTTGACCGAAAGTCCTGCGGGGAATCCCTCCTCACCGTCCTGCGAGTAGTAGGAAAGGGTAATACTATCCTCACTTGCTTCCTCAATTTTCCAAATCTTGAAGCTGAAGCCGTCACCGCCGTGCAGACAGTTGCCACCGTCGTTATCGGTGACCATATAAACAGCTCCGTCCATATTAAAGCAGGCGTTGCCTATGCGGTTTGCCACACGTCCGACCGTCGCACCCTGATAAGAGTCGGTATCCGCCTCGTAATCGGCAAGGCAGTCGTATCCACCCACTATATCTACACCGTATGTCTTAAAGCGTACGATAGTCGCACCCCTCGTCATTATTTGTAGCGTCGCAGCCGAGTTTTCAAGCGTGACTATCTCAATTTCCTCGCCGCTTTTCAGCTTTCCGAATATCTCTCTTTTCATAATCCACCTCAAAGGCATTGATAGAGCTATTATACCTCATTTTTAAAAGAAAGTAAATATAAAAGCGCAAAAACTATTGTATTTTTCTATATTTTGTGCTAAAATATTAAAATGACGAAAAATGTGCGTTCCATTCGCGCACAGAAAAGGTAGGAAAATCAAATTATGGAAAAGTTTTATTTAACAACCGCCATTGCTTACGCATCCCGCAAGCCTCATATAGGCAACACCTACGAGATTATTATGGCTGATGCCTTTGCACGCTTCCAGAAGACGCAGGGCAAGGACGTATTTCTCTGCACGGGTACTGACGAGCACGGCCAGAAGATAGAAAACCTCGCAAATGAGGCAGGCATTACTCCCAAGGCGTACGTTGACCGTGTGGCAGGGGAGATTAAGGACCTTTGGGACCTTATGGGTGCAGATTACGACCACTTTATCCGCACCACCGATGATTATCACGAGGCAGCTGTTGCCAAGATTTTCAAGAAATTCTACGACAAGGGCGATATATATAAGGGCTACTACGAGGGCTGGTACTGCACCCCCTGTGAGTCCTTCTTTACCGCAACGCAGGCAGCAGAGGGCAAGTGTCCCGACTGCGGCAGACCTGTTTCTCAGGCAAAGGAGGAGGCGTATTTCTTCAAGATGTCTAAATATGCCGACCGCCTTATCAAGCACATAGAGGACAACCCCGGCTTTATTGAGCCCGAGAGTCGCAAGAAGGAAATGGTCAACAACTTCCTTAACGCAGGACTTCAGGACCTCTGTGTTTCCAGAACCTCGTTTACTTGGGGAATCCCTGTCGATTTTGATAAAAAGCACGTCACGTACGTTTGGCTTGACGCACTTACTAACTATATCACCGCACTCGGCTACGACCCTGACAAGTCCTTTGAGGAGCAGTCCGAGAAGTTCAAGAAGTATTGGCCCGCCGATGTTCATATCATAGGCAAGGACATTCTTCGCTTCCATACTATCTATTGGCCTATATTCCTTATGGCGCTTGACTTGCCCCTTCCTAAGAAGGTGTTCGGTCACCCATGGTTCAATTTTGGCAACGACAAGATGTCAAAATCTAAGGGCAACGTGGTTTATGCAGACGAGCTTGCAGAGCGCTTTGGCGTTGATGCGGTAAGATATTACGCACTCTCCGAGATGCCCTATAGCTCCGACGGCAGTGTCACATACGAGTCTGTTGTTGCAAGATACAACAACGACCTTGCCAACAACCTTGGCAACCTTGTCAGCCGTACTCACGCCATGACTAAGAAGTACTTTGACGGCATCATTCCCGCGCCTGACAGAGCAGAGCCTATTGACGACGAGCTTAAGTCGGTCGTTGTAAACGCTATTACAAAGTCGGTTGAGCTTATGAACTCCTATCACGTGGCTGATTCGCTTGACGAGATATTCTCAATGCTTCGCCGTGCTAATAAGTACATTGACGAAACTATGCCCTGGGCACTTGCGAAAAACGAGGAGGATAAGCCCCGTCTTGCAACGGTTATATATAATCTTCTTGAAACCATCAGAGTCGGCGCAGTTCTTCTGAAGCCATACATTCCCACTACGGCAGAGAGCATTTTCTCCCAGCTCGGTACGGATAAGACCGATTTTGCCACAGTCAAGGAGTTTGGCTCGCTCGAATCCGGCAAGTCTCTTGGCGAGGCGTTCACTCTCTTCGCCCGCATAGATGAAAAGAAGTTCCTCGAAGAAATGGAAGCTAAAATTGCCGCTGCAATAGAGGCAAACAAGCCTATCGAAGAGCCCGAGCACGAAGCGGAAATCGGCATTGACGCATTTGCTGCGGTCGAGCTTCGCGTTGCCGAGATTATCGCTTGCGAGCCTATTCCAAAGGCAAAGAAGCTTCTTAAGCTCCAGGTTGACCTCGGATATGAGAAGCGTCAGGTTGTTTCGGGAATTGCAAAGTTCTATACCCCCGACCAGCTCGTTGGCAAAAAGGTTTGCCTTGTCACCAACCTCAAGCCCGCCAAGCTTTGCGGAGTTGACAGCTACGGTATGATTCTTGCTTCGGGCGAGGAGGACGTTAAAGTGGTATTCCTTGACCCCTCGGCAAAGAACGGAGATAGAATACACTAATGAAATACTTCGATTCTCACGCACATTATTATGACGAGAGATTTTCTGAAGAACTTTCCGGGGGTGTCGATAATCTTATCGGCACCCTCCTTTCAGAAAACGTATCGTATATAATAAATATAGGAACAAATCCCGAAACCTCTCGCGCGGCAATATCGCAGGCGAAGATGTACGAAAATATGTACACAGCCGTCGGCATTCACCCATCTGATACCCGTTTCCTTTCTGATATGGAAGCGGAGCTTTTGGATATTGAGTCACTTATTCTTGATAAGGCGAACAAGTGCGTTTGCCTTGGTGAGATAGGACTTGATTATCATTATCCTGACACGGATAAGGAAAAGCAGGCGGCATATTTTGAAGCACAGATGTGCCTTGCAGAGCGGCTCGGAATCCCCGTATGCATTCACGACAGGGAAGCGCACGCTGACGTTATGGACGTAATCCGCCGTCACCCGAGTGTCAGAGGAGTTCTTCATAGCTTCTCGGGCTCTGCCGAAATGGCAGAGGAGCTTGTAAAGCTCGGCTGGATGATATCCTTTTCCGGTACACTAACCTTTACCAATGCAAAGAAGCCGCGCGAGGTTGCCGCACGTATACCCAAAGAGTCGGTTATGATAGAAACCGACTGTCCATATCTTGCACCTCACCCCAAGCGTGGCTCGCTCAATCATTCGGGAAATCTTGAATATACCAACGCTGTCCTCGCATCAATTTGGGGCGTAAGCGCCGAGGAGTGTGCAGCTATTACTGAAAATAACGCAAAAAGGTTCTTTGGACTATGAAAAAATCAATGTGCATTACCTATATAGTTGACGGTAAGCTTTACGTCAACGTCACTAACCGCTGCTCAAACCGTTGCGACTTTTGTATCAGGAATAACGGCGATGGTGCCTACGGCTCTGATAGCCTTTGGCTTGAGCGTGAGCCGACGGTAGAGGAGATAAAGGAGTCGATTTTCTCCCACAACCTCGCTGACTTTCCCGAGCTGGTTTTCTGTGGATACGGTGAGCCGAGCTATCGCCTTTACGATATAAGAGAGGTAGCTCTTGCAGTAAAGGAAAAATGCCCCGAAATTAAAATACGTATCAACACAAACGGTCACTCCGACTTAATTTGGGCAAAAAATACCGCCCCCGATTACGAGGGCGTCTTTGATATCGTTTCAATTAGTCTCAACACGCCAAATCCAAAAAGATATGACGAAATTTGTCATTCTCGCTTTGGTGAAAAATCTCACGCAGCACTTATAGAATTTGCTAAAAATGTAAAGAATTATGTGCAAAACACGCAATTTTCTGTCGTGAAACAGACTTTAACGACGGAAGAAATAGAAGGGTGCAAGAAAATATCCGAGCGTACGGGAGTGCATCTCAGGATTCGCGACTACATCCCTCCCGAGACCTGACACTCGTGTGGTATGCCGTCTTGAACATCGCATTATACATCATAAGGTGCGAGATTGGAGTTCTCATTATATCGAAGCATACGCCACAGTAGTCGTATTCACCGACAATCTCTAAGAGAGTGCGAATGTTTTCGAGAGAGGAGTATCGCCACACCTCGCGCCCACATTCAAACGACGAGATGAGTGTTCTCTCGTCGTTTTTTATTTTTGTCCTTGATTTGCGAGCTTCCTGTATCGCCTCCTCTGTAGCGACGTATTGATTGCCCATGCGCGCAAGCGCAGGCAAGTCAATGAACGCCTTTGCGCTCTCACCACGACAGGCAAAATCTGATAAGAGCTTTCTTTCGCCATCCTCAAAGCTTTCAGGATTTTCCAAGGCGTATTTAGGATAACAAACTATGCTTCCGTCAGCGTATTCGCTGAATGACAATGGAGAATTTGGCTCTATTTCGGTGATTAGTATGAGGTCAAGGCCCATCATCTTTTTTCGCATATCAAGGATAAAGTCTGTATATTCATCGATAAGAGAAGCGCTTTTGCAGCAATTCAGTACTATTCCTTTATATCCGCCTCCCACGGCAATATTTATAAGCGTATCGGCAAAGCCTCTGCGATTTTCCTCCGTTTTATATCTATCTGGGTACCCGTCGTATATTCTTACCAATGGGATTTTGCTTTTTGATTCAGCAAGCTCTACAATAGGTTTATCGGAAAACAATCGCCTGATTCCGCGTTCGTCGGCAGAGTGGCTTGCAACAGTCAGATAGGTAAGATAGGGCATTATCATCTCGAGGCGCTCTTTCGTGCATCCCTTGTAAAAATATCCGTTTGCAACCGCCATACCGTACGGTCTCTCTGAACTGCGTAGCGTTATAGTCTGGCCTGCACTTATAGAATCGGTGACAAGATGAGGATTCATTGCTAAAATATCTCTTTTCCTCGTACCGAATCGCAAGGATATTCGGTCTATAGAGTCGCCTCTCTTTGCAGTATAGGTCCTCGTCGGTATCAGCACCAGTAGCTCCTCGCCAATAGCAGGCTCATCGTTAAAGAGTCCGTTATTCGCTCTTATATTGTCCTCGCTAACGCCGTATTGCGCTGCAATATCTCTTATGCTCTCGCCCTCGCGTGTAATATGTATCTGCATCTTTTCTCCTTTAGGCTTTTTCTTTATCTTATGATATATTACCACTTTTGGTGAGGCTTATTAAGTCGAAAGATGCGTAAGCCAAAAATTAGCAAAAAAAGTTTTATTTTCGTATTGATTTTTTTGACGATATATGTTATACTGTTTAAGTTAATAAAAGTCTGAGAAAGGAGAATCATAATGAAAAAGATTATTTGCAAGAAGGAATATAACACCGAAACCTCCAAGTTCATCAAGAAGGTGACCGTTGGTAGCTATGGCGATCCTGCAGGCTACGAGGAGTGCCTCTTCGTTACCGAGGGCGGCAACTACTTCCTCTACGTAAGCGGCGGTGCTGATTCCAAGTATCCTACCGAGGATATCAAGAGAATGTCTGCAAAGGTTGCAGAGGCTTGGATTGCTGAGAACTAATTTTACCTCAAACACAAAAAGGACTGTCAAAAACGACAGTCCTTTTTCATTTAATCCTTTTTCAGATACGATTTATCAATCTCTGCATTTTTCGCACATCTGATAATTGAGTCGATGCCGTTTTTACAGCTTGATTTCTGCTTATATCCCTGCGAATGCACGACGCAGTTGCCGTTTGTGGCATAGAGTCTGAAGCGATATTCGCCGCCCTTGTCTATGTACATTTCCCACTTTGGATATGACTGCTTCGTGGGATTTTTCAAAGTGTTATCCTCAATAGGAGCCTTTTCGGCATTTGCAATAATGCTCTGAATGCCGTTTACCGCAGCACTGGAGGAGGAGTAAACCTGCGAGGTTGCAACGATAATGTGATTCGGTGCGTAGAGATTAAAGACGAATCTGCCGTCCTTGGCCTTTTTAATTTCAAATCGGCCTGTTTTTTTGTCCTTTACCTCGATTTCGGCAGGGGCAGGGGAATTTTTCTTTTCTTCGACCGTTTTCTGCTTCTCAACCGCTTTCTCGGTTGTTGCTTTTTTTACAGTCGTCTTTTTTACCTCTGCCTTTTTGCTCTCAACCGTTGCCTTTTTCGGTGTATCCTTTTTTTGCTCGGTTTTATTATCGACAGTTGCCTTTTTGGGTGCGGTTTCGTCAGGCTTTTCGGTCTTCTGCGCATTTTTCTTGACAGGCTCGTCGAAATCGCTCTTGAAATACTGCTCCTGACCGTCGGAGTCTTCTATATCGTATTTTTTCTTTTTTTTGCCAAATAACCAGGAAAATAATCCCATAGCACACCTCTTTCGCAGTTTTATTTCATTTTACCACATTTTTTGCGCGATTACAAGTGTAAAAACTAACAAATTATTATACGCTGCAAAAAAGAGCTTTATGACTTGCCGCTTTTTCCAACCCGTGATTTCAGATATGCCAGCGCATCCTTAACACCGCCAATTTCGTCAATAAGACCGCAAGCAGTCGCCTCATAGCCGTCAAGAATAGAGCCAATATCGTTAACCAGCGTATCGGTACGGTTTATCAGTTCTCTGAAATGCTCTTCCTCAACAGAAGAGTGATTGACTATAAAATCAATTATTCGGTTCTGCATTTTTTCAAGATAATCAAAAGCCTGCGGAACGCCAAGCACAGTGCCGTTGGTTCTAACGGGGTGAATGGTCATAGTAGCGCTTGGAACTATAAAGGAACGGTCTGCGCTTACCGCAAGCGGCACTCCTATCGAATGTCCGCCGCCAAGTACTATTGAGGCGGTGGGCTTTGTCAGACTCGCAATAACCTCCGCCATGGCAAGCCCGGCCTCTACGTCGCCGCCAAGCGTGTTAATCAGTATAATTATTCCGTCAACACGTTCGCTTTCCTCAAGTGCCACGAGGGTAGGGATAACGTGGTCGTACTTCGTAGCCTTTTGGGCGTTGTCAAGTACGTAATGTCCTTCGATTTGCCCGATTATTGAAAGGCAAAAGAACGAGCCCCCCGAGTTCTCAAGAATGGCACTGCCGTCCTTAATCATCGCCCCCGCGTCTGCTTTGTTTTCGTTTTCTCTCTCCATATTTCTCCTCATAAACCAAAAATATGTTAAAAAAATAACATTTTTCTTATTTTTTTCAATTTTCTTTATGTTTATGCATTGATTTTCAAATATTTTTATGTTATAATGTACAGTGGACTAGCGTGGGCGATTTTTGCCCATAACAAAATCATAAAGGAGATTTTCAGAAAATGAAAAAGGTTTTAGTTGAAACTTCCGCAAGACACATTCATCTTAGCCGCGAGGCAGTAGACGTGCTCTTTGGTAAGGGCTATGAGCTTACCAATAAAAAGGAGCTTAGCCAGCCCGGTCAGTACGCTTGTGCAGAAAAACTCACTATCGTAGGTCCTAAGGGTACACTTAAGGCATCTATTCTCGGTCCTACACGTCCTGCAAGCCAGGTTGAGATTTCTCTTACCGACGCTCGCGCAATCGGCGTCGTAGCTCCTATCCGTGAGTCCGGCGACATCGCAGGAAGCGGTGCGTGCAAGCTTGTTAACCCCGAGACCGGCGCAGAGCTTGAGCTCAGCGAGGGTGTAATCGCTGCAAAGCGTCATATCCACCTCACCCCCGAGGCGGCCGCTGAAATGGGCGTTTCCGATAAGGAAATCGTTTGTGTTAAGATCGAGTCCGACTCCGAGCGTACCACCATCTTCGGTGACGTAGTAGTAAGAGTTTCCGAGAAGTTCGCTCCCGCAATGCACATTGATACCGACGAGGCAAATGCAGCATTCAATAAGGGCGCTCCCGTATACGGTGAAATCGTAAAGTAATCTAGTTAATATTTAAAAAGGAGTACATAAATTATGGCAGAACTTGTTTTTTCCAAAGAAGTGGAAAATATGTGCGTAGTTGCCAAGGGCCCCAATCACGGTCCCGCACCCATTCCCGAAGAGGGCAAGTGGGTTAAGGCAAAGGATATCGCAGACATCTCGGCTTACACTCACGGTGTGGGCTGGTGTGCACCCCAGCAGGGCGCTTGTAAGCTTTCGCTTAACGTTAAGGACGGTATCATCGAGGAGGCTCTCGTTGAGACCATCGGTTGCTCGGGTATGACTCACTCTGCAGCTATGGCGGCAGAAATTCTTCCCGGTAAGACTCTCCTTGAGGCTCTTAACACCGACCTTGTTTGCGACGCTATCAATACCGCTATGCGTGAGCTCTTCCTTCAGATCGTTTACGGTAGATCTCAGTCTGCTTTCTCTGAGGGCGGTCTTGTAATCGGCGCCGGTATGGAGGATCTCGGTAAGGGTGAGCGTTCGATGGTTGGTACTATGTACGGTACTAAGGCAAAGGGTGTTCGTTATCTCGAAATGACCGAGGGCTACTGCACCAGAATGGCTCTTGACGAGAATAATCAGGTTATCGGCTACGAGTTCGTTTCTCTTGGCAAGATGACCGACTTCATCAAGAAGGGCATGGAGCCTAACGAGGCTTATGAAAAGTCCAAGGGTACTTACGGCAGATTCGCTGAAGCTGCAAAGTACATCGACCCCCGCAAAGAGTAATAAGGAGGAAATATAAATGGCACATTTTGAAGGTTATGAAAGACGCGAGGCGAAGATCCTCGGCGTGCTTAAGGAATATGGCATTTCCTCTATCGACGAGTGTAAGGCTATATGCGATGCCAAGGGCATCGACCCCTATAAGATAGTTGAAGAAACTCAGCCCATCGCATTCGAGAATGCAAAGTGGGCGTACACCGTTGGCGCAGCAATCGCAATCAAGAAGGGCTGCACCAAGGCTGCTGACGCTGCTGCCGCTATAGGTATCGGTCTTCAGTCCTTCTGCATTCCCGGCTCGGTTGCAGAGAACCGTAAGGTTGGTCTTGGCCACGGTAATCTCGGCTCTATGCTTCTCTCTGAGAGCACCGAGTGCTTCTGCTTCCTCGCAGGTCACGAGTCCTTTGCGGCTGCAGAGGGCGCAATCAAAATCGCTCTTAACGCTAACAAGGTAAGAACCAAACCCCTTCGCGTTATCCTTAACGGTCTTGGCAAGGACGCTGCTATGATTATTTCGAGAATCAACGGCTTCACCTACGTACAGACCGAGTTCGACCCCTATACCGAGGAGGTTAAGGTTATCAGCGAGACCGCATACTCGAATGGTGACAGAGCAAAGGTTAAGTGCTACGGCTCCGACTCCGTTCCCGAGGGCGTTGCAATTATGAGACTTGAGAACGTTGGCGTTTCCATCACCGGCAACTCCACCAACCCCACAAGATTCCAGCACCCCGTTGCAGGAACCTACAAGAAGTGGTGTAACGAGAACGGCAAGAAGTACTTCTCCGTAGCATCGGGCGGCGGTACAGGTAGAACCCTCCACCCCGACAATATGGCAGCAGGCCCTGCTTCCTACGGTATGACCGACACTATGGGTAGAATGCACGGCGACGCACAGTTCGCAGGCTCTTCCTCCGTTCCCGCTCACGTAGAAATGATGGGTCTCATCGGCGCCGGAAATAATCCTATGGTAGGAATGACAGTAGCAGTGGCTGTAGCCATTGAGGAAGCTTCTAAGTAAGATACCCCATGGTTGGGGAGTTACCGGAACGGTTACTCCTAATGACATGTTGCTGTAGCGGTTGCTATCGAAGAGGCTTGCAAGTAATTTAGGTTGAAAGTCCTTGATTTCATTGACTTTTTAACAAGTTTGAATTAACTTTTATCAAGTTTGAATCAAGTAAAAATCATCTTAAAAACAACTTTTATCTAAAAATAGAGTTAGACACATCATTTACGTGAATTACGTTGTGATGTGTCTAATTGTTTTAGGAGAAAAAGTATGAAAAAACTGCGAGTTGTGAGAAGCGATTATCTGACATTGGAAGAGGGGTGTAACAAGTATTTAGATAACTGCCTCGCACGTAATTTGCGCAAGGGTAATATGATAAAAGAGCGACAACCTAAAATTGTCGCTCTTAATGTAAAAGAAATCCACGCGATAGTCGCGTGGTTCAGTGTAGGTTAACCGATGAAAAGAATCCTCCGTTTGTGATATAATTAGAATTGACCTGCCAGTCGAAACTAAAAAACACAAACGGAGGA
>SVUG01000020.1 GCA_015063385.1 Oscillospiraceae bacterium | reverse complement strand
ATATACGAAAAAGAAGTAAAGGCAAAGAACAAAGTTAATCAGCAATTTCAAACCACACGCCCTAATGAAGTATGGGTGAGCGACGTTACATATTTTAGAACACCGTATAATTCGTATTACATTTGCGTGATTCTCGACCTATACTCACGAAAGGTTATAGCTCATAGAATTGCCTTAAACAATAGCACACAATTGGTGAAAAATACTTTTAAAGATGCTTATGAAACAAGACAGCCAAAGGGTACGCTTATTTTCCACTCTGATCGTGGTGGTAATTATCGTTCAAAAACTTTTTGCAATTACTTAAAATCTCTAAAGGTCACACAATCGTTTTCTCGTGCTTATACCCCCTACGATAATTCCGTTGTAGAGTCTTTTTTCTCAAGTCTTAAGAGAGAAGAACTCTATCGCACCAAGTATCGATCTGATAAGGAATTCAAAAAAGCTGTTGATGACTATATGGTCTTTTACAACAGCCAACGCCCGCATTCGAACAATAATTATAGGACACCCGATGCCAAAGAAGCTGAATATTACAGCAAAAATAGCACCTGATGTCCTATTACAAGAGTTCAAAAGTGAAGAATTTTATTTTTTCGAACTCAAAATTTCACTTTTTCGGAAATACGTGTCCTATTCAATATCGAATTCAATAAGGCTGAAACCCTTTCAAATAAAGGGATAAAAGAAAAACCTATTGAAATGTCTTACCGTAAAGGTTCAGATTTCAATAGGTTCTTCATATGGCGGAGATGAAGAGATTTGAACTCTTGCGCCGGTTGCCCGACCTACACCCTTAGCAGGGGCGCCTCTTCACCACTTGAGTACATCTCCGTGTGAAGTATATATTAACTTGCCATAATATTATATCAACTTTACCACAGTTTGTCAAGTGCTTTTTTTAATTTTGTTAAAAGAATAATGTGCTCTGATTTTTTTGCTCATCTTTTGTTGATTTTTCTGTTTTTTATTCTATAATATATGAAAATGGGAGGCTGGAAAAATGACGAAAACCTTGAGTTCAAGAAATGTTTATTTAGATATTTTCAAATTTTTCCTTTGCTATCTGGTAATTGCAATTCATCTGGCGGGGGAGAGCTATGAATATTTTCCGCTTTTCAGGCTGGCGGTGCCTATGTTCTTTATCATCAGCGGATACTTCAATTATTCCGCCGATAAGGAGAAACGCCAAGTCTGTGAAAACGAGGTATAGCTCTAAAATATTCGATTTTCGTTTGCAAATAATTTATTAGCGGTAGAGGCTGATTTGCCTCTACCGCTTTTGATTTGCGTTGATATTTTTCGTTAATTCAGCACGACGTAGGCGTAGCTCTCGGCAAGACCGTCTGCCGTGGGCAGATAGCAGAGCATTCTGTATGTGCCCTTACCGAGCGACTGCCCCTCGGGGACTTCTTCACCGTTTGCATACTCAATTACTGCGTGCGAGTAGGGTGCGCCCTTTCTCAAAATCTCGACGTCAAGCATACGCTTAATTTCAGCGTAGGTATAGCTGTCCTTGGTCGCCTTTACGGTTGCGGTAATCGAGTTCTTGATGGTGTAGGTGACGCGGAGATTACCGTTTTCAGTCTTAACCTTAATATCCATCGCCTCCGAGTCGAGCTTGCCGTCGTAGGTGGAGAACGAGCCGACCTTTACCATTTCACTCACTCTGATGCCCTCGTCTGCGTCTGCCGCGTAAACTACCACTGCGTAGTCACCGCGGGAGAGATTCTTAGGCACGGTATAGCCGCCAGAGGCGGTAAGGGTGATAGAGCCGCCCGAGAACTGCGCTGCCGATTGCGGTCCTGCCAAAGCCACGGTATTCACGCTTGCGGGATTGCCGTTTGCATCACAGAGCGCAAGTCCAACCTTAAGCACGTAGCTCTTTCCACTTTCAAAGAGGGCGGTGTCGGAAATTCTTGCCGCGATGCCCGATACGCTTATTACTCCGTTATTATAGGAGTTGCTGCCCATTGAAATTTCTTTAATAGCACCGAAGTGTGCGTTTCTTGCAAGCTTCTGGCGGCTCGTGGTCTTTGGATAATCCTTAACTGCGTCAAAATCAGCCCTCGCATCAGCGAACTGACGGTCAAGCGCCTCAACTGCGCGAACCGAATTATCTATGGTATTCATCTGATAGCCGTTCCAGGAGAACGAATCACCAAAGTTAGCGGCAAACAGCTCCGCGTGCTCAATCGCACGGACAACGTCCGACATATTACAATGGAGAGTGATTCCTATACTGTCAAGATAGCTCTTAAATGCGTTGCATTCAAGCTCTGCGTTGGTGTTTTCGGCAATTCTCATAAATTTGACCTCGCCGAAATAGGTGTCATACATAGTTTCGTAGCTGATTCTGCCGTAATCCGTAAGAGTGAAATTCTCGCTTTTTTCCTCGCTGGCGTTTATAGTACCCTTTGTGGTGGTGAAGGAGGAAATCATATGAGTGTCATAGACATCTCCGTACTCGTTGCCGTTAAGAGAGGAAACCGAAACGAATCCCGACTTAATACCCGAAAAATGAAGTGATAAGGTGGAAACGTCCTCGTTTAGCGACAGGCTGACAAGCTCGCGGTTGTTCTCAACGTCAAAGACGGTATAGCTGCCGTATTCTATCGCCCCGTTATTTACGTCTTCAATCGCCGAAACGTAGGCGCTGTACGCAAGTCCGTCACGGATTACGTAAGGAGTAAAGCGCATTTCCCTCGGGCCGTCCTCGCGGAGCAAAACGGCAAAGCGGGTTGCAACCCAATATCCGCGGCTGTTATCAGCGATGAAGTAATCGTCAAATCCGTTGGAATTGCGATACATATATTCATATCTCTGACCGGGGATAAAGAGCGTTCTTATGCTGCCCGTAGTTCCGTCATCGTAATTATTGAAGTTGTACATTTCATAGACGTTATTAGCCTGCGCGTCGGTATATCTGTAATAGACGGCAATATCACCGCTGCTATCCTTTACGATAAGGGCGTCGCGGTTCTCATACACGCGGAGCATATGCTCCTCACCCGAGCTTACGCTAACCCACTTGTCAACCACGCCGACACGGTTCTTCATATTGGCAATATCCTCTGCCACGAAGCCTGCCCAGCCCTCAATGTTTACCATAAAGCTGTTGAAATCGTATGCAGAGAGGCTGTAAGCGTCGAAGTCGGACGGGCCGAAGGTCCTCGAAGCGCTTGAGGCTGCCATACTGTCAACCTCGGCAAAATATCTCGAAGAATACGACAGCGTTTCTCTATCCGAGGGGACGGATGCAAGAATTCTCTTAAAGCCAAGGTCTATATCCCTATCCAGAATGCTCTCGTCAAGACGCTCGTTGGCAAGCAGCAGCTTCGCCGCCTCCTCACCCGCCCTGACCTTTTTGCAGGATGCGAGCAGGCTAGTCATGCCAAGAAGCATGCAAGCAACAAGTACAAGCGATACAATTTTTTTCATATATTTTCCTCCTAAATAATATTTAACAAAAACTAGCACGCATGCTATTTTTCTATATTATAGCATATATGCTAGAATTTGTAAATAGGTTTTTAAAAAAATATTGAAATTTTTAAATAGCGGTGATATAATTAAAAATGAAAGGCGGTGAAAGGTAAATGGCAACCAAATATCCAATAATTTTAGCGCACGGCGTAGCCGCGAAGCAGGTGAGAATTCTCAACGCATTCGGGCAAATCGGCAAAAAGCTCGAGGAAGAGGGGCACAAGGTTTATATTGCCGACACCGACGGCTTTGGCAGCATTGAAAACAATGCCGCGCAGCTCAAAAGATTTGCAGAGCGCGTTATGGCGGAATGCGGTGTCAAAAAGGTTAATATTATCGCTCACTCCAAGGGCGGACTTGACTCAAAATATATGATTACCGAGCTTGGAATGGAGGACTCGGTTGCATCGCTTACCACCCTTTGCACGCCGCACAAGGGCTCGATTATCGCTTCGTGGATATGGCGACTGCCCAACTGGCTGAAGCGCTGGTTTGCCTTTTGGATAAATTCCTTTTATAAAATCGTGCTCCGCGACGAGCACCCCGATGCCATGACCGCCTGCGACCAGCTTCGCGCGGTTGACGAGAGTGAGGAAACGTTGCAATTTTCCTACAAGGTTTACTGCCAGAGCTACTCCAGCACCATAGAAAAGGCAAGGGACTGCTTCATTATGGCGCTGCCGATGAAGTTTCAAAAGCACTTTGAAAATCTCGAGAGCGACGGGCTCGTGACGGAGGAATCAACCAAGTTTGGCAATTACCGCGGCAAGTGCCTTGATATTCCCGTCTCGCACGTACAGATAATTGATATATTCTCTAAAAAGAGCCAAAAGGAGAAAATTTACGAATTTTATAGGCAAGTCTGTCGCGAGCTTGCAGACATGGGATTTTAGCTTTAAATGACAATTTTTGTTGTCAAAATATCATGTTAAGAGGATAAAATGAGATTAATTTTAATTCGTCACGCTGAGCCTAACTACGAAATAGATTCGCTGACCGAGCGTGGCTTTATAGAAGCACAGGCACTTTCAAAGAGAATTTCTCGCCTAGATGTCACGGCATTTTATTGCTCGCCGCTTGGCAGGGCGCAGAGGACTGCAGAGCCGATTTTAAAGGCTATGGGGCGCTCTGCCGAAACGCTCGATTGGCTACGCGAGTTTTCTCCCAAGGTCAAAAAGCCCTGGAAGGAAAAGGAGGGCTGCGCTTGGGACTGGCTGCCGGGAGTCTGGTGCGAACGAGATAATTTTTACGAGCGCGACGGGTGGTATCGTGAGCAGGAATTCCTCGATGCATCGGTCAAGGAGGCCTACGACGAGGTGACCGAGGGGCTCGACCGTCTGCTCGCCCGGCACGGATATGAGAGACATGGCGGATATTACAAAGCGGTAAAGCCTAATCGTGATACGATAGTGCTCTTCTGCCATTTCGGTGTAATGGCGGTTATGCTCTCACATCTTTTCGGTGTGTCGCCAATGACGCTATGGCACGGCACGTGCGCCCTGCCCTCGTCGGTGACGATTCTCGATACTGAGGAGCGCCGTGAGGGTATCGCATATTTCAGAATGAACGCCTTCGGCGACACCTCGCATCTTTATGCAAATGGCATTGAGCCGTCATTTGCCGCAAGGTTCTGCGAAACCTACGATTCAGACGAGCGTCACGACTAAAAATCAGGTGATTAATAAAAATAATACGGAGGCAGGTGATTTTCACACGCTGCCTCCGTTTTTCATTATTATGATATAGTTTTAATAAGGTTAGAATCTGCAATTTCGACGTAGATATTCGGGTCGAAGTCGATAAGCAACTCTCGGAAGAACTCGGTGATGTGCTGCTCGGTGAAGAAATGACCTGCTTCTATCAGGTTGATTCCCATTTCCGACGCCTCCTCCATCACGTTGTAGCCGATTCTGCCCGAAACGTAGGTGTCAGCCCCCGCCTCGATAGCAGCCTTGACGTAGCCCTTTCCGTCACCGCCAACGACAGCAACGGTATAGACGTCGTTGTAGCCGTCCACGTATCTTACAACGTCAGAGCCTGTCAGCTGCTTGACTCGATAAGCAAAGTCCTGAAGCTCCATAGGCTCGTCGATAGTGCCTATTCTGCCAAGGTCGCCCTCGCCAAACGGACGCGTATCAAACATTCCAAAGAGGTCTGCGAGTCTGTCGTTCACACCGCCGACGAGCTTGTCGGCTCTGGTATGGAATGAAAATACCGAAATTCCGCTGCAAAGCAGCTTGATAAGCTTTCTTGAAATATGATTTTCCTCGTCTATTGACGAAAGCGGCTTAAATATAAGCGGATGATGCGAAACGATAAGGTCAAAGCCGCGCTCAATAGCATAATCAACGATTTCCTCTGTGACGTCAAGCGCTACGAGTGCGCGATAAACCTCTGCAGTTCCGTCAGCACAGCACATTATTCCATCGTTATCCCATTCCTCACGCAGATTCTCGGGGATTTTTTCAGAAAAGCTTGCGTAAAGTTCTTTTACCGTCATATAATTATCCTTTCAAGAAGGCATTTGCCTCTTAAAGAGTTTTTATGTATTTCTTTATTTCATCAAGTATTTTCGCCTCTGCGTAATCCTGCTTGCCTGCCTCGGCTTTGCCGTTTACAGAGCGAGTCATAGATGCAATTTTGGCTTCAAGATAGCCTTTTTGACAATCTTTATTTACAAATTTCGCATTTTCCGTACCGATATGCGACTCAAGGTCAGATATTTCCCGACATTTTCCACTATAACGAGCCTCAAAGCAAACGTAGTACTTACCTGCGTCAAAAGAGTAGCTCTCGGTTATAATTTCAAAGCCGTGTGAGTATAGATATGCGCGCAGCTTCTCCTGGCGCGACATCGGCTGAAGTATGAGTCTTATACCGGCGTCACGAAGATGCGGAGCGCGGTCTATAATATCCGCGATAAGCTCTCCTCCCATACCGCAGACGGTATAGTCGGTTATTCCCTTTCCCGAAAGCGCCCTCGCGCCGTCGGTGAGAATAAAGCTCATTTTTTCGCCCGCACCGCATGCTGCGGCATTTTTCCTCGCGGAAGCCAGCGGTCCCTCGTTTATATCGCTTGCAAAGGCGTAGGTAATGCGCCCCTCCGACAGAAGAAAGAGGGGCAGGTATGCGTGGTCCGTGCCGATATCGGCAAGCACTGCTCCCTGCCCGACAAGCTCTGCTGCGGAATGAAGGCGCGCGTTAAGTGCGCCGCCCATTACTTTGCCGCGAGATACTCGTTGATCTTCTTTACAAGTGCATCAGCATCAGTGCCGTGAACCTGGCAAGCCTCTTCAATAGACTCGCCTCTGGAGTGAGGGCAGCCAAGGCAGTGCATGCCAATCTCGAAGAAGAACTGTGCAGTGTTTACGTCGTAATCAAGCACGTCGCCTATAAGTGTTGCTTTTGTGACTGTCATTTTAATAAATCCTTTCTATCAGGGAAAATATATTACAGAATAAGTATAACGATAATCGAAAGTCGAAATTCAGGGATTTCGACGGCAAATCTTTGATTTGCTTACAAGTTTCAAAAAAGAAACTTGTCGATTTCTGTTGCAATGATAAGTGATGAAAATGCTTCTCCGCCTTTTCTACACTATAGTCATTATAGCACAAATATATAGAAAAATCAATATTTATTTTAAAGTTGCTATTTACATTTATAAGAATTTATGGTAAAATGTATCTGTTAGGCTATTTTTAGAAAGTAGAAAGGACAAGGAAATGATTGTTGCCCTTGAGGAAGCAAAAAGACGCTTGGTTGCCCTTTACGACGTTGTAAAGGAGCTTGAAAACCAGCTCAGAATAGGAGAGGTTAAGGAGCGATGCGCCGAGCTTGAGCGCGAAACGCTCGTTCAGGATTTCTGGAACGATTCAGAAAAATCCTCCAAAAAGCTTCAGGAAATCAAGCAGTTAAAGGATAAATACGAGAGCTACGAGGCACTTGTCGCAAAGCTCGACGACACCTTCACGCTCTGCGAAATGGCTATTGAGGCAGGCGATGAGGACTCGGTGGAGGAGGTTGTGTCCGACACCGACTATATTGAAGAAGAGGCTGAGAAAAAGAGAATTGAGGTTCTGCTCTCCGGCCCATATGACAAGAATAACGCGATAGTTTCATTCCACCCGGGTGCAGGCGGCACTGAGGCGCAGGACTGGGCTTCGATGCTTTATCGAATGTACTCCCGCTGGGGCGAGAAGCGCGGATTCAACGTCAAGCTCATTGACTGGCTCGACGGTGACGAGGCAGGACTTAAATCAGCGACGCTTATGTTCGAGGGCTTGAACGCTTACGGTTATCTCAAGAGCGAGAACGGCGTTCACCGTCTCGTGCGCGTTTCGCCCTTTGACTCGTCGGGCAGACGTCACACCTCCTTTGCATCGGTTGAGGTTATGCCCGAATTTGAGGACGACGACACTATAGTGCTGCGTGACGAGGACCTTGACATTACGGCGCATCGCTCGTCGGGTGCGGGCGGTCAGCACATTAACAAGACCGACTCGGCTATCCGTATCGTGCATAAGCCTACGGGCATTGTCGTCGGCTGTCAGACCGAGCGCAGCCAGCTTCAGAACAAGGAAACGGCTCTTAAAATGCTTAAGGCAAAGCTCATGGAAATCAAGCTGCGCGAGAAGCTCGACAGAATTGAGGACATTCAAGGTAATAAGGCAAATATTGAGTGGGGCAGCCAGATACGAAGCTACGTGTTTATGCCCTACACTCTCGCAAAGGATACGAGAACCGGCTTTGAGGACGGAAACATCGACTCTGTCATGGACGGAAATATCGACGGATTTATCAACGCGTACTTGAAGCACATCTCTGCAAATCCCGAAAATTAAGGAGATTTTATTATGAAAAACGGTCAGATTTGGCAGGACACAGACGGCAACGATATTCAGGCGCACGGCGGCTGTATTATCAAGCACGGCGACACTTATTATTGGTACGGTGAGCATAAGGGCGGCGACAACAAGATTGCCCGCTTCGTCACGGGACAGGAGGTCTCGCGCGTTGACGTTATCGGAGTTGCCTGCTATACCTCAAAGGACCTCCTTAACTGGAAGTACGAGGGACTCGTACTAGAGAGCGAGAAGGAGGATATAGCAAGTCCTATTCACACATCTCAAGTCCTGGAGCGTCCGAAGGTAATCTACAACGAGAAAAACAACAACTTCGTGCTCTGGATGCATATTGACCGCCCCGATTACTCGTATGCGGGGGTTGGTATTGCGGTTTCAGACTCTCCTCTTGGCCCGTTCAAATTCCTTCGCGCCAAGGTTCCGAACAAGCAGGATTCACGCGATATGACGGTCTTCAAGGATAAGGACGGCACTGCCTACCTCTTCCATTCCTCCAACAGAAACAAGACTATGAACATCGCAAGACTTACCGACGATTACACCGACGTTGACGGCAGCTTTTCTTCCGTACTCGTCGACCAGGAGAGAGAAGCACCTGCGCTCTTTTACCACGAGGGAATGTACTATATGGTGACCTCGGGCTGCACGAGCTGGGATCCTAACGCGGCACTCTTTGCGATCTGTCCTCACGTTGTCGGCAAGTGGAAGCTTATCGACAACCCCTGCGAGGGCAAGTATGCAAGACAGACCTTCTTCGGTCAGTCAAGCTACATATTTGAGGCTGAGGGTAAATTCTACCTGATGCTCGACCACTGGAAGCCCGACAATCTCAAAAAATCGGGATACAGCATTCTCCCGATTGAGATTACGAGCGACAACTGCCTGATTATTCCCTGGCAGGACGAGTGGCTCGGAATTTAAGGCTATCTCAAATTACAATTTATAAAAGCAAAAAAAGCAGCCGAAAAGCGTTTTCGACTGCTTTTTCTAATTTAAGTTTACAAAAAAGCCCCCTCGGATAACCGAGGGGGCTAAAACTTTATATTAGATTTTTACTAGTATCAGTTTATTTTGTAGGATCAACGAAGGTGTCCTTCATCTCGTACGAAATGTTATCCACGTACTGACGATTCGTCACCTGATACGACGGGAAGTACAGACGAGCATACTTCATCCTAGTGGTATCAGCGGAATAAGACTTTTCAGCAATCATAGTATACTTTTCACCGCCGTTTGACGAAAGGTAAGTGTACTGTTTTGCACCGGAGATGATTACCTTAACTCTATACCAGGTATGAGAATTAAGAACAATATCACCAATCTTAAACGCGCCCTCCATAATAGAAGTTTCCTGACCTTCGGGATTTTGTGCGTTGAAGCTGAACTTCTTATCACTTGTAGTCTGAGCAAAGAACGTCACTCTGCGTTCAGCCGTAGTATAATCGGGCACGTACTGGCCATCCCAGAACATAATATCAAGGATAGGAAGATTCTTCTGAGTGTAGAGATTGTAATCCATATAGTAATCGAAGGTGAGCTCAAGTACGCTGCCTGTAGTACCGGTCTTAGAGCCGATGATGTCAATCGTGCTGCTAGAGCTGCCTACCTTATTGGAAACAATCTGAAGCACCTTGTTGGACGCTACCGTAGGATCGGGATCGTCTACAACGTAGTACTGAATTCCGGTAACCTTGAGAAGATTTTCGTCGTCGCTCTTACCGTTTTCAGCAACCGCAGCATTGTATTCATCGGTACCGGCAGTATAAGTCTTTCCGCCGAAAATAGACGTCGCCTTGAAGTAGTCGGTCACGGGAATAAGACCGTCGGTGAAATCATAGGTAGTCTTGGCGGTGGGTTGAGTGACACCTGCCATATCGCTAACTATAATCTCTGCATAAGGAACTTCGGCAGCCATATTATAATTAAGATTGTCAAGATACACGTCACCGGTGAAATAGTATGCATTGAATATCATTCTGATTCCGGCGATAGTAGAATTCGCGTCAAAGCTGGTGGGATTTGTCGCAACGTAGTAAGTCTGACCGCCGTTATCTGAGAAGTGATAATGGATCTTCTTTTCCACAGAATCAATGGAAATTCTGATCTTATACCACTTGCCCGCAGCAAGTTTTTCGGCAATAGTAGTATTTCTAAGCTTGAAATCATTCTTCGACGTGCTACGAGTTATAGTAGTCGCTCCGCCCATTTTACTTCCCACAATGTCAAGAAGCTCAAGCTGAATCATATCTGCGGTATGCGCATTGGTTTCATAGTAGAAGTCGTATTCAATCACGTGAACGTTCTTTCCGCTTTCCTTCTTCGCGTCAAGCTCAATTACGCCGGGAGCTGCGCTGCCGGTGTTCTTGGAATTGACCTTCAGCACCTTGCCGACGCCAGGTTTTTCTACAATGCTGAAGAATACACCGTAGTCAAAACCGGTAGGTCTTGAGCCATCAATTTCTACCGTCGTCTGATCATGGCTTTCTCTTCCGCCTTCATCCTTCTGTGCAGGGTAGAGTGTGCTGTAGATACCCTCTGTGACTGCGGTTTCGAAGTCATAGCTCGAAGGAGCGGAAACGGTGGTATCAACCTTGGAGTCGTCAACCTGCTCGGAAACGTAGGCTGTATTTGCCTTGTAAACGAATACGTTGTCAAGGTAGAACTCGGAGTCACAGGTACGGTAGTAGGCAAGCTTAACCGAGTTAATCGCGTAATCGACATACTGACCGTCCTTCATGGAGCTGGAATCGGTCTCAGCTACGAAGACGTTGTTGACGAATATCTTCGCTCTAACGCTGAGCGCGCCCTCGTCGTCGTAAGTCTTATAGGTCTCTATACGAAGATTTACCCATTCATCAAGAGGAATACCTCTTACGATGTTGGTAGACTTGTTGCCGTCAGCACCTGCAAAGTTCTCGTCGATTTTTATATAAATCTTACCGTCCTCGCCCTCATAAGGAATGAGGTTAACCCAAACGGAATGGTTAGACGTACCGCTCTGCGAGAACATAATCTGCATTACGGGCGATTTGTTAAATTTGGTGACGGGGTTTCCGTCGGTATCAACGTCCTGATAGTAGAAGTTTTCAGAGCCGAGGCAATACATATCCATTTCAAGAACGTAGGTATTACCAATCAGCGCATGGTTGAGCATTTTGAACTCGGTGTTCGAGCCGCCCGTCTTAACGTCGGGGCACTCAATGCCGTCGTCGTCAATCTTACCGTTTCCGTTCACGTCGGAAACCAAATCCTTAACGTGAAGAACGTTGCCGTGATTCTGCAAATCAACAGGGCTCTTAATAATTTCGGAGAATATGTACTTGTAGTTGCCGTCCGAACCGATTTCACTGTTTCCGATATTCATCTGCGAGGAAATCGAGGGATACTTAACTACACCGTTAGCCTCCTCGCCCGCCGACTCATCGTAATCCTCAAAGGTGTTATTGATAGGATCCTCAACGTCAAGCTTCTTCTTGATTACAGCGTCAAGGCCGCCGATAATATCAAGGAAATAAAGTGCATCGTACTCATAAAAGAGCTTGGGTGCCATTTTATCAATCTGGAACACCGAAAGCATCTGCGTAAGAACAGAGCTGATTGCAATACTGGTGGCGTTCACGTCGCTCTCGAACGTGCCCTCAACAGCAGCGAGCGCACCCTGAGAAAGATGTGCGGAGCTGTCAAGATTATAGGAGAAGCCGCCGTCGGGCTTTTTGAACTTTGCAATCTTCGTGCCGGTCTTCGCAAAGAGATCGGCAGCATTTTCAATCAGATACGCCCTAAGCTCAATCTGTTTAGCATCAGAGCAAGCCTTGATAATGTTATCCATAGCAACCCAAGGGTTGTATACGTATACGATTTGATCAAGGTTTTCTTCATAGTCAAGGGAAATAATCTTCATACAGCTTTCAACCGCTGCATCTGCATTCGGGAAAGTACGGCCGTTGCCCCAGAACGAAGAGACCTTCATAAGACCGCTGATCGAGTCGTAAGTAACCTCGTCCTCCCAAAGACCGTTGGGCTTCTGATGAGTCTCAAGATAAGTAAGGGTGAAATCCCAAAGGCCCGCATTTTTTATTGAAGTAACCCTTGAGTTCATGTTGTGACAGATTGCGTATGAGCCGTTTGCAAAGCCACGGTCGAGATACGCCTTCCAGGCAGACTCGGACTGAAGTTCCGGATCGGTCACGGTAGCCGTAGGAACAACCTTAGAAACAGCCTGTGCCACCGAGGTTGTACCAAGTCGTGCGTAAAGCGGGAATGCCGAAGGAGTTGAAGAGATATAAGAAGCAGCCTTTGCGTCCGATGACGCAGCAGTGCTCTTTGCATATATTGCAATTAACGAATTTCCCCAGCCTGCATCTCTGCCGCGACGTGTCGTGCTTACACCGGGCCACTGCGGATGATAGAAATATCCGTCCTCTGCCTTAAGAGATGTGGCGAAGGTATAGAGCTGTTCCCACATTTCAGCAGGCAGGAAGTTATGGACGTAAATGGTACGGTCAGCAATCGAGCGTCCCCAATAGGCCGTTCCGCTTTGGCCACCGCCATAACGTCCCTCTGCTCCAAGCGCCGCGCCAAGACCTGAGTTGTCTATGATTGCGAACGCCTGACCTGTCGACTCGAGGTCGGGAAGATAGCCTACGTAATCACGCGCGGAGTTTGAGTAGTAGAAGCCGCCGCCGTAGTATTCGTTCTTGTAAACTATATTCGGCTCGTAAAGGTTAGCGAGCCAGATGTAAAGGCCCTCATCGTAAACGTTGTAAATTTGTTTGAGAGAATCAACAGCCTCCTTGCCCAGAGTGTTCTCAAGCTTTACGAACACCTTTTCGCGCTCCTTGTCGCGCTCTGCGGCAATAAATTCCTTGATGTTAAAAATCTTGGACTCAACTACACCGCTTGCGTAATATTCTCTGTCGTGAAGATTGTCGATAATGTAATCAACCGCAGCGTTGTAGGAATAAATATCGGTATAAGCGATAGCAAGCGAGCCGCCGTCTGCGTAAATGAGGTAGGCGCTATCACCGTTTTCCTCAAGCTCGTAGTTATCGGAATATCTTAAAAGCAGCTCGTACGCCTTGTCACTGATAGCGTAGCCGAGGTCTCCGAAAATTATCTGACCTGCGCCCGCTACCTTGTCGGGAGCAACTATCACGGGCTTTTTGCCCCAGTTGCTGTAGAAGTAATATGAGAGATCACCGATTGTGTTGTCCTCAGCCTCGGTGACAACCTTGAGTGTAATGCTCGGCGACCAGATAAGCGGACCGTCTGCGGAAGAGGAGTTCTGTGTCCAGATGCCGTCTCCCGTCTTGTAATTACAAACGTCGCAGAATGAGTTTCCGTCACTGTCGACGTGCTCGCCAAAGTCACCCTGCTTATCGGTATGCTTGCAGGTGGCAACGCGCCAGTGATGCGTCTCATTGGTGGACCACTCCGATGCATAGGTATGCTTGTGGAAAATCATGCACGAGGAGAGTGCCGACGCCGTAAGGACGGCAACCAGGAGTAAAAGCAATAATTTTTTCATTTTTTTCTCCTTTTATTATATTAGACTTCTTGTTTCTCTTTTTCAAGCTCGGGGTTCGGCTTTTTCGGAACAGGAACGCGAGCGTCAAGCAGCTCGAAGAAGAATTCTGCGTCCTCCTCGGTGAAGAAGGGTGGCATATCTACGCCGAACGCCTTGAACATATGGCGAAGCGGTGCTCTCGTGGAGCAGCCGTTGCCGTTGACGTCGCCCTCACGCACTCCATGCAGAGCAACCCATGCGCCCTGCGAGTGCGGGCAAGTCTTGCCCGATGCAGCGGTAAAGTAGGCAAAGCTGCCGTCACCCACTGCGGTGAGAGCAATCTTTTCACCCGTCACGCGAATCATTTCGGGTGCGACCTCGCGCAGACGCGCGCGGTACTTCTCTGCCTTTTCCTTGTCGCCCTCAAGCTCCATTGATCTAAGGCAAGCCTGTGTGGCAGCCCAAGCGTTGTAGAACTGGCAGGCGAAGGTGACCTCCTCGTCGGAAACCACTGCCGCAACTGCGCTCTCAAAGGATTTGTCCGGGTGCGGAAGCGTCGCACCGTTGAGTCCGGGGTAAACCATACCGAGCTTCATAAGTCCATTGACCGAAGCGTAGTTTACCTGCGGCTCCCAGAGGCCGTTGTCCTCGCGGTTGTGCGAGTTGAGATAATCAACTAGAATTTTGACGTACTCGTCACCTGCGGCAACAAACTGACCGCCGGTGGAATTTATCAGGTTGCCGAACGGATAGGAGTTGTGCTCAATATCGCGCGTGGACAACCACTCACGAAGCGCGTCGGTCGACTGAAGATAGTCGGGGAAGGTAGGGGGCGGAGTGCCCTCCTGCTTTGCGCGCTGTGTAGGTCTTAAATATTTACACTTCTTGCCGAGCGGCTCGATTAAGCGCCATGCCCAGCCGCAGTCTCTGCCGCGGCGGGTAGGAGAAATCTCCTTGCCCCACTGGGGATGGTAGAAATAACCGTCCTCGTCCTGAAGATTATATGCAAAGTTGCTGATTTTTTCCTGGAAGCGCTTGGGCCACGGCAGGATATAGGTGTCCTTGTCGTCGTCGCCAAGAGCGCACATAGCGGTGATAAATCCAACCGCCTGGGAGGTGGATTCGAGATCGGGGAGAAATCCCTCGTGATCTCTTGCTGAATTGGAAAAATAGAAGCCGCCAATCTCCGGCTCCCAAAGTCCTGCGTACCAGATGAGCATATCGATGGTAAACATCTTGTAGATTTTACGCACCTCGTCAACTGCCGCCTCGCCCATCTTGGGCACGAGCGCCGCAAAGCGCTCTTCTCTTTTCTGTTCTCTAATCCTTTCAAGCTCTGAAAGGCGTTCTTCGGTAATAATATCGTTTCTAGTATACATAATCCTTATTGATTTGAAGCTCGAAAAAACGAATTTCAAATTTCCTCACGTATAGGTTTTATTTATATATTTTAATTACATTAAAACATATATTGACCGCAAAGTCAACCTATAAGGGCAAAATCACCCGAAAGCAAGCCATTTTTATGGCTGCAATTCGGTAAAAAAAGAATTTTTCTGTTACAAACCTTTAAAAATCGCGGCTTTCGATGTTGCGCGAAAGCCGCGATGGAGTCTTACTTAATCGTCAGTTTCCGCTGACTTTTAAAGTATTGAGTTTTTGTTGTGGTCAACGTGACCGATAGTGCCGATTGTAATATTACTCAGTAATACCGTTGTTAGCGGGAAGCTCAGGAAGCTCGGATACTATGTTGTAGTTGATGTTATCAAGGTAAACATATCCGCCCGCACCGTAAATCTGGTCGCAAGAGAATGCAAGGTATGCAGCATCAGCGAAAGGCTTCTTGGTCTGCGTGGAGCATGCCTGATACCAGGTCTCACCACCGTCGTCAGATGCGGAAATGTAAACATTACCGGTAGCCTCTTCCCAGATGTAACGGAGTCTGTACCAGGTGTCAGAGTTGAAGAGACGGAACTTACCGCCTGCAACCTCTTGCTGAGTACCGGAAATACCCATCTGATATGCATTCTCAACAACAGTACCCTCGTTGAATGCACCACCGTTGTTAATAGTCCATACGCAGTACTGGTTATCCGAACCGTTAGCATCAACTATGTTGCCAAGGATGTTGCCATCTGCATCATATGCGAAGAGAGTGAGGGGGTTTCTCCAACCGCTCTTGCTAGCCTGTGCCCAGTTGAAGTCGAACTCAAGAACGTGGATGTTACCGCTATTAGAAGAGATAGCGGGAGCATAGTAGAAGGTTCCCTCTCCACCAAGAGTGGCTAAAGAAGTGTTCTTTGCAGTACCGTCGTTGATGGTAAGCTTAAGAACGTTGCTTATTTCAGTTCTACCGTTCTCGAAGGTCTTGGTTACGCTAACGATGTTACCCCAGATACCGGACTTGGTTGCAGGAGTGTAGGTCTCGCCAAAGGTGAAGGCATTCTGAATAACTGCAGAACCGGTTGCAAGGTGAACGCCATCGGTTACGCTGGACTCGAAGTCAGCACCGTAAGTCTTGTATGCATCGATCTGAACGATACCCTCGAAGGTTGCAGGAAGAGCATTCTTCGCATACTTTACACCGTTAACGGTATAACCTTCAAAGCTAAGAGAAGGATCGGTAGTGATGGTAGCAGCGGTTGCGCCCTCTGCCATGAAGCCCTTGCCACCGTTGATGTAAAGACCGTCAGTATAGGTATAAATATAGGTGTAGTCCTCAAGAGCAGTAGCGTCGATGTCGTCGCCAAGGTAAGCCTGAGACTTGGTACCGAGGGTAACAAGAGCCTGGTAGCACTCGAATGCTTCCTTAGAAATTTCCTCTCTGTCTCTATACATCTTTGCATAGAGGAACTGGAGAACGCTGTACTCAACAGTATAGGTTTCACCACCGGAAACTACGGTGATATGAGCAACCTTAGCAAGCTCGTAGTAAGCTACGCCCTCAGTAGTAAATACAGGGTAATCTGTGCCATTTACGTTTTTAGTACCAGCAGCATTAGCGGTCTTAACGTCAGTGGTGTTGTCATCCCAGTAGTAGGTTACTTCTGCATTTGCATCGTCAACTGCAACTGCAATCTGGATCTTCGCGCCGTGTACGATAGTTGCTGCTTTTACAGGGTTCTCATCTGCCGCAGATACGTTGATAGCAGCAACAGAACCGATAAGAAGCGCAAGAGAAAGTACGAGCGTGAGAATCTTTGCGAGATTTCTGTTTTTCATTTTGAAATTTCCTTTCATGAAATAAATTATTTTTAAAGTTTGTTTTTAGTGTCTTACCTTTAAGCTATGCCTTACCAGTTGGAATCCCAATATCCGTCCTGCTTACCACCCTCTTCGATCTGCTCGCCGCCTGAGGTGGTGATTACGTCACAGGCAATAAAGCTGATTACTTCAACCTCTGCTCTGTCATAGCTTTTCTTAATTTCCTTCATGGTTTCTCCTTTCTGAAGACTCATGGCGCTTTTGGCGCAAATTTATTTTTTATTAGGCTGATTTAAAGACGGTGGATAAATATATATAAATATAGCGTGTAAAATAGGCAAATTCCACCATTTCTACTACAGTATAACATGGTGAGTAGTTTATATGTTAGACTTTTTGCGGTATAGTTTTGACTTTAAACTATTTTTTTCGCCCTTACATTGACAATTTGACCAAATTAAAATTTGATATATATGTAAGATGCCTAACCACATAAATTTACGACTCTTTGCCCGACGAAAATAAACGCTTTTTATCATTCAATCGGCTCAAATGTGAAAAAGACTACTTTTATCCGTCATTTTCTTAAATCCGATTTAGTTGTTTGTCGGGTTTATTATAACAATCTTAAATTAAAAAAGGCATTATTTGGTGTTTAATTTATGGTTAAAATGCACAAATCAAGTTATACTAAAGATAAATAACTTGTATTTAGGAGTGTTTATGATTAGTGAGCTTGATTTAAGAGCCAGAGAGCAAATGGAGCAGATAGGCAGAAGAATATCTGCCCTGCGAGGCATTAAAAGAATCTCGCAGGAGGTGCTGGCAGAGCGCGCGAAAATTTCCTCGGTAGAGCTGAGTCTGATAGAATCGCCTGCCGTTTACAACGTTTTTTCCATGGAGGTGTTTTACAACATCTGCACGGCGCTGGAGATTTCTCCGTCCGCTCTTATTTCAGGGGAAATCGTCGTTGACGGGGAGGTAAAGTGATATGGCAAAGAACGTCAGCTTTGAAAATATGGACAAGCTGGTTCAGCTTGGTATTGCCATTTCCACGCTTCGCCGCATCAGAGGATTGACTCAGGCGGATTTGGCGGAAAAGGTCGGAATTTCACGAGATACCGTGCGTGCGATAGAAAGCTCGAGCGTTATTCGCTCGTTTTCCTTTGAGACTTTTTTGAAAATTGCTTACGTTTTGGATATTAAGCCCGAGGCGCTTATCAAGGCGTCCGTTTTTGACGACGGAGTTATCCGAAAGGAGCAAAAATGAACATTTACGCTAATATCTTTTCGGACAAAATGGGCGCGCCTGAGGATTTCGGTGCGGCGCTTGGCGCGCATTTCCGTCAGACTGCCGACCCTGCCGAGCCGTCAAACAAGGTGTTGCGCGTGCGCACGGTGGGGAGCGAGAGCGAGCTTACGAGCCTGACGAGCATTCTCGACTCGGAGTATGCCGGTGAGGGCGGATATTGCGAGGTCGGACTGCGATACTACTTTGAGCCTATTCCGCGCGTTTCACAGCCGAGATATTTCACTCTGGAGCTACGCGACGGTGACGGCTGTGCGCTATTCTCGCTGAATTTTGAGGCTATCGAATACTCGGGCGGAGATGGCACGACGAAGATAGCGATAAAGCACTCGGACGGCAGGCTGGTTGACGGCGCGATACTCAACGCAGGGCGCTGGTACACGGTTAAGCTGGAGCTGTATCAGGGTGCGGAGCAGCGAATACGTCTTGCGCTATGGGAGGGTGCAGAGATGATTGCCTTTACCGACGTGCAGGTACAAGATTCCGAGCACACGGTCAGGAGTCTGGCAATTCTTCACTACTCGCACGGCATAGAGGGTGTGTCATACTTTGACGATATTTTCTTCGCGCTTGGCGATAAAAAATATTCATACCACCTGCCCGATGAGCGTGATTTGACCACCAGGGTATATGATTTTGAGGACGGAATTCCGTCTACGAGAGATTTCCACGTCGAGATGCTGCTCTCTGACAACGGCGAGCGCATACTCTTAGACCCTGCGACCTGGACGAGCGTGCTGCAGAGCGAGCATTTCAAGCGCTCGCGCAGTCTGTGCGAGATTTTGCTGGTGCTTTCGGGCAGCGGAAGCTACGCCGCGCGCGGCGAGAGGATACCGTTCGAGGCGGGCTCGATATTCGTAAGCGCTCCGGGTGTCAGCCGTCAGATAATCAGCTCGGGCGGTTATAAAATACTGTCGGTTTCGGGAATTTTCGAGAAGCTCTCGTTCGTCAAGGACGTTTGGGTACTATCGGACAACGTGTATGGCGAGGGGCGAAAGCTCGCGGAGCTGATACTCTACAACCGCTTCGGCAAAGAGTCCTACGTGCAGAACCTGGCAAACGCTTACGTTGAGTATCTTCTGCTCTCGTTCAAGGCTCCCGAAAAGAACACCACCGCAGGCATCTACAAGGTAATTGAGAGAATAAATCAGCATTTTGGGCAGAGCGACCTTTCGGTCGGCGCGCTGCTTGAGGAGAGCGGATACACGCGCGATTACATACGCTCAGAGTTCATCGCCGTGACGAAAATGACACCGAAAAAATACCTCGACAACCTGCGAATGAAGCACGCGAAATCACTCATTGAGATGCACGGCGACAGCATGAGCCTCTCGGAGATTGCCGAAGCGTGCGGCATTATCGACCAGTCGATTTTTTCCAGAAATTTCAAAAAGCATTTCGGCATTTCGCCCTCTCAATACAAAGAATCTCTAAAAAAATGATTTTTGCACTTGAATTGTCGGTTTAGGTGTGCTATAATTGCTACATTATATAATGTAAGGAGATAAATCTCCGTCTATATAGATATAAAGGAATATAAATTATGCGTAAGACTAAAATTATCTGTACTATCGGTCCTGCTTCGGAAAACGAGGAAATTCTCACCAGAATGTGCCGTTCGGGCATGAACGTGGCGCGCCTTAACTTCTCTCACGGCACTCACGAGGGACATAAGGAGAAAATCGACCTTATTAAGAGCGTGCGCGAGAAGCTGGGTATGCCTATCGCAATTATGCTCGACACCAAGGGCCCCGAATACCGTATCAAGACCTTTAAGGATAAGAAAATTACCCTCAAGGACGGTGACGAGTTCACCTTTACCACCGACGACGTGGTGGGCGACGAGACTCGCGTTTCGGTCACCTATAAGCATCTTATTGAGGAGCTGAACAAGGGCGATAAAATCCTCTTAAACAACGGTTTGGTTATTTTCGAGGTTATTGATATTGAGGGCAACAACGCAAAATGTAAGGTTATCAGCGGCGGCGTGCTCTCCGACAGCAAGAGCATGAATTTCCCCGGCAAGACGCTCGGTCAGGAGTATCTCTCCGAGGCGGATAAGGCGGATTTGCTTTTCGGTATTGAAAACGACGTCGACTTTGTCGCTGCTTCATTTATTTCCTGCGAGGCGGATATTCGTGCGGTGCGTGATTTCCTTGATGCACACGGCGGTGAGGAGATTGACGTTATAGCAAAGATAGAAAACCGCGCAGGCGTTGATAATATTGAAGAAATCTGCAAGTTTGCCGACGGAATTATGGTTGCAAGAGGCGACCTGGGCGTTGAAATTCCCTTCGTTGAAGTCCCTGCCGTGCAGAAGCACCTTATCAAAAAGTGCCGACTGCTCGGTAAGCGCGTTATCACCGCGACCGAGATGCTCGAATCCATGATTCACAATCCCCGTCCCACCAGAGCAGAGATTTCCGACGTTGCAAACGCGGTTTACGACGGCTCGAGCGCCGTAATGCTCTCGGGTGAGACCGCGATGGGCGACCATCCTGCCGAGGCGGTAAGATATATGTCGGATATTTGTGAATTTACCGAGGGCGGAATCAATTATAAGGACAGATTCCACAACTCCTCCTTCAAAATCAAGAGCAACGCTGACGCGGTGTCGCACGCGACCTGCGCTATGGCTATTGACGTCGGCGCAAAGTGCATCGTGGTTAACTCCGTCAGCGGTATGACGGCAAGAATGGTAAGCCGCTTCAGATGTGCTATTGACATTATCGGTCTTACTACCTCGGAGAAGGCGCTGCGCAAGCTCAATCTCAGCTGGGGCGTGCTTCCCGTTCTTTCCGAGACCTTTGAGTCGAACGAGGTTATGTTCTACAACGCGCTCAAAAAGGCAAAGGAGGTTCTTCGCCTCGCACCCGGTGACAACGTAGTTATGACGGGCGGTCATATTGGCGGTCCGAAGGGCAACACCAACACCATTAAGCTTGAGGTTGTAAAGTAATTCAGACTCAAGTCTTGAAGCATTTTAAAGCCGAGATTTAAAAGCATTTTTCATATCGCAAAAAATAAAGCACCCAAGATTTTGGGTGCTTTTTCGTATGTTTTGACAACTTTAATTGTCAAAAACGGCTATTTTAACGATATTCGGGATAGACGAGCTTTGTTTCGGTCGTCATAGTTGCATAGGCTTCGTCAAGCAGTGCCTCTACGTCAACCTTATTAAGCTCTGCCATTACGTCGGCAATTCTGGGCTGGGTTTTAGGGTGTCTTGGGGTAAACACAGTGCAGCAGTCCTCGTAGGGCAGAATCGCGGTTTCAAACGTGCCGTAGTGGCGCGCCTCCTTAATGATTTCTGTTTTGTCAAGACCGATGCAGGGGCGGAACACGGGCAGATTTACCACCGAATCGGTGACCTCGATTGCCGCAAGAGTCTGCGAGGCAACCTGACCAAGACTCTCGCCCGTAATAAGCGCGTGGCACTTGTATTCCCTCGCGCATCTCTCGGCAAGGCGCATCATAAATATGCGAAGAAGTATCGTGAAATAGTCCTCCTGACAATTATCGCGAAGCTCCTCCTGGATATGAGTGAGCGAAATAACGTGAACGTGGATTCGCGAGCAGAACTCGCACATTTCCTCGGCAAGCTGCATTACCTTTTCGCGTGCGCGCTCGGAGGTATAGGGGAATGACTCAAAGTGCAGAGCCTCGATTTCCATGCCTCGCTTTGCCATCATACAGCCTGCGACGGGGGAATCTATACCGCCGGAAAGCAGAAGCAGACCTCTGCCCGAGGAGCGAATGGGAAGTCCGCCTGCGCCTGCCTCCTGCCCTGCTCTTATGTAAGCGTTATCGTCACGCACCTCAACGGTGACGGTGACCTCGGGATTCTTGACGTCAACCTTGATGCCGCGCACCGAGGAAAGTATAACACCGCCGATTTCCTTTGAAATCTCGATAGAGGTCAGCGGGAAACGCTTGTCCGAGCGCTTGCCCTCAACCTTGAAGGTACGCTTGCCCGCAAGCTTTTCGGGAAGATATTCGCGCGCGAGCGCCTTGATTGCGTCCATATTCTTCTCGCAGACCGCCGCGCGATTGACACCGACGATGCCGAACACCTTCTTTGCCGCCTCGTACATTCCGTCCATATCGCAGAACTCGTCCTGCGGCTCAACGTAAACGGTGCTCTGCTTGAAATATATCTTGAACGTGCCGTAGGGTGTGGCTCTGCGGCGCAGCTCCTTTACAAGCGCAGATTCAAAGTTCTGTCGGTTTGCGCCCTTGAGGACGACCTCACCGAATTTACAAAGTATTACTTCTTCTATCATTTTTCTATCCTTATTTAAGTATTTTCTTAAAAAGTCGCTCTGCCCTCTCGCCGTCCTGCATGGTCGAGTAAAAAACTATATTACCGGAGCGTATAACGAAGGAATTTTCACCGCCCGAGAGGAGTCTTATGCGCTCAAAGCACATCTCCTCGACCGAGAGGCGCATATCTGCACTGTCGCATACGAACACTCCGCACTCCGAGCCGTAGTCAGCGTGGGAGTTGAGGAAAATCGCCCAATTTTCAGGGAATCTGCCTCCTGAAAGATAAATTTTCGAGAGCACCTCTGCCCGCAGATAGCCGTCGCCGCCCTCGGCAGACTCCGAGGAATAAATAATTCCCTCTGCTCCGTACGCAGATATAAATTCCGAGAGAATTGCCGTCGCGCTCACCTCTTTTTGACAGGAGCAAAGCGCAAAAATCAAAATAAACGGTATGAGAATCAGAGCTGTTTTTTTCATATTCAAGCCTCGCTTTCAAGCATAGAGAAATACTCCCTTATGGCTAAAAATATGATTTTTCAAAGATTATTATGCCTTTTAATATGGCTTTTCGGTATATCAGCTCATTTCTCCGCGCAAATTCTTCTCCATTTTTTCCTTAATCTCGTCCTTGCTGATGCCGAGCGAGAACAGGTAATAAAGCTTGGCAACCGCCGCCTCGGTGGTCATATCCGAGCCGCTGACAGCGCCTGCCGACTTCAAAGCCGAGCTGGTTTCATACGCGCCGAGCGTGACCGTGCCGGACGGGCACTGCGAGCATACCGTGACGACCGAGCCGCACTCGAACGCACGCGAGATTATCGGTATCAGTGCACCGCAATCGGAGGGAATGTTTCCGGCGCCAAAGGTTTCAAGGACTATGCCCGAGAGCTTCTCGGTCATTATCGACTCAAAAAGCCCGAACTGTATTCCCGGGAACACCTTAAGGACGCCAATGGGAACCTCGGAGAGCAGGCGGAGCGCAAGAGGCATGCCAGACGGCACTCCAATGGCTGAATAATTGTATTTAACCGCTATGCCGACGTCGGCAAGGTGCGGATAGTTCGGCGAGTCGAATGCGACGAGGTCGTCAGCGCTCATTTTCACCGCGCGATTACCGCGCAGGAGCTTTCCGCTGAAGTAGAGGCAAACCTCGCGCGCCACACCGTCAGCCGCGATAAGCAGTGATGTGACGAGATTGTCCCTGCCGTCACTGCGAATCTCGGAGAGTGGTATCTGCGAGCCTGTCAGCACGACGGGCTTATCAAGCCCTTCGAGAATAAACGAGAGTGCCGAGGCGGTGTACGCCATAGTGTCAGTGCCGTGAAGCACCACGAATCCGTCAAAATCGGCGTAATTATCATAGATTAGCCTAGCAATCTTATTCCACTCCTTGACAGTCACGTCGGAGGAATCAAGCAGCGGAGACATCTCAACAAGCTCCCAATCGGGCGCAGAGTCACTCTTCATATCGGGAATCTCGGCAATAGCCTCGCCAAGAAAGCGCGAGGGCGCGTATCCCTTATCGGTGCGCTTCATGCCGATTGTTCCGCCCGTATAAATTATCAGAATTTTCTTTTTCATACTATCTCCTTGCCGCACGCTCGCGGTCAATGTAGTTCTGGAGTATTATCTCTGCCGAGAGGGTATCGACAGCCGCCTTGCGCTTTTTGCCAAACGTGCCTGTTTCACCAAGGAAGCGATAGGCAACCATAGTCGTCATTCGCTCGTCGTAGAAGTCGATTTCTATCTCGGTGTATTCCCGCACGAGTGCCGCAAAGGCGCGTATGACCTCGGTGCGCTCGCCCTCCGTGCCGTCCATATTTTTCGGCAGGCCTATGATTATTTTCTTGCAGGAGCGCTTCTCTGCCTCGGCGGCAACGCGCTCGGCGGTTTTTCTCATTCCGCCCTCGGAAATGGTCGCAATTCCACTCGCGAGCATGCCCGAAACGTCACATTCGGCAAGACCTGTGCGCTTGTCACCGTAATCAACGCCAAGATATTTTCCGTGGCTTACGTCCATTTTATATCCTCCTGTATACGAAAATGCGAAAATCAGCCGTACATTCGAGTCCCTCCAGCGCCTCCACCCGCGCTCTGCCCTCGGCATTAGTGCGATAGGCATAGGGAGTCATCATAAAGAGATTTTTTACCGCCTCGGCATTTTCAAGCTGCATTTTATAAGTCAAGGGCTCGTCAAGCAGAAGCTCAAAGCCCGAAAGAGAGGTATCGGCTAAAACGTTCTTGTATGGGGTGTCGTATATCACCGACTTTAATTCGTACAAATGATTTTCGCCGGGGATTGCCATAATGAATATTCCGCCCGCCTTAAGTACCCTCGCAGTTTCCTCAAGCGCAAGAGGCGAAAAGGTGTTTATCAGCGTGTCGAACTCACCGTCCGGCACCGGCATATGATACGAGCCTGCAACAACCGCACTGATACGTGGATTTTTCTTGCAAATCTCGCGCACGGCATCCTTTGAAATGTCGAACGCAGAGAAGTCGCTTTTGCCATCTCTGGCAACAAGAGCGCGCTCGATTACGTCGGTGTAATAGCCCTCGCCTGCCCCTGCGTCAAGCACGGCACCGCACGCCCCGGTGTGCTCAAGCACCTGCTTTGCGAGTAATTTTGCAAGCGGCTCGTAAAATCCGCCTGACAAAAATGCGCGGCGTGCGAGAATCATCTCCCTGTTATCACCGTGCACTCCTCCGCCCGAGCCGAGCAGAAGATTATAATATCCGCCGCGCGCCTTGTCATAGGAGTGACCGTCAGCACAAACGCATCGTGTGTCGAGAATATTCAATTTTCCTCTGCATTTTGGGCATATAAAGTGCATATTTGTAAACCTTTATTGTCATAATTCGGTTGTTTATATTTCCACCGTTTATTATATCACAAAACCGAGTAAAAGTCAACGAAATCCGTAAAGTCAAGAAAGCATAAAGTGCAGGAACGTATTCGCAGAGCAAAAATAGTTTAGTACAAAAGATTTTATAAGTTTTTCGGCGCAACTTATTGACATACAACCGTTTTTGTGGTAAAATACTGAAAGCGATACAGGGGTATCGCCAAGCGGTAAGGCAAGGGACTTTGACTCCCTCATTCGTAAGTTCAAATCTTGCTACCCCTGCCAACAAAAAAGACCAGCCCTCGCGGTTGGTCTTTTTTGTTGACGGGTCCGCTTTGATTTGAACTTAGCGTGCGTAGCACGCGTAAGTTCACATACCCCGACTGAAGCTCGGAAAGCTCGCTTTCCAGACGAAAGGAGTGGGTATCTTCGCCATGGGCGAATACCTTGCTAAACCAAAGACCAGCCCTCGCCGCCCGTCTTTTTTGTTGGTGCGGCGTAGCCGCAACTTCACTAATTAAACTCTAAAAGTTCCGAAATTTTGTAGATGCATTTCCGCGCTTTGCGCATCATTTCGGGTCTGTAGACAGATTCGAACCGGCGAAAGACTTGAAATGTTTACAAAGTTGTGGTATAATGAAAGTAAGAAAGGCGGTGGAGCTTTGCAAGACATTAAAACTAAAATCATATCTCTTGTTGATAAATATAGAGAGCAATTAGCATCTAAGGGAATCAAAATCGTTATTTCCAAGAGACACGTAGAAACAGAAGTTGAAGAAAGATCGGGAGGCTATGCAAATGCAGGACAAGCGATTTTTAACATCTTTGACCGAGTAAACGATAGAAAAAAGGAAAAAGAAAATGGATATAATTTTGAAAAGAATAAATACCATAGCATTGTAATAACGGTTATTCCTTTAGATAAAACACTTGTCAGTGTATCGGACTGTCGTGAATATGCGTTTGTTCTAAAAAAAGTGGAACGTGCCCATCTTGGATTAGAGCCTCAAAAAAAGATATATCAAGAAGAAAAAGTTCTTGCCAAAATAGAAAAAAGAATATTACGAATTCTCAAAAAGGCAGACAAAAAATCAGTGCAAAAAGTA
>SVUG01000019.1 GCA_015063385.1 Oscillospiraceae bacterium | reverse complement strand
CGGCACTGAAGAAGGAAAAGGACAAGCTTTCCGTGGAGCATCTGAAAGAGATCCAAGCCGAGCTTGCCGATTTGAGAGCGCAATTCAATGAAATGAAGTCCAAGTGGGATATGGAAAAGCAGTCGATCGAGAGACTGCAAAAGCTCCGTGAGGAGATCGAGCAGACGAACGCGGAGATCGAACGTGCGCAGAGCAGCTACGACCTCGGCAAAGCAGCAGAGCTTCAGTACGGCAAGCTTCCTGCTTTGAAGAAACAGCTTGAAGAGGAAGAGGCGAGAGCCGCAGAAGCGACCAAGAGCACGTCCCTCCTTCGTGATAACGTCAGTGAGGAGGAGATCTGCAAGATCGTCGCGAGATGGACAGGTATTCCCGTATCCAAGATCATGGAGAGCGAGCGTGAAAAGCTTTTGGGTCTTGAGGACATCCTTCACAAGCGAGTCATCGGTCAGGATGAAGCTGTCCTCAAGGTCAGCGAAGCCATTCTTCGTTCCCGTGCAGGAATCAAGGATCCGCGCCGTCCTATTGGCTCGTTCCTCTTCTTAGGTCCTACAGGTGTCGGTAAGACTGAGCTTGCGAAAGCTCTTGCCGAAGCACTGTTCGACGACGAAAAGAGTATGGTCCGTATTGATATGAGTGAGTATATGGAGAAATACTCGGTATCCAGACTGATCGGAGCGCCTCCCGGATACGTGGGCTACGATGAAGGCGGACAGCTTACCGAGGCGGTAAGAAGAAAACCCTATGCCGTTATCCTCTTCGATGAGGTAGAAAAGGCTCACCCCGACGTATTCAACGTACTGTTGCAGGTTTTGGACGACGGACGTATCACCGACAGCCAAGGCAGAACGGTCGATTTTAAGAATACAGTCATCATACTGACCTCCAATCTTGGATCAAGCTCCATTCTGGAGGGTATCACACAGAACGGTGAGATCAGCGAGGAAGCAAGGCAAACTGTATCCGAGCTGCTCAAGCGCAGCTTCCGTCCCGAATTTCTCAACCGTCTCGACGAGATCGTGTTCTACAAGCCGCTCACGAAGGAAAACATTCACGGCATCGTAGATCTTCTGATTGCAGACCTCAACAAGCGCTTGAAGGATAAGCAATTGACGGTTGAGATCACCGACGCAGCAAAGGATCATATCATTGAGTCTGCTTACGACCCGATTTACGGTGCAAGACCGCTCAAGCGTTTCATCCAATCCAAGATTGAAACACTGCTTGCACGTGAGATCATCGGCGGGGATATTGAGCCCGAAACAACTTTGAAGATTGATTGTGAAAACGCTTCTCTGGTGATAAAATAAAAGTTCTGCCCTCGCTCCATTTCGGAACGAGGGCAGAATGTTATTCAGCGTAAAAATAAATTGAGTGTGTACCAAGGTTGATCGGCAATGTAGGTTCTTCTGTTCCATCGTAATACTTGGTCATAGCAACAGTTGCATATGCGTTTTTCCCGTCTATCCAAGATATGTTTGGTTCTACCGGTGCAGACGGAAATAATGGTGGCGGCGGTGGCATCATATTCCTCTAAGATAAATATTATTTTGTGGGGTATGTGCACCGGCATTCCTCGTGCAAAGCACTGCGGAACCGGCTCAAATCCAAAGCCATCACCGCCAAAGGAAAGAAAAAGGGATTCCGAAAGGAATCGCTTAAGTAAAAAACGGCCGGGTATTCGCCTGCGGCGAAGATACCCACACTCTCCGCCTGGCAAGCGGGCTTGCCGATCTCCGAGTGGGGCATGTGCACCGGCATTCCGTTGCGCAAGGCGCACGGAACCGGTTCAAATCCAAAGCCATCACCGCCAAAAGAAAAAATAAAGGACACCCACAAGGAGTGTCCTTTATCTTTTGGAGGTGACGGCCGGATTTGAACCGGCGGATAACGGTGTTGCAGACCGGGGCCTTACCACTTGGCTACGTCACCAGGTTTTTGGTTGCTTTAATATTATAGCAGAGCTTTTTTCTTTTGTCAAGTGCTTTTTTATTTTATTTTATGCTTTTCTGCATTTTTGGTTAACAAAAAGTTGTTATTGCTATTGTAAAATTCATTCATTTATGTTAAAATGTATATATAAAGTAGTTTTAATTTTGAAAAAATAGGCATATATTATAAAAAGGAGAAGAATTATGGACGCAGTGATAGCTTATCTTCGCGATTTTAATATTGTTTCGATACTGCTCAGAGTAGTTCTTGCAATGCTATTTGGCGGAACTATCGGTCAGGAGCGCGGAAAGCAGGGCCGTGCAGCAGGAATGCGTACCCATATTTTCGTGTGCATAGGTGCAACATTGGCGACTATGATTGGATTCTACGTTGCTGATTTTATGATTATGAAGTACGGTACTATCGGCGATCCGCTTCGTGTAGCTGCACAGGTCGTTTCGGGCATAGGTTTCCTTGGAGTTGGAACTATTCTTATAAAGGGTAGATTCCAGATTACAGGCCTGACCACCGCGGCGGGACTTTGGTGCGCAGCAGCAATCGGAATTGCGCTCGGTGCGGGATTCTTCGAGGGCGCGATAATCACCTTTATTTGCTCGGTAATTACCATGACGCTCGCAGGCAGAATTGAGCTGATGCTTAACAAAAAGTACAGCCGTTTTGGTATTTACGTGGAAATTGCTTCGGATAAGTACGTAAGGCAGGCAATAGATTTGCTTGAGGAAAATTATAAGGTTTCCGATATTCAGGTGACCGCACCTAGAAGCGGCACGGTAGGCAACGTTGGAATTGAGGCAAACGTGCATAATCGCGATTTCAAAACCTCTCCGACCGACGTTTCAAAGACGCTCGAGGCAGAAAGCTACGTAATATTTGCTCTTGAGTCTATATAAAATGTTTAAAAAGGCGGTGAAAAACCGCCTTTTTTATTTTTTTTAGATTTTTTTCATTTTTTTCAAAAAGGTACTTGACAAACTCGAATCACTTTGATATAATATTAAAGCATTGCAACGGAAGGTTAGCTCAGTTGGGAGAGCATCTGCCTTACAAGCAGAGGGTCACAGGTTCGAGCCCTGTACTTTCCACCAAGAAAATATAGAGGCACGGAAGTCGTAGTCTATATCTACCTCGGCTCGAACAGAGGAGGTAGTGAATGACAGTCCGGTGGACTGTCAGAGCCGACGGCGACCAAGGTGCGTAGTTCGCACCGCGACCGAGCCCTGTACTTTCCACCAGACTTGCAAAGCGAGTCATATATCGGTTTGGCTTGGTAGCTCAGTTGGTTAGAGCGCTAGCCTGTCACGCTAGAGGTCGTGGGTTCGAGCCCCATCCGAGTCGCCACCGATATGCCTCTGTAGCTCAGTTGGTAGAGCAGGGGACTGAAAATCCCCGTGTCGTTGGTTCGATTCCGACCGGAGGCACCACATATGCGGATTTAGCTCATTTGGTAGAGCGCCACCTTGCCAAGGTGGAGGTGGCGGGTTCGAGCCCCGTAATCCGCTCCAAAACGAAAGACACTCATTTGAGTGTCTTTTTTGTTCGTTTTGAGCGGGTTGGGGCTCTGCACCAGCCAAGAACTCTGCGAGTTCTGCGGGTTCGTTGCCTCTTGAAACATAGTTTGCCGCTCGTGATTTAATTTGCACCAATTACTCTTCTTGTACTGATTGCGAGTATCTTCTCCTCGCTTGGCAATATTCCTATCGGAATGCGCACATTTTCGCCTCGGTACACTCGGCTTGCATTACTCCTTGTTTCCGCGCATTCGCGACGCCAAAAACAACACTTAGTTGTTTTTAGCTGCTCACCCGTAATCCGCTCCAATAAAAAGGCAACCCTGTTTTTCGGGGTTGCTTTTTGTTTTTGGACTGATGAGGGGCGAGAAGGGGAGCGGTAGTGAATGACAGTCCGGTGGACTGTCAGAGCCGCGACTGACCGAGCACGTAGTTCGTGCGAGAATCGAGCCCCGTAATTTTTAGTATATAAGGGGCGTCCACCAGCGAAGAACTCTGAGAGTTCTGCGAGTTCGAGCGTTTGAAATATGGTTGTATTTCTTCAACAAGAAAAAGCCGGTACTCTGCGGCGAAAAACGCCGAAATACATCTAAAAGACAAGTATAGTTGTCAAATACGCGATTTTTGCGGATTATTTGGCAGAGAAAAACGGTTGATTTTCGTTTTTTATGTCAAAAGCAAATGTGCGGAAAGCGTGTTTTTTGTACTTGATTTGATTGCCCTTTTCTTACAATTAGTACTAACATATTAAATTTTATTTTTTCTATTGCATTCTTAATAAAAAAGTGGTAAAATAATAAAGTACGATGTTTTTAGATATTTTAAAAGGAGTTTTAAACGACGATGGATTTCCTTAAGGCATTTACCAACCCCTTTTTACTGATTCCAATCATTTCTTGGGCAATCGCGCAGATTCTTAAAACGGTTATTAACGCAATAATGAACAAAAAGGTTGAACTTTCAAGGCTTGTTGGCGATGGTGGTATGCCGAGTGGGCATTCTGCTACGGTGACCTCGCTGGCTGCGCTTTGCGGTTTGAAAGCAGGATTTGGCAGTGCACATTTTGCTATCGCTGCGATTCTTGCAGTGATTGTGATGCACGATGCGCTTGGTGTCAGAAGAGAAACAGGCAAGCAGGCTGTTTCGATTATCAAGATTTCCGAGCTTCTAAACGATTATTTCTCGGAGCAGGACACCAACCTTAAGACAGACAAGCTCAAGGTTCTCGTAGGGCATACACCCTTGCAGGTGCTATGCGGCGCTGTGCTTGGCATTATTGTTGCCGTGATTTATTGGCTTATAGCGGTTGGTTAATTTTAAAAATATTTTTTGGAGGATATAAAATGAAAATCTTAGTTATTAATGCAGGTTCTTCCTCGCTCAAGTTCCAGCTTATCGATATGGACAACGAGCAGGTAATTGCAAAGGGTATCTGCGAGGAAATCGGCGGCAAGTCCGGCTTCAAGTTCAAGGTTCCCGGCAGAGAGGATTACAAGCTCGCTGTGGCTATGCCCACTCACGCAGAGGCTCTTCAGCTCGTGCTTGACACTCTCGTAGACGAGAAGCTTGGTGTAATCAAGTCGGTTGCTGAAATCGGTGCAGTCGGTCACAGAGTTCTTCACGGTGGTGACAAGCTTTCGGGCTCTGTTCTCGTCACCGAGGAGGCAAAGGCTATTATCGAGGAGTGCTGCGACCTTGGCCCGCTTCACAACCCTGCAAACCTTAAGGGTATAGTTGAGTGCGAGAAGATTATGGACGTTCCTCAGGTTGCTGTATTCGACACCAGCTTCCACCAGACAATGCCTGACTTCGCATATATGTATGCACTTCCTTACGAATATTACGAGAAGTACAAGATTCGTCGCTACGGCTTCCACGGCACCTCTCACCGCTACGTAAGCGAGAGAGCAATCGCTATGCTTGGTAAGCCTGCAGCAGAGTGCAACGTAGTCACCTGCCACCTTGGCAACGGTGCTTCGTTTGCGGCTGTAAAGGGCGGCAAGTGCTTTGATACCTCCATGGGTGTCACTCCTCTTGAGGGTATTATGATGGGTACCCGTTCGGGCAACATCGACCCCGCTATCATTCCTTACCTTATGCGTAAGGGCGAGCTTACCACCGCTGACGACATCGACAAGATGATGAATAAGAAGTCGGGTATGCTCGGCGTTTCCGGCAAGACAAGCGACAACCAGGAAATCGGCAAGCTTGCTGAGGCAGGCGACGAGAGAGCAATTCTCTGCGAGAAGATGTACTCTCACCAGATTGCAAAGAACGTTGGCTCTTACATAGCTTGTATGGGCGGTGCTGACGCTATCGTATTCACCGGCGGTATCGGTGAGAACGCTGGCAAGTACAGAGCTGACCTCTGCGAGAAGCTCGGATATATGGGCGTTAAGCTCGACCCCGAGAAGAACAAAATCAGAGGCGAGGAGGTAGAGATTTCTACTCCCGATTCCACCGTTAAGGTGTTCGTAATTCCCACCAACGAGGAGCTTGTTATAGCAAGAGATACTCTGGAGATAGTAAAGGCACTTAACGCATAATTCGGTAAAAAACGGTAATTTTGCGCCCTCTTCGCCGTCCATAACCGCTCGAAGTAGGTGACTACGTCTTCGGGTTGCGGAACGACGAATATCGCATCAAAATTCCTCGTTCTTTCATAGAAAATAAAAAATAAAACTGCCTTAAATTTGGATTTAAGGCAGTTTTTACAAGGGGGATAGCCAGATTTGAGGGAGAAGCGTTGTTTGCGACTGAAGACGTAGTAAGCTACGGCGAGAGTTCAGCAAACGACGGTAGAAAAAGTTCATTAAAATAGGAAATTCGCAGAATTTCAACATTAGAATAATAAAGCTTTAAAGCATAAGCTAGTTTGGTTTTATTATTTTTTCGAACTTTTTCGTTCTCACCAAATATGACAGCCCCGGCAGGAGCAAAAATGTACGACGAATTAACCGCAGTTGATATAAAGAAAATGGAAGAGGAAATAGAGTACCGCAAGGTAAAGCTCGCTCCCGAGCTCGGTGCAGAGCTGAAGCGTACCAGGGAATTTGGTGACCTCTCCGAGAATGCTGAATACAAGGAAGCGAAAAGGGCAAAGCGCAAGAACGAGAGCCGCATCCGCTACCTTGAAGCAATGATACGCACCGCCAAGGTGATAGAAATAAAGGATTCAGCCGACGAGGTTTGCCTCTTTGACCGCGTGCTCATATACAATGAAAAAATGAACGCCGAAAAGGAGATAGAAATCGTCACCACCCTCCGCCAGAACGCCCTCAAAGGCTTCGTCAGCAAGGAGTCGCCGCTCGGCTCTGCTCTTATGGGTAAAAAGGAGGGCGACCGCGTCCTCGTCACCGTCAGCGATACAATGTCCTACTATGTAAAAATCCTAAAAATCACAAAAGGCGAGGACAACGAATCTCTCCCCATCAGCGGATTTTAACCGCAAAATGTAAACAAAAGCGGTACAAAAACGCATAAAAACAACCAATCAAAACAAAAACAACCCCGAGGTCGTCACCTCGGGGTTAAGTATTTAATTAAGAACTAATTACTGAAAATCAGAGAATTTCTTTTCAACAAGAGTGGCTCCGCCAAACCAGAAACCTTCAGTGGTGTTCTCTACCTTGGAGCTATTATCCAGAGACTCGTCATATGTAATAGTGCAGCCGGTGTACTCAATGTCCCATGCTCCGATACAAGCTTTGGATTTTGCTTCATCGACATGGCTATCAACGTTTGCTATAATAAGACCGCATCTGTCACCACCAACTACAGTAACGTTGCTGATGTTGATATTTTCAAATTTGATATCTTCATAAGTTGCATTTTCAAGTGCGATATAACCAACAAGAGCCGCCGCCTTCTTCTGACCTACAACGTGGCCGCCTTCAATAGTAATGTTAGTGGCATTGATCTTTCCGCTCTGTGCACCATCACCGGTGACATTTCCTACAAGAATGCCTGCGTGTCCAACCTCAACGCCCTTTTTGGAAGCGTTAATAACAGCATCCTTAATGGTCAAGTCGCTAATTACAAGTTTGGTATTGTTACGGATTGAACCAAAGAGGCCGTATCCGTAAGACTTACCATCGCGCTCGTATGTGGTATCATCGGACTTAAGACCATAAATGGTATGACCATTGCCATTAAAGGTGAACGTGCCAGCTTCCTGTAATTGTCCGAAGTTATCAGACGAACCCATAAGGTCTACGTCTGCTTCAAGATTTACGGTAGTGATGTTTCCGCTCTTGTTAGCAACGTCCTGCATAACCTTTACAAGTTCTGCACCGGTTTTAATGGTAGCGGTGGTACCACTTACAGTATAAGAATCAGCAACCTTAACTGCACCGGAGAGAGAAGCCCATCTACCAAGGTTTGCGGTAGATTCTTCAATCTTAAGCTCTGCCTTTGCTTCTGCCTCGGGGAACTCAACGTCGGTGTGACCCTTTACGTAAAGAACCTTGTTGAGTTCCTTATCGTAGTAGAAGGTGTAATCCTTTGCAAGAGGCTTGTAATCAGCGATGTCAAAGCCGTTTGCAAGAAGCTTTTCAACAGCTTCACCATAGTTAGCGGGCTTGCCATATTCAGCCTCTACCATTGCAAGCTGGGTATTGATGTCGTTAACTGCCTTTTTGTCAGTTGCTATATTAGCCTTAGCGATAACTCCGCTAAAAGTAGGAATCAAAACTGCGGCGAGAATTGCAATAACAGCTACTACAACTACAAGCTCAACAATAGTGAAACCCTTTTTGTTAGTGTTTCTCATTTTTTGTTTTCTCCTTAAAATTGTTTGTTAAGTTAATTTATCTCCCACAGCGTTATGTAAAATTTGCTCGGGAGAGACGGCTTTTAATTAAAGCCAGAAGATAAGTGCCAGAGCAATAGCAACGACGACCACGCCGCCGAAAACGCTCCATCCGATTACGGGCTTAACGATATCATTGCGCTTACCCCAGATTTCAAGCACTTTAGCCTTGATGTTTTCCATTCAAGCAAACCTCCTTCTTTAGTAATTGCCTTCATGTGTAGACACGGCTCGCGTCGTTCCTAGACTCGCCCGAAAATGCGCTTCGCGCTCCTCGCGCTCGCCCTCGGACTCCGCCGCCCTGCACTCCTAATAGTGTTTTTTTCGCAGAGTTCGCCCCTAAACGAAAAAAGAGCCAAACCCCCAGGTTTCCTAGAGGTTTGGCTCTTTTTTGACGGCAATTGTGACGGAGAATTGGTTGTTTTTTAGGATTAAAAAACCGCCGCAATTTTCGGTTGCAGCGGTAAAATATTTTACATTTTTTTGTGACATTTTTGTTTCATAAATTCAACGATTTTTCCGTTGTCGTTTCCCTCATAATAACGCACGAGCAAGTGCTTAAATTCCGGCACGTCAGCCTCGGGAATAACCAACATTCCGCCGCCCTTGCCAATCAGATAATGATTTGCAAAAATCACAGCGGCCCTCTTGTTTCCGTCATTGAAAATCTGCGTTTTCATACAGTACAGACACAGCTCAATAGCCACGCTGCATGGGTCGCTTTCCGATTCAACGATTTCCTTGATTCTATCCTTTACGTCAGGCTCCATAGGCAGCGGCGGTACGTAGGTCGTTCCACCAATATTGACAGGAACACCTCTGATACGCCCACCCTCTGCGTAAAATCCCTCGTTAACAAGCTTTGCAATATGCGACAAAACATAAAAATCAGACGGTGAAGATATAACGTCCTTATCGAGAATAAACTCCCATGCGTGCTTGAGATTCAAAATTTTCTGCACGTCGGTAGCAGTCATACCGTTGACTATACCGTTGTCAATAATGTCCTCGGTTTGCGGAAAGGTGGTAGCAACACCCTCTAGCACAGCTTGGTCGTAAATGTTTGACTTCATATTGATTCTGGCGAAATCAAGATTTTTGAGCACCTCCGCAGACAGCTCTCCCTCAGAAAAACCAAGCTCCAAAAGTTCTTTTTCAACACGGCGAATCTGTTTTTTCAGCTCTCTCGCTTCTTTTGCATACCTTAAAAGCGAGTCGTACAATTCCTGCGAAAAAACGCCAACGTATTCGCTTGTGAGTTTTCCTGCCACACGCTTGCGAATGTAGAGATACTTGCCGTTATTGCGCTCCTTAATTTCCGGTGAAGCGTCATACGGTAAGAGCTTTAGCCTGGCATAAAGGTCAGCCTTCCTATGCAAAAGCTCTTGAATTTGCATATATTTATTTTCCATTTTTTCAAAACACCTCTTTGTAGGGAACTTTTCTGATATTATTATAACATAAAGTTCCCTAAAAATCAATATAAAGTGAAAAAATAAATAAAATTCTGAAAAAGTGTAAAAATAACCCCGAGGTCGTCACCTCGGGGCGTTATGTTAGTCAAGTACTTTTAAATAACGATGTGTTATTTAAATAAATCGTCACATTTTTCTATTATTTGTTAGCTTCTACAAGAGCAGTGTAATCTGAACCCGTTTTTGCTATGCAATTCTGTGCAAACAATACAATGCCTGAAATTTCTTCGTTTTCATTTCCGCTTACAGCATAGAGTTTACCGCTATTGGTATTTCCAGTAATACCAGTACAAGCATTAGGAATTTTACCTGTCACACTTGCACCAAGGAAACCGAAACCGTGCGTTGTTCCATTTGAACTTAAAGCAACCTCAGGAATGTAAAGATTACCAGTATTTACATTGCCGTTTGCTACGCTGCTACCGTTAAATGCTCTACCGTCATACAGCAATATACCTGCTACGCTACCATTAGCACCAAATGACTGGATTCTTCCGTTATTTTTGTTGTTGTTAATGGTGCAAAGATATGCATCGTTAGCATTATTAACTCCAACATAACCAATCACACCAGCAGCTTTTCCAAATGTTGCTGTTACAGATGCGTTATTTTCACAGTTGTTAATAGTAACACTTCTCGTGCCCTCTGCACTATCCTGATCTCTTACTGCACCTATTACGCCACCGACTGCATCATATCCCTTGATGGAACCGGATACCTTAACGTTGCTAACCTCGAGCTTGCCTGCAGCCAAACCTACAAGTGCTCCAACGCACTCGCCGTCTGCATCAGCATATCTGGTGGTATCAATGTCTACGTTAGTAAAGGTAATATCCTTGAGCACTGCGTCGGATGCAACAATGCCGAAGAAGCCATATACGTACTGTCCTTCAGTGATCTTTCCGGGAGCAGGAGCGTATCCCTTGTTGTTAAGATTGGAAATAGTCTTGCTGTTTCCATTAAAAGTACCTCTGAAAGCATTTCCGAGGAATTTGCCTTGATATGCAGTGTGGTCGCTACCTTCTGCAGGTATTTTTCTCGCACCCTCACCGATAGGCGTCCAGCCATCATTAAGAGTAATATTAGCGGTAAGCTTAACGATTACGCCCTTGAAAGTATTGCCATCATTTACAGCATCTCTGAAGGTCTCAAGCTGTGCAAGAGTAGCAATTTCATAATCGCCACCAACTTCTTTACCATCGATTTCAACTCCGTCAGCCACCTCTACAATATAACCATTGTTTGTAATAGAAGCATCTGCTGCCAAAGCTACAACGTTAGATACAATACCGGTGCTTTCAACTGCTACATGACCTTTTGCTACACTAAGCTCGTTAACAGAACCGTAGATGTGAAGAGATGCACCTTTCACCTCGGTAACGGCCATAGTATTAGCAAAACCGTAGAAATCAACGTTAGAATTGGGAGCATCTATTGTTACGGTACACTGTCTTGTGGTACGAATAACTACATCCTGGTCTGCATCAGACTCATAAGTAACTGCGGAAAGAATGCAATCACCAACGTCAAGACCGGTGGATATAGTTTCGCTACCGTCACCTGTGTAGCCGTAGAGATATGTAGAATATTTATCGCTGGGCTCAGCCGCAACTACCCAAAAATCAACATCTCCTGCATTGTTTTTCTTACCGTCGTTTACATATTCAATTTCACCATCGTTAAGGTAACAGAATATGTCATTTACGGAATCCCAAAGAATCGCATTTCCGCTTGCCTTTGCGTTGATTTTAGCAACGTCGAAGCCGTATTCTGCGGCTGCAGCATAAGCATCACTGGGAGTGACATTCTTTTCAGTGTCAGTAGCAAGTGCCGTGTTAAGGTTTCTAACGAGCTGAATATCCTTGGACTCATTAGCCTTTTTAATAACTCCGCTAAAAGTAGGGATCAAAACTGCGGCGAGGATTGCAATAACAGCTACTACAACTACAAGCTCAACAATAGTGAAACCCTTTTTGTTAGTGTTTCTCATTTTTTGTTTTCTCCTTAAAATTGTTTGTTAAGTTAATTTATCTCCCACAGCGTTATGTAAAATTTGCTCGGGAGAGACGGCTTTTAATTAAAGCCAGAAGATAAGTGCCAGAGCAATAGCAACGACGACCACGCCGCCGAAAACGCTCCATCCGATTACGGGCTTAACGATATCATTGCGCTTACCCCAGATTTCAAGCACTTTAGCCTTGATGTTTTCCATTCAAGCAAACCTCCTTCTTTAGTAATTGCCTTCATGTGTAGACACGGCTCGCGTCGTTCCTAGACTCGCCCGAAAATGCGCTTCGCGCTCCTCGCGCTCGCCCTCGGACTCCGCCGCCCTGCACTCCTAACAGTATTTTTATCGCAGAGTTCGCCCCTCTGTGATACCTAATTATATCATTAAATATATTTTTTTTCAATAGTTTTTAATAAATTTTTAATAAAATTGAGCAAAAAAACGACAATTATATAATATTTTTGTCATTTTTTGGCAAAATCGATTAGAAAAAACGTATTTTCAGAGTTAAAATTACTTTTTTAGCCGTCAAAATTTTGGTCAGCCTTGCCCCGCTTTTCAAAAAGCACTAAAATTATGTCAGCTGCGGCAAATTTTAAAAAACGAGGTGTTATTATGGCAAGAAAAGGAGAAAACATTTACAAGAGAAAGGACGGCCGATGGGAGGGGCGCTACGTTAAAGGCTGCTATGAGGACGGTAGGGCAAAATACGCTTACGTATACGCGCACAGCTATCAGGAGACAAGGCGGCTGCTCGGTGAAGCAAAAATCAAGCAGGCTCTCGGGGAGAGTATCGTCGGGCGCTCCCCTAAAATCGCCGAAATTGCAAACGAATGGTTAGAAATAAATAGGCATAAGGTTAGTGAGTCAACCTTTGTCAAGTATTCCGCTGTAATTAAAAAGCATATCATATCCGAGCTTGGTGCTTTGCGCGCGGAGTGCGTGACAGAGGGGCATATTTGCACGTTCACTGATACACTTCTTTGCGAAAAGCAGTTGGCGCCGAAAACCGTGCGAGATATTTTAACTATACTCGGCTCTATATTAAAATATGCACGGCACAAAAATGGTGCTAAAATGCCATCGGCGGAAATTATTTATCCTAAATATAATAGGAAGGAAATGCGTGTTTTGTCGGTTGCGGAGCAGCGGCGGCTTTTTGAATTTTTGACGACCGATACCGACAGGCGCAAGCTTGGAATTATGCTTGCGCTGATTACAGGCATGCGAATAGGTGAGCTGTGCGCTCTGCGCTGGGGCGATATTTCGTTTGAGGATAGGTGCGTTCGGGTGCGTGCCACTATGCAACGCTTGCTCGATGCGGACAGCGGCGTGACGAGGGTGGTGATAAGCAGTCCGAAAACCGAAAATTCCGCAAGAATCATACCGCTGACGGAGTTTGCGCTCGGTCTTTGCGAGCATTTTAGGGCTGAGGACAAGCGTGCTTTCGTACTAACAGGCGATGCAGAGCGTTTTTGCGAGCCGCGCGTTATGCAGTACCATTTCGACAAAATCACGCAGGATTTGGGGCTCTTGGGAGTGCATTTTCACTCGCTTCGGCACACCTTTGCCACGAGGTGCGTCGAGGTCGGGTTTGAGATAAAATCGCTCTCGGAAATCCTCGGTCACGCCAGCCCAAAGATAACGCTTGAGCGCTACGTTCACTCGTCAATAGAGCTCAAACGCGACAATATGCAAAAGCTCTGTGCGCTCGGCTTTTAGCCGTCATAAATATAGTCAAAAAAGAGCCAAACCTCTAGGAAACCTGGGGGTTTGACTCTTTTTTCGTTTAGGGGCGAACTCTGCGATAAAAACACTGTTAGGAGTGCAGGGCGGCGGAGTCCGAGGGCGAGCGCGAGGAGCGCGAAGCGCATTTTCGGGCGAGTCTAGGAACGACGCGAGCCGTGTCTACACATGAAGGCAATTACTAAAGAAGGAGGTTTGCTTGAATGGAAAACATCAAGGCTAAAGTGCTTGAAATCTGGGGTAAGCGCAATGATATCGTTAAGCCCGTAATCGGATGGAGCGTTTTCGGCGGCGTGGTCGTCGTTGCTATTGCTCTGGCACTTATCTTCTGGCTTTAATTAAAAGCCGTCTCTCCCGAGCAAATTTTACATAACGCTGTGGGAGATAAATTAACTTAACAAACAATTTTAAGGAGAAAACAAAAAATGAGAAACACTAACAAAAAGGGTTTCACTATTGTTGAGCTTGTAGTTGTAGTAGCTGTTATTGCAATTCTCGCCGCAGTTTTGATTCCTACTTTTAGCGGAGTTATTAAAAAGGCTAACCTCACCGCTGACCAGGCAGCAGTTAAGCAGATGAACGAAGCTCTTGCTCAGGACGAAGCAATTAACGGAAAGCCTGCTAATGCTATTAAAGCAATGGAGGTTTTAGCAAAAGCCGGATATAACGGAGACGGACTTGTTCCTGTTACAGCCGATCACGCATTCTGGTGGAATCCTACTTACAACATCGTTGTTCTTGCAAACGTTAAGGATGGCGCTTGGGAGCTTGTATATCCCACCAAGTACGCAGGAGCAGGTGATGATTTGGCAAGCAATTCCGGATGTACCGATCTTGCCTTCGCATCCAGCGATGAAGAAGATGTTAAGGCCGCTCTTGACGTTGTAGAAAAGATTAATGCTGGCGAAACCAGCGTTGAAGTAACGACCGCAGCAGACGTTAAGGCTATTGCAAATGCATCAAAGTTTATGGGCGAGAGCTTCAACGGTGTAACGATTACTCTTGATGCAAACGTAACAGTAGATGAGCCTATTCAGTTCAATAAGTTCTCCGGAACCCTTGACGGAAACGGTAACACAATAACTACTCCTGGTCTTGGCCTCGTTCACAGCGGCGAAGATGCAAATGGTTATCTTTATACCAAGTACTTCGAAAAGGATATCACAAAGAGCAAAACCGGATACGGTTTCATTAACTATCTTGGTGAGGGCGCGGTTATAAAGGATCTCACCATTAACTATGACGGCAATCTTCCTGAAGTAAAGCCTGACAATAAGTATACATATTTTGGCGGTGTTGTCGGTGTTCTTGACGGTGGAACAGTTTCCAACTGCACGGTAACGGGCAAAATCAACCAGTATAACCGTGTTGGTGGTATCGTTGGTGCGGCATTTAACGGAACTATTGAAAACTGCACAGTTTCTGCTGAAATTTATTCTAATGTTTCAACTAGTGGCGGTGGCAATTATGACTGTGTTGGTGGTATCGTTGCATACTGCGGTGATTCTGAACTTGAAAAGGGTAGCCTTACCATTAAGAATTGTACGTTCAGCGGAAAGCTGAATGGTGCAGACAAACCTTATTCTTCGGCAGCTCTGATTTCTTATATTGATGCTAATATGGACATTGTAATTGAAAATTGCAATGTTAGCACCGATAATGTAGTTGCAGGAGACAACAGTAATTACAGAAATAAGGTGTTGAATATTGGTAACAACAAATATGGCAATGTTTCCATTACCGTAAAGAATACTATGATTGATGGAGAAAAAGCAACAACCGCAGACTTTAAAATCGGTTCTACGAGTGCAAAAACTGGCACTGTTGAAGTTACTGTTGAATAATATCTAAATAGCTGCTTTGTTTTGTAAAATAAAACAAAAAATGGTAGAGGCATCGCAAAAATGCCTCTACTTTTTTATATAGCAAGTTTGTTAACGTGATGGTGAAATGCCTTTTAATGACATAGTGCTTTCTTAAAAATTCACGGTATTTTTGTGCAAAAATGTATTGCTTTGTTTACATTTTGGCGTGGTTTTTGGGTGATTATTGTAAAAATGTGATTTTGGAATTTTGGATTTTGGGATTGGATTTTGGTAATTTTGCGGTGAATTGCTTCGGCTTTTTAAAGGCTGCGCTGCGTAAATGGAGCTTTCGCAGTGTTGGTTAGGGATTGATTTGCTGGTAGCGGGTTTTACAATTTCTCCGCCCCGCGTTCGCTTTCCCCCCTTTTTTTCACAGCGGTGACTATTTGCTACAAATGTTAAAATATTTGATTTCTTATTGACAAAATAATAAAAAAAATGTATACTATATTTACAATGCGAAATTTGTCCTTAAATTTAGACTAGCATTGAAAGAAGTTTGATTTTGCAAAAAGAGGCTCAAAAAACGGGGAAAGCATCTTCCGAGTGGATGCTACACCTATTACATACGGCTTCTTGACGCATTCAAAAAAACTAAAAAATATTTTTTAGGAGAATTACAATGAAAAAAATGAACAAAAAGGGCTTTACTATCGTTGAGCTTGTAGTAGTTATCGCAGTTATCGCTATCCTCGCTGCTATCATGATTCCTACTTTCTCTGGTGTGACTACTGACGCTAAAGAAAAGGCTGATCTTGCAAATGCACAGGCAGAATACAATTCTTATATAGCTGCTGATGCTAACCATGTCGAGGACGATTTTATTATTAAGTCGGATATCAACTACTATGCTGTAATTGATGGTAAGTTCGATGCAGAAAAATCATATGCTTCTCTTGCTGAAGCAAAGGCGGCGTTTGGTGATTGTGTGAAGCTTGGTACTGCAGTAAACAATATTACTGAAGTGACAGTTTACGCTGATCATGCTTATGCTGACAATGCAGTTGCTGGTGATGCATGTACCAATGGCTGCGGAGCAACAAAGCAGTAATACTACCACTAAAACCACTTGGACGGTTTTTGAACACCACAACGCTCTTTTTGGGGTGTTGTGGTGTTTAGCCATAAAATAACGACGATAAAATCTTTTGAAAATCGCAGGGAGGGGCAGTTTATGGAAAAACGGAATACGAAAAAACGTGCGTTCACGCTTGCAGAGCTTGCCGTCGTGCTTGCGGTTATTGCTATTGCGACCACTATGGTCGTTTCATTTACTGCGCTTGTCGGAAACAGGCGCGCGGTCAGTCAGCAAAAGCTCGATGCTTTTAATGAAATCAGACTAGTCGAGGCTTTGGTTGAAAATTATATTGAGAAAAATGGTGATACCAATATCAGCTTCGACGCTGAAAGCGGTATTTTAACCCTAGGAACTGATTCTGACAAACAAGAAATTTCTCTGGAAAGAGTGACTGAAATTAATATTTCGGGACCGAAAACCAATTCGGGAATTATGCTTTATTCCTGCACCTTGACCTATAAGGTTGCAGACAAAGAAGACACATACACTTTCTGTGTATTGTACAAAGAAGATGGAGGTAGCAATCCGTGAAAAAGCTTATCTCCAAATTAAAAGAAAAATCCCGCCGAGGCTTCACCGTTGCCGAGGTGGTTGTGGCGCTGACAATTATAGTTTTGGTCAGCGGTGCATCGGTTTTGACCTTTGCGACACAGGCGAGGGTTGAGGCAAAGACGGCACAGACCTTTGAGGCGACGAATATTGCCGAGAATGCTATTGAGTGCTTTATATATGCAGGCGGTGACGCAGAGGCATTTGAAACGGCATTTAACGAAAACAGCGGTTATACTCTGGAGGGCGACGGCCCATACACCGTCACCAAGGGCGGCGTGACTGCTACGATTACAATAGAAAACGAAAGAATGGAAATCACAGTCGCAAATTCAAGCGGCGAGATTTTATCTAAAAATATAGAATTACAACAGCCATAAAAAAAAGGGGGGGAGATTGATGCGAAAACAGAATAATCGATACAAGCGGGGCATTGCTATGGAAATGGCTATTGGCACGATGCTGTTGATGGTTGCGCTCTCCATCATTCTCTACACCGTTGCTATGCTTCAGATTAAGAATACGCAGAACGATTTGCAGGATTTTAAAACGAAAATCGAAGAATACAAAACAGATTATAACATTTTCATAGACGAGTAAACAGAAAGGACGATAAAAGTGTTTGAAAAGAATTTGGAGTCGGTAATCGGCATTGATACCGACAAGGGAGTAGTTCATTTCTATTCGGCGAATAAGGGTGAGAGGGACTCCATTAAATACTTTGCAGGAAATTACAAGGCAAAGCCCTTCAGCAAGGAATTCTACGATAAGCTCGGTGATATTATCGCCAGATACCGTGAGAGTAATCCTGCAGGCTCTTTGCAGAGGGTTTCGCTCGTTCTTTCGGATTCCACGGTGCTTACCGATACCGTGAATCTTCCTATCATAAATAAGCGCGCTATGGATACCTCGCTCGACGCATCTCTTGCCAACCTTTACGGTGATTCCGACGTTAAGTTTAATCGCATGCTTGCTATGCAGAACAGGCAGTTTGCGACGTACGCCATCAGCGGAATGAGAATGGAGATGCTCGTTAAGCTTAACAAGCTCCTTTCGGACAACCAGATTGGCGTCAGCAACGTCACTTATTTTTCCGCGGCGGCTACAAACGCTGCCATGGCGCTCAATCCGAAGCTCAAAAACGCATCGTTTGCGCTCCTTGACATCAAGGAGGACTGTGCGAGAATCGTGCTTGTGGTTAAGGGCAAAACCTTTGGTTTTTACTCGCTTCCGTTCGGCACTCACGTTCTGAGGAGAGACTTGGTCGAGGCGGAGGATATGCTCTTTGACCACCCCTCAGCCGAGCTGCTCGTTCTCAACGCCAAGGAAAAGGCAAAGGCAAAGGCGCTGACGGCGGCAGAGGACTTTATGGCACTTCCGCTAGAGGAGGAGAGCGAGGAGGAAATCTCCGAGCAGGCAGAGCCTATCGCTGATGCTGATGCCGAGGAGGACGACGATTTCGAGGACGAGGAGGAAGCAGTGGCAGAGCAGGTGGTAATATCCGGAAAGCTCCGCAAAAAGACTCCCAGAAAGCTCCCGAAATTTATGCAGCGCCCGATTCCCGAGACGGAGCAGGCGTTCGTGTATGAGAATTTCCGCGTGTTCGTTAAGTGGACGCTTGAATTTATCGCGAGCAATACCAGCATAACCTCTCTCGGTGCGCCCGAGGCGGTTTACGTTAATATGCCCGACGAGCTTTCGTTCCTTTACGATATGGTAAACGCCGAGGAGGAAAACGGCATCAAATTCCTGCCTCTTTCGGCAGAAAAAAGCGAGCTTGTGCGCAAAAATCTTGAGCTGTACGGCGGATTTTTCGTCAAGCAAATGAACAAATTCAATAACTTCCATTCCACCCAGCTTGACAGCATAAAGACCAAGAAGACTTCCGACTCTGCCAAAAAGGCGGCTTCGGGAAAGTCGGGTGCGGATACTGCAAAAAAGATTTGGGAAACTATTAAAAAAATCGCTACCACCGAGATTGGCGGCAGCAAATAATCTGACTCGGAGGGTATATGACGCCTGAACAATTCACAATGACCTGCGTTTACATACTTGCAGGGGTGCTCGGACTCTGTGTCGGTAGCTTTCTTAACGTGGTGATTTACCGCGTGCCAAACGGCATGAATCTTGCAAAGCCTGATTCTCACTGTACGACATGCGACTACGTGCTTCGTTGGTACGATAATATTCCCGTGCTATCCTACGTTATTCTCGGCGGCAAGTGCAGAAAGTGCGGTCAGCGCATCTCCCCAAGATACATGCTCGTCGAGATTCTTAACGCGGTGCTTTGGCTTCTAGCGGTGCATCTGTTTTGGGAGCTAAGCATAGTTTATGCGGTGCTTGCTGCGGTTGTTTTGTCAACTTTGGTTTGCATTTTCTTTATAGACCTTGAGCATATGCTCATTTTTGACAGATTTCAGCTCATACTTTTGGCGGCGGGCATCACGGCGGTGTTCTTCGACTCGCACACCGAGTGGTACGACCATCTCATAGGAGCTGTGGTAGCAGGCGGTCTCTTCCTTTTGCTTTACTACCTTGCTATATGGGTGCTGGGTAAGGAGGGACTCGGCTTTGGCGACGTTAAGCTGGCGTTCATAGCAGGAGTTCTGCTCGGCTGGCAGAAGATGCTGCTTGCATTACTCGTGGCATCGGTTGGCGCAAGTATAATTTTGCTTATTCTTAAAAAGGTCAGGGGTGACGAGGTCGGCAAGGAGTATCCGTTTGGCCCGTTCCTTGCGGTCGGAATCGGACTTGCGATTCTCGTGGGCGATCCGATTATCAGTTGGTATTTGTCCTTGCTGGGACTTTAATAATTTTGAATTTCAGACGAAAGGGGCGGTGCTTCCTTGCAAAAATATAAATACACTGCAGTTAATCTGCAAAACCAAAAAATCAAGGGTACGTTTATCGCAAAGGACGAAAAGGACCTTGCAGAGCAGCTTGCAAAGCAGAGTCTTTTCCTGACGCATGCGTCGATTTATACGGGCAATACGCCGTCGGCATTCTTCACGCTCGGTACGGGAAAGGTTCCGATGTCGGAGCTGACCACCTTCTGCCGTCAGTTTGCAATTATGCTTACTACGCACGTGCCGCTGCTTGATTGCCTTGATATACTTAAAAATCAGCCGTTTTCGAGCTATTTCAGGAAGATACTTGACGTAATTTACGACGACGTCAAGAGTGGTTTAGTGCTCTCCGAGGCGCTCAAAAAGCATGCAAAGGTTTTCCCTGATTTCTTCAGAAGCATGGTTTACGTCGGCGAGATGAGCGGCAGGCTGGAGCTTGTGTTCAATTCGCTCGCGGATTACTACGAGCGTGATGCATCAATGCGTCAGAAGCTGCGCGCGGCTATGGCTTATCCGATAATGCTTCTCTTTATGACTATCGGTATTGCGATTTTGATGCTTACTATGGTCGTGCCGAAGTTCAAGGAGGCTATGGCGGATATGGAGGTTCCAATCGAGGGACTCACCAAGGCGGTATACGACATATCCGATTTCATTATGGAGTGGTGGACGCTCATTCTCGCCTGCGTTATGATACTCGGCATAATTATCTTTTTGTATTTGCAGACGGAGAAGGGAAAATATACGCGCGACGTTTTGCTGTTCAAAATGCCGCTTATCCGCACGATACAGGTGAATACGGTGACAGCGAGATTTGCAAGAGCGTTTGCCCTGCTTCTCTCCAGCGGTATGGACCTTACGGATGCCATGGAGGCGGCGGAGGTCGTTATGACCAACAGATATATGAAAAAGCGATTCCATATTGCCACAGATTACGTGCGCCACGGTATGTCGCTGACGAATGCATTCGAGAGCATTGACGTCTTCCCGTCGATGATGATAAAGATGATAACGATTGGCGAAAAGACGAACTCGCTTGACGACGTTCTGACTCGCTCCTGCTCGTTCTTCGATGCACAGCTGGAGTCGTCGTTCAACTCGTTCTCGTCGAAGATTCAGCCAATTATGATTCTGATTATGGGACTTGTAGTAGGAACGATGTTCCTTGCAATCTACTCTCCGATGCTTTCTATTATGGGTAATTTCTAATATACCCAACTTCATGCAAGAAAGGGAATTTTAATGAATATAAATCACGAGCTCTTGCAGTTTTACGCTTACAAGAAGCTGATAAAAAGAAAAGAAGCTCCCGAGATACTTGAGGAATGTAAGACAAGAAATATCGGTGTCAGGGATTATCTTCTTCTGAAGGAGGTAATCACGGAGACCAGCGAGCTTGAGGCTCGCGCGGCTTACTACTGTATGCCCTCGGTTGAGATAGACATGCTGGATATTGACCAGAGACTCTTTGAGCTGTTCTCATACGATTTTATGAAGAAGCATAAAATCATTCCCGTGTGGGAGGATAAGAACGGCACCGTCACGGTCGCTACCGGCAAGCCGCTTGACGCACACGCGTTGTCTGCCTTGTCTACGAAGCTCTCGGGCAAGTACGATTTCGTGCTTGTGCCGCCAGTGCAGATTGACAGATATATAGACTCGATTTCTGCTGTGGAATCGACCAAAAACGCGCTCTACGACCTCAATTCCGAGAAGACCGACAAGCTTATAATGGCTCTTGGCGGTGAGGCGACGGTTTCAAGCGATAACGACGTTATCAACAACCCTGCGGTAAGACTCGTTGACTCGATTATCAAGGAGGCTATTCCGTTCCGCGCCAGTGATATACATATCGAGCCCTTTGAGCAGAAGGTTAAGGTTAGATACCGCGTCGACGGCGACCTTCAGGAGCGCGCGGAGTTTCCGATAGAGGCATATTCTGCAATTTCGGCAAGACTTAAAATTATGTCAGGCCTTAATATTGCAGAGCGCCGAGTGCCGCAGGACGGCCGTATAAATATGGTTATCGGCGGCAAGGAATACGACTTCCGTGTGTCCACGCTTCCCACCGTCTTTGGCGAGAAGTTCGTTATCCGTATTCTTGATAAGACATCCTTCCAGTTTACCAGAGCCGACCTCGGCTTTACCGATGAGGAGAACGCTCTCGTTGACAAAATGCTTGCGCATCCGCACGGCATTATTCTGCTTACAGGACCTACGGGATGCGGTAAGTCGACCACGCTTTACTCGTTCTTAAAAGAGGTAAACGACCCGACGGTAAATATCGTCACGGTTGAGGACCCTGTTGAGTATTCCATGCCCGGAGTCAATCAGACGCAGGTAAACACAAAGGCAAATATGACCTTTGCGGCGGCGCTTCGTTCTATTCTCCGCCAGGACCCCGATATAATAATGATAGGTGAGATTCGTGACGAGGAGACCGCAGAGATAGCGGTGCGCTCGGCTATCACGGGTCACATCGTGTTCAGCACCCTGCATACCAATGACGCGCCCGGTGCTATCGTGCGTCTTGAGGATATGAAGGTTAAGGATTATCTCGTTGCAGACGCGCTCGTCGGCGTTATTGCGCAGAGACTCGTCAAGAAGCTTTGCCCGGCCTGCAAGAAGCGCGGAAGAACCAACGCGCGCGAGATGGAGATTTTAGGCATAACCGAGCCCGTCAGCATTGCAAGACCGCAGGGCTGTCAGTTCTGCAACAACACCGGCTATAAGGGCAGAGTTGCGGTTCACGAGCTTATGTATATGAATGAAAAAATGAGAACCGCGGTTCTTGCCGAGAAGAATCTTGAGAATCTTCGCAAGATTGCTATTGAGAACGGCATGACTCCTCTTTCGGATTGCTGTCGCGACCTCGTTTACAAGGGAATTACTAGTATTCAGGAGCTTATGAGCCTGAATGTTGAATAAATTGAATATTAAAATTAACGAAAGGAGGCATTATGGCGTATCAGCATTTTTATTCGCGCGTTCCCGCACGAATCAGCCTTTATAATAAAACCGACGGCTTTGACACCTTTGCACATTCTGCGGAGCTTGAGCGTGATTTTATTCTCGGTGAGCTTTATCCGATATACGCAGACAAGCTCAATAAGAATAACCCCGTGAAGATAAGACAGCGTGAAATCCCCATTGTTTATACGCAGACGATGCTTCCGTCGGGCAGAACCGTTCAGTCGGCTCTTTCCTATCTGCCGCTTGACTATACCAGAGAGCGCAGTGCATATATGGTACACTCGCTCGTTCTGACCGATGATGAGCGCCGCACGCTTTTTGCTAATCCAGGGGCGGCGTTCTTCAATCCTCAGATGTTCGTCACGGACATCTCATCGTTTAACATTACTGCACCGAGTGCTGCACCAAATCCTGCTCTTGCACATAAGCAGTATGTTCCCAGAGCTCTCTCTAGCCTTTCAAGAGTGACTGCGCGCTACAATCCCGAGATGCTTGCAAGGCTTCTCTTTGCCACGGTGTCTGCTCTTTGCGGCAAGGGCAAGGACATATATATAAGACTTCCGTTTGACGACAAGAGAGTATCTATTGAGGCTCTTGAGCTTATCAGCGCTATTATGAACGTGCTGCCGTACAATCTGCGCGAGCTGCTTTCGTTCGTCACTTACGTAAGTGATTATAACAATTATCCGGGCTTCCGACTGAAGTGCATTTCGGCAGATTGTCCCGCACCCCCGATTTCAAAGGGCGTGTTCTTCGACTTTACCGCAAGCACGATTTCGGGCATGAATAGTGATATAGAGATGCACAGACCACTCGTCAGCTTCCTCTATTCTCTCTTTGACAACCCGACGGTCCGAGATGCGTTCCATATCTACGTCGCGAGAATTCTCTCAACCTACGAGGATAAAACGCTCAATCTTACCACTCTTAACGAGCTGGTATTCTTATTCTGGCAGTGCAGCGGATTTTACGTAGAGGAGTCGGTGCTTCCAAGCGACGCGCTGGTGTACGACTTCTTATCAATATACGAGAAATACCGCGATGCCCTTACCGATGATTATCGCAAGCAGGCTTACAAGTGCCTTGAGCGTTATTCCAAGGCGCACACCCCGATTCCACCTGCGATTTTTGAGAAGCTCGAGCAGCTTTACCCCGATGACAGCGTGCCTGCAAAGCGCACGGCGCTTGAGGTGGTTCTTCATATTATTCACACCGACCTAATGCGTGAAAAGTTGTTTGCGTTTATCAGGAAAAATTATGATACCGAGACACCCGAGGTTAAGGCAATAATAAGCGAAGATTTAACCCGAGTATTTTACGGTGGATTCCTGCAGAGCGAAATTTTGCAGTTCTTTGATGATAACTTCGATTCTGAGCCTGAAAAGACGCGGAACGTAATTTTGCACAAGCTGCTTTTGTCAATTCGTACGCCCGCGGTACAGGAGAGAATTGTCTCGTTCCTCGACGACCACTATGACAGTCTTGCCTGGGAGCAGAAGGTCAGAGTGTATGCTACGGCTATGGAGATGATTCCCGAGTGTGACCGCCTGTCCTCGATGCTTATATGGCTGATTAACAGGCATATAACCAAGGAGCGCGAGGAGCTTCTTAAGACGGTATCGTCGAAAATTGCAGAGTATCTCGCACAGGACTACAAGAGAGAGATGCATATGTTGCTCCCGCTTCTCGTATATGCCCCCGGCTTCCTTGACGATGCAGTTATCAGGCTGGTTATGACGCATTGGAAGGACAGCGTGGTAAATTACGAGTATACGAGGCTTCTTGATGCAAGAAGCTCGTTCCAAAAGGCTAAAAAGCTGATGTATATCTACAAGCTTATCCCAGATATCAACGGCGAGGCGTTTATACGTCTTATACTCGGACTTCAGACTACGCTGCTTGACACCGAGGCGACTCTTTACGACTTTATCTCTCTTGAAAAGGAGATTAAGGAGGCCTTCCCTGCAGAGCTTTACGCCATGATATGCGAGAGGGTGTTATATCCTGCTGTTATTTATAGCTTCTATGACGTATTCAAGGTGAAATACGGCAAGGACGGCATAGACAGGCTTATGGAATATGCAAGAGGCAAGCAGTATCTCACCGACAGTGAGCAATACGCGACGGTTCTGCGCTACACAGAGCTTACCAAGCGTGCCGAGGCAGAGGATGCGACGGGCGTATTCGTGTGCCTTGAATCACTGCCGCCTGAGCAGAGGACCAGGGTTGATATTTCCGACCACATCAGAATGTGCTCACTCAACCGCAACACACAGACTCCGAAAACCGCGCTTATATACGAGCTTTGTATAAATTATCTCAAAACAGGCTCGCACCGCTTCGACCTCACCTATCAGCAGTACAGAAACAGTGTTTATGCACAACTGACCGAGGGGGAGGAGATTTCTCTTACGCCTGAAAAGGCGGAAAGATTTGCCGCAGCAGCAGCTGTAGAGCTAATGCTTGAGTGTGCCATAGAGATGTGTGCAGTCAGTGAGGCATACGTTGATATGGTGTGTGACGATGCGTCCGGATTCCAGAAGGCTATCAAGAGCTTTATTCTTTCTTACGGCGTCGGAGTAGGCAAATTCCTTTCGCAGAGAATGAATGGCGCACCTTTCTGCCTTGGCGACCTTGTCAACGAGCTTGTGCGCGAGTATAAGCCACAGGGCAAGGAGCTTGTACAGCAGATTATAAACAGAGCTAATCCTTTTGCAAAGTAAACATTACGTTTTATGCCATAATCCGCAGATAATACAAATATCTGCGGATTATTTATATCTAATTTTCTCAAACTCTACGCTCCGTGTGTGTTCAAAATTCAAAGCATCTGATAAAATGATTATCGGAAGGAGGCAAATTATGAATCAAATTAAAGTCGGCAAATTTATAGCCGAGGAAAGAAAAAAGAAAAATTATACTCAACGCTCGCTTGCCGATATTCTCGGTGTCAGCGACAAGACTGTATCCAAGTGGGAGAGAGGAAACGGTATGCCCGACGTATCTCTTATGATACCTCTTTGCCGTGCGCTTGATATAAGCGCGAGTGAGCTACTTCTCGGTGAGCGAATTTCTGACGGTGAGTATAGAGAAAAAACGGAGGAATTAGCTTTGGATTTAATAAAGGAAAAGAAGGAAAATACGCGAAAGGTTATTTTAAGCCTCATAACTCTTTTTATAACGATTGTATCTGCGGTGACAATTATAATGTGCGCAGGGCATTTGGAAATGGATACATCAATTAGAATTATCCTTGTGGCAATAGCGGTAGTGATAATGGTAGGTGGAATTTTCGTCTGTGCATCTCTTGAGTGGAACGCAGGCACGTATGAGTGCCCTCACTGCCATAATCGCTTCCTGCCTACGGCTGCGGAATACGTTAAGGGCTTGCACACGATTACAAGACGTCATCTCAAATGCCCCGAGTGTGGCAAGAAATCAATGTGCATAAGAAGACTTACTCACTAAAAAAGACATTTCGGCGCTCCTGATAAAAGGGAGCGCCTTCTTTTTCTTTTCTATTGATTTTTTTCTCGGTTTGTGATAGGATAATATTATAATATATTTAATGAAAAGGAAAGAAAAATGAAGGAAAGAAAAGACATTGACCAAAAATATAAATGGGATTTGACCAAAATTTATGCGACCGAAGCTGATTTTACGGCAGATTTTGACGAGGCGCAGGCGCTTATTAAGGATTTCCCAAAGCACGAGAAAACTATGTGCCAAAGCGCCAAGGGACTACTTGATGCTATCAAGGCGTCAAGCTATCTCGGTGAGAAGATAAACAAGCTCTGGAGCTTTGCACACCTCTCCTTTGCTACAGATACCTCCAACAACTCCGCACAGGCAAGAGAGGGCAGAGTACGCTCGCTTGCAGCCGCAGCAGATGCAGCCAGTTGGTTCGTTTCTCCCTATCTTCTCCGACTTGATGAGAAGACCGTTGAGGACTGGTACAAGGAAGAGACAGAGCTCGAGAATTATCGCCGCATGATATACAAGGTAATGCGCGAGAAGCCGCACACACTTTCTGACGAGTGTGAAAAAATGCTTGCAGGAATGGGTGACTGTCTCGGCACTCACGAGGGAATTAGAAGCATTTTTGCTAACTCTGATTTACAATTTGGCAAGATTAGAGACGAAAACGGCAAGCTCTTCCAGCTTACCGACGTGAATTACGTACCCACTCTTATGAAGAGTGACAGAAAGGTAAGACGTGCGGCGTTCCAGTCGCTCTATAAGACCTATGCCCAGTATGGCAACACCTTTGCCACCACCTACGAGGGATACGTAAAGGAAAGATGCATTATTTCAAAAATGCGTGGCTATAAGAGCTCGCTTGAGGCATCGGTGTTCGGTGACGAGGTGACACCGAAGATTTATAACAGTCTTATCAAGTCGGTACGCTCGTCCTTGCCCGTCATTCACGATTACTACGAGCTTAAGCGCGAGGTGCTTGGGGTAGAGAAGCTGCATATGTACGACGTTTATGCTCCGCTGGTTTCTGAATGTGAGAGCGAGTACAGCTACGAGACGGCGGTTGACGAGGTTCTTGATGCCGTCAAGGTGCTCGGTAAGGAGTATTACGACACCTTGAAGTCGGGACTCACCGAGCGCGGCTGGGTTGACGTTTATCCCTCAAAGGGAAAGGTCGGCGGTGCGTTCAGCGCGGCTTGCCCCTCTACCGAGCCTTATATTCTCCTTAATTTTGCAGACAGCCTTGAGGACGTATCAATACTCGCTCACGAGGCAGGTCACTCAATGCACTCGTATTTTTCCACGAAATATAACCAGCCTCACGAGGCAAGATATACGATATTTGTTGCCGAGGTTGCATCAACCGTAAACGAGCTGCTCCTTGCGCACAAGAAGCTCAGAGAATGTAAGAGTGATGACGAGAAGCTCTCTATTCTTAACGGACTTATGGAGACCTACAAGGGTACGCTGTACAGACAGACGATGTTTGCCGAGTTTGAGAAGAATATCCACGCCCTCTCTGAGAAGGGCGAGCCGCTTACTGCTGAGGTGATTTTGGGCGTTTATATGAAGCTCATTCGTGCTTACTTTGGCCCGAAGGTTGCAAAGGATAAGCAGATTGCTTATGAATGGATGCGTATTCCGCATTTCTACTACAACTTCTACGTTTACAAATATGCGACCTGCATTTCCGCAGCTAGCGCCATAGTAAAGCGTATTGAAAACGAGGGCGCGTCATACGTTGATAAATATATTGATTTCCTCAAGTGCGGCGATTCAAAGTCTCCCATAGAGAGCCTGCTCGTTGCGGGAATAGATATGACCGACCCGACGGTAATCAGTGGTGCAATCGAGGACTTTGCATCAGCAATTAAGAGTTTCAGAGAAATCTATCAAAGACGAGCAAAATAATTACATTTTGCTTGACAACCCGAAAAGCATATGCTATAATATTAGGGTCCCAATCAAGCGGGACCCTAATCAAATATGCAGGGGTGTTGGAATTGGCAGACAAGCAGGCCTCAGACACCTGTGTTTTTAACATGCGGGTTCAAGTCCCGTCCCCTGCACCAGGTAAAGACCGAGAGGTATTTCGGTCTTTATTTTTTTGGCCTATTCGACGGTCTTCACCCGGATAATGACGGGACAGAGCTCAGCTATCGCTTCACTCTTCGTGCTAAAAACTCTTATCAAGAGTTTTCTTAACGCGCGACGTCCCCTGCACCAGGTAAAGACCGAGAGGTATTTCGGTCTTTATTTTTTT
>SVUG01000018.1 GCA_015063385.1 Oscillospiraceae bacterium | reverse complement strand
ACAAATTAAAATTTATCGAATTCTAAGTTTTTGGAAGAGTTCCTTTATATCGTGGTTCGCTCCATCAAATGTAGGCCAAGCATCAATGTCATCGCCCCTTTTCCTCGGAATAATATGGATATGGAAATGTGGCACAGACTGGCCTGCACTTTCGTCACTTGCATTCAACAGATTTACTCCATCATATCCACAAGCATCAATGCAGTGATTAGAAACCTTTTTCACCGTCGCCATCAAGTGACTCAGGGTTTCAACATCACAATCGAGAATGCACTTCACATGCTTCTTTGGTATCGCAACCATATGGCCATCTACATCCTTGGCAATATCCATAAAGACCAATGTATGCTCATCCTCATACACCCTAAAACTCGGGATATCTCCGTTTACTATATTACAGAACACACAATCCATTGTAATTACCTCTATACGTCATCATTCGTCAAATTCAAGTTTATCGATTAGTTAGATTATACCATAAAAACGACAAAAAGTAAATAGGATGCGGGAAAACTTGCCTGAAGGGCAATCATAGTTTGCACTTCAGTTCTCCGAGAAAAAAACAAAAACCCACCTTGAAAGGTGGGTTTTGAGTTGTGCCAAGGCACAATTTTTTATCTCTTCGAGAACTGAGGAGCACGTCTTGCGCCCTTGAGTCCGTACTTCTTTCTCTCCTTCATACGAGGATCACGAGTAAGGAAGCCGGCCTTCTTGAGAAGGGGCTTGTAGGTCTCGTCAGCGGAAAGAAGAGCACGAGCAACGCCGTGACGGATTGCACCTGCCTGGCCGGAGAAGCCGCCACCGGTGACGTTCGCAACGATGTCGAACTTACCAACGGTCTCGGTCACGCCGAAGGGCTGGTTAACGATAAGCTTCATGGTCTCAAGACCGAAGTAATCACTGATATCTCTGCCGTTGATGGTGATAACGCCGGTACCGGGGTAAAGGCGAACTCTTGCAACGGACTTCTTTCTTCTACCTGTGCCGTAGAAATAAGGCTTTGCACTTGTATACATTCTAAATTACCTCCCTATTAGTCGATCGCGATGGGCTTCTGAGCAACCTGCTTGTGCTCGGGGCCTGCGTAAACGTGAAGACGGGTGAAGGACTTAGCGCCGATCGAGTTGTGGGGAAGCATTCCCTTAACTGCGAGCTCCATAGCCTTCTCGGGCTTGGTTGCCATAAGGGTCTTGTACTGGATCTCCTTAAGACCGCCGATGTAACCGGAGTGATGACGGTAGTACTTCTGCTCGAGCTTCTTACCGGTGAGAACAGCCTTGTCAGCGTTCACAATGATAACGAACTCGCCGCAATCAGCGTGGGGGGTGAATTCGGGTCTGTGCTTGCCGCGAAGAATGTCGGCAGCCTTAACAGCAGTCTTACCAAGGGGCTTGCCTGCTGCATCGATAACGAACCATCTACGCTCGATGGTGTTAGCGTTTGCCATATAAGTGGACATTTTGTATTCCTCCAATTTTTGTTTTTGCGCTCGTGGCGCAGCCTTTATTCAAGCTCGTATATTATAGCATAATGAAATCGGCTTGTCAACACATTTTTGCAAATTTTTTTCAAAAAATTGATTTGTCTTTTTCAATGCTCCCAAAAACTCTTGTTTGATCTTTTTTTCTCTCTTTTTCTCGAAAATTAAAAACGAAAAAACGTAAAAATTTTTTTGAAATTTTTGTGAAAAACGACAAAGCGTTAAAGGAACTTTACTGTGCTAAAAATGTTGACAATCTTTATTATTCATGTTATACTATAAAATGGTTAAATTTATAAATACTTTAATTTGGGGGCAAAGACCAATGTTAAAAAGAGTTATATGTTTTATTGCCGCTTTGACAGTGCTAGTATCGGTATGCATTATATCTACATCCTGTAAGGGAAAAAACTGTAAGCACACCTATGATACGAAATGGTCGTACGATGCCAATAATCACTGGCTTGCCGCAACCTGCGGGCATGATGAGATGACCAAGCTCAAGGGACCGCACGCTGACACCGACGGCGATAAAAAATGCGATACCTGCGGTTATGAAGTGGTTTCGGAAGATAATTCTGACGATACGCCTGGCGACGATAACCAGGGTGGCAATACTCCCGGTAATGAGTGCGAGCATCAGTATTATAATGCATGTGACGCCGATTGCAACGTGTGCGGAGCTAAGAGAACTCCCGCCTCTCACGTTTACGATAATGCTTGCGACTCTGACTGTAATGAATGCGGTGAGGTCAGAACTCCCAAAAATCACGTTTTCGATAACGCCTGCGATGCTGAGTGTAACGAATGTGGCGAAAAGAGAGGAGTAGGCGAGCATAATTTTGCTACGTGGACTGTGATACAGCAGCCTACCGTCACCGCAGAGGGCATCAAAAAGTCGAATTGCACCGAGTGTGGCTTTGAAAAGCAGGAGTCTATTCCCAAGCTTGATCCCGATAACCCTGACAAATGCGAGCACACATATGATAACGACTGCGATAAAGACTGTAATAAGTGCGGGGAAAAGAGAGCAACCGACCATGCTTATGACAATGCTTGCGATGCAAGCTGTAATAAATGCGGTGCTAATAGAACTCCTGCCTCTCACGTTTACGATAATGCTTGTGACTCAAGCTGCAACGTATGTCTGGCAACCAGGACTCCTGCCTCTCACGTTTACGATAATGCCTGCGATGCAAACTGTAATGTATGCGGCGCTCAAAGGCAGGTAAACGCTCACAGCTATGGCTCTTGGGTGACTGTTAAAAATCCTACGACGACCTCGACGGGCTTAAAGAAAGCAACCTGCACCGAGTGCGGTGCTGTAAAGCAGGAGACTATCCCCAAGCTTGAGGGAGAAGCCCCCGACGACTCGGATAACACCGGTTCAGGCGATGGAATTACCGACGGCAACTGGGACAATGACCCCGGCTCTGGCAATACAGGCTCGGGCGGTAATGGCGGAAATACCGATTCGGGCAATGAAGGCGCTGGTTCGGGTAGCACCGGCTCGGGTGCGTACGTGCCAATTCTTCCTTCGGTAGATTCTTCTACTCAGTCAAAGCTTGATCAGCTTGATAAGGATAGAGAGTCCTATCATAACACTGCAATTTCTGCTATCTCCGGCTATCTCGGCGGAGATGACGCAGTAGCGGCGCTTAAGCAGATTTACAGTCTGTTTGGTTCTGATTACTATCTACTTATATCGCACCTCTTCGACCCCGGAGTTGGAGGATTTTACTATTCTATTTCCGCGCGTGATAACGTTGGATTCCTTCCTGATCTTGAATCAACAAGACAGTCGCTTAATATGGTAAATAATTCAGGTCTTGCATCTGCATACGATGATAACTGGATTAACCTCTTCTCTGCAGAGGATAAGGCACTTATTGCCAAGTTCGTTCAGGATATGAACGGTGGCGACGGTTATTACTATCATCCTCAGTGGGGAACTAATATTTCTACCTCCAGACGTAGCCGTGACCTCACCAGCGCAAAGTTTATTCTCAAATCTTTAGGCTTGCTCGAAAGCACGGCTTCTCTTGATAGTTATGCTTCGGGCGCGGTTGCGCTTACCGCAAGGGTGGGTTCTTCCTCTGCGGCTTGTGCAGCCTCCAGAGTAGTTGCGGCATCTACTGTACCGGCTCACCTTTCCTCCGAGACTGCGTTCAGAGCCTATATGGAGGAACGCGAAGATGCTATGAAGAGCAATTCTTATAGTATAGGCAATCTTCTCAGTGCACAGGTAGGTGAAATCAACGCTGCCGGCTACCATAGCATTCTTATCAGCTATCTAAACGATTGGCAGTATGACAACGGACTTTGGGAAAGCAACGTTTCCTATAGCGCTATTAACGGCCTTATGAAGATTTCGATGATGTATACTACAGACGATCTCAAGGCAAGTATTACCAAGACTAAGGCGGCGCTTAATTCTCTTATGGACTTTATGCTTGCAGAGATTGACGCAAGTGGCAACCTCACAGATGAGGCGCTTGCCGCAGTAGAGGGAATTACCTTCATATACAATCCTTGGGTAAGCATGGCGAAGCTTGCCGGCGCTCTTACGGGTACTGATAAGACGAGCTTTGATAATCAGCTCAAGGCGAATGCTGCAAACCTTATTAACGCAACCTACAAGAAGCTTTGCGTTTTCAAGAAAAACGACGGTGGCTTCTCCTATAATCCCAAGTTCTCCTCTTATCAGTCTCAGGGCGAGATAGTAGCCCTCAGAGGCGTAGCGGAGAGTGACGTAAACGCTACTACCATAGCCGCGGGAATGGTAGTGAATCACATTCTTCCCGTTTTCGGCGTTCCTACCTCAAGTATGCCTAAGCTGTTTACCGAGGCAGACTCCAGAATGTTCTGCGAACTTCTTGACGCCCGTACTCCCGTTGAAAAGGTTGTCATAATAGGCACTCCCGTAAAGGTGACCTATGATGCTTATGAGGAGAGCGAGGGCGACACCGACGGCGGCGTGCTTCTGTATCCCGATTATTCCATTACAACTAATATAGGTGACACCGACACCGAAAACGGTGAATATATCTGGTTCCAGTCGGGAATAGTTGCTAACCCCGATGCAACAAAGACGGACAACGTTCTTTATGCGGAGAGCTTTGTAAAGGACGTCAACGGTGACGGCAAGTATCAAACCACCGATTCCGGCAAGGAGGTTGCACCCAGTGGCAAGTCCTCAAGCACGGACTTCAGGATTCTTAACTACGCGGCAGAGGGCAATACCTATATCTTTGAAACCGAAATTTACGTAAACCCGGTCACTTCTACGGGCTGCGTAGCAGAGCTGTTCTTTACCTCGCAGAATACTAATCAGTCCTCTGCAAAGCTTCAGCTTCTTTATGAAAGCAACGGCACGCTTACCATAAAGGAGGCGCAGTACAATACAGGCTCTGACGGCAAGTATGCGAGCGTCACGGGAATTGCCGTCAGAAAGTGGGTTAAGCTCCGCTTCGAGCTGACTAAGACCTATACAGGCAGTACTCTCACCTCTATGGATATGAAGATTTACGTTGACGGTGTTCTTAAAAATACCTTTAACACAGGCTCTTACTCTGCCACTAACGCTGCTTACAACGATTATATTATCGACGCCTTCCGCTTCTCCTACTTCAGAACGGCAGGCACGAAGTTCTACTTCAACGATTCCTACGCTGCAAAAATCACTGAGTGACGGGGTATAAACGAATGAAAAGAATTGTATCGGTTATCACCGTGATTTCCGTGCTTTGCCTGACGTTAGGCTCATGCAAGTCATCGCATAACCACGAATACGCTAACAAATGGTCGTTTGACGAAAACAACCATTGGCGCGCGGCTATTTGCGAGCATACCGGCGAGGTTAATGAACTTGCCGCTCATACCGACGCTGACAAGAACGGTAAATGTGACGTGTGCAAATACGCGATGCCTGTTTCAGATGGCGGAAACGGTGGTGAATCCGACGGCGGTAGTGAAAATGACGCCGGAGACGGAGAGCTTGATAACAACTGGGATACTAATATGTAATTAAAAATAATAATCTGAGCACTCTCAGAAAAAGGAGAAATAAATGAATAACGAAGAAAAAAATATTCAGGCAGAACAGCCTGAAGAAGTAAAAAAAGCCACCTTTGGTGACTGGTGGAAAAAGCTTGCAACAGGTGCAAAGGCAGGAATTATCGCTGCACTTTCTGTTGTTGTAATAGTTCCAATAGTGCTTGTAATCGCACTTGGAGGTAATGGTGATAACGGTGGCAACGGCGATGGCGGTAATGGCGGTGACGGCGACAAATCCATTGTAGTGACCGTTGTTGACGATGAGGGAAATGCTGTAAAAGACGTAGAAATGTCTCTTATTACAGCTAAAATGCCTCTCCCTCAAAAGCAGAAAACCGATGCTGACGGTAAAGTTACAACAACCAATAAGGAAGTAATAAAGGTTAAAATTACAAAGATTCCTGCCGGATACTCCAAGGCGCTTCTTAACGAGGAGCAGAGTATTCCTGCTGATGGCAAGCTTACCATAAATCTTGAGAAGCTTCCCGAGTGGGTTATCCGCGTTGTAGACCAGGATAACAACGCCGTTGTTGGCGCAATGGTAATGATGTGTGAGCTCGGCAACGAGGGCAACTGTAAGATTCCTGTTGCAACCGATGATAACGGTTGCGGCAAGTATCTCGAGGAGGGTGAATACAAGGCCAAGATTAGTAGCCTCCCTGACGGATATACCGCTGACCTTTCGGAATACCATCCCTTTGACGGCCACGAGGTAGTTATTAAGGTTACAAAAATAGCAGAGTAATACAAAGCGCAGTCACCACTTAAAGTGACTGCGCTACTTTTTTAGAACTTTTATGCATAAATTGTAGTGAAACTTTGTGACATTCCACCAAAAAATAAATAATTATAATAAAGGTATTGAAAAAGACTTTGGAAAATGATATAATTACTTTGGATGAAAATGGAGTTATTATTTCCTTTTATCGCTATTAAAGCACTCGGAGGTTTTTTTATGAAGCTTTTTGTTAGGGCAATATGCCTTGTATTATTGGTATCTATGTCGCTTTGCGCTTTGTCTTCCTGCTTCCTTTTCAAGAAGGAGTGCAAGCATACGTACAGCTCTGATTGGTCTTATGATGAAACTAATCATTGGCGCGCTGCAACCTGTGAGCATACAGATTTGAAGAAGAATGAGGAAGCTCACACTTTTGGCAGCGATAACAAGTGCATAACCTGTGGATATGAAAAGAAGAGCGGCTCAGGCGGTGGTTCTTCGACTCCTGCAGGTCCTACCACCGAGACATTCACTGTCACCGTAGTTGATGCTTCGGGCGCGGCTGTTTCTGGTGTAGAGATTAAGTTCGTTATGCCACAGTTTAGCATGCTTCCCGAGATAACTGATGCAAGCGGTAAGGTTACCGCAGATCTTGCAAAGGACGTTGAGTGCTGCGCAATGGTCGTCTCCGTTCCTAACGGATACGTTCTTGACGCTACCACCAGATACGAGTTTACAAACAACGCAGTGACCATTACTCTCCAGGCGGAGTAATTAAATCAATAAAAAATGCGACCGAGTGGTCGCATTTTTTATTTTAACTTAAATCCGTCAATTTCCGCCTTGCACATAGCGTGGAATATTCGGTGTCGCAGTCCCTTGTTTTCCTTTTCAAGCTTTGATAAAAGCTGCTTCATATTTTCTCTCTCGGTTGCGCGGTCCTCGGGACATAGGCTCGCGGTGACCGGGAGTTTTCTTTTATTCGTAAAATACTGTACGTCCTTTTCGGTTGCGTAGAGCAGGGGACGAATCAACCCAAGCTTGCGATTGGATAGATATGATTTCGGTGAAAAGCACCCAAGTCGTCCCTCGAAGAACATATTCATCATAAAGGTTTCCACCGCGTCGTCAAAGTGATGACCGAGTGCGACCTTGTTGCAATTTTCTGCCTGCGCTGCCGAATGAAGTGAACCGCGACGGAGCTTTGCGCATAGCGAGCAGGGGTTTGCCTCCTTGCGCACGTCAAATACTATTTTCGCTATATCAGTGCGTTGAATCACGTATTTGACGTTTATTCTGCGGCAGAACTCCTCAATTTCGGAATAATCAGCACCATCGAAACCCATGTCAACGGTTATTGCAACTATATCGTATGTCTTTGGATAGAATCGGCGCATCTCCGCGAGCACCTCGAGCAGAGTAAGCGAATCCTTTCCGCCCGAAACTCCAACTGCGATTCTATCGCCGTCCTCAATCATATTATAGTCGTCAACCGCCCGTCTTACGAAGCTGAGTAGCCTTCTCATTTCACTCATAACAAAAAATATCCTTTCGGCATACACTGACATAAGAACGAAGGTTCTTAAAATAATAAAAACGGAGCAAGGTATGCCAATTAAAATCTATATTGACCAAGGTCACAACCCCTCGGGCTTTAACACCGGTGCAGAGGGCAACGGCTTTTTTGAGCAGGATATAACCTTTGAGATAGGCAGAAGACTATATAATCTTCTGCGCACAAATCCTGAATTTACTCCGAGGCTATCGCGTCCCACTGCCGATACCATTCTTGGCACAAGCAATTCCACAAGCCTGACCACACGCGTTAACGAAGCAAACGCTTGGCCTGCTGATGTATTTATTTCCTTGCATAATAACGCCGCCGCAAATCCGAACGCCACGGGAAATGAGGCTTTGGTTTACGGTCCGGGTGCAACGGTTGCAAGAGGGCTCGGTGAGGAAATTCTCGAGCAGCTCACCCTTACTACAGGGCTTCGCAACAGGGGAATAGTTTACCGCCCCGGTCTCTACGTGCTAAAGGAAACAACAATGCCTGCGGTCCTTGTCGAAATGGGCTTTATCAGCAATCCTTACGATGCCGAGCTTTTAGCCTATTCACCTGACCTTTTCGCCACGGGAATATATCGTGGAATACTTGCCTATTACGATTTACTTTAATCTTATTTCATCGACCGAGAGGTATTCCTCGGCAATAGCGGGAGTCGTGGCGGAGAATTTGTACGATCCGCCGCATCTCTCGCAGTATACCTCCACGCCACCGTCCACGAAGCGCAAATCGTAGCTTCCGTCACCGCAGGGACAGAAAATTTTGCCCTCTGCCTCCAGGTCCTTGACCACGAAACGAAGCGTGTCGTATACTGCCGGGTCGGGAAGCATCTCTTCCTCGGTCATATCCTCGGGCTGTATGTCAGAAAGCTCCTCGGCTTCGAGACCTGCAAGCAGCCGCGCAAGCTCACCCTCGGTTCGCTCCAGCTCTTTTTTTATTCCCTCCTCGTCACTGATAAAGGAAATATCCATTCCCGTATATGGGCAGTTAAGCATAAAGCTGTCCTTGTCAAAGAATATCGACTCGCTTACAACGTAGTTGTGGTTCTGCCTGCAGAAAAGGCAGGGAACAGACAAGCGTATTTTCTTATCCCCCGTGATGTTAATATCAAGTGAGGACTCCTCGCCGCATGTGCAGCGGAGTCTTAACATATTAGCGTGCAGGGCAAATTTTCCTATTAGTCCCACGGTTGGCACACCGCATTTTGGACATCTGTAGGCTATATTTCTTTTCTTTGGTTCAAGTATCATGTTTGTCTCCTTACTTGTTCTCGGCAATGCGGACAAGCTCTTTAGCAAAGGGCAGGGAATATTCCATTCCCTTTCCGGTGGTAATGCTGCCGTCGGTGACGAATTCCTCGCCCGTCACGGTAGCACCCACAAGCTCATGCTCAAATCCGGGGTAGCAGGTTGCCCTCTTACCCGAAAGTAAACCGCGCCTTCCAAAAACAAGAGGTGCTGCACAAATTGCCGCTATATGACCGCCGCGTGAAAGAACGCTTTCTATTACTTCGTTGGTGTATGGAGCAGCGTCAAGATTAAGTGAGCCGGGCATACCTCCCGGGAAAACTGCCATAGAAACGTCAGATAAATTTATATCGGCAGGCACTGCGTCGCAAACTACTGGTATACCGTGCGAGCCAACTGCTATTTTGCTGGTGATTCCGACGGTCTTGACCTCAAGACCTGCGCGCCTGAGCATATCCACTGGTGTAAGCGCCTCGATTTCTTCAAAGCCGTCAGCCAAAAGTACAATAATCATAAAATATCCTCTATTTTGAAATTCGTGCCATATTTCTACGGCACGAATTCTTATTTTTAGTCGAGAGTTGCTCTTGCAAGCTTTTCTCTCCATTCATCAGGTGTGATAAGAACCTCTCTCGGTCTTTGACCGTTGGCCTCGCCTACGATACCCATGTCCTCCATGATATCAATAAACTTTGCCGCCTTGCCGTAGCCGATAGATAGCTTTCTCTGAATAAGTGAGGTGGAAATCTTTCTCGTATTAACCGCTACCTCAACGGCGTCAAGGAACTGACGGTCGTTGAGATAACCCTCGCCGTGAACCTCACCGTCACCGTCGTCGTAATCAGATGAGCCGCCGCCCTTCTTAGAGCACTTCTGCGCCGCACGCTCAATTTCCTCCATAACGGTGGAATCATAGCTTGCGCCGTCGCTGAACTTCTTGAGATGCTGCATAATAGCCTCAACCTCACCGTCTGCAACGAACGCACCTTGAACTCTGTGGGGCTTCGGTGAGCCTGCAGGAGCGTAGAGCATATCGCCTCGGTCAAGGAGCTTCTCAGCACCTGCCGAGTCAAGAACGGTTTTGGAGTCCACGTTGGACATTACCTTGCAGGATATACGAGAGGGAACGTTTGCCTTGATAACGCCGGTGATGACGTTAACCGAGGGACGCTGTGTACCGATAACCAGGTATATGCCCGCAGCTCTTGCCTTTTGTGCAATACGCATAACGAGCGTTTCAACAGGGTCCTTAACCTGAAGCATAAGGTCTGCAAACTCGTCGATAACGATTATAATTCTGGGCATAGGCTCGCCAAGAGAGCGATCCTGCATTACCTTTTCGTTATATGCATCAATATTACGAACGCAAAGAGGATTGAGAAGATTATATCTTCTCTCCATTTCCTCAACCGCCCACATAAGTGCGCCTGCTGCCTGCTTTGCATCGGAAACGACGGGAACGAGCAGGTGGGGAATTCCGTTATACATAGTAAACTCAACCTGCTTTGGGTCAATCATAATAAGCTTGACCTCGTCGGGACGCGCCTTGTAAAGCACGCTGATAAGCAGTGAGTTAATGCATACCGACTTACCCATACCGGTAGCACCGGCAATAAGTAAGTGAGGCATTTTTGCAATATCGCCAAACACAGGCTGACCTGCAACGTCACGGCCGATACATACTGCTGTTTTGGATTTGTTCGACTGGAATTCCTCGGTTTCAAGAAGATTACGAAGTCTGACAGTCGAGGATTTCTTGTTGGGAATTTCAATACCTACAGCCGATTTTCCGGGAATAGGCGCTTCCATTCTTATAGAGCCTGCCGCAAGGTTAAGCGCAATATCGTCCTGAAGATTAAGTATGCTGCTTACCTTGACACCCTTTGCGGGAACAACCTCGTATCTTGTGATACGCGGTCCGCGGTCAACGCCCTTGATTGATGCCGTGACGTTAAATGAAGCAAGCGTTTCTATAAGCTTGTCGGCATTCTCCTGAATTTCCGACTGTATGTTTTCGTCGGTGCTGCTTTCTTCTCTTGCAAGCAATTCAATAGAGGGAAACTCGTAGTCGGAATAGTCAGGCTTCTTGGGCTCGGGCTTCGCAGGCACGGGAGCAACCTCGGGCTTGATAGGCTCGCTCTTTGCTATAACCGGCTCATCAAAGGGAGGAGTATCATCTTCGACCGTCTCTGTCTGTGCTTCGGCAGGAGCGGCTTCTGTAGGCTTCTGCTCGTCAATGGGATTAAGGAATGGGAACATCTCGCGCAGCTTTATCACGTCAGGGTTTTGCTCCTCCGGAGGAATCTCCTCTGTGTCAGGAGTATCGTCCTTGGGCTCTGCAATTTCCTCGATGGCTTCCTCAGCCTCAATATCTTCGTCAGACTCTTCCTCTTCGGAATCGCTGAAATTCACAAACTCGTCAGAGTCGGGCGTGCTTTCTTCCTCTTCTTCCGCCTCTGCAGTCCATTCAAATTCGTGTTCCTCAACGCTTTTTGGAGCTTCGGCATCAGCCGTAGTTGCTTCTGCTTCCTCGCTCTCCTCAAACGCTACGTAGTTTTCATCCTCGGCGGATGAAACGGTGATGGCGGGAGTGAGCATTTCACGCTCTACGGTAAGGGAATTATCCTCTTTTTCCGTCTCGGACGTAGGAACTGACGGAGCAGAATAGGGCTTGAATTCTGGGGCCGCTTCCTGAGCAGGCTCGTCAAAGGTGTATGTCTGAGTCGCGGAAGCTGCATCGTCATCTGACTTTTCTTCGGGGAATTCGAGGGTGAATCCTTCATTCACAGCAGGTACAGGCTCTGCTTCTGCAGGCTTTGCCTGATAAAGCTCGTCCTCGCCCGATGAGATGACTGTCGTATATGTCTTCATCTCGTTTGCACTCCTCATATACGCAGGATTGCTTCTCGCTATTTTCTGCGCGATGAGCTCCGCAACCTCCTCGGCTGACTGCTCCTTTGCGGGTGTATCGGCGTATGAAGTTGCACGAGGTGCGTAAGAGTCGGGCTTAGGATTGTTGGTGAGGGTGAATTCTACCGTTTTTATGGGATTTGTATAAGTGGTTTCTGTTGTTGAATACGAGGTGTATGTATTTACACTCTTTGGAATAGCGGTTTCCGTAGAAGCGGGAATCACCGTGGGTGCTTCGGGAGCTGCGTCAGCAACCTGCGCAACCTTTGCGGCAGGAGATTCTTTTGCTGTATCTTGTGTGGGGGCAGTGTCAGTGGTATTCTTTGCTTCCGCCTCCTCCTTTGCCTTTCTCTCGCGCTCCTTCTGCTCGAGCCAGAGCTTCTTTTTGCGCTCAAGCTCCATCATTCGTTTTTCTCTTTCGGTCGGCTCGCCCTTCATTTCGAGCATAGTAATATCGTCAAGCTCCTCCTGAACAACAGCTCTGCTTGAGGGCTTTGAGGCAAGCTTTTCGCTGGTTGCGAAATCGAACGGCTCGAAATTCTTTGTGAATACCTGCTCGGCACTTTGGTCAAGTCCAAAGAACTCGTCACTGTATGAGGAAGCGGCGGATGACTTGTCCGCAGGAGCGTCAAATGAGGGCTCTTCGATTGTTCTGTAAGCAATATCGGTGTCCTCAATACCGTAATTAAGGTCGAGAGGCTTGGTGCGGCGAGGTTTTTCCTGCACTTCGGTCTCGTAATCGACGGTTTCCTCAAAAACGGGCTCTTCGGTATCGTGGTGAATGAGTGTTGCCGCACCCGTGGGTGATGCCGACTCGTCAATGCCGAGCTGAGCGACCTTGACGTCAGAGTTTGCACCGCGTGCCTTGAAGAAATCGTCGTCAGCAAGCTCGTCGCTGACAAGCTCACGTCTATACTGCTCCTCTTCTTCCTTGATTTTTCTGTTCTTTTCGGCGTTTTCCTCTGCCTTTTTCTTTGCTTCGGAATAAATAGCCTTTGCTCCATTTTTCACTGCGTTAACTCGCTTGCCAAAGCTGCCTGTCTTGTCAGCGTAGAAGAAGGTTGCATAAACGGCTATAATTGCAACGAACAGGATAATAACTCCGATGCTTCCGAGCAGCTTGCCAAAGGCAAAGCCGAGCACAGAGCCAATGAAACCGCCGTTCGTGTGGTTCGCATAAAACTCTACGGGTGCGAAGACGAGCTCCTTGCCGAAAAAGCGTACGGCATACTCAATCGACGAAACGGAGAGCAGGGAAATCACAGAGAAAATAATTCTTGATTTAAGCTTTCCAAGCGCCAGGTCTGCCGCAAAGCAGATGGCGTGAATTGCAATGGCCAACGGAATGACGTAAGCGCCGAGCGAGAAGAGTCCGAAGAGAACCCCCGAGACCGCTCCGCCGACAACTCCGCTTCCGCCTGAAATGAGGCATATAAATATAAAGAGGGCAACTGCTCCGAGCAATATCGGAATAACCTTGCCGATAGGCGAGAGGGAGGAGTAAAAGCCCTTGTTTTCGTTGTTTTCGTTCATATATGTAAACCTCCACAGATAGCATAATATACATATATGATACCAAATTATTTGAGTAATTACAATAGCAAAAAGTGATTTTTTAAAAATATTTTTGTAATAATGCCTGTGCGCGCTAAAATAATATAGATATTTTGACAAAATCCTTGACAAATCTAGGCGTTTCTGCTACAATGATATCTGAATACTTATGCGTATTTGACGGTTTTTCGTCGATACCCGAAAGGAGCAAATATGCTTTTATACAATTCTGCAACAAGAAAGAAAGAGGAATTTATTCCGAGAATACCCGGCAAGGTTTCTATGTACACCTGCGGACCTACCGTGTATCACTTTGCACATATAGGCAATCTTCGCACCTATACTATGGAGGACGTTCTTGAAAAATATCTTCGCTACATTGGAAATGACGTTAAGAGAGTAATGAATATTACCGACGTCGGTCATCTCTCCAGTGACGGTGATACAGGCGAGGATAAGATGCTCAAGGGCGCAAAGAGAGAGCATAAGACCGTGCTTGAAATCGCAAAGTTCTACACCGATGCATTCTTTGCCGACTGCGAGAAGCTTCATATCAGAAAGCCTGACGTAATCGAGCCTGCAACCAACTGCATTCCCGAGTTTATCACTATGATTGAAACTCTTCTTGAAAAGGGATACGCTTACGAGGCAGGCGGAAATATCTACTTTGACACCTCCAAGCTTGAGAAGTATTACGTCTTCAACGATTTTAAGGAGGAGGACCTCGAGGTAGGCGTTCGTGACAGCGTAGAGGCAGACTCTAACAAGAAAAACAAGGCTGACTTCGTTCTCTGGTTCACCAAATCAAAGTTTGAGGACCAGGAGCTGAAGTGGGATTCTCCCTGGGGCGTCGGATACCCGGGCTGGCACATTGAGTGCTCCTGCATCGCTGCCAAGCATCTTGGCGAGTACCTTGACCTGCATTGCGGCGGCATTGATAACGCCTTTCCTCACCACACTAACGAAATAGCACAGAGCGAGGCAACCTACGGTCACGAATGGTGCAAATATTGGTTCCACGTTCATCACCTTAATACAAATTCGGGAAAGATGTCGAAATCAAAGGGCGAGTTCCTCACCGTTTCTCTTCTTGAGGAGAAGGGCTACGACCCGCTCGTTTATCGCTTCTTCTGCTTGCAGTCGCATTATAGCAAGAATCTTGTATTCTCCTGGGAAAACCTTGATAACGCTAAGATTGCTTACAATAAGCTCGTTGCCCGTGTAGCAGCGCTTTCCGTAAAGGCGGAGGACGAGATAGATGCAGCCGCATTTGCCGAGGGCAAGAAGCGTTTTACCGACGCACTTGACAATGACCTTAACACGTCTTTGGCTGTGACGGCACTTTACGACGTATTTAAGCTTAAGACAAACGACAAGACAAAAATGGCACTTATTGAGGACTTTGAAAAGGTTCTCGACCTTGGAATTCTTGCAGCTGCTAAGAAGCAGAATGCAGATAAGAAAAATGAAAACAAAGATGAAAACGCAAACGTTTCGCCTGAGCTTCTCGCTTATATAAACGAGAAAATAGAGGCTCGCCGTGCGGCAAAGAAGGCAAAGAATTTTGCCGAGGCAGATGCTATCCGTGACGAGCTTGCCGCAAAGGGCATAACTCTTCTTGATACCAGAGAGGGAACTAAATTCAGCATTGCCGAGGTTTAATCCTTGGCAGAAAGGAGAATAGCCGTGTACGAGAAGCTCGTCGCTGACGTAAAATTTATTGAGGGCGATTATGAGGGTGCAGCAGCAATGTACCTTGAGGGCGCACGTGACGGTGACGCACTTGCAGCGTTTAATTACGGCTATCTTCTCATGCGAGGACTTGGCGTGTCGTATAATCCGACAGAGGCAAAGAGCTTTTTTGCTTTTGCAAGAGACCTTGAGGGCGGTGAGGCGTGCTATAATATCGCTATGCTTTATCTGCACGGTGAGGGAGTCCCAAAGAACTACGTCAAAGCATATGAATATATGAAAATCTCTGCAACCCAAGGCTGTATTGAGGCACAGCTTTATCTTGGCATGGCGTATACGGCAGGTTGTATGTTTGAGCCGGATATCGTGCGCATATGTATGATACCGTATCACACGCCAGAGATGCGTTCGGACGATTTTCTCCTTGACGGAGATGTCGAGGACTTTGAGCGTGACGAGGATTTGCGATACAGTGCAATAAGGCAGGATGCAAGGCAGGCTTTCGAGTGGTTTCAGACTGCCGCTAGGCATAACCCTGCTTACGTTGAGGACCTTGTAGCCAAGGGTAAGTATCTTTACGCCAGATGCTACGTTGACGGACTCGGCACTGATTTTGATAGGGACAAGTCCGTGCGCCTTATGTTTGCCGCTGAGAAAAGCGGCTCTAAGGAGGCAACCGCGTATATACTTGAAAACGGACTCACCAGAGATATGATAGAAAATAAGTCGCACAAGGCATTAGGAGCGGCTAAAAGGAAAAGTAAATGGTAAAAATAACGAGTGTAGAGCCTGCCTCAAGAGCAGAGAAGCACGGAATTATAGCAGGGGATATTCTCGTTGCTATTAACGACAATGAAATAAACGACGTTCTCGACTATAGATTTTATCTGACCGAATGCTCTGTAAAGCTTACCCTTTTGCGTGACGGCAAGGAAACCGAGACAAGCATTAAAAAAGGCGAGTACGACGATATAGGCTTGGAGTTTGAAACTCCTCTTATGGATGAAAAGCATTCCTGCAAGAATAAGTGCATTTTTTGCTTTATCGACCAGAATCCCGAGGGGCTTCGAGAGTCGCTTTATTTTAAGGACGACGACTCCCGTCTTTCCTTTATTCACGGCAATTACGTCACGCTCACGAATATGACGAAAAAGGACGTTGACAGAATAATAAAAATGCGCATATCACCGATAAACGTTTCGGTGCATACCACCAATCCCGAGCTTCGCGTGAAAATGATGAAGAATAAGCACTCGGGCGAGGTACTCTCTTACCTTAACGATTTTGCTGATGCAGGACTTAACATCTCGGCGCAGATAGTTCTTTGCAGAGGTATCAACGACGGTGAGGAGCTTCTGCGCTCGATGCGTGACCTCGCGGCACTTTATCCCGCGGTGACTAGCGTTGCGGTAGTTCCTGCAGGACTTACTAAATTCAGGGACAAGCTTTATCCTCTCACCGACTTTACTGCCGAAGAGGCGGCTGACGTTATAGATATGATAAACGCCTTTGGTGATTCTCACAAGGCTTCCTTTGGCACGCGTCTTGTTTACGCTGCAGACGAGTTCTATCTCAAGGCGGGAAGGGAAATACCCGATGCAGATTATTATGAGGATTATCCACAGCTTGAAAATGGCGTTGGTATGATACGCTCCTTCTCCGACGAGTTCGGAATGGCACTTCGTGACGTCGTGGATTTTGCAAGCGGAGATATAGAAGAGCGTACGGTTTCGATAGTGACCGGCACGGCATCGCATCCTATGCTAGGGGCACTCTCTGATAGACTTATGGCTATCTGCCCGAAATTAACTATCAATATTTACGAAATAATCAACAACTTCTTTGGAACGTCAATAACCGTTTCGGGACTTCTCACGGGAAAGGATATATGCGAGCAGCTATCTGATAAGCCGCTCGGTGACGAGCTTCTGATTCCTGCGAACAGCCTTCGTCACGGAGAGGACGTATTCCTCTGCGGAATGACTGTAGGCGAAATGTCGCAAAGACTCGGAGTACCTGTCACTCCCTCAGGCTCTGACGGATACGAGCTAGTCGAGGCTATCCTTGGAAGAAGCATTTAAAAGAAAGGACGATAAAATGTCAAAGCCAATAGTAGCAATAGTGGGCAGACCTAACGTAGGTAAGAGCACGCTTTTTAATAAGCTTATAGGCGAGCGCCGCTCGATAGTAGAGGATACTCCCGGCGTCACGCGTGACCGTATTTATGCCGAGGCGGAGTGGAATGACCGTCGCTTTATTCTCGTTGATACGGGAGGTATTGAACCAAAAAGCGATGAGGTAATACTTAAGCAGATGCGCAACCAGGCGGAAATTGCAATAGCCACCGCTGACGTTATAATATTTATGTGCGACGTGCGTGCCGGACTTCTTGCAGACGATAGAGATATTGCCGTTATGCTTAAGAAATCGGGCAAGCCTATAGTCGTAGTTGTAAACAAGGTTGATAAGGTCGGAGATTTGCCGTTTGAATTCTATGAGTTTTACGAGCTTGGGTTTGACCGCGAGCCTATCGCGCTTTCCTCACTTCACGGCACAGGCTCCGGCGACCTTCTTGATGCGGTTATTGAGGAGTGTAATTTTGACGACTCCGATGCTGACGACGAGAACGTTATCAACGTTGCGGTAATAGGTAAGCCGAATGCGGGTAAATCCTCGATAATCAACCGTATGTGCGGTGAGGACAGAGTTATCGTTTCCGATATTGCAGGCACAACGCGAGATGCGGTCGACACCAAAATTGAGAACTCCCACGGTATATATAACTTCATTGATACTGCAGGTATCCGACGTCACTCCAAGGTTGAGGACAGAATAGAGAAGTTCAGCGTTCTGCGCGCCAATATGGCTATTGAGCGTGCCGACGTTTGCCTGCTTATGATAGACGCCCAGGACGGTGTGACCGAGCAGGACGAGAAGATAGCAGGACTTGCACACGAGGCTGGCAAGGCGTGTATTATCGTTATCAACAAGTGGGACGCTATTGAAAAGGAAAACAATACCGTAAAGGAATACAACAAAAAAATACGCACGGCACTTGCATATATGCCGTACGCACCAATAATCTACGTTTCTGCCCTCACAGGTCAGCGCGTAGCAAATATTTACGAAATGATAAACGAGGTTTATGCCGAGTCGCGCCGCAGAATTACGACCGGCGTGCTCAACGACCTCTTAAACGATGCAACCACAAGGGTTCAGCCCCCCTCGGATAAGGGCAAGCGCCTTAAGGTTTACTATATGACGCAGACCTCTGTAGCACCCCCTACGTTTGTAATCTTCTGTAATTCCGAGGAGCTCTTCCATTTCTCATACAGAAGATATATCGAGAACTGCCTGCGCGATACCTTTGGCTTCAACGGTACGCCTATCAAGATAGTTGTAAGGCAGCGCGGCGATGATTCCACGAAAGTATAAGGCAAAAATATGTTTATAGATAATATTAAAATTTACGTTAAGGCTGGTGACGGCGGCAACGGCGCCGTTTCCTTCCACAGAGAGAAGTACGTTTCAGCAGGCGGCCCCGACGGCGGCGACGGCGGCAGAGGCGGAAATATAATATTCAGAATCGACGAGGGCGCTAACACTCTTCTTGCATTCCGCTATAAGCGCAAGTTTATTGCCGAGAACGGCGGAAATGGTATGAGTGGTAAAAAGCATGGAAAAAATGGGGCAGACGTAATTATTACCGTCCCTGCCGGCACTCTTATTAAAGACCCTGAGAGTGGGAAAATTATATTCGATATGGCAGATAACCGCGAGTTTGTGCTTTGCAAGGGCGGCCGTGGCGGTTGGGGCAACAGACACTTTGCTACCCCCACTCGACAGATTCCGCGATTCGCTAAAAGCGGCACTAAGGGCGAAGAGCGCGAGGTGCTTCTTGAGCTCAAGATGCTTGCAGAGGTAGGTCTTATCGGTTTCCCCAACGTCGGCAAATCCTCTATACTCTCACGCATTTCCTCGGCTAAGCCGAAGATAGCAAATTATCACTTTACTACGCTTTCCCCAAATCTTGGTGTTGTCAGCACAGGTGAGGGCGGAGGCTTCCTAGCCGCAGATATACCCGGTTTAATCGAGGGCGCATCTGAGGGGCAGGGCCTCGGTCACGATTTCTTGCGCCACGTTGACAGATGCCGCCTGCTTCTTCACGTGGTTGATATTGCAGGCACGGACGGCAGAGACCCGGTCGATGATATAGAAAAAATTAATTTTGAGCTTGGAAAATATTCAGATGAGCTTTCCACACGTCCTCAGATTCTCGTGGCTAACAAGGTTGACTCGGCGGACATGGAAAGCGATGCGGTTCTTCGCTTCAAGGAATATGCACAGAAGCTCGATATTCCCGTGATATACGTGTCAGCCGTGACGGGCGAGGGACTTGATGCTCTCGTCAAGATTACGGCAGAGAAGCTTCGCGATCTTCCTCCCGTCACAGTATATGAGCCCGAGTACTCGCCCGAGGACGAGGCTATTGCCAACTCCGCAGGTGTAAAGGAAACCTATATCCGTAAGGAAAACGGCAAATATATCGTTGAGGGCGAGTGGCTCTATAACTTTATGGGACAAATTAACTTTGCCGATTACGAGTCGCTTAACTTCTTCCAGCGCGTTCTCTCCAAAAACGGAGTGTTTGATAAGCTCCGCGAGGCAGGAATCGAGGAGGGCGACACCGTAAGCATATACGACTTCGAGTTTGATTTCGTTTATTAATAAATCCCGAACGCTTGATTGATACCGCCGCCTATTATCAGTGCAGCGGCAGATACTATATCGTTTATTTCCTTCGGTGAGACGAACATTGAGGGGCAAATCTCGGGCTTCGGCCGCCTCTCACCGTTTGGGTTGTAGTAGAACATTCTTGAATCTATAACGGTAGGCACGCCTATTGCTATAACGGGAACACCCACCGTGTCTATGCTTATCGGTTGCCTGGGGTTTCCGAGTCCGCTGCCGGGGGCAATACCCGTGTTGCATATCTGCACGGTCGTGCCAAGTCTTTCCGGTGACCTTGATGCAAGTGCATCTACTACAATAACTGCGTCGGGTCCGAGCGCTTCGCAGAGACCTCGTATCGTCACCGCAGCATCAAGACCGCTCGTGGCGGCGACTCCGGGGCTGCACACGGCTATTTCAGCGCAGTTTAAATCCTCAAACAGTCGCTTGTTCATCTCCCTTATATGCATAGTCGGCTTTACGGCTTTTGCGGCTTCCGCACCCACCGAATCCGGTGTAAGGGCAGGGTTGCCTAGTCCTGCTACAAGTATGCGCTCCGGGAAAATATCCGATGCGTCCAGCATGTAGCACAGCTCCCTTGCTACCTCATCGCGAGCATCAATTATAGACTCGCCATCAAGCAGGTCCATTCTCCCGATATTCAGCGTATCGTATATTCCTATAGGACGTCCTATGGATTCTGCTCCTTTTTTTGTGGTGATTTTTATTTTTTCCCATTCTCCAATAATTCCTTGCTCGCGTTTGTATTCAACGCCTGCCAGTTCTACGTCAGCGCGTCGGCGCTCGGTGGCAAGGTCGGTGTATGGAAAGTCACCCTTATAATCTCTTTCAGTATAATATCCGTACATTTCGCTCCTCCTTTTTAGAGATTGTTGACCGCTATACTCGGCTTTATTCAACGGAGCGAGGTGAAAGAAAGGTAATGCAATGAAAAAAAACAAACAGTTTGGACTGAATACAATAACCGACCTAAAGGTGTTTTTGCTTTTTCTGCTTGACAATATTCGTTATCCCATTGACCGTGATACGATTTTAAGCATTATCGAGGAAAACACAGGCGACATCTCGCTTGATTATGAGCAGTGCCTTGATGAGCTCGCCTCGTCAGAGCATCTTCTTTTCGATGAGGTTGAGGGCGGTAAATATTATATGATTTCCGATAAGGGAAGGGCTGTTGCCGCAGAGCTTTACGACAATCTTGACCCCGGCTTCCGCGAGAGGAGTCTGCGCTCTGCATCAAAGCACGTTTCTCTATCGAAAAGCGGTGCGTCTATAAAGGCTTATATTGAAGAAACAGACACTGCACGTTATCGCGTCACTCTTGAGGCGTACGACCGCTACGGTGATATTATGAAAACCTCGCTTACCGTCAATTCTTACGCCGAGGCTGAGCAGATAAAAAAGAATTTTGAAGCCAAGCCTGACGGTGTTTACCGCGGCGTTTTATTCTCCGCAACCGGCAGAATAGAGTATTTGTCATAATTTTTTTAGATATTTTGGCGTATTGAACAAAAATATGGTAAAAAATATGTAATAAATTGTATGATTTTTGAAAAAAATATTAAATTTTTTAATTAAATCTATTGACAAAAAAATATCGCACGGATATAATATACGTATAAATGGAAGATTTTACAAATGAATTTGTATGAGGACAGAGATATTGGAGCTCTGATTATCGAGTGCCGCGCTCATAATGACGAGGCATTTGACGAGCTCGTCCGCAGATATACGCCAATGATGCGGAAGGTTATTTCATGCTTTGACTCGCAGTATGATTTCGGGGAGCTTTTCTCCGAGGCCTGCGTTGCGCTTCACAGCGCGGCACAGAGATACGACGTTGAGCAGGGCGAGGTGACCTTCGGCCTTTATGCGCGTATTTGCGTTCGCAATCGCATAGTTGACCTGCTTCGCTCTGCTGAGGCTGCAGAAGGATTTTTGGATTGCGACGTGGAGCAGATATCCGATGATGAATCGGTTGAGGTGGGTATCGTCAAGCGTGAGACCATTGACACCCTTTTGAATTCTGCCAAGAATCTTCTTTCCGATTATGAATATCGCGTACTTATACTTCACATTCAGGGATACAAGACTGCGGCGATTGCAAAAATGCTTTCTCGCACGGCAAAGTCTGTTGACAATGCCAAGTCGCGTCTTTTTCGCCGTCTGCGCGCAGAGCTTGGCGATATTTCTGAATCTTAATACGTTATTATGCCCAAGGTAGCTTAAGGGAGAGCGTTGTTTACAAAGGCGTCGGTTGGAATCCGTCTCAGGGCAAATATTTATAAAAACCTTTAAGGGAGAACAAAACATGTACCAGGACGAGACATTGAAGTGCAGAGATTGTGGCAATGAGTTCGTGTTCACTGCAGGTGAGCAGGAATTCTATGCATCCAGAGGCTTTGAGAATAAGCCCTCCAGATGCAAGGAGTGCCGCGCCGCAAAGAAGAATGCGCAGAAGAGTGCAAGAGAAATGTTCGATGCAGTCTGCGTAGAGTGCGGCAAGGAGTGCCAAGTGCCCTTCAAGCCCACCGAAGGTAAGCCCGTTTACTGCAGCGAGTGCTTTGCAGCAAAGAGAGCAGCACAGGACGCTGAGTAATTATCCGCGCTGTGACCATCGTATTACATACGACGAGAGGTCTACCTTGACTCACCGCTTGTGAGTAATAAAAGAGGATTTGGCTAAACCAAATCCTCTTTTATTTTTTTTATTTTGATACGGATTCTGACTGCTCGGATTCAAATTGCCTTTTTATTTTCTTCATAGCAAAAACTAACGTTATCGCCATTAAAATTGAGGCAGATAGCCACGAAATAGGATATATCGTATATATTCCGACTAAAGAATTAAACTGTGGAAGTGGGAAAATAAACAGCACCCACAGTGAGCGGAGGACGCATATGCAGCCGATGCTCATTAGCATTGGGGCAAGAGAATAACCCAGACCTCTGAGGCTACCCGAGAGCGAATCCATGATTCCACACAGGAAATAGGTTGATAGCATGAATGTCATCAGCTCTACCGTTGCATTGATAACCGTGGCCTTGTTTGGGTCGTCGGCTGCGACGTACATACCTGCAAGCTCTCGTGCAAACGACAGAATAATCATACCTCCCGCAATTCCTATTACAGTCACCTGAAAAAGTGAGTACAGAATAGATTTCTTGATTCTCTCCGGATTTTTTGCACCGTAATTTTGTCCGGTAAAGGTCATAGAGGTGTGTAAATAGCTGTTCATCGCGCTGTAAACGATGCCTTCTATATTTATTGCTATCGTTTTTGCGGAAATATCGGTGGTTGGCAGAGTGTTGACACCGCTTGTGAGAATGATATTCGAGATAGAGAAGAGTGAGGCTTGAATTCCCGCGGGCAACCCGAGGCGGAGAATTCTTTTAAGCAGTGAAAAGTCTACCGACATTTTAGATAGACTCAAGGCGTACGGAGCATCTTTTCTTTTGAAGAGAATGACGATAACCGCAGCCGCTGAAATATATTGAGCGATAACCGTTGCAACAGCCACGCCGTCGACCGACATATCGCACACAAGAACAAAAAATATATTTAAAATAACGTTTATTATTCCGGAAGACGAGAGAACGAACAGTGGCGTTTTTGAATCGCCCACCGAACGAAGAATTGCCGCGCCAAAATTATACACTGCGCTTGCGGGGATACCTATGCAAATAATGTGAAGATAGAGGCAAGCCCACTCCATAATCTCGCTTTTCGTGCTCATAAGCTCGAGGGCAGGGCGGGTTAGCCAAAAGCCGATAACTGAGAAGAAGATGCCGCCAATCAGCGAAAAAATAACCGCAGTATGCACTGCGCGTGACATTTTTTCAAGCTGCCTTGCACCAAAGCTCTGTGCTATAAGGACTCCCGCTCCGCCTGCAATTCCCATGAGTAAATTGATTATGAGATTGCCTAGCGAGCTGGTTGAGCCAACCGCCGCAAGCGCCAGCGGATTGCCCGAGAACTGACCTACGATAACGTTGTCGGCAATATTATAAAGCAGCTGAAGAATACCCGTGAGCATAATGGGCAACGCGTAAAGAAGCATTTTTGAAAAAATAGGGCCTTCGGTAAGGCTTGCCTTAGCTTTTATCGCAGTCATAGCTTTCTCCTCTCTTGCAGATGAAAATATTGTAGACCATTTTAAAAGATTTGTCAATGTCGTTTGATAAAAAAATGCAAAAAAGCAAATAAAATTAAAAAAACGGTTAAAATATAATATTTTTTGTAATTTATACTGTACAAATTAAAATATTTATGTTATAATATACTGTAGTTTTATGCTCGCAGTTTTTTAAATTGTGGCTAATTCATTTTTTAAGAGTGTGAAAATGGATAATTATAAGAATAAAAATAGGAAAAGTCATGGTCCGTCGCGTCACAGTAGTGAGCGCAGGGATAACTTTAAAAAAGAGCCTCGCGAGCTTGATGAATGCACGGTTTACGGCAGAAACGCGGTGAAGGAGCTTCTTTCGAGCGGTCGCGACGTTGAAAAAATGTATATTCAGTCCGGTGATCGAGAGGGCTCGGTAAATCTCTTGATAGGCATAGCCGCTGAGAGAAAAATTCCGATAATCGAGGTAGATAGGGTTAAGCTTGACAGCCTTACTTTAGGCGCGCATCACCAGGGTGTCGTTGCAATAGCCGCAGAGCGTAATTATTCTACGGTCGACGAGATACTCGAATATGCTGCTGAGCGTGGGGAAGCACCGTTTGTAATCCTGCTCGACGGGGTAGAGGACCCTCATAATCTCGGCGCGATTATACGCTCCGCAGAGTGTGCAGGCGCACACGGAGTAATCATTCCCAAGCGTCGCGCGGTGGGACTTACCTCGACTGCAGCAAAGGCGTCTGCTGGTGCTATTGAGCATATGCGAGTTGCCAAGGTGACCAACCTTGCAATGACCATAGACGAGCTCAAGGAGCGCGGACTGTGGTTCTATGCCGCTGATATGGACGGCACTGATTATTATGAAACCGATATGACGGGCGCTTGTGCTATCGTGCTTGGAAGCGAGGGCTTCGGCATATCCCGTCTTGTTAAGGAAAAATGTGATTTTACCGTATCAATTCCGCTTTACGGAATGGTTAATTCGCTGAACGTGTCTTGCGCCGGCGCGGTTATAATGACCGAGGTGGCAAGGCAGAGAAAAATCAAAAGGGGGTAATATCGTGGAAAACAAGTTTAATAATGAGAATAACGATAATATCGAAGAAGTATCTAGTGATATCACTTCTAATATATGGACTACCTACGTTCCTCGCTTCACTGAGGCGAGTGAAAACTATCATGCAATGGAGGATGCCAGACTTCGTGCCATGCTTGGAGAACAGTCGGAGGCTTCCAGCGCTGTAGACTCAGACTCTGCCGAGAATGAGAATCAAATTGATCCCACCGCAGAGCTTGATGCCGATTTTGTCGATACTGATGCCAAGCGTCCTGAAAACCGTGCGGTTGACGAGGATGCCACCAGCATCAATATATACAAATTCGTTGAGGAGAGTGATTCTCCCGAGGAGGTTTTTGAACGCACTGAGGAGGACGAGCTTGCAGAAATCAATGCACTTCTTGCAATAGATGCTGCGCCCACCGCCAAGGAGGAAGAGGCTGAGCCGGAGATTGAGGTCGAGGTGGCAGAGGAAGAGGAGCCCGAGCCCACGATCCCTGATCCTGATTTTGCGGATTTTGGTGTATACGAGGCTGTCGGCGCATCGCAGTGTGACGAGGATGCTCCCTCGGGCGTGGATAACTCGCAGGAGTCGGTAAAGTCCGCTTTTGGTAAGTCGAAGGAGTTTACCAATCCCGCAGAGAGAGATTCATTTAAGGATAAGTTCCTTGATTCAATAATTTCCATAAAAATAAGATACGGTGCAGCATTTATCTTTGCGATTGCACTTTTGGCTTTAGAAATTCTGTCGGCAGTAGGCGTTATCTCGTTTGGCGTATTTTCTGCAAGTGCCAGCACGTCGTCTCTTGCTATTATTGATTTTCTTCTTTCGACGTGTATCTTCGTTATGGCGCTTCCCGAGCTTGTTCGCTCTGTGAAATATCTTACAAAGAAGACGGTTCTTCCCGACCTGCTTCCTATAGCGTCGTTCCTGGTGCTTTCTGCATATACTTTGGCGGTCTCACTTTCGGGTGCTGCCTCTTACGCGCTCTTTGGCTTTATGTTTGCCGTAATTACGCTTCCCGTAATGAACGCCTCGCTTTATCGCACCAAGGCTGATTTTATAGCCTTTAAGATGATAGCACAGAGTGAGGAAAAGGGAATTATTGACAAGAAGGACACAAGAGAATTAGAGCAGGAGAATATGGCGCTTGACGGACTCGTTGACGAGTACAAGTCAAAGACCGCCCGCACCTTCAAGACCAGCTTTATATCAGACTTCTTCAAGAATTCTGCAGACGTTTCTACCGTACCTCACAATACGCTGATTCTCTTTGGCGCTCCTTTGGCTCTTGGCGTTGTTGCAGGGCTCGTTGCAGGCTTCGTTGCCTATGATTTTATCGTCGGAATTACGGTATTTACTCTTGTATTCATGCTTGGTTGTCCCGCGTTCGCGGCACTTTCAAATAAGATATCCTTCTTCCACTCGCAAAGAGCTGCTTTGAGTTATGAAAGCACTGCGATAGGCGAGCGCGCCCACCACGATTTCTCGGGTGTTGACGTATTCGCATTTGATGACGTGGACATCTTTGGCCCTGATGACGTTAACCTCAAGCGCTTTATGCTCTACGGTGAGCGCGACAGTATGGAAAAGGTCATGCGCCAGATGTGCGCACTCTTTGCAGCAGTAGGCGGACCTCTTGATTTTATGTTCTCCAACGCAATAGATAACAGAGTTCGTCATAAGACTGCTACTAACGTAATAGTTGAGGATGACGGCCTTTGCGGAGACGTAATGGGACATCGCATTTATGCGGGCAGCGAGGATTATATGCGCCGCAATAATATTGCTATTCCCGATAATGCAGTAAGCTCTGACTCCGGCATCGACACCACCAAGGTTATGTATGCCGCAGAGGACGGAGAGGTTTACGCTAAGTTCTACATCAGATATTCCTTCTCCGAGGAATTCACTATGATTTTGCCCGAGCTTCGTGAGGCAGGCATTATTCCTCTCGTTTATACCCGCGACCCCAACATATCCGGCGAGTTGATTAAGACCTTGACTGCAGGTGCTGAGGGTATGAGAGTCGTCAAGCTTTATAACCGACCTTCCGTAGAGGAAAAGGTTTATCCCCGTGTCAGCGCCCGGATGGTGACGTACGGTGACAGAATTGATGCGGCAAATATGCTCTTGCTCTCTAAGAAATATAGACGCTTTACCGCTATTGTAAAGTTTGCGGAGCTTTGTGCTATGATAGCAGGTGTGACTCTCGCTATCGTATTCTCCTTTATCAGATTGAGCATTGCTACCGTTCTCGTCGCGTCGATATGGCATATAGTATTGTGCCAGATGCTTCGTGTGCTCAGCACTGCCAGCTTCTTGAATGAAGCAAACAAAAAAGAAGATTAACTCCTTTCCGTGCCGTCCTTTCCGGGCGGCACGGAAATTTCCCGAAAGGAGCTTTTAATGCAAAACGAACGAATATCCTCTGTTCTTAAATCTGTCAGTAAGCCCGGCAGATACATAGGAGCGGAGTATAATGCAATAATTAAAAATAAAGACGAGGTGAAATGCCGCTTTGCCTTTTGCTTCCCGGATACTTATGAAATAGGAATGTCCAATCTGGGAGTAAGAATACTTTATGACGTAATAAATAAGGACAAGGACGTATGGTGTGAACGAGTTTACGCTCCCTGGACGGATATGAAGGAAAAAATGGAGCAGTACTCCATTCCGCTCACGGCAGTCGAGAGCGGAGACCCCCTCTCTGCGTTCGATATGGTAGCGTTTTCACTCCAGTACGAGATGTGCTATACCACCACTCTTGCAATGCTGAAGCTTGCGGGATTTCCAATATGGGCTAAGGACAGGGGAGAGGACACACCTATAATTATCGGCGGCGGTCCCTGTGTATATAACCCAGAGCCTGTTGCCGAGTTCTTCGACCTTATAAATATCGGTGAAGGTGAGGAGGTTCTGCTTGAAATCTGCCACCTTTACAATAAAATGAAGGACGAGGGCAGCTATAGCCGCACGGCATTTCTTCGCGAGGCGTCGCATATTGAGGGTGTATATATCCCCTCGCTATATGACGTTTCCTACAATGCCGACGGAACGATAAAGGAATTTGCTCCTAAATATCCCGACGTGCCTGCAAAAATTAAAAAGCGCATAGTAGCGGATATGGACGAAGCACCGTATCCCGAAAAGCTCGTTATGCCGTATATAGAAACGGTTCACGATCGCATAGTGCTTGAAATCTATCGCGGCTGTATCAGAGGCTGTCGCTTCTGCCAGGCGGGAATGGTTTACCGCCCAATAAGAGAAAAATCGGTTGAAACTCTCTGCAAGCAGGCGAAATGCCTCTATGATAATACAGGATACGATGAAATTTCGCTTATCTCTCTTTCAATCAGCGATTATTCCGAATTACCGAGCCTTACAGACAGTCTGCTTGAATGGACTGACGAAAAGCACGTCAGCCTATCACTCCCCTCCCTTCGCATAGATAGCTTCTCCGAGGAGCTTATGAAAAAGGTCTCTTCAGTAAGAACCGGAGGTATCACCTTTGCGCCCGAGGCGGGCACGCAAAGACTGCGTGACGTTATTAACAAGAACGTCACCGAGGAAGACCTTATGCGCTCTGTGGGCATTGCATTCAGAGGCGGAAAGAGCAACGTTAAGCTTTATTTTATGAACGGACTTCCCACCGAAACCCTTGAGGATATTGAGGGAATTGCCGCGCTCTCAAAGAAGGTAGTGGACGCCTATTTTGCACTTCCTAAGCCCGAGCGTCCCAAGGGACTAGGTGTGACGATAAGCGTTTCCTGCTTCGTTCCGAAGCCCTTTACTCCTTTCCAGTGGGAAAAGCAGGATACCTTTGACGAGCTTATAAAAAAGCAGGAGCATCTTCGCGCCTGCATTACTGACCGCCGTATTAAGTATACCTATCACGATGCCAAGGTTTCATTCGTTGAAGCCGTTCTTGCACGAGGCGACCGCCGACTTGCACCCGCTATTGCACGTCTTGCCGAAGAGGGAAGAATGTTTGACGCGTGGGACGAATATTTTGACTACGATGCTTGGATTGAGGCGTTCTCCGCCACGGGCGTTGATCCTACCTTCTATACCTCTCGCGGATTTGGCCTTGACGAGATTCTGCCCTGGGATATCATCGATATTGGTGTCACAAAGGCGTTTTTGCGTCGCGAGCGCGATAAAGCGTATAACGGTGAAACGACTCCGTCCTGTGCCGAAAAATGCAGCGGCTGCGGAGCAAATAAGCTGGGAGGTAAGAACAGATGGTGCAAGTAAATCAGACCAAGCTCTTCCTGCGCTTTAAATTCAAAAAGATAGGGAATCTTCAGTATATATCACACCTCGACCTCGTGCGTACTATGCACAAAATTATCGTGCGTGCAGGACTTCCTCTTTGGTATACCGAGGGATTTAATCCGAAGCCCAAGATGATATTTGCCGCGCCTCTTTCCATAGGCACCGAGAGCGTGTGTGAGTTTATGGATATCCGCCTTAATGAGTATATGGACCCCGAGGAAGCTATGAGTCGACTCAATGCGAACATGACGGCGGAAATGCAGGTAAGTGAGGCGTATTATCCCGAAACCAAGTTCACCGACCTTGCGTGGCTTTCTTACACGATTACCGTGAACACCACCGGTGCCTCTCCCGCGCTTGCAGAGCAGTGCAACGCCGCCCTGAACGCTGATAAGGTTGAGATACTTAAAAAGACGAAAAGCGGTGAAGCCATAGTGGACATTCGACCGCTTATCAGAACTGCCGATGCAGTATTTACCGACGGAAATATTCGCATTTCCTGCGTTCTTTCCGCAGATCCCTCGTCATTCCTCAACCCCGAGTATATCATAAAAGCCTTGCGCGAAAAATGCGGTATTCTTTCGTCCAATGACCTCACGAGCGAGAGCTACTCCATTATGCGCAATAGCGCGCACCTCGCCGATATGAGCGAGTTTAAATAATCGAATCAATATTAAATCCAGATAACCGCCTGAGGTGCTCGAGAGAGTCAAGCAGGCGGTTTTTCATCACCCTAGCACCGTTTGCATCTCCCACAGAGAGATATCCGATAATCTCCGAGAAGCTCTCCTCAATGCTCGTTAAATCCTCGTGGTTAACAGTAAGGCTTATAAAGGTTTCTCGTTTTTTAAATTCCTCATATAGCTCTCGTGCCACTTTTTCAGACGACGGAATATCATCGTCGCTTATCTGCATTTTTTCGGCAGATTTATAAAGCTTTCCTATCTGTCTATCCAGCACTATCGTGTTTATACATACGAAGCATATCACTAAAAAGAAAAGGCAAAAGGCAACGATTTTTTCTTTCATCCTCGTTTTTCTTCCTTTAATATAATATTTACGTCACCCTCGTCGGTGACAGTCATTAAAAATATCTTCTCCAGCCTGGTTTTTCTTGCAGCAACCTCTTTCTCCAGCCATCTTTCATTGTATCCAAGCGATTTTAAATCGTCCACCATTATGTGCCCGTCGATTACAAGCGTATGTGCCATATCATTTTCTGCTTTTTTTAAGAGTGACAAAGAGCCGTTTTGCTCAAGTATCGCGTAATTTACCTCCGAAATATCGCCAATTCCCTGCGAGCGCATCTCGGAGAGCAGCTCATTTACTGAAATGCGGTTTTCACGAAGCGCGTCTTGCAAAAGTCTACCTTTATATATAATATATAGGGGCTTCCCCTCAAGGCTTTCCTTTAGCTTCTCCGACTTGTTTTTTACTGTCGAGAGAATAACCTCTGCGGAAAGTATCAACAATATCGGTATAATAGCGTTGAGCAGTGGAATATCGGGGTCGTCAATGGGAATTGATGCAAGCTCTGAAATGAGCAGAGTAGATACCAGCTCTACGACGTCCATCTCACCGAGCTGCCTTTTACCCATAATTCTAAGCGAAAAGGAGAGTAAAATGTATATGATTATTGTTCTAACAAGTATAGATGCCAAAAAAACACCCCCTTTCCCAAATTATTATATAAAACTTGCACAATAATTCAAAAAACGGGAAAAAAATTAAAAAAAGGTATTGACAAATTTTTTGTTTTGATATATAATGGATAAGCTCGCATCTTGCGAGCACTTGATCATTGAGAATTGAACAACACGAAGAAAGAAAAGCACTAAATGTGCAAATCTTGTCAAAACACTTGAGTAAAGAAACTCAAAAG
>SVUG01000003.1 GCA_015063385.1 Oscillospiraceae bacterium | reverse complement strand
TTCGCTGTCCAAGCCCGATCTTTCTGCCTGCGAGAATAGATACCGAAGCTGCAACCGTTACAACGCCCAAGCCTCCGATCTGAATGAGTATGAGAATAACAGCCTGTCCAAAATACGACCAATAGGTTGCCGTATCCTGCACGATTAGTCCTGTTACACACACGGCAGAGGTTGATGTGAACAGAGCATCCGAAAACGGTGTTACAACACCTTCCTTGCTTGATAAGGGGAGCATCAACAGAAACGCTCCGATCAGTATTACTGCCGCAAAGCCAAGTAAAATTACTTGGAATGATGACAGCTTAAATCTATGTAAAGGTCGCATTATACACCTCTCCTTATACTCTTTCTACTATATACATTTTACCAAAAAACAGATAAAGACGGCGTTAGCACTCTACCGCGCGGTATTAAGATTGTATAAAGAAAGCCCTCGCTCCAAGCGGAACGAGGGCGTAACAGTTCCTTCGTCTCCTTGGAATTGTTTCGGCTGTCCTCCCCGGGAATGATGTTTCCGTGCCATAGCTCTTTTAACATAGATTCTCGATTTCCTGATATCATCCATATCCCACCGAAACAGGCTTGACCACAGCTTTGACCATCTACAACTTAGGACTACGTGGAAACAGTGCAAACGAGAGCGCCCGAAAGCACTGTTTTCGGACACAAAAGCCTGCAAAATGATTAAAAATGACATAAAATTCAAGGCAGTATCGGTTTGGGAGCATCAGGCCGCAGGTTTGAATCCTGTCGCTCCGACCAAAAAAGACAAGAGTGAGGCTCGTTCTTTCTCTTGTTTTTTTGTTTGATGTGTCAATTCAAAGTTGTTTTGCCAAGCAAAATTCAGGTTTGCATACCCCGAACGAAGTTCGGCAAGCTCGCTTGCCAGGCGGAAAGCGTGGGTATCACGTAGCGAAGGTGAAATCACTCTGTAGCTCCGACCCAAAAAAACAATATCCGATAAATAATAATTTGTATAATAGCATACTGAAAAAATATATTGACATAAACGGCAAAATGTGATATAATTACAAAAACGAATAATAAGAAAGGAACCAGCTGACTGCAGAGGACGTTGGTTCCTTTATGCTTTTTAGAGGAAAATCTTATGGTTAGGAAAAAGAAATTCACGCTTTCAACAACGCAGATCATATTGCTCAGCTTTCTCGCGACCATTCTTATAGGAAGCGGACTTTTAGCATTGCCGATTAGTTCTGTAAGCGGTGAAGCCGTGCCGTATCTTGACGCACTTTTTACGGCAACAACATCTACCTGCGTGACAGGACTTGTTACACTCCCCACGGTGTCAACGTGGAGCGTGTTCGGGCAGATGGTCATATTGCTTTTGATACAGATTGGCGGTCTTGGTATCATCACCATTATGTCGGGACTAATGCTTCTTCTCAACAGGAAAATGGGCATCGGTGACCGTTTGCTCATTCAAGATGCGTTTAATCTAAATACAATGTCAGGACTTGCCAAGTTTGTCAAGAACGTACTGTTTGGCACGCTGATCATCGAAGGAACGGGGGCTGTTCTGTATATGCTAGTGTTCGTACCCGAGTTTGGCACAAAGGGGATCTGGATATCGGTATTCAATTCTGTATCCGCCTTTTGCAACGCAGGTATTGATATAATAGCGGAAAACAGCCTTTGCAATTACGCCACAAATCCCTTGATCAACATCGTCACATCCGCGCTCATTATTCTCGGTGGTCTTGGTTATATCGTTTGGTGGGATGTGCTTCGTGTTCTCAAGAGCCGTTCGCCAAAGAACCGCAGGATATTCAGACATTTGACCTTACACTCAAAAATTGCAATTACCGCTACCGCAGGACTCATTTTTGTCGGTGCAGTTCTTATATTTGCTTTTGAATACGCAAACCCATTGACCATTGGAGAGATGTCCCTATTTGATAAAATTCAAGTCTCCCTATTCCAATCTGTCACCACCAGAACCGCGGGCTTTGCTACAATTCCGCAAGAGAATATGACGAATGCCTCTGCCGCAGTATCAATCATTTTGATGCTCATTGGCGGTTCTCCTGTGGGAACGGCAGGCGGTATGAAAACAGTAACGATTGCCGTTCTTATCTGCTCGGCGTTTGCTACTATTAGAAACAAGAACAGCGCAACCTTGTTCGGTCGCCGTATTTCAGAGGGATCGGTAAAAAAAGCAGTTGCCGTGGCAGTAGCATTTATTACAATATGCTCCGCATCAACGATACTATTGATGGCAACGAGTAACGCTTCAGCCATTGATGCGGTCTATGAAACCGTCAGTGCAACAGCAACCGTCGGACTTTCGAGAAACTTAACGGCAACACTTAACACATTCGGCAAGTTCATTATCATAGTGACGATGTATTTCGGCAGGGTTGGTCCCATATCACTTGCGGTTGCACTTGGCAGTAAAAACGAAAGTCAAAACGTCATTTCCGAGCCGACGGAAGATATAAGTATAGGATAAAGGAGAAAATCAATGAAAGCAAAGAAAACATACGCAGTATTCGGACTTGGACGATACGGCACGGCCGTGGCAAAAGAGCTTGTAGATAACGGTATGGAGGTTATCGCTGTAGATAGCGAGGAAAGAATCGTCAACGATGCATCCGCATATCTGCCAGTGTGCAAATGTGCCGACGTGACCGATGCGGAGGTCATCTCCCGTCTTGGAATCGGTAATATTGATACAGTTATCGTTTGTATAGCAAGCAATTTGGAAGCGAGTGTGATGGCGGTCACTCTTTGCAAGGAGGCGGGAGCGAAAACTGTTATTGCAAAATGTGCCAACGAGATGCAACAAAAAATATTGCTTCGTGTAGGCGCGGATCAAGTAGTCTTCCCTGAAAACGAATCGGGAATCCGCCTTGCCAAGAATCTGTTCACCTCAGGATTTATTGACATGATATCTTTATCCAAGGACGTGTCTATGGTCGAAATAGACGTCAAGGACGAGTGGTGCGGTAAGAACTTAATCGAACTGAATCTACGCAAAAAATACGGCTTCAATATCGTTGCCATTAAGAAAGGCGAAAAGGTGAATGTTAACATCAATCCAGAGCAGGTACTTGATGCAGAAAGCTCACTGATTGTTATTGCAAATACGGCAAAACTGGGTAAATTAAAGTAAACATTTAATTTTTATTTATCATTAAATTATTATAAGGGCATAGGCATCACGTAGCGAAAGCGAGGTTATACTGTTGCTCCGACAAAAAAGACCTTGCCATAAGCAAGGTCTTTTTTATTTTAATCAAAGATAAGCTATGCTCCAGGCGATTAAAAGCTGGGCAGAATAGTAAAACACATGGAGAAGCACGTTTTGGACAAATTGCGGCTTTTCTCCGAATTTATATGCAAAAAGAATATTGTCGCTCGCGGCAAAAAGCAATCCTCCGACCGAAAAAAGTCCTGTTCCGAGAGTAAAACGTCCGAAGAAAGCGCCCATCGCCGTGGCGGCTACGAAAACAACCACCGACAGATAGAGGGTGAGAGTAGTTTTCATTTTCGGAATCAGAGAGCCCTTGCGCTTGGTATATGCGGCGCTTATGGTGGAGGCAATCAAGAACGCGGCGATAAGTGTCAGCCAACTAGTATCTCCAAGCATGAGCAAGGCGATAATATAAAGGACGTGCCCAACAAAGAAGAATGAGCCACCACCGATAAATGCTTGAATGTCATACTTTGGGAACACCTGGCAAAGTGCAATAACCTCGTCTCCGACTATTCCAAAGCAAAGCCCGATAAATATAAGAAGTTTAGTTGCGGACAGTTCACCGCTAAATGCAGATATTGCCCCCAGAATAACAAAGCAAATGCTTGCGGCAGTCTTAAGAATCAAGGCTTTGGTAAAGGATTTATAATAAAATGCTCTCAAGAAAAGTGCAGCAAATCCCGCACAAATAAGCACGAGTAAGAGTCCGAAAATAATTAGTTCAAGCGGCATTTTTTTCTCCAAAAAAATTATTTAAAAGTAGCGAGTTCTGACAGATTCTTGCGCTTTTTATCGCGGAGTGCATCATCAGACGCGGGATAACCAATAGTAATAACAAGGCGCACAGGGTGACCGACGCCGCAAATTTCGCGTAGCTTCGCATCGTCAAGCCAACCGAGAATACAACTGCCGAGCTCTTGCGCAGATGCTTCTGCCGTAATATAAGCCGCCAAAATACCAATATCTATTGAACGGTAGTCGTTGCCCTTTACTTTCGCGCCAAATGCAGCCGAGGCTACATAGTCCTCCTCGGAGATTACGATAAGCACCGGAGCATCGGCGGCAAACTTGTTCATTCCGAGTCCCATAGTTGCCTTAGCAGCCGCCCTCGCAGCATCGCCCGTACATACGGTGAGATGATACGGCTGACCATTGCAGGCAGATGGAGCAAGGCGAGCAGCCTCGAGAATGGCATTTATTTTTTCCTGCTCAACCGCTCTTGTAGAATCGTACTTTCTGCAGGATTGACGTGCTTTAGCAATTTCTGTAAAGTTCATAAACACCTCGTTTTTTATTCAATTATACCATATAGGCATGATATTTTCAAGTTTTTTACAAAAAGCACTTGAAATTCTTAAAATAAAATGATATAATGTCTGCAAACAAACACGGAAGCATAGCTCAGTTGGCTAGAGTACTTGCTTGACATGCAAGGGGTCACTGGTTCGAGCCCAGTTGTTTCCACCAAAAGTCCCGCACGGCAGTGTGGGACTTTTTTCTTTCGGTGGAGACAACATTGGGCTTGAACCAGCTCACGCACCTCGTGCGTGAATACAGGTTCGCATACCAAGCGAAGCCGACGAAAGCTCGCTTTCGCAAGGCGAGCGCAGGTATATTGACGCAAAGTGTCAAAACCCAGTTGTTTCCACCAAAAGTCCCGCACGGCAGTGTGGGACTTTTTTTCTTTCGGTGGAGACAACATTGGGCTTGAACCAGCTCACGCACCTCGTGCGTGAATACGGGTTCGCATACCAAGCGAAGCCGACGAAAGCTCGCTTTCACAGGGCGAGCGTAGGTATATTGACGCAAAGTGTCAAAACCCAGTTGTTTCCACCAAAAGTCCCGCACGGCAGTGTGGGACTTTTTTCTTTCGGTGGAGACAACATTGGGCTTGAACCAGCTCACGCACCTCGTGCGTGAATATGGGTTCGCATACCAAGCGAAGCCGACGAAAGCTCGCTTTCACAAGGCGAGTGCAGGTATATTGACGCAAAGTGTCAAAACCCAGTTCTTTATCATGTTTTACATTTTTCTTCCCTACCCCTTGATATTTTGATTTTTTTGTGATACAATTATAAGTGCCAAACGAATCGAATATTTTTATTAGGGGTATTTTTCTATTTAAGGGATATTATACCTTTTTTTCAGCATACTATTAGTAATATGGACTTCGGCAAAAATGCGAACTCCACGAGGCTAATAGTGTGCAATATCCCTATCCTTCGATTTGTTTGGCGACAATCGGAGTTTGCGTTTTTCGGTGCGGTGACTTCGGTTGCCGCACTTTTAATTTTGGAAGGAGGCATGTGAATGCACCGAAAAATACCCGGTAAAAATCAAATTTGCCCGTACAAATCAAAAAATCCACTTTAAAGGAGCTTATTTATGAAAAAATTTCTCTGTTTTTTATTGGTTCTTATTCTAATTTTCGGTGTTCTTTCAGCATGCAACTTTAATCAAACGGTAACCGACGTTGCTGCAAATAATGCAAAATCCACTTCAAAGGTTGAGGCTATGATAACAGCACTCGCGGAAAATCGAATGTCAGATGCGGAAGCGTTGATGCATCCTCAGGCGAAAGAAAAGTCGGATACCGGTATTGCTCAAATAAAACTATATATTGATGGAAGAAAAGCAGAAGCCATGACGCTTCAAAGCATAAACGTCACCAATTCCGTTGGTATCTCCGGAAAAGCAAGCCAGGAGCAAGTGACATTCAAAGTAGCGCTATCGGGCGGTGAAATTGTTCATATAACTTCATACTACCTTTCTAATAACGCAGGAGAAGGATTCATCTCTTTCCAGATGGTGCTTGGAGTCATATAAAGGATATAAAGCAAGTGCATCTTTAGCACTTGCTTTTATCTTATATTTTTACTATTGCAAAATATTTCCATTTATGTTATAATATGTAAGTTAAGTTTCAAAATTATACACAGACCCAGAAAGGATATTATACTATGGCAAAAAGTATTCAGGACGTTTTGGCTCTTATTAAAGAAAAGGGCATCAAGATGGTCGATTTTAAGATGGTTGATATTAACGGTCAATACCGTCACGTCACTATCCCTGCAGATAATTTCTCCGAGGAGGTTATGGAAAGCGGTATCGGCTTTGACGCTTCTAACTACGGCTATGCCGTTGTAGAAAAGAGCGATATGGTATTCATTCCCGACCCCGATACTGCACTCGTTGACCCATTTTGCGAGATTCCCACGCTTTCGATGACGGGCAACGCAATGATTATTGATTACCCGAAGAACCGTCCCCTTGCCCAGTATCCCAGAAATATTATAAAGGCAGCCGTTGATTATATGAAGGCTAGCGGTGTGGCAGACGAAATGAAGATTCTGCCCGAGTTTGAGTTCTATCTCTTTGACGACGTACGCTGGAACGTTGAGCCTAACCTTATTGCTTCCCAGCTTGATGCCGTTCAGTCCTATTGGAACAGCGGCGAGGAGGGCCGTGGCGTTATCGTTCCCAAGCAGAAGAATTATCATATTGCAAAGCCCTTTGACATTTCCTACGAGTGCAGAAGCGAGATGTGTATGCATATGCAGGACGCGGGCATTGAAATCAACTATCATCACCCCGAGGTTGCGGCATCCGGTCAGTTTGAGATTGAGCCCCAACTTGGCGAGGTTGTTCACATGGCAGATGCTACTATGATGATTAAGTACATCATTCACAACACTGCCCTTAAATATGGCAAGAGCGCAACCTTTATGCCCAAGCCTATATACGGTGAGGCTGGCAGCGGTATGCACGTTCATATGCTTCTCTTCAAGGACGGTGTGCCCGTATTCTCCGACGACAACGGCTACGCGCACCTTTCCGAAACCGCGCATTACTTTATGGGCGGTCTGCTCAAGCACATCGCATCGCTTTGTGCTATTACCAACCCCTCGACCAACTCCTTCAAGCGTCTTGTTCCCGGCTTCGAAGCTCCTGTCACCGTTGGATACGCTACCTCTAACAGAAGTGCGGTTATCAGAATCCCTGCTTATGCAAAGAGCCCCGACAAGCGCCGCTTCGAGCTTAGAAACCCCGACGCTACCTGCAATCCCTATTTCTGCTATGCGGCTATTCTTATGGCAGGTCTTGACGGTGTTAAGAACAAGATTGATCCTCACAAGGAGGGCTGGGGTCCTTACGACTTCAACCTATTCCACCTTCCCGAAGAGGAAAAGGCAAAGCTCAAGGGCCTTCCCACTTCTCTTCCCGAGGCTCTTGACGCGCTCGAAGAAGATCACGATTACCTCACCGCAGGCGGAGTATTCCCCGAGGAGCTTCTCAAAAACTTCATTAAAACCAAAAGAGCCGAGTGTGCAGAGCTTTCCAAGATTCCGCACCCTGCTGAATTTGATAAGTACTATAATCTTTAATATGAAAGAACGGTTGGGATTTTCCCAACCGTTCTTATTTGTTTATAACGTAATTTATAAGTGACTCGCACCCATCGGTGACGTCACGGTAGGTAGCTTCAAAATTGCCTGTATACCACGGGTCAGCGACGTCGCGTTTTGCGTCGGTAAGGTCCAAAAGGCGAATTATTTTCTCCTCGGGGTCAGAGCCGAAAATACGTTGCATATTGCGGATATTGGCACTGTCCATGCCGATGAATAAATCGTATTTTTTGTAATCAGATCGTGTAAGCTGCACTGCCTCGCGTCGCGTGTATGTAATAGAATACTTATCAAGAATCCGCCTTGTGCCATAGTGAATATCATTACCTATTTCCTCGGTCGAGGTAGCGCTTGACGCTACAGTAATTTTGCCGTCAAGACCTCGCTTTTTGAGCATATCACGAAGCACGAATTCTGCCATAGGACTACGACAAATATTGCCGTGGCAGACGAACATTATTTTAATCATTTTTCAGCCTCTTGAGCAAGAGATTGCGCTATATTTTCAGCGTGTTCCATATAGCGTCTTTCCTGCTCTATATCCTGCGGATATGGGTGAGTTTTTGCAGCGTTTTCAAAGTTCTGCTTTGCTTTTTCTGCCATTTCTGTATTTTTGTCGCGAATGAGTGCTATAGCATATTCAGTGCGAATAATGCTTGGAAAGCTCTTCATCGACTTCATAAACTTCTGCTGTTCTATGGTCAAAAGCGAGGAGATTTCCGCCCCCGCGCCATCGCTCATCAAGCGACAATAAACCAGGTCGCATTTGAGTAGATTCCTGTGAATTTGCGCCATATTACAGTCGGAATCAATGAGAGATTTTATCTCTTTCTCTGATGATGCAAAATCCATTTTTTCCATATTACGCGACACTGCAAAAACTGCAATAGACGCGCAATGCACATTTTTCATATTTGCACCGTCAGGAAGCACAAACCACTCGTCAGGCATATCAGAAAGTCCAACGCCTCTTGCCTGCGCAGCGTTCATCAAAAGCTGATTTTTGAATGCAACGGCGGATACCTTATCCCCCAAAAGATGCACGACGTTCATACCGTCGTTTGGAATGCCTCCAACGTCGAGGGGAAGTCCGTTGGTCAGCGCAATGATAAAGGAGACTATCGCACCAAAAAGGAAAACGAGAGCAAGAAGAATAACACTATGGAACAAAAGATAATAAAAGCATGCGAAGATTGCCGCGAGAATAATATTTGCAATTACTCCACCGAGGTTGTAAAGAACTACGGGTGTTTTTTCGTTCTTCTCCGGCGGAGTCATGAGGCACTGTCCACCCGTACCCGCTATTGAAAGCCGACGAAGCTTGATTTTGCCATCCTGCTTTATCCACATAAAGCTACCGATGCGGAATGATGAGAAGGTATAGCCGGATATAAGTCCAAAAATCAAATGCCCTGCCTCGTGAGCGATGATGGAAACGTAAAGAGAAATCAAGATTCCTACGACTCCGAGTATTACCTCAAGGGGATTAAAAAATCCCGAAAACAGCGAAAGAGAGAGGAAAAGTCCGCCGGCTGCGCCAACGAGAAAGAGTGCTGCGAAGGCAAGTATGTTAGCTATTTTTTTTAATACTTTTTTCATTTTTACTCCTATTCAAGTCCACAAAAATTTTGTTGGCGCAGTGCCTCGTACACGGCTATCGCAACCGAATTGGAAAGGTTCAGACATCTAAGTGTTTTTCGCATTGGTATACGCAGGGCGCGTTCCATATTTGCCTCGACGAGCTCTCGCGGAAGTCCGACAGACTCCCTGCCAAAAACGAGATACACGTCGTCGGGATAGGTGACTTCGGCAAAGGATTTTTTTGCGTGCGAGGAGAAGAAATAAAGCTCGGCATTTTCGTTCTGCCTGAGGAATTCCTCGTAATTTTCATAATACGTGACGTCAAGCTCGCTCCAATAGTCGAGTCCTGCGCGCTTCAGGGTGCGGTCTGAAATCTCAAATCCTATCGGCTTGATAATATGAAGCCTTGCTCCCGTGACGGCACAGGTGCGTGAAATATTGCCCGTATTCTGCGGAATTTCGGGACAGTAAAGAACTATATTTATCATTTCGGATACCTCAAAAAATCTGCTAATAACATTCTAGCATACACAGATAAAAAATGCAAGGGATTTGAGTTTTGTTGAAAAATAAAATATTTTTACATTTTATTCTTTATTTTTTGAGTTTTATATGTTATAATGATTTAGTTATAATACTATCTTCCTACTCGAAAGGATTTTGAAATGGGATTTTTTAAGACTTACAGCGAAAAGCAGATAAAAAGAATTCTCCCTCTAGTTGATGCAACCGAGGCGCTTGCAGACAGGTTTGCGGCTATGAGCGACGAGGAAATGCGCGCTTATACCGATAAGCTCAAGGGCGACCTGGCAAATGGCAAGACTCTTGACGATATACTTCCAGAGGCATTTGCTCTCGTGCGCGAGGCTGACGACAGAGTGCTCGGCAAGCGTCCCTTCCGCGTGCAGATAATCGGTGGTATACTTCTCCACCAGGGACGAATTGCGGAAATGAAAACGGGTGAAGGTAAGACTCTCGTGGCTACCCTGCCCGCTTACCTTAATGCCCTTGCAGGCGGCGGTGTGCATATCGTCACGGTTAACGACTACCTTGCAAAGCGTGACTCTGACGAAATGGGACGAGTATACGGCTTCCTCGGTCTTACTACCGGTCTTATCGTACACGGTCAGTCGGGCAGCGAGAAAAGAGAGGCGTACGCGGCAGATATTACCTATGCCACCAACAACGAGCTTGGCTTCGACTACCTGCGTGACAATATGGTTGTCTACAAGGAAAGAATGGTACAAAGAGGTCATGCCTTCGCTATCATAGACGAGGTTGACTCTATTCTTATAGACGAGGCGAGAACTCCTCTTATTATTTCAGGTCAGGGCTCTAAATCCACAGACCTTTACGGTATGGCGGATAAGCTCGTCAGAACCATGTCCCGCCACGTTATCAAGGAGGTTGATGCAAAAGAGGACCTCGACGTATACGAGGAGGACTTTATCGTCGACGAGAAGGCACGTACGGCAGTGCTTACACAGCACGGTATTGAAAAGGCAGAAAGATTCTTCAATATTGAAAACCTCTCCGACCCGCAGAACGCAAGCATTTATCATCACGTAAACACCGCTATAAAGGCTCACGGTGTTATGAAAAATGACGTGGATTATATAGTTAAGGACGGAAGCGTTATTATCGTTGATACCTTTACAGGTCGTCTTATGCCCGGCCGTAGATACAACGATGGACTTCATCAGGCTATTGAGGCAAAGGAGCGCGTTGCGGTACAGCGTGAGTCGCGAACAATCGCGACTATCACATTCCAGAACTACTTCCGTATGTATAAAAAGCTTTCGGGTATGACGGGTACTGCTCTCACCGAGGAGGACGAGTTCAAGAGCACCTATGCCCTTGACGTCGTTGAGGTTCCCACCAACAAGCCGATGATCAGACTTGACAGAAACGATGCGGTTTACCGCACCTACAGAGGTAAGATCGCCGCTATAGTCGAGCAAATCAAGGCTTGTCGCGAAAAAGGTCAGCCTGTGCTCGTTGGTACGGTTTCTATTGACAAGTCGGAGGAGCTCTCAGCGGTTCTTAAAAAGGCAGGCGTGCCTCACACCGTGCTTAATGCGAAGCATCACGAAAAAGAGGCGGAGATAGTTGCTCAGGCAGGTCGATTCGGAAGCGTCACCATTTCTACGAACATGGCAGGACGCGGTACGGATATTATGCTCGGCGGTAATCCCGAGTATATGGCTAAATCCGAGATGCGCAAAAAGGGCTTTGAGGAGGGACTGATTGCAACTGCAACCAGCTCTGCCCCATCTAATGATGAGGCAGTATGCGAGGCGAGAGCCACCTATCGCGAGCTTTATGAGAAATACCGCGAGGAAATTGCTCCCGAGGCTGCAAGGGTGCGCGAAGCAGGCGGTCTTTTCATACTTGGTACGGAAAGACACGAGAGCCGCCGTATAGACAATCAGCTCCGCGGACGAAGCGGACGTCAGGGAGACCCCGGTGAATCGAGATTCTTCCTCTCTCTTGAGGACGATTTGATGCGTCTTTTCGGCACGGACAGAATTGCCGGTATTTGCGAGCGACTCGGTCTTGACGAGAGAACTCCTATTGATGCGAAGCTTCTCTCCGGCTCTATTGAAAACGCGCAGAAGAAGATAGAAGAAAACAACTTCAACCGCAGAAAGAACGTCCTCACCTACGACGACGTTATGAACCAGCAGAGAAACGTTATCTACGAGCAGCGCTCCGAGGTGCTTCGCGGTGATGACGTACAGCAGAAGATTATCAATATGATTACTCAATCGGTTGAGGAAACCTTCGAGTTCTGCTTCGGTGTGGATACCCCTGAGCATTGGAAATTCGACGAGTTTAAAAATCATTATCTCGGTCTTCTCACCGACAAGAAGAATTTCACCTATACCGACGAGGAGCTCGCCGCTATCAATAAGGACGAGTGGCGCGAGGAGCTTATCGAGCGTGCGCTTGAGATATATCGCTCCAAAGACGCTCTCTTTGCATCGGTTGAGGGCATGAAGCCCGACGCTATGCGCGAGGTGGAAAAGGTTATCCTTCTTCAGAACGTTGATAAAAAATGGATGGATCACCTCGAGGCTATGGATGAGCTGAAGGAATACGTAGGTCTTAACTCCTACGCACAGAGAGACCCTGTTGCTATGTACCGTATTCAAGGCGCGGAGATGTTCGACCAGATGGTTGATGACATCAAGGAGGATACCGTAAGACAGATTCTGTCAGTTGTTCCCCGCCCTCAAGCTACCGAGCGAGTTCAGGTTGCAAAGCCGACCTCTGAGGGATTTGCGGGTGATAAATCTATCGTGCGCAAGCCAGCCGTTTCAAAGAAAGTTGGCAGAAACGACCCCTGCCCCTGCGGAAGCGGAAAGAAATATAAGAAGTGCTGCGGTATGAATGAAACCGCGGACAGAGACTGATATGGGATTCGGAATACTTTTTATAGGATATTTCTTTATCCTTAATTTTCCCTACTGTGAGTTCACCGACGCCTTTGCTGCGGCTCTTATGATGTACGCGCTTTATAAGCTCTCACATATTAACCGTGGCTTCCGGCTTGCCCTTTACTCCTCGTTTGCCTTTGTAGCGCTTGGAGTATTCGAGCTGACGTTAGCGGTGTGGGATATGCTTGCTCCGATAGGTAGCGACTCGCTCCTCCTGTTGCTTCCCGCACTGATAAGGCATCTTTTGATTGCCTTTACAAGCTTCCTTATGCTTAACGGAATGCGCGAGGTGGCAGACGAGGTAGGGCTGTCAGCAATTTCAAAAAAATGCGAGAGACGTGCATACGCGACGGTTGTAATTTACGCGCTTAACATTTTCCTCGAGAGCGCCTCGCTTGCAAAATTCATTGACGCGAGGATTTTAGCGGTATCCTACGTTATGTGCGTTGCGGCAACGCTGGTCATTACAGCGCTTAACCTTGCGGCAATTTATTCATGCTATATGAGAATTTGTATGCCCGGTGACGAGGACGCGGGCGAAAAAAGGTCGAGGTTTGAATTTATCAACAGCTTCCGCCGCCACGAAGAAGAAAAGCAGCGTGAGTATCAGGAATACAGACTTGAGCAGCTAAGAAAGAAACAAGCAAAAGGAAAAAACAAAGATGACAGAGCAAACAAAAAGAATTAAGCCCGTTAGTGTGGGGCTACTCGTTTTTGCGGTAGCCTGCTTCACCAACCCCGTGGTTAATATCTTTGATTATCTGCCAGACCTTATTGGATACTTGATAATCGTTAAGGCTCTTGGCTATTTTGCCGACCGCGTGCCTTATTTTAGCGAGGCGAGGGACGGCTTTACGAAGCTTCTGATAGTCAGCGCTTTAAAAATCCCTTCATATTTTATAATGATATACGCTCGCGGACAGAATACCATGGACTACGACGTAAGGGTGCTGTTTACCTTCACATTTGCGGTTGTTGAGGTCTTCTTATTCTACTTTGCAATAAGGAATCTGTTTAGAGCCCTCAGCTATCTCGGTGAGAGAAGCGAGGCTGCGGCAACGATATCCCCGTTCCCTATTTCAAAAAAGGGAACGAAAAAATTCAGTCCCTTTGGGCTGGAGATAATGTCGCTTGTGTTCGTGATTTACAAGGCTGTGGCAACCGCAATACCCGAAATGTTGCTTTTGACGCGTGGAGTAAGCGCATCAAACATTGGAAAGGTGTTTAACGTAGCCAAACTGTACCCTTATGCGATTATCTTCGCGGTTGTAAGCGTTTTTGTTTTCGGTGTTATACTGGCAAGGCGCTGGGCATCCTATATACGCGCTATGCGAACAGAGGGGAAGGCCTACCAGGCGGCCGATAATATGCTCGATGCAGATAATAAGGCAAGACTTGAAATTAATTTAAAGGTCAGAGATATGCGCGCAGCTCTTGCCGTATTCATCGTGGGTGCGTTCTTTATGATTGACGTGTGCTTCGATAATTTTCAGGAAATAAATCTTTTGCCAATGTTTCTTTTCGGAGCTGTCAGCGCGTACGGCATCTGGAGGCTGGGCAGGCATACTGAAGGGACAAGAACGCCCTTAATCGTTAGTATCGCTTACACAGCAGTGTCACTCGTGACGTTCATTTTACAGGTAATATTCCTGGAAAAATTCGGCTACACTGAGCTTCTCTACTCATCCGGCGGTGCAAAAGAAGCGTATCTGCCGGTTATAATAAGCGCCGGTGTCGAGTTCTTAACGCTTTGTGCCATGTTCGTATTTATGGCAAAAGTTATTTTGTCATTTGGCGCCACTCATACGGGAATTGACGTACATGACCAAAGATACTCTCGAATGGATGCGGAAAATCAAAAGATTTTTAAAAGAAAGACTCATATTTTCGTCGCTCTCGGAATTGTCTCTGGTGCGTCAAAGCTAGCAGAAATAATTTTTAGATATTTTCCGAAGAAAACCTTCGTTTCGGTTGAGGGGGAATTCGGTGTCGTTGTAAGCGGAATGGTCCCCTGGTTCTCCGTGGTAGTAATGTTCACCGCAGTCGCATATATTTGCTACTCCATACATATTTTTGGAAAGTTGCGCGACGAAGTCGAGCTAAAGTATTCATAAATTCAATTTCAAAGGAATGCAAAATGCTGCATTCCTTTTCTTTTTTTGCTCATTTTTGAAAACAATTATTTGCATTTAGTGCTATAAATCGCAGTTTTATTGTTGATTTTGAAATTCTCTTTTCACAAAAAATGACAAGTTTTCAATTTCCTCTTTTTTTGACAAATCTGTTATTGGCTATTGACTTGCGTGCTTTATTATGCTAAAATATATTAGTTAAAGCTTTAAAATCTTTGAAAGGCGCGTGTATTATGACAAATTCAAAATACCAAAGAATTTTATATATCGCAACGTCAGTTTTCCTAGTCTTGCTCGGAATTGCCTTTATCGGCTGCTGTGCGCATCTTTTCTTCACGGGAGGAGATTCGCCTTATAGCAGAGAGCGCGTGGGAGATTATCTTTCTATTCTTCTTATTCCCTCTGTAATCACTATTTTACTTGTTATTGTCGGTGCAATTTACGATGCTGTAATAGATGCAAAGAGAAATGATGCGGTTAAAATCACGAATCGCGAAATGCTGGCGAGCTATGCTCCTAGAGTTGATGCATCTGCTATGTCAAATGAAGCAAAGTCTGCCGTTCAAAAAGAACGCGACAAACGCGAAAATCTCGCGTGGATTGCGGGTGACCTTTCATTCCTCTTTATCATCGCTTCGGTCGTTTATTTATCGCTTTGCACATCGTTTACCGTGGAAAATCTCAACGGTGACGTACTTAGTGCGCTTGCAGGTCTTTTGCCTCTTTGCGTTGGTGCGGTTGTAGTTCATATTCCGAGAATTTATCTTGCAGAGGCATCGGCAAAGCGCGAGCTTGAAATTTTGAGAGCCGAGGTCAAGAGCGGCGTGGCAATCTCCAAGCCGGTGACAATGACCGAAACGAAAAGAGAGATAAACACTGTACTTGCAGTGAAAATAGCAATAATGGTGCTCGGAATAGTTTTCGTAATTCTCGGCATCTTCAACGGCGGTATGGACGACGTGTTGCAGAAGGCCGTTAAAATCTGTACGGAGTGCATAGGACTTGGTTAATATGAAGAATTTTTTTGTTAAAACGAAGAATTGGTTTTTAAACCATCTTCCCACTAAAAGAAGGCTGATTCAGCTTTATTCTGCCCTGCTCTTCAATTCATACTTAAAGGGATATATCACCGGAGATATTTTCAAGGGCATTACTAAAAACGTTTGTACACCCGGACTCAACTGCTATTCCTGCCCGGGTGCTGTGACGAGCTGTCCGCTAGGTGCGTTGCAGAACTCCTTCTCGGCATCAAATAAGACCGCGCCTTACTATATGCTCGGAATTATAATGCTATACGGAATTATATTCGGCAGATGGATATGCGGCTGGCTCTGTCCGTTTGGTCTTATTCAGGACCTCTTACATAAGATTAAAACCCCAAAGCTTAAAAAGAATCGCGTCACGAGAGTTCTTTCGTTCTTAAAGTACGTTATACTCGTGCTTTTCGTGGTGATTCTTCCGCTTATTTACGCATTCAGAGATTTCCCTCTCCCTGCGTTCTGCAAGTACATTTGTCCTGCAGGAACGATTGGCGGTGCTTTGGGCCTGCTTATCAACCCGAACAACTCCGGAATCTTTGCAATGCTCGGTCCGCTGTTCACATGGAAATTCGTTCTATCGGTCAGCATTATCGTAGGAGCTGTATTTATTTACAGAATTTTCTGCCGTTTCCTTTGCCCTCTTGGTGCAATTTACGGCTTATTTAACAAATTCTCCCTGTTCGGCATCAAGCTCGAAAAGAGCAAGTGCATCGGATGCGGCAAGTGCGTTTCGGTCTGCGAGATGGATATTCATCACGTTGGTGACGTTGAGTGCATTAACTGCGGTAAATGTATAAACGTTTGTCCCACCAAGGCTATAAGCTGGAAAGGCTCGAATATCATACTGCTCGAAAACGAAATTGGCGAAGCAAAAACCGAAGAAGAAAAGGCAATAGTAGTTGCAAAACGCGAAAAACGCGTAGGTCTGTTCAAGACTATAACCGCACTCGTGCTTACACTGCTTCTGTGTGGCTCGCTTATTTACTTCAACTTTATCTTCGACGACGGCACGTCAAATCAACCCGTGCAAGAGCCCGACACAGGATATGAAATTGGAAACAAATGCCCCTCGTATTCTCTAGACCTGGTTGACGGCAGCGGAAAAATCAGCGTTAAAGACCTTAAGGGGAAAATCGTTATAATCAACTTCTGGGGAACCTGGTGCGGTCCGTGCAAGCAGGAGCTTCCCGATTTCAATCGAGTTGCAAGTGAGTATGACGGCGAGGTAGTCGTTCTTACTATTCACAGCGTATACACACGCGAAGAAGCGCCTGATTATATTGCAGAGCACTTCCCTGACTCAAAAATGCTCTTTGCCTACGACCTGCCCTTGACAAAGAACGTGGATATGTACTTTAACCTGCTCGGCGGCACGTCCTCGTATCCCAGAACACTCATTCTTGATGAAAACGGCATCGTAGTTCTGACGCAGGATGGAAAGGTTGAACACTCACTCCTGGTTGATACCATTGAAGAAATTAAAAGCAAGAAATAATGAAAAATGACGGAGAAATTCTCCGTCATTTTTTTAAATTTTGTATATGGATTTCGAGTGTATGATTATTTTCTCTCCGCCAATTTTTGCATATAAAGGAAGTCCACTTTCGTTTATAATCTCACCGTCGGTTATACGCGCAGAGTTAACTGCCGCTTGATAATCGTAAATTTCAGCATTGGTGGCATAAAAATAATCATTTGGACGATTGCCGTATTTTTGCGCAAACTCTCGCAGCGCATCCCATTTGTTTCTGACCTCATAGTCCCGTGAATGAACTCCGAGACAGAAGAATTTCAACTCACCATCGTCAGGATACTCCTCATACTTCTCCATTAAAGCAAGCATAGTTTTATCACAAGCGTTATAGCTCCAATCAATCCAGTCGGTCGGCAGCGCAAAACCCGTTTTATCCAGAACATCTCCCGAGCTTCGCGTACCGTAATATCCCGAGGATACGAGATGCTCGCGAACCTGAGAATTATATTGCTTGTAAAACGGCCAGACGAATCCACGCACTCTTCCCTCACCGAAAACTGCTTCAAGCTCTCTCTTTGCCTCGTCAACGTATTTTATGTAATACTCGGCATCAGCAATGGTAAACCAACCGCCCGGACGTGCCGCCGCCCATTCGGGATGGCAGTAATAAACTCCTTCAACGGTGGTTTTATAAACTACAGGACGCTCTGCCGTGTAATTCTCTCCACCGTCACGGTCAAGCTCGTTATCCGATATTATAAATTTGATTCCGTCATCGGCTGCTCTTGGATGGTGCTTGCAGTGATTTGCTATTTCAAAGCCCTCGTAAAGCTCCCTATATTCCTGTGCCGTGGCCTTTGTTGTGTCACATAAATTAAACGTACCGCGTATTCCTACCGGCTTTACTATTTCAATGAATTTTCTGTCAAATTCAAGTTTTCCGTCGTCAATCGAGAAGCTGAGTGATTTTCTAGTCCAACCCGGAAAATAATTGAGGTCAACCTTTGTTCTTTGCTTCATAATACACGACCTCTCCTGCGGGAACGGAATGAGTAAGCCAGACGTTTCCGCCAATGGTACAGCCGTCGCCAATTTTGGTATTGCCGCCGAGTATGGTTGCGCCCGCGTAAATAACGCAATCGTTGCCTATATCGGGGTGACGCTTGATGCCCTTAATAGGGTTGCCGTCATCGTCAAGCTCGAAGCTCTTCGCGCCGAGAGTGACGCCCTGATATATTTTAACTCTATCACCTATCGTGGTTGTTTCACCTATAACGATGCCTGTGCCGTGGTCTATAAAGAAATACTCTCCGATAGTAGCGCCGGCGTGAATATCAATACCCGTTTTCTCGTGAGCAAATTCCGTCATAAGACGAGGAATATACGGCACACCCATCTTGTAAAACTCGTGGGCTATTCGATAAATCGAAATAGCATAGAATCCAGGATATGAGAGGATTATTTCCTCAGGAGAGCGCGCAGCAGGGTCGCCCTCATAAAGAGCGATAACATCTTTGAGGAGCATTTCCTTAACACGAGGAATTTTATCCATAATCTCGTATGCGATGCTCTCGGTATCAACGACAGATGCCTCGTCGAAAAATGCATAAGCACTGGTGAGCTGGCGCTTCAGTGCGGAAAAGACAAGCTCTGCAATTTCAGCGTCAGTCTTGCCCGCATCCTTTTCATAAGAAAAATAGCTAGGGAAAATGAGACACTGAATTCTTTTTATAATCTCTATAACCTCGTTGCGCGATGGCACCATAACGGTGTGCTTGCCAAAATACTTTCTGTTATCCTCGCTGATTTTGGAAAGTGCCGAAAGCATTGATTTTATCTTCTCGGTATGTGACATATTTTCTCCTTTCGCTACTTATGGTAAATATTTTAGCACATATTTTTCATTTTTACAATAGTATGTGCGCTTTTTAGAAAATATTTTAATATTTTAGTTGATTTTTTGACAATCGTATGGTATAATTTTACTTGTAAAAATTTGTGTTTTAGGAGCTGGCGATGGGCAAAAGTATATATACGTACTACAAAGAACGCCTTATTGAAATCGGTGGCAAAAATAAATGTCTGTATTTGAAAAACGTCGTCAAAAAGAATTCCTACGATATTGGAAGAATTTTTGAGGGACGTGAGAACAAGGTTGCTGAGCTTCTCGACTTTCTGTGGTTTGCGGGCAAGGAGCCGCTTACCCTTATAAGCAAGAGCGAAAGACGCGACCTCATAGAGAATCTCGGTGCGCCGGATATCCAAAAGGATACTCCGATTCCCGAAAACCTTGATTTAGCAGAGTACGAAAAGGCTGAGCGCAAGCGCAAAAAGCAGATTGCCGACGATGAGGCAAAGCTTATTGAGGCGGAAATTGCAAAGCTCAAGGCACTCAAGCGCGAGGTTGAGGAAATCGAAAAGGAAACGGGTAAATACGAGCTTTATATCGGTTATCCCTTCGTTTTCGGCTCTATACAGCAGGGGCCTGCAAAGACTCTCATCAAAGCACCTCTTATGCTCTTCCCCGTTAAGATAGATATTGAGGGTGAGGATACGGTGGAAATCAGCTTTGATGCTACCGAAAAAATTCAGATTAACAAGGCGCTGGTATTCGCGTACGCGCAATCTAAAAAAATAAACATTGAGGACGTTGAGCTTGAGTTCGACGACCTCTCCTCATTCAGAAGCGTGCTGTCGGTTATCAAGCATCTCGGTGATGCGAGAGTGAAGATTGACTGCACAGGCTCGAAGAAGATATACAATTACGGCAGATTCAAAGAGCCTGACGCGTCGAAAAACGAGCTTTCGGTACGCTATGCGGCAGTGCTCGGAAGATTCCCGATATCCAACTCGGTATACAACGACTACGGCGTTCTCGAAAAGAAAAAGCTGACTAACGATGCAATCGACGAGCTCCTGCTCACAGGAAGCAAGTTCGCCAGACGTCACACCGCAGCTATCAAGCGACTTAAGAAAAAACTATTCCGCGCAAAAAAGACAGTTAAAAATTCAAGCTATACCGTCAAGATGCTTGACTATGCTCAGTCCGAGGTGGTCAAGAGAGTTGACGAAATGGGCAATATGGTTATCTACGGCCCTCCAGGAACGGGAAAGTCGCAGACTATCGTAAACGTTATTACAGATGCTCTTTGTAAGAACAAGCGCGTGCTCGTCGTTTCACAGAAAAAAGCAGCGCTGGACGTGGTTTATTCACGCCTTGGAACTCTTAACGAAAAGGCTATTTACGTTAGTGACGAGGGCAAGGAAAAGCGCGCCTTTTACGAGCGATGCTATGCCGCGCATCAGAGATGCGAGACCGACTCACACATTAACGTCGACAGTCTTAAGGAGGAATACGACAAGCTTCAAGCCAGAATTGACGCTGAAGAAAAAACTCTGAACGATATTTATCATACGCTGAATGACAAACGGCCGTTCGGTCTTTCGCTCGCGCAAATGTATTCCTCATCCTACGTTCTTGCAAAGAATTCAGTAGAATATCCCGTATATCAGGCTATGCTTACGGCAAAGGACGTTCTGGCTCTCAAATATGACGAGCTCTCCGACGCTCTCTTTGCAATCAAGGCAAACAACCTTGCAAAGACGTATTACGGATTCGTAGAGGCAAAGGAAAAAAACCCGATTATTGATAGCATGCTCCCCGATATTGATATTCCCACTATCGCCGAGGTAAAGGCGAAGCTATCGGAGATTCAGAAATCGAGAAAGGGACTTTTTGATATTTCAAAATATCCCTACACACGTCAGGTGCTCGCGCATTACGCGATGCTTGAGGACCCTCAGGCTCTTCGTACAGTTGCTAAGATGGAGTGCAGGCTCGAAAATCCGCGCAGCATTTTTATAGCGCAAAAGTCGAAGGAAATGGAAGAAAAATTCCATGAAACGATGGAGGCTATCGGAAAATTCGTTGCCGAGTACAACTGCCTATACAGAGTTATGACCAAGGACGGATATATCGCCGTCATTGACAATATTCTCAGAGGCAACACCTCATACATCAAGCTCGTTCACGAGGCGCTTGATAACTACATTTCACAGCGCGACGTCAGCAGGCTTATCAAGACTCTTGATAAGAACATGGTGACTGTTCTTAACTTTGCTTACGAAACTAGCAAAAACTATCAGAACTATTCCGACATTCTCGACAAGCTTCCGATTATCCGTATGTATCACGAGCTGACGCTCGTTGAGGAAGCGGAAAAGGATAGCCTGGCAAAGATTGTCGATTACCCTAATATTTCCGCTAGAATATACAGGCTCAAGGAAAATCAGCTTAGCGTTTCTCACAGAATGTGTCAGGGCAAGGCAAGAAGCGAATATAAGGCCCTCTTTGAAAATTCGGAGAACGCAAAGGATTATCTCTACCAGATTTCCAAGGACAAAAAGCACTGGCCTATCAGAAGAACGATGGAGAACTACGGTAGCTTTATCCTCTCACTCTTCCCCTGCTGGTTGCTCTCTCCTGAAAACGTGTCGGCACTTCTGCCACTTGAGAAGAATCTCTTTGACGTCGTAATCTTTGACGAGGCGTCACAGGTATTCATCGAAAGCACGATACCCACGATATATCGCGGTAAGAATATCGTCGTTGCGGGTGATGCAAAGCAGCTTCGTCCGTCAGCGACCTTTATGAAGCGCTATCTCGGAGCAGACCCCGATACGCTTGACGATGCTTCTTTGGCAGCGGCACTCGAGGTGGAGAGCCTGCTCGACCTTGCGGTAGCAAGATACGACAGTGCAAATCTTACCTATCACTACAGAAGCCGTCACCAAGAGCTTATTGATTTCTCCAACTGCGCATTCTATTCCTCAAACCTGCAGATTGCGCCGAATATTTACACGGGCAAGAGCCAACGCCCCATCGTCCGTCACAAGGTGGCAGGCAGATGGATTGACAGGAAGAATCCCGTTGAGGCGGCAAAGATTGTCGACGTGCTTAAGGACATCTTTGCAACGAGGGAAAACAACGAGAGCATTGGTATTATCACATTTAACAGCGAGCAACAGACCTGCATTGCCGATGCAATCGACAAGGAGGCTCACAAGGATTCTGCCTTCCGCGCGCATATTGCAAACGAGCGTTTGCGCACCGACGGTGGAGAGGATACCAGCCTATTTATCAAGAATCTTGAAAACGTACAGGGCGACGAAAGAGATATCATTATCTTCTCTATTGGATACGCTCCAAATGAGCAAGGCAAGGTTTACACCAACTTCGGATCGCTTTCAACAGAGGGCGGCGAAAACCGTCTGAACGTTGCCATCACCCGTGCAAAAACAAAGATAATCGTCGTGACGAGCATTGAACCCGAGGAGCTTAAGGTTGACACTGCGAAGAACCTCGGACCAAAGCTGCTTCGCGAATATCTCGCCTACGTAAGAGCCGTGTCCGACGGCGACCGCGAGCATACGAAATCTATCCTTCGCTCACTCTCCCCCACCGAGCGTGCTGAAGAGCCTACTCTAACCAGCGCACCCAAGATTGAGATGCAGATGAAGGAGCGCATTGAAAAGCTCGGATACAAGGTTGATATTGGACTGGGTAATAAAAACAGCCGTATTTCCCTTGCGGTATACGACGACTCCACGGATAAATACCTTATCGGCGTTGAGCTTGACAAGGACGCCTTTGCCGCCTCCTCGTCAGCTATGGAGCGTGACGTATACAAGCCCAAATTCCTCGAACAGCGGGGCTGGACTATTATGCGAGTATGGTGCCGCGACTGGTGGCTTTCTCCCACTAAGGTAGTGCGCGCGATAGTAAGCGCGGCAGAAAAGAATCGTACTAGCGGCAAGCCCCCGAAGGCTATGGCTAAAGCAACCGCTGAGGAGACAGAAACCTCCGACGAGGCATAATATCCGCATTATTTTAAGTTAAAAATAAATAAACATATAGGAGAACAAAATTATGCAGAATTTCGCATTTCTTCTTGAGCAGACTAATCAAAATCCCCTTGCAGGCGCACTTCCTATGATTATCATGATGGTGCTTCTGGTTGGTATGTTCATTTTTTCCTCTCGCGCCAACAAGAAAAAGGAGAAGGAAGCCGCTGATATGCGCGACAACCTTCAGGTAGGCGACGAGGTGACCACCATCGGCGGTATCATTGGAAAGGTCGTTTCCATTAAGGAAGAAACCTTCGTGCTTGAGACCACCAAGGAAAAGACTCAGATTCGTTTCCTCAAGGGTGCTATCAGAAGCGTTGACGTGAGAATCGCTGACGTTATTGCAGCTAAGGCTGAGGCTGAAAAAGAAGCTGCTGAGGCTGACGCTGAAGAAAAGAAGTAATATTGTCATAAACCGACATACCTCCGAATAGGCTTGTATAGGACTTATTCGGAGGTTTTCTTATGCTTAAAGGAAAAAAATACTTCAAAAACGACGGTGCTCTGAAATTTCTCATTTGCCTAGGATTTTCGGCAGGTGTGCTGATTTTGGTGTCACTGATAATGGCTCTCATCGCATCTGCTACTAAGAATCCGGGCGGACTTGCAGGAATACTAGCTCTTGCGACTATGATTATTTCGGCAGCGGCAGGTGGTGTTTTCACAGTTAAAATGAAATCCGATGAGAGTATTCTCTACCCTATGCTCGTATCCCTTTCGGTAGTGCTTATAATGCTGCTCGTGGCGGTTATCTTATGCGGTGGCAAGGTTTCGGGCAGTGCATTTATGAACTACGGCTGCTACCTTGGAGTATATGCGCTCGCTTCCGTACTCGGAAAGCACAAACCCACTCACAGACGGCATAAAAGATAAAAGCAGAGGAAAAATCCTCTGCTTTTTCGTTATATAATGAACTTTTTCAGTCGCTCTATGTAATAAGGAAGCGCCTGCTCGAAATTAACACCGTAGGTGCGGCGATTTTCGTCCTGCATAGTGAGCTTTATGCACTCAAGGGTATAGTCAACTGCAACTGCAAGAGCGCTCTCAACCGAATGCCCCTGCATCATTGCTCCAAGGGTTGCGGAGGCGAAGATGTCGCCTGTACCGTGATATGCAACGGGCATTTTATCGTTATAATAATAGAAATAGCTGTCAGAGATGCTATCGTAGGCGTATACACCGAGCTTGTCGGGGTGGAAACTGATGCCGGTAAGCGCAGCATGCTTTGCACCAAGGTCGCAAAGACGCTTCAGCACGTCGCGGATATACTCCTCGCTATAGCTTTCAGGATAAGGAATATCAAGCATGAAGCAGGCTTCCGTGAGATTTGGCACGACGAGGTCAGCCTTGGCACAAAGCCCTGCCATAGCTCTGGCAAAATCGGGAGTAAATCCTGTGTAGAGCTTGCCGTTGTCTGCCATAGCGGGATCTATGACTACTGCGCATTTATCCGTCTTGTGCCTGTCAATAAGGTCGGAAACCAGAGCAAGCTGGCGGAATGAGCCAAGATAGCCGGTATACACCGCATCAAAGTCAATAGAAAGCTCCTCAAAGGTTTCTGAAATTTTTTCAATTTCTCCGGTAAGGTCACAGAAGGTAAACTTTGGGAAGGCGGTGTGGGTTGAGAGGACTGCCGTGGGTAAAACGCCTGCCTCGACTCCTGCGGCAGATATAATCGGAAGTGCTACCGTAAGTGAGCATCTGCCTACGCAGGATATGTCCTGTACTGTTAGTATTCTTTTCATATGTATTCTCCTTTTTTAGAATTCCTGAATGTTTATATCCGCGCCGAGTGCGCGTAGCTTTTCGGTTAAATTTTCATATCCTCGAAGAATTATTTCCGCTGAATATATCTCGCTCTGCCCCTCTGCCGCAAGTGCGGAAATCAGGCAGGCTGCACCTCCGCGCAAATCGGGAGCAGTGACTTTTGCAGGTGAAATTTTCGACGGATATATTCGCGCGCGATTTCCCGACAGCTCCGACCTTATGCCAAAATCAGAAAGTGTGTCAAGATAACCAAAACGCGTATGCCATACGGTGTCGGTAATATCTCCGCCCGAGCCTATTGCCATAAGCGGTGCAATTATCGGTTGCAGATCGGTAGGAAATCCCGGGTAGGGCAAGGCTGTGACAGAGATATATTCTCCTCTGCCCCGAAGCGACGTACTGAAGACATTTCCTGACATGCGATTCTCTGCGCCAAAGGCGGTAAGCGTTTTAAAAAACGATGACATATCCACGAACGGACAATCCCGCACTCTGACTTTGCCACCCGTAGCAAGAGCGACAGAAAGATAGGTTCCTGCCTCTATCATATCACCAATAACGGTAGCCTTACCTCCGTGAAGCCGTCTGCCGACTATTCGCATTTCATCTTCGGTGCGCTCTATAGAAGCACCTGCAGACAAAAGAAAATCTATCAGCGCGTCAATATGCGGCTCGGTGGCAAATCCGCGAATAACACTTTCCCCCTCTGCCGATACGGCTAAAAGAATAGCGTTAACGGTTGCTCCGACCGATTGCTTTTTAAAGGTAATTTCAGAGCCCAAAAGACGCTGCGCAAAAATTTCGCCCTCACGCATCTCTGCCCCAAGAGCAAGGCAGGCATCAATATGCATGTCTATCGGGCGCAAAGCAAAATTACAGCCGCCGAACGACGAAAGCCGACACCGACCGAATCTTGAAAGGCACGCTCCGAGAAGATATGTGGAAGCACGGATTTTTGCCGTCTGTTCCTCGCTCGGCTGGCAGTATGAGAGCCTGCGCGTATCAATATAGGTGACGCCGTCCATACTCAAAACCTCTGCTCCGAACGAGCGAATTATATCCAAGGCAACTCTGACGTCGCCAATGTCGGGCAGCCGTCTAAGCTCGGATATGCCCTCGGTTATAAGCGTTGCAAAGATTATAGGCAATGCGGCGTTTTTCGAGCCGCTGACGGTGACCTCTCCCGAAAGCTTGGCAGGTCCGTTTACTGTTATTTTTTTCATACTCGCTCCGTTGCCGATAATAATTGATATCAGCATATTCGGATTGCGAGCGAAAGGTTACTTGTTTTTCTCGAAGTAAGCAACGGTGAGCGTGACCACTTGACTGTAGCTGACCACACCGTCGGTACCGTTGGACTCAAGATAAAGGTCGTTTACCCACTCGGAAATATCTGCGATTACAGTATCTCCATATTTTTCGATAACGGCATTCGATGCGCGTATATCAGTTATGGCTGACTCAGAAAGCCCCCTTGCTACCTCAATATAAGCCTCACGGTCTGTTCTATAGAGGGCAGAGGCGATATAGCCGTACATACTGAGAGCTGCACTGTAGCGAATACTGGGGTCAGGCGAGGTTGAGGTGAGAAGATAAGCGGTAAAATTAGCCTCATCCTCACGCAAAACACCGCGCTGATGCGACATTTCGTGCGCGGCAGTAAAAATAGTGTCATAGGCAGGAAAGGCGGTGTTGACATTTGCCTCGCCCGTAATATAGGTGTATATGCCAGATATACCGAGATAAGACATCAAATTCCCTGCTTTTACTCCCTTTGCTGTGCTGTAAAATCCCTCTGCAAATCCATATTTAGACTCAAGCGTGGAATAAGAAGCGAGAATTTTCTCGCTGATTTCAGAGTAGCTGTATTCCGGCTCAAACACCCCGCTTTGATTACGCGGTACGGTATCCGCAAGAGAGTTAACCTCATCGCAGAGAGAAATCATTACCTCTTTAAGATTTTCGGCAGTCACACTCGTCTCGGGAAGCTCCATTTTTTCGGCAATCGGAGTCGTTTTATAACCGATTCCCAGCGCCAAAATATGACCTGAATATATAAGAAGCACTAGCGCGAGTAAATTTATTAGAAAACGAATTCCGCCCTTTAGACTAGAAAAACGCTTGATACCTACATAAATTATCAAAAATAGAATAAGTGGCAAGAAAAAAACAAAAACCTCAAAAAGCGAAAAAGGAAAAAACTCGCCAAAGCTCGCCATGATTTTTCTAAACTGCTGCGAAACACCGCTGTTCACGGTATCAGCAAGAGTTTGAGAAGCAGATGCAAGCAAATAAAGAAGCATTACGGGAATAAAAACGAGGAATGAAATCAAATCAAACGGTGATATTATCTTCTCGTTTTTCTTCATTTTATTTTCCTCTTTTTCTTCATTTTTAGTATTTTTTGCACTTATATGTATACTTATGTTTGCTTTTTGTTTAAAATATCTATATTTCTACTTACAGTAGCACGCTTTCTCCAGGCAAAAGCGCGACGAGAAAATTCCTCGTCGGACATTGAATCAAGAATCTCTCCGGTTAGCTCGGCAATAGGATTTTCGTAGAAAAAGGCAACGGGTGTTTTCTTCGGGTTTTTGTTATGCGGGCAAACGCTTTGGCAATAATCGCACCCCCAAAGAGTGTTATACTTTTGCATAAGGCGCTCTTCCTCTTTTGTCAGAGTTCCCTTTTTCTGAGTTATTGCCGAGAGGCAGTCCTCGCCCACACCGCGCAGAATGCCCGTCGGGCAGGCGCGCTTACACGCTCCGCAGTGCTCGCAGTGGATAATTTCCATAGGTAAAATCGCACCGATCTGCTCAGCCGGAATATCTGTGACAACGTCACCTACGAATACGTAGCTACCGTATTTTTCGTTTATTATTAACCCATTATCCCCTGCTATACCGAGGCCTGATATAAGCGCTGCGTGGCGTTCGTCAATAGGACTATGGTCTCCGTATCCCTTTGTTTTTGAATCAGGGAATTTTTCCTTTAAAATCTTTTCCAGCCCCTCGTTTATCGTGCGTATTGCAAGGTGATAATCTAAAGACGCGGCATAGCGGGAAAGGTTAACCGTTTCGGTCGTATAGTATGGAAGAAGATATAATATAACGCTCCTCGGTGTAAGAGATGCTCGCTCTATAATTCTCGCGCCCGTTTCTATACAGCTTGCATAATCAAGAACTGAAAAATATTCTATACCCGTGGCGAGAAAATATTCTCGGAGCTTCTCTTTCATATTGAAAAACGCCTGCTTTCTTATTTTGAACTTTTTTATAATTTGATTATACACTCTTGCATGCAAAATTGCAAGATATTTCTTGACTTTATTAGTGTGCAATGTTATAATATCTTTATTAAGCATAAAAATATCTAAAAGAAAGGTTCATCTGCCGATGTCCATTTTAAACGACGGTCTTATTTACCTTCTGGTAAACAAATATCACGTTGTCAGCACCGAGTGGCAATATTTTGCTCTTCTGCTCACCTTTGTGATACTTTCCATAGCCGCCTCTTATTTCCTCGGAAGCATCAATTCCGCTATTATAGTTTCGCGTTTAGTCTACGGTGAGGATGTTCGCACCAAGGGCAGCGGCAACGCCGGACTTACCAATATGCACCGCAATTACGGAAACAAGGGGGCGCTTCTTACGCTGCTGGGTGATGCCTCCAAGACCGCTATTGCAATTCTTTTCACGGCATTACTTCTCGGCTTCGGATATAACCACGGTATCAGTCTGAACGACGGATACTGCTACATGTCAGGACTCTTCGTGGCTCTTGGTCACGTTTTCCCTATTTATTATGGATTCAAGGGTGGTAAGGGTGTTCTCGTCACTGCTATCACTGCGATGATTCTTACTCCCCTGCCCTCTCTGTTTCTCTTTGTTCTATTCGTTGCGGTTGTTGCCGCCTCTAAGTACGTCTCACTCGGTTCTGTCACCGTAGCGGTGCTGTATCCCGTGGTTGTGAGCGGATACGTCAGCTTCGTGTTCGGTGGGGCGAAGCTCCCCGGAATTCTCGCGCTTTGCTGCATTTTATTCTCTATACTCATAGTTTGGTGTCACAGAAAAAATCTACAGCGCATCTCTGATAGAACGGAAAATAAAATTTCATTTAAGAAGAAAAAAGATGACTAAAATATCTGATTTTACATCTCTTGTCAAATCGGCTGCTGAAAAGGGAGTGCTAAAAAAGCTCGTCCTCTCAAAGCCAAGGACGAGTGAGGTGTCAAAAATTTCTACAAGGCTATGCTCGCATAGGGGAAAAAGTATTCTGTCAATGGAATATTCCCTGCCCGGCAACACCGTTTCGCACAAAAATCTTTCGCTTGGCGCGATAGACACCGAGCTTTCACTGCTTTTAGAGGAATACAGACAGGCAAATCTTATCACTACCCTTGGAGACGCCGAATGGAAATGCTCAAAGTCTGACAAGGAAGTGATTCTCGGAGGCGATAGCTTAAAACGAAAAATGGAGGGCGAAAGGCCTCTATTTGAAACGGCAATAGAATCACTTGATAAAAAGAAAAATTACATTTTGTCAGGCGACGAGGATTTTCTGATAAAGCTCGGCATAAGCTCCGCCCTAGGCAGAGTTCACGATAAAAAGCAGGGCAAATTCAGACAGATAAACAGATTCCTTGAGCACATTGAGGACGTTTACGATAAGCTGCCAAAGGACAAGGAGATATGCATTTACGACCTCTGCTGCGGTAAGAGCTACCTCAGCTTTGCAGTATATTATTATCTCACAGAGGTGAAGGAAAGACGTGTATATATGCGTTGCGTGGATCTTAAACGCGACGTTATTCTCTGGTGCGAGGGGCTGGCAAATGAAATTGGATACTCGGGTATGCACTTTGAGGTCGGAGATATTTCTAAAATAGAGGTGACAGATGCACCAGATATGGTGATTTCTCTGCACGCCTGCGATATTGCAACCGATATCGTGCTTAATACGGCAATCAGGCTTGGGACGGGTATCATTCTTTCTACCCCCTGCTGTCACAGATATTTAAACGGCAAAATCGCGTCGGACGAGCTCTCTTTCGTCACGAGATATCCTCATATTTCAAATAAGCTTGCCGAGGCTCTAACCGATTCCATAAGACTAGCGAGGCTTCGCGCAGGAGGATATAGCGTGTCCGCCCTTGAGCTCACCGACCCTGAAAATACACCTAAGAACACACTTATTCGCGCAGTGAGAAACGATAAAATGACAGAGGCAGCACGAGATGCTGCTATACGCGAGTACAAGGAAATCCTGAAATTCGTTCTTGGTGACGGAGCGGAAAATTATCTTTCGGAGATTAACTAATGATAAAATACACTAAATCGGCAGAGGAAACCGAGGCTGTCGGAGCACTCCTCGCCGAGATGCTGGATAAGGAAGGAAAAAAACGCGCTTTTATCGCTATGAGAGGCGAGATGGGCGTTGGAAAAACGGCGTTTACCCGAGGCTTTGCATCTCACTTTGGTATTTCGGGCGTTAAGAGTCCCACCTACACCATAGTAAACGAGCATCGCGGTAAGGTGAATATTTTTCACTTTGATATGTATCGCATCACCGACGGTGACGACCTATACTCCACAGGCTACGACGAGTATGTCGAATCGGACGGATATTGCATTGCGGAGTGGTCGGAAAACATCGAAGATTTTATTCCTGACGACGCAATCTTCGTCAGAATTTCAAGATGTGAAACCGATGCTGATGGAAGGAAAATTGAAATAGAATATGAAGATACTTGCATTTGACGGTACGGCAAAGGCGGCAAGCGTTGCGGTGCTTGACGGTGAACGCGTGCTCGGCTACTACACAGTAGACAATGGGCTTACGCAGAGCGAGCTGCTGCTACCTATGGCAGAAAATCTACTAAAATCACTTAAACTATCATTTTCAGATATTGAGCTTTTTGCCACCTCGGTGGGCCCCGGCTCGTTCACGGGAGTCAGAATCGGTGTGTCACTTATCAAAGGGCTCGCTTTTGGAAGAAATATTCCATGTGTTGAGGTATCGACTCTTGAGGCATTGGCAGAGAGTCTCTCATGTCTGCCCGGATTGATAGTTCCTTGCATGGACGCACGGCGACAGCAGGTATATTCCGCGACCTTTATCTCTGACGGAGGTGAGCTTAAGAGGCTCACAGAGGACAGAGCTATTGCTCTTTCCGAACTGGCAGAGGAGCTTCGCGGACACGACGAGAATATATGGCTCGTGGGCGACGGATATGCCGTTTCAAAGGCTGCTATCAACCGAGCCGGTGTTGAGACCATGAACACACCCGAACTTTTAATTCTTGAAAGTGCGGTTTCGGTGGCAAAGGTAGCACTTAAAAAATATGAAAAAGGAGAATTCGTCTCTGACTCCGAGCTTTCTCCCATCTATTTAAGGCTACCGCAGGCAGAGCGTGAGAGACTTGAGCGCGAAGCTACAAAACAGTAATTATTCGCATTTGGAGGCAAAATATGAAAAGAAAAGTTTACATAGGAGCAGATAGCGCAGGCTTTTTACTCAAAAAAGAGGTTATCGAGCATCTTGAAAATAACGGTTATGTGTGCGTTGACCTCGGCTGTGATTCAACCGAATCCTGCCATTATCCTATTTTTGCGAGCAAGGTGTCGGAGGCTGTGCAGTTTGACGGCAATTCCTTTGGAATACTTATCTGCGGCACCGGCATAGGTATGTCTATGTGCGCAAACAAGCACAAGGGCATCAGAGCGGCGGTATGCTCGGATACCTATTCTGCAAAAATGACGAGATGTCACAACGACGCAAACGTTTTATGTATTGGTTCGAGGGTTATCGGCTCTTGTCTTGCACTTGATATCGTTGACGCCTTCCTCGGTGCAGAATTTGAGGGTGGCAGACACGCTCTGCGCGTTGATATGATGACCGATATCGAAAACAAGGCTTAAATCAAAGAAAATCTTTCTATGCCGTCGCCGTCTGATAGTCGGTCGGCATGCTCTGAAATATATAAACCGAAATCGGCGGTGAGTCCCTTGGCGAATTCCAGAATGCACGGAAATTCGATGGTCTCACCGCCTTTTCCGTATTCCTCAATTGAAAGGAAGTATTTTTCGTTATCGTAATACACGTCGCTTTTAGGAAAGGTATCTGGTGAAGAGACCTTTATTGCTCTGCAAAAAGCGCGCAACTCCGAAAGTGAGTCGAATGCGTAATAGCTTCTGCTTCGAGAGAGGATTTCAATTTTATTCGACCTTGACACGAGCTTGGCAGAGGATTCAGGAAGAATACCAAGCTTGGTGACGAAGATTTCGCACCCACCGGACTTAACGGGATAATACTGTATAAGAACCTTATCACCCGCGGGGTCAAAGCCTACCTCGCTCTTTGCAATATCAAGGACGCGCCAGAATGCTCTTCGAAGTCCCTGCCCTCCTGAGTCTGTATTAGAAGAAAACAGTCCGTATTTTTTCATTTCCTCGTCATTTACAACTATTTTTAATTTAGACTCGCCTATTAAAAGAAATTCCACCCTAGACCTCACCATTTTTTATTCCATTATACTATTTTTAAAACTATGTTGCCACAGTATTTTAAGGCTTATATGGCGTAAAATGGTATTTTTTATTTGTTTTATTATATTTTTTGGGGATATTACCACTAATTTTATTAAATGTAATTTTTTATAATTTTCTTATTGTTATTTATCTTCGAATGTGTTAAAATATATTTTGGTGAGTTCGAGACCTTCCTCACCGAGCCTTACGGCAAAAAAACAAAACTAAAGGAAGAAAAAAATGAAAAGAAACACAAAACAACTAACTCTCTACACAACACGGGGCTCGCTTATTGCAGCTATGTACGTTTTACTGACGCTTTTGTCATCGGTAATGGGACTTTCGAGTGGAATAATACAGTTCCGATTTTCAGAAGCGCTCTGCATTCTCCCAATATTTATGCCCGAGGCAATTCCCGGACTCTTTATTGGTTGCCTTATTTCAAACCTCTTGGCAAACGGAGTTTTCTGGGACGTAATATTTGGAAGCCTGGCAACATTGATTGGCGCACTGGGTGCTTATTACCTACGTTCATTACCCGAAAACCTCAAATGGCTAGCCACCCTGCCAACCGTGCTGGCTAATATGATTATAGTTCCGTTCGTTCTGATTTTTGCATACGGAGCTCCCGATTCATATTTCTTTATCGCCCTTACCGTAGGCATAGGCGAAATCGTATGTGCAGGATTTGGTGGAAGTGGGCTTTATTATTTAATGAAAAAGACCTTCTCGCAGTATCTTAAATAATCCTTGGAGGATACCGTAATATGTCTTATACATCGGATAACAAATATTTACTTGAGCTTGCGAGACAATTTCCCACCAGGGAGGCTGTCTGCGGGGAGATAATAAGGCTTAACGCTATTCTTAATCTGCCAAAGGGTACGGAGCATTTTCTCAGCGACCTGCACGGCGAGTGGGAGGCGTTCTCGCATATCAGGCGAAATGCATCGGGTGTCATAAGGCACAAGATAAATTTGCTTTTCGGTGAAAAAATCGACGAAAACGAACAAACAGAGCTTGCAAGTCTTATTTATTACCCTGACGAAAAGCTTGAAGAAGCTAGAGAAAAAGCTAAAAATACTCCCGAGTGGTATCGGGAAAACATATCTCGTCTGCTTGAAATATGCAGGCTTGTCGGAAGTAAATATACCCGTGCTATCGTCAGGGAGCATCTTTCTGAAAAGGCGGGCGAGTTTGCTTATATAATTGAAGAGCTCATTGCAGACGGCGACGATGAAAAGAAGGCTGTGTACTGCGAAAGCATTATAAAGACGTCAATACGCATCGGTGCTGCCGACGACGTAATAATTGCTCTTGCCTCTGCTATTAAAAGTCTTGTAATTGACCATTTACACATAGTCGGCGATATATTTGACCGCGGTCCGCGTGCTGACCTTATACTCGACGAGCTTATGAAGGAACGCTCTATTGACGTTCAATGGGGCAATCATGACGTACTCTGGATGGGTGCGGCTGCTGGCTCACGGCTCTGCATTGCTACGGTACTGAACAATTCTATTACCTACAAAAATCTTGACGTAATTGAGATTGGCTACGGAATATCTCTGCGCCCCCTTGCACTGTTTGCCGAGGAGGTTTATGCGGGGAGTGATATTTCTGCATTTTTACCCAAGGGTGAGTCAGGCGGCAACTTCTTTGGCGGTGGTGACGACTCGCTGGTAGCAAGAATGCACAAGGCGATAAGCGTTATTCAGTTCAAGCTTGAGGGGCAGGCAATAAAGAGGAACCCAAGCTTTGATATGAAGTCAAGACTCCTGCTTGAAAGGGTAGATAAAAATAGTGGAAAACTGATTCTTGACGGAAAGGAATATAAGCTTCGTGATAAGGACTTCCCCACTCTGCTCTCCGACCCATACGAGCTGACCGAGCAAGAACGAGAGGTAATGGCTTATTTAAAGGTAGCCTTTATGCGCTCTGAAAAGCTCTCTCGTCAGGTGCGTTTCCTTTACGAAAAGGGAACAATGTACACCGTTTATAACAACAATCTTCTCTATCATGGCTGTATTCCCATGACCGACGAGGGCGAGTTCCAAACGCTTGGTGCGGCAGGTGGCAGAAAAGGCAAAGAGCTTATGGACTATTGCGATAAAATGGCTCGCTCGGGCTTCTTTTCAAAGGAAGGAAGTGCCGAAAGGCAGGCGGGCAAGGACTTCCTATGGTTCCTTTGGTGCGGCAAGGATTCGCCTCTTTGCGCCAGAAAAAAGATAGCAACCTTTGAGCGACTGCTGATTGATGACAAGGAGTCCTGGGTTGAGCCGAAAAACGCATACTACAAATCCTGGGACAGCAAGGAAATCGCTGTTAAAATACTCGCCGAATTTGGACTTCCGCCCATCGGCTCACACATCATAAACGGTCATATCCCCGTAAACAAGGGCGAAAATCCGATTAAGGCCGGCGGTAAAATCGTCGTCATTGACGGTGGATTCTGCAAGGCGTATCACGGTGCAACGGGTATTGGCGGATACACGCTGATTTACAACGCTGAAGGGTTAAGACTTCTCGCACATGAGCCATTCACCAGCAAGGCCGAAGCTATCAAGAATAACGCTGATATAATTTCCTCGACCACAATCTTTGAAAGCAAGGCTGACAGACTCCGTATAAGAGAAACCGACGCAGGTGACCGAATACGAGAAAAAATCGCAGACTTGATGCTTTTAATGAAAGAATACGAAAGCGGAAATGTGAAATAAAAATTACCACCAAAGCAGCAAAAAAAGTTGCTTTGGTGGCTTTTTTGTAAATATTGGTTGTCATTTTTGGTATTTTTCAAGTATTTTTTCGGCTATAACAAGTCCGTCTCGGGCTGAGGAAACGATGCCGCCTGAATATCCCGCCCCCTCACCCGCAGGATAGAGTCCGGATATTGTGACCGACTCAAAATTCTCATTCCTTTTAACTCTTATAGGGGAGGTTGTGCGTGTTTCGGGGCCCGTCAAAACTGCTTCGGGATAGTAGAATCCCCTCATCCAATCGTCAAAATCAGGGATAGCTTCTCTGATAGACTCGGTAATAAATTCGGGAAGATATTCCTCGGGAGCTATGCTCTCAACCCCGAGAGCGTACGACGGCTTGACCGTTGGAAAATCGTTGGCCTTTTCTCTATGCATAAATGCGTTCATCGTAGTGGCGGGGGCTTTATAATTTGCACCCGCTATTTTAAACGCCTTTTTTTCTATACTACGCTGAAGTGCGAGCCCCGAAAGAACGTCCTCCGAGCCAAAATCACTCGGTGTGACGGAAACGAGAAAGGCCGCGTTGGAATTATCAGCCATACGGGCGTACTCGCTCATACCGTTGGTGACTATTCCTCCCTCCTCACTTGTTGCAGGAACAACCACTCCACCGGGACACATACAGAAGCTGTAGACGCTTCTGCCATTTTTAAGGTGAGTGACGAGATGATAGCTCGCGGAGCCGATATCTGATGGCGGGTTTTTGCCGTACACGATTTCGTCAATATACTCACGCGGGTGCTCAATTCTCACACCGATGCCGAAGCCGCGAGGCTCGAGAAGCGCACCGGAGCTTTTGAGCATTTCAAAAACATCGTGAGCACTGTGACCTGTGGCGAGAATAATATTATCCGCTTCAAAATCAAAGAACTCTCCATTTTGCTTCACGCTTCCGCCCACTATTTTGCCATCTCTTACTCTGATGTCCGTAAGGCGTGCGGAAAAGTGAATTTCTCCTCCGAGCGAAATTATCTTTTCTCTTATTTTTCGTACTATCCCGGGCAGCTTGTCCGTACCGAGATGAGCACCGCCAGCAAAGAGAATTTCCTCGGGTGCACCTGCCTCTACGAACTCCGAAAGCACCTTGTAGTTATACTTATCCAGCGCGCCAAGCTTTAGCTTTCCGTCCGAATAGGTGCCTGCTCCGCCCTCACCGTACTGAACGTTGCATTCAGTGTCAAGAGCTCCGAGGGTGTGGAAAAGGTTTACCTTTTTCTCCCTTTCCTCAACCGATAGTCCACGCTCGTAAACAATAGGCCGCACACCCGCCTCCGCAAGCAAAAGAGCCGCGAAAAGTCCCGCAGGACCTGCACCTATAACGACGGGGCGTGTATCCATTTTAACCAAAGGAATATTAAGAGTAAGATTTTCTAAAGGGGCTACCTTTTTCTTCATTTTGAGAAGTCCCGCTTCCCTCTCGGGCGAAAGCTCTGCTCCAAGCACCGCATCGTAGTGTATATTATTCTTGTCGGAGAGATTAAGCGTGCGTTTTATTATGCGAAGCGACTTAATCTCAGAGCACTCTATCGGTAATTCTGCCGCGAGCGCCGCGTTTAAGCTTTCCTGCGTATAGTTATATGGGAGCTTTACTTTTGTTTTTATCATTTGTACGCTTCCCCTTTTCGTTTTATCAAGTGTATTATACATCATATCGCTTAATATGTCAACAAAAACGATGGGTATGAATAGTTTTCATTTCTTTTTTATCGTTCGGTATTGACATTTTTTTTACGAGGGTGTAAAATATTTATTATATTAATTTTATTTTAAGAGGTTTATATGATTAACGAAAAAATGAGAGCTCTTGGAGCACGACGCTCCGTAATTCGAGAGCTTTTTGAATACGGAAAAAAGAGAAAAGCCGAAATCGGTGAGGAGAACGTATACGATTTTTCACTCGGCAACCCAAGCGTTCCCGCACCCGAGGTTGTAAACGATACGATAGTTAAGCTTATTTCAGAGGAAAGCTCGGTGTCGCTTCACGGCTATACCTCTGCACAGGGTGACGCGGCAGTGCGTGCGGCTATTGCTGATTATATAAACAAGACTCACGGTGAATCGGTTAACGCCGACTGCCTTTATATGAGCGTTGGTGCAGCGGCGGCTCTTACCTGCTCGCTGACGGCGGTGGTAAGTGCAGGTGAGGAGGTTATCGTTCCTACTCCCTACTTCCCCGAATACAAGGTATTTATCGAAAGATGCGGCGGAGTTATCCGTGAGGTTGCCTGCGACAAGGATTTCCAGCTTGATATTTCGGCTATAGAGGCGGCTATCAATGAGAAAACGGCAGCTATAATTATCAACTCTCCAAACAACCCAAGCGGTGCAGTATTCAGCGAGAAAAATATCAAGGCACTTGCGGCACTTCTTGCCGATAGTGAGAAAAAGTACTCGCACAATATATATCTTATCTCCGACGAGCCTTACAGAGAGCTTGTTTACGACGGAGTGTTCGTGCCTTATCTTACTAAATATTACGACAACACCCTCGTTTGCTATTCGTTCAGCAAGTCGCTTTCCGTTCCCGGCGAGAGAATAGGCTACGTGCTTGTATCCCCCAGATGCAAGGATTTCGTCTCGACCTATCAGGCTATTTGCGGTGCGGGACGAGCACTCGGGTTCGTTTGTGCTCCCAGCCTGCTTCAGAAAATTCTTCCCTACTGTCTTGGCAAAACCGCCGAGGTGGAAATATACGACCGCAACAGAAAACTTCTTCTTGACGAGCTTACAAGATACGGCTACGAAATGGTTCGTCCCGAGGGTGCGTTTTATCTCTTCCTTAAGTCCCCGAGCGGTGATTCGGGCGAATTCTGCGAGAGAGCGAAGAAGCACGAAATTCTCATAGTTCCGAGTGACGATTTCGGCTGTCCCGGATACGCAAGAATTTCTTACTGTGTCAAGACCGAGCAGATAGAGCGTGCTCTCCCCGCATTCAAAGCACTTATAGATTCATACAAGGACTGAGAAAATGAAAAATCAGCTTGATAAAGCAAGAGAACTAATCAACGAGGTTGATAAAGAAATGGCAGACCTTTTCGTAAAACGCATGCGTGCTGCGGAAATGGTTGCCGAATACAAAAGAGAGCGCGGACTCGGAATTTTAGATGCGGTGCGTGAGGAGGAGGTCATAAGACGCAACTCAGCACTCATCGAGGACGAGACGCTGCGAGAATTTTACGTGAATTTCCTCAGAAGTAATATGGAAATTTCACGTGCTTACCAGAGTCGGCTTATGGAGGGTATGCGTATTGCATATTCGGGTGTGCCGGGAGCGTTTGCTCATATTGCGTCGGAAAAGCTTTACCCATCGGCAAAAAAGGTTGCCTTTGGTGACTTTACCAGTGCCTACCGTGCGGTTGAGCGAGGCGAGTGCGACGTATGTGTGCTTCCGGTTGAAAACAGCTATAACGGTGAAGTTGGACAGGTGACAGACCTGATGTTCTCCGGCTCGCTTTACGTTAACGAAATGTACGACCTACCCGTCACGCAGGATTTGCTTGCAGTAGATGGAGCGACTCTTGAGGATATAAAAGAGGTCGTCAGCCATCCGCAAGCCTTCGGTCAATGCTCGGGTTATATTGAAAAACACGGATTTACTAGGCACGAGTTCTCCAACACCGCCCTTGCGGCAAGGTACGTATGCGATCTCGGCGACAAGTCGGTGGCGGCTATTGCCAGCCGTGAGGCAGCCGATATCTTCGGTCTTACCGTGCTTGACCACGATATAAACGAAAACAAGAGCAATTCGACAAGATTTGCCATCTTCTCCCGCGTTGCCAACAAAAAGGTGGGCAAGGAGACGGGTATTCACTCCATTCTTCTCTTCACCGTAAGAAACGAGGCGGGTGCTCTTGCAAGGGCGGTTGACGTTATCGGTAAATACGGCTTCAATATGAGAACGCTGCGCAGCCGTCCTATGAAGGAGCTGCTCTGGCAGTATTACTTCTACGTTGAGGTTGAGGGCAATATACAGACCGAGGCGGGAACGTCGCTTATGGAGGAGCTTGGCGAGTTCTGCGACAGGCTCAAATTTGCTGGAACTTACATTAAAATCTGATTTTTGGGAGCTATTATGACTACGCTTCATATGAACCTCGGTGTGAGGGGATACGACATACATATAGGCCGCAGACTGATTGATAAGGCAGGCGAGTTTTTCAACCTTAAAAGACGCACCTTTATAGTCACTGACTCGGGAGTACCCAAGGAATACGCCGAGCGTGTTGCTGCGTGTGCAGAGGTGGCAAAAATCGTCACCGTAGAGGAGGGCGAGGGCTCAAAGAGCCTTGAGGTCTATGGCAGACTGCTTAAAGAAATGGCAGAGTTTGGTCTTACGAGAACAGACTGTGCCGTTGCGGTTGGAGGCGGTGTGGTTGGCGACCTTACGGGTTTCCTTGCGGCAAGCTATATGCGTGGAATTGATTTCTATAACCTGCCGACTACGGTGCTTTCGCAGGTTGATTCCTCAATTGGCGGCAAGACGGCAATTAACCTTTCGGGTATCAAAAATATAGTTGGTGCTTTCCATCAGCCAAGGGGAGTTATCGTGGATATTGATACCCTTTCCACTCTGCCGAAAAGACAGGTTGCTAACGGACTTGCAGAGGCCCTCAAAATGTCCTTAACCTCTGATGCGGAGCTGTTCTCGCTTTTTGAAAACGAGGAAATCTCAGATAGCAACATTGAGAGGGTTATCACCTCGGCACTTAAGATAAAAAAAGCGGTTGTTGAGGAGGACGAATGCGAGTCGGGTATCAGAAAAATACTCAATTTCGGTCACACCTTCGGTCACGCGGTAGAGGCAGAGGAGGAAATGCACGGCTTCTATCACGGTGAGTGCGTTGCTATCGGAATGCTTCCCGTATCCTCACCCGAGGTTAGAGCAAGACTTGTTCCTGTTTTAAAGAAGCTTGGGCTTCCCTGCTCTTACGGTGGCGATATTCAGAGAGCACTTAGCTTTATCAGCCACGACAAGAAGTGTGACGGTGATAAAATCAGCATCGTGCTTGTTAATAAAATAGGCAGCTATGAAATCAAGAAAATGACCGTTTCGGAATTTGCAGAAATGGTGAGAAATACAGCCTTTTTTGAGGTATAAAAATGAAAAACACTTTTGGCAATAACTTAACCGTCACCCTCTTTGGTGAGAGTCACGGCGATTTTATCGGTGCTGTGCTCGACGGAGTTTCGCCCGGTATTAAAATTGACAGAGAAAATATAGATAAAAGACTGAGCCAGCGCAGGCCAAGCGGCAAGATTTCTACCGCGAGGGTTGAGAGAGACGAATATATTATAGCAAGCGGTGAGTATCAGGGATATACTACGGGTACTCCGCTTACGGTGCTTATTCCCAACACGAATAAGAAGAGCGGTGATTACGAAAAACTCGCGAAAACTCCCCGTCCCTCTCACGCAGACTACACGGCAGAATGTAAGTATCACGGCTTTCAGGACAGACGCGGCGGCGGACATTTTTCGGGTAGAATTACGGCGGCACTCGTTGCAGTAGGTGCTATTCTTGAGTCGGCACTTGCGGACAAGGGTATACTCATCGGCACGCATATTTCCGAGCTTCACGGAGTGGCAGACAGAGGTTTTGAGGTGTACGGTGATGATATTGCCACACTGAATTCTTCCGCCTTCCCCGTTTTGCGCGAGGTCACATATGAGAATATGATGCGTGAGATTGAAAAGGCGGCGGCTATGGGAGATAGCGTTGGCGGTATTCTTGAGAGTGCGGTTATCGGGCTCCCTGCGGGCGTTGGAGAGCCCTGGTTTGACACCCTTGAGGGCATGCTTGCACACGCCTTGTTCTCCGTACCTGCTGTTAAAGGCGTGGAGTTTGGACTTGGCTTTGCCTTTGCCGACGTATATGGCAGCGAGGGCAACGACGCTTTCAGAATCGACGGCGGCAAGATAGTCACTGAAACGAACAATTCCGGCGGTATCAACGGCGGTATCTCAAACGGTATGCCGATTATCTTCCGCACGGCTATTAAGCCTACTCCCTCTATCTTTAAGTCACAGAAGACCGTTAATCTTGAGGATATGAGCGACACTACTATTGAAATTTCGGGCAGGCACGACCCTGCTATTATACATAGAGCACGCACCGTCATTGATGCGGTGACTGCCATCACGCTTGCCGATGCATTCACTACAAGATTCGGCACCGATTATCTTGCTTCAAAGGACTGAGATTATGAAATACGGTCTTATTGGCGAGCATCTTGGACACAGCTTTTCTAAAGTCATTCACGAGATGTTATCGGACAATTTATACGAGCTTTGCGAGATTCCAAAGGACGAGCTTGACGCTTTTATGAAATCGCACGATTTTTCGGGCATCAACGTCACTATTCCTTATAAAGAGAGCGTAATTCCCTACCTTGACGAGATTGATGACGGTGCAAGAGAGATTGGTGCGGTAAATACTATCGTTAATCGCAATGGCAGGCTTGTTGGTTATAATACCGACTTTTACGGTATGCGTGAGTTGATTTTGCACGCGGGAATTTCCGTAAGCGGCAGAAAGGCGGCGATTCTCGGCAGCGGCGGCACATCGAGAACGGCTATGGCGGTTTTGAAATCTCTCGGCGCAAAAGAAATACTCAAGGTTAGCAGAAGCGGTCGTGACGGAAGCATTACCTACGAGGAGCTTTACGATAGTCACTCTGACGTCGAGATTATTGTAAATACCACGCCGCTCGGAATGTTCCCAAACACAAACGATGCAGCCGTTGATGTTTCTAAATTTGACAGTCTCTCAGGCGTTATTGATGCGGTATATAATCCGCTGAGAAGTCGTCTTGTCTTAGAAACACGGGAAAAAGGTATTGCTGCCGAGGGCGGTCTTTATATGCTCGTCGCTCAGGCGGTGAGGGCATCGGAGATATTCCTTGGTAAAAAATACGCGTCTGACACGGTTGATAAAATTTACAACAAAATAAAAGGCGAAAAGGAAAATATCGTGCTTATCGGCATGCCTGCTTCGGGAAAAAGCACGGTTGGAAAAATTATTGCGAAAAAAACGGGCAGAACGCTCGTTGACACCGACGAGCTTATAGTTAAAAAAACAGGCATGGAAATTGCGGAAATCTTTTCCCGCTTTGGCGAGGAGAAATTCCGTGAAATTGAGAGCGAGATTATCGCTGAAATTTCGGATAGTAGCTCGCTGATTATTGCTACGGGTGGCGGTGCTGTTTTAAGGAGTGAGAATGTTCATTCTCTTAAAAAGAACGGAAGGCTCTGCTTTATCGACAGACCGCTTGAAAATCTCGTGCCGACCGACTCCCGTCCACTTTCATCATCGAGAGAGGCGATAGAAAAGCGATACGAGGAAAGATACGGCATATACTCCTCGGTGTGCGACCTAAAAATCAACGCTGACTGCGAGGCGGTAGCTGTGGCAGAGAAAATTTTGGAGAATTTCTAATGAAAATCTACGTTATAAACGGTCCAAATCTTAATATGCTAGGTATTCGAGAGCCGGATAAGTACGGCAAGGTTGGATACGCAGAGCTTTTGGAAATGATAAACAAGCATTGTGCGGAAAACGGCATTGAGGCTATGCTTTATCAGTCGAATCACGAGGGCGACCTCGTTGATAAGATACAGGAGGCGTATTTCGATAGCGCCGACGGAATAGTTATCAATCCGGGAGCGTACACGCATACAAGTATCGCACTTCTCGATGCTCTTTCGGCGGTAAAAATCCCAACGGTTGAGGTGCATATTTCAAAGGTTGAGGAGCGCGAGGATTTCAGACAGGTAAGCTATATCCGTGCAGCCTGCAAGAAAACCATTACCGGTCACGGTGTTGGCGGTTATATAGAGGCTATTGACTTCCTTAAGGAATACTGTAATGAGAGTTGAAATTGAAAAAAGCACTGCACGCGGTAGAGTTTACGCTCCCCCGTCAAAGAGTATGGCACATAGGCTGTTAATTGCAGCGGCAATGTGCGATGGCGAGAGCGAAATAGTCGGTATATCATCCTGTGAGGACGTGCTGGCAACTATTGACTGCCTCAGGACGCTTGGTGCGAAAATTGAGTATGAGGGCGACTCTGTCAGAATTTTGGGTATTGATTTTCTCTCAGCTCGGGCAAGCGAGAGCCTTGCATGCCGTGAAAGCGGCAGTACGCTTAGATTTTTCATTCCTCTCCTTTGGCTCTCGGGAAACGAGGCAAGGCTCGTTGGCAGTGAAAAGCTGCTCTCCCGTCCGCAGAGCGTGTATGAGGAAATCGCGAAAGAAAAAAGTCTATTGCTTGAAAAAACAAGCAACGGTATTACCTTAAGAGGTCCGCTTGCAAGCGGTGAATACCGTGTTAGAGGTGACGTAAGCAGTCAGTTTATAACAGGACTACTGTTTGCTCTTTCCCTGCTTCAAGATGACTCGAGAATAGTTATCACAACCGCCCTTGAAAGTCGGTCGTATATAGATTTGACAATATCTGCTATGGCAGAGTTTGGTGTTAAGGTTATCTGGGAGAACGATAGCACGCTTTATGTTGAGGGCGCTCAGAAATATAAGGCAGGACGTGTGAGTGTCGAGGGAGATTACTCCGGTAGTGCATTCGCGGACGCCTTCAATTATATAGGCGGTAAGGTGGATGTCCTCGGACTGAAAACGGACAGCCTTCAGGGTGATAGAGTGTATAAAACGCTCTTCCCTCTTCTTGACGGTGGATGTCCCGAGATAAACATTGAGGATTGCCCCGACCTTGCGCCGATACTTTTTACACTTGCGGCTATGAAAAACGGAGCAACCTTTATCGGCACTCGCAGGCTCAAAATAAAAGAGAGCGATCGTGCAGAGGTGATGAGAGAAGAACTCTCAAAATTCGGTGCAGATATCTCTGTTATGGATAATATGGTAAGAATTTTTCCAGCCACACTACACACACCAAGGGAAATTCTTTTTGGTCACAACGACCACAGAATAGTAATGTCCCTTGCCGCTATTTCAAGCGTGTACGGCGGAGTGATCGACGGCTGTGAGGCGGTCAAGAAGAGCTATCCCGATTTCTTTTCGGACATTAAAAAACTAGGAATAAAATTTAGGACTTATGAAGCTTGATAAAAACACGAAAATACTTATAATCGGACTTGGTGTCATTGGCGGAAGCTATGCAAAGGCGCTCACCGACAAGGGATACTGCGTCAGCTGCATTACCAAAGAGGAATCCGATATAAAATATGCGCTAGAGCGAGGTATGATTAGCTACGGCACGACCGAGGTTGACGAGGAATTAATCAAAAATTCCGAGCTGATAATTTTCGCACTTTACCCCACCACATTCGTTGATTGGGTGGCAAAATATCAACATTTATTTACAAAAGGTGTGCTTATCACCGATGTGACGGGTGTCAAAAGCAGCGTTGTATATAAGGTTCAGGATATACTGCGCGAGGACGTTGAGTATATTCCCGCTCACCCTATGGCAGGCCGTGAGAGAAGCGGTGTGGAGTATGCCGACCCATCTGTTTTCGCCGGGGCAAATTACATCGTGACACCTACAGAGAAGAATAGCCGTGAGGCAATCAGACTTTGCAGGAGACTCGGCGAGGAGCTTGGATTCGCAAGAATTTCGGAGCTTACACCCGAGGCACACGACGAGATGATTGCATTTCTCTCGCAGCTGACGCATTGCATCGCAGTAGTGCTTATGAACTGCAACGACTCTGAGGGACTTGAGAAGTATACGGGTGACTCGTTCAGGGATTTAACGAGAATTGCAAAGATAAACGACCGAATGTGGTCGGAGCTATTCCTTATGAATAAGGATGCACTTCTGCGTGAGATGGATAGGTTTATTGAGGAATTTACAGAGTTCCGCACCTATCTTGCTAACGAGGATGGCAAGCGAATGAGAGAAAAAATGCGCGCATCTGCACAGAGAAGAACACTTTTTGATAAAATAGTTAAATAATTTTATACACGCAAAGGACAAGAGAAAATGAACATGGAATTTTACCGCAAGCTGCCAATACCGAAGGATATCAAGGAGCAGTTCCCACTTACTAAGGATAGCGAAAAGGCACTTGCCACGCGAGTTGATTCGCTCAAAAAGGTATTTTCGGGCGAGTCCGACAAGTTTATACTTGTGATAGGCCCCTGCTCTGCCGACAGAGAGGATGCGGTGCTTGATTATATTTACAGACTCCGCGACCTTGAGGAAAAGGTTAAGGATAAAATAATTATAGTACCCAGAATCTATACAAACAAGCCCAGAACCACCGGTGAGGGCTACAAGGGTATGCTTCACCAGCCCGACCCCAACCAGAACCCCGATATGCTCAAGGGTATTCTCGCAATAAGACATCTGCATATGAAGGCTATTAATGAGACAAGCTTCGGCTGCGCTGATGAAATGCTCTATCCCGAGAATTACAGATATCTCTCAGACCTTCTTGCTTACGTTGCGGTTGGCGCTCGCTCGGTTGAAAACCAGCAGCACAGACTTACTGCCAGCGGCTTTGATATCCCTGTTGGAATGAAGAACCCTACGGGCGGCGATATTGGCGTTATGATGAACTCCATCAAGGCGGCACAGTCCTCTCACGTGTTCCTCTATCGCGGCTGGGAGGTTAAAACACAGGGCAATCCCTATGCTCACGCAATTCTTCGTGGATACGTTGATAAGCACGGAAAATCGCACCCGAACTATCACTACGAGGACCTCTATGACCTCTATGAAACATATGCAGCATCAGGACTTGAAAACCCTGCACTTATCGTTGACACCAACCACTCAAACTCCGGAAAGAAGTATCTTGAGCAGGTGAGAATTGCCAAGGAAATTCTGCACAGCTGCCGCTACTCAAAGGATGTACGCTCAATCGTAAAGGGTCTTATGATTGAAAGCTATATTGAGGACGGAGCACAGAAGATTTGCGACGACTCAATATACGGCAAATCTGTGACAGACCCATGTCTCGGCTGGGAAAAGACCGAAAGGCTTATCTACGATATCGCTGAGGTATTGTAAAATAAAAATGCGACGGAAATTCCGTCGCATTTTTTATAATGCTGCGAGCGAGCATTTGGCGCTATACGCGCAAATACGCAGGTTCGTATCAAAAAGTCCCCACAGTTTCCTGTGGGGACTTTGTCTTTTTAGCTTTGTTTTTGCTAATCAGAACCGTGTAGATTTGGTGCAGAGTTTGTCAAAGGTGAGCGACGGTGTAGTTGCCTACTCCAAGCGAAGCTTTGGCAAAATATGCCCAAATGTATGCGGTTCGTACTTATCCAACAAGACCAGAACGCTCGATACCCTGTACGAGATATCTCTGACAGAAGAGATACATAATTACCAGAGGTAATATAATCATGATTCCGGCGGTGTTCTGAATTACGTTCTCGTATAGACGCTTACCTGCGTAGTTGGTCTGAAGGTGGATAGGAATCTGCGAGATAATATCAGGCATCATCCAGGGTGCCTCGTTTCCTATGAAGAACAATCCAGTGTAGAACTGGTCAGTCCACTGCCAGGAGAAAGCAAAGAGGAATATCGTTATCATCATGGGAACGGAAAGCGGAAGAATGATCTGCATAAATGTACGGAACGTGCCCGAACCGTCAACGTATGCCGACTCCTCAAGTTCATCGGGAACACCCTTGAAGAACTGACGCATCATATAGATGTAAAGTCCGTTCTTGAAGGCGAGACCACCGAGAGAAAGGATAATGAAGGGCCAGAAGGTATTAAGAAGCTCTATTTTTCCAAATAACGTGGTCAAAATACCTTTATTTCCGGTTGACATAATATGTCCGATATCAAAGCTCTCAAAGTGTCTGAGCATTGAAAGATCGATGGTGCTGTGAGGAATAATCATCGTCACAACAACGATAAGCATAACAATCTTATTTCCCTTGAACTTGAATTTCGCAAGACCGTAGCCTATAAGGCATGCAACGAAAGTCTGTATAAGTGCGCATACTATTGACAGGAATAGCGTATTCAAGAATGCCTCAAAATAGCGGTTATCAAGTATTATGTACTTATACTGCTCAATGGTAGGATTTTTAGGAATAAGAGATACGGTTGCGTCGATTACGTCGTATTTATCCATAAACGAGCCGGCAACCTTTGAGAAGAAGGGGAACAAAATAACGTATGATACACCAAGCATCAATATAAAGCGGAAGATGTTGATAATTACCGTTATCCAAGTATTAGATGTGGACAACTTTTTCATCAAGCGTTCCTTAAAGGAGAGCTTGCCTTCGTAATCAACGGAAATTTTGTTTTTTGTTTCTTTTGTAATAACTGTTTTCGTTGAATCCATAACATGCACCTCCTTAATCTCTTCTCTGATAGAACACGAACGAGGATGCTATAGCCGCAACAACCGCAATAACGACCATAACTATTATGAAGTACATCCAAGCCATAGCTATGGAAACCTCTTCATTAGGACCGTTATAGTTATTGATGAAGTTCATCGCCGGGTTCGTCGTTCTTGTGAAGGAGTCGATTATCGTATAGATGGCATTTACCAGAATCATAGGCGAAATCATCGGGAAGGTAATCTTCCAGAAGGTTTCCCAACCGCTGGCACCGTCAATACGGCACGCCTCGTAAATAGCGGGCGAGATGGACTGAAGTCCTGCAAGGAATATCAGCATCTGTACGCCTGAGAAGTTAATAATGTTGTAAACGTTATTTACGATATTAACAACGTAGGAAACAAGCTCACCACCGACCTTCATGTTAGCAAAGAGCATCTGTATATCGAGTGCCGATATAATTTCAGACGCACCGCCGCTTCCCGAGCCGTCGTCTATACCCTCTCCAGAGTTTCCGGACATCATATCCTCAGAGTTAATGCTCTCCATAATACCGGTAGAAATAATAACCGGTACGAAGAAGATTGCACGGAATACCGCACGTCCAAGCATCTTCTGATTAAGCACGACTGCGATAAACAGAGAGAAGACTATAATTGCGGGAACTTCAAAAACAAGCTGCTGAAGTCCTGCAAGAAGTGCGGTCACAAAGCTGGGGTTATCAAACGCTGCTTTGTAGTGATCAAAGCCGCAAAACTCAAGCTCAAGAACGCCCGGGTTCATGGGGTTAAAGGAAATGTGGTTAAAGCTGAACCAAATAGAGTCAGCAAGAATAGGTACGTAAACAAGAAGTATGCCAATCAGGAAGGGGGCTATGAAGAAATAGCCCGATCTTGCCTTTCTTGCATCAAGCGAGGCCCTTCTTTTGAATATTGACTTAAAGAATTTCGCAACAGGATTAGTGTTTGCATCATTCATTTCAATGCTTTCAATTTTATTACTCATTGATAGGACCTCCTTTACTTAATTTTTACGAAGCCGAAGCTGTCAAGTGTGATATAACCGTCCTTGTCACAATACTGTGCAAAGTTTGCATGAACGGTAGCGTCCACCTTAATTTTAACCGAGAAGATGTTGTAGTTGAGAAGGAATACTACGGTATCCTTTACTCCATTGACTTCCCTCTCGTAAGTGACCATTACCACGTTTCCGTTATCACAGGTGAAATCGGTTTTCTGATAATTCTTATCAGTTGCTACCGAGTCGGTCATATAATTGTGCTGCGAAACATAGCCCTTGATATCATCATAACCAACTGTCACCGGTGTACCATCTGCCTTGCTGTAGTGCTCGATGTCAGTATAGCTCTTGATTATTGCTTCTATTTTTTCTTTAAGCGAGAAGCGCTCTTCAAGCTCGGTAGCATCGAGGTTAAGTCGTTCAGCTGCATTGAAAATAATAGCCTGAATATCAGCATCAGATACAGAGAAATTAATGCCCTTTCCGTTATTATTCGGGTCATTTCTCATTGCTTGAATAGCTGCATCAATCTTATTGGAAATCGCGCCATCAAGCATCTTAAGGAACTCGTTTATAAGGTTGTTATAGTTCTCGTTCATTTCCTTTTCTACTATAACGCGCTCTGCGAATATAATCGAGTGATTTACTATGTTGTGCTGCTGAAGATCTCCAATGGCTGCATTAACTACAGCATACTGCTCTACTATACTGTCAAAGAGATTATGGTAATCTACACCGTAATACTTCGAAAGCAGGCTGTCGTTCTTGAGATAACCTGTGTTCTGAGTACAAAGAATATAGTAAAGCGATGCACCGTTCTCAATAGAACGCAGTATCTCGTAGTCGGGAGAGCCCGAATAGTTGATGGGAGTTCCGGCATAATTTACGTATCCATGAAGAACCATACCATAGAACGGAACGGAATAAGATGAGTAGTTCAGGTGGCTCGAGTCGATAGAGGCGTTAAGGATATGGTCGAGATATTTAACCGCGTAAATATTACCCTTATCCGACATAACGCTGTAGCTCGAGGACATCTTGGAAAGCAAGGCAGAGACGTTGGCAATACCATTCTCTCTTACAACAGGATCATCAACATTGAAGTTAGAGTTAAGATCCGAGCCGAGAGTAGAAGCTGATATACCGTCAAAATCATACTTAGAATACTGCTTTAAGAACTTATTGTAAAGCAGATCAAGAGATGAGGTAGATACAACAAGTGCAAACATGCTCTCGAAGCCCTGATGTACGGAATTGTAAACCTGCTTTGACGCATAACGGTTATCGACCATACAAGCAGCAATCTTCTTAACGTTTATAGAGTCGAATGCTGAGGTGTTGTTGATATACATAAAGTCGAAATCTGGATAAATTCCGAAATTAACATTCTCGTCTGCATTCTTTCCGCTAGCTATATCAAGAAGCTTTTCAAGTCCTTTTTTACCGCCAACCGCTCTTTCCCACTTAATCTTTGCAGGATAAGTGAAATGCATGCCGCCGTTGGTAAATCCGGTAAGACGGAAGTTAATGTTCTTAATGCTGACGTCCTTGATTTTTTCAGCAAGAGCTGTATATTTTTCTACAAGTGCAAGATTGCGTTCAATCTCAGCGGCGTGCTTAGCCTCATCGTCCGCCTTCAGATCGTCTGCAGTCTTCTGGTGCTCTGCCGCCTTGTCAAGAATCTTCTGATGTGCATCAGAAAGCTCGTTATACATCGTAATCACGTCGTCAAACGTAGTAAGAGGAACAGACGTAGTGACGGGGAAAGAAAGAACCTTCTTGGTAATACTAATTGAACCGAGTGCCTCTATATAAAGAGGAAGATCGTCGTATACCTCTGCGATAGGCTCGATTACTCCAAGATTTTCAAGATAATCTCTGTAGCAATTTGCCATTCCGACATAGTTTGCTTCATATCCGGAATAGTTCTCATCCTCGAGCGAAAGAGATGCGAGTATATCGGGGTCAGTAAGCATCGTATACTTCGTTTTCAGCGATCCACCGTAAGATGCAGGCGCAACAACCGTGTACGAGCCAAGTCCTGATACGGAAATTGACTGAGAAAGGTCATAGGTATCAGAGGGATTGGGAGCATACTTGGAGTGTACACTGATATACTTGTGAGTACCACCGCCTGTAAAGTAATGCATCTCGGAGAGCGATGCGCCCTCCTCAATAATTGCGAAATAACCGTTTCTAACGCTGGTAAGCTCTTCCGAAGCACCAAGGCTATTAGGATTCACATCACTTACAAGTCCGTAAACGGGCATAGTAATCTGTTCGCGGTGAGCCAGCTTGCTCGCTACCGTTGCATAGCAATAATCATATCCGTATATCAAGGAATCAATGTAAATTGATATACCGGTACTGGAGCTACTGTTGAAATCCTTGAATTCAATTACAGTACCACTTCCGTCAGGATAGAAAATGTATCCGTCCTTACGGGTTTCGCCAGCTCCGAAATACTTAAGAGGCGTGATGTTCTTTATCGCAAAGTTTACCTCGTTGAAGGTGATAAGATTAGAGGGGACTTCTACCACAAGATCACCGTTATCGGCAATGGTGTAGCAGAGAGAAATCTTAAAGCTTCCCTCCTCTGCACTCGTTGCCTTGAATCCGCAAGCATTCTCGTGCTCCTCAGCCATTTCAAGAGTGTAATCGGGAGCTATTGCCTTTATAGCCTTCTCAATCTTTCTGAGAAGAGCGCCCTCAACTGCATCATTAATAACACCGTTCATAATAATGATGTTATGACCATCCTGAAGCGCAGTCACCTTTTCATTATAAATAGTGACGTATTTTGCATCTTCAGGAGTGACTATACTGTATGCATACTGAGAGAAGATACCTGCATTTATATTATCTATAAACGTCTCAATCTCCTTGTAGCTTGCACTATCGGTAGTGCCTATCTTTTCCTTAGCATAGCTACGGTATGCATTGAGAGTGTCACTTACGTAGAAGAAATTGTAAAGTCCGTCATCACGGTAAATTTCCTGCTCGGTGGTGTTGTAGGAAGTAATCTTCAGACCTTTGCTGCTAGCAAATGCCTGATCAAAATCACCGCATTTGCTCTGCATGAGCTCGGCAACCTTGTTGAATGCCGGACGCATAATATACTCATCAGCAGTATCATAAAGCATAACTGAGGGAGCAATATATGCGCTTTCCGCAGGGCCGAGAGTGTACTCAACGGCAATTCCGTTGTCGCCATAATTTGACACTGTAATGAAAGAGCCAATTTCAAGCCACTGGAAGTTCGTATAGGAATCCATGCTTGCATCGGTAGTCTTGAAGAACTCTATCTCAAGCTGGCTGAGAATTGAAATATCAATATCATTGCGATATCCGGGATCTATAGGATTACTCGTCAGTATCTGTCCGGTAAGCTCGTTAACGTAGTACATAAAACCGGTGTAGCGGTTTACGTATACCGAATAATTACCGTACTTTACGTAATCAAGATAGCTGTCGCTGGTAGACTCATCACCGTCAGGGTTAAGCTCATAATCAAGCATTTCCTTGGCAGATGAGAAATTATAGGTCTTATATGCACCTGTAATTTCCTTGATCTGATCAAAATCACTTATTACCTTCTCCGAATCAAGAATACTTATTTCATGAGTGTTTTGAGGCTCTGCTGCACTGACGGGAATTACAACGCAAAAGCTTGCAAAAAGCATAACCAAAACCAGCGCGGACGATATTATTTTATTCATTTTCATAATTTTTACCTCCTTACGCCAGTCGGTCGGCAAGCTCTGTTATAATCGCGATAAGGAAGGTCGCCATTTTAATAACAAGGCTTGAGAACAGGATTGCAACGAACATAATTACGCACATAGCAACTATCGTACCAAGAGTAGTGACAACGTTCTTTCCTGTGGAATAATCGTGAGTGACGACCATGCCGAAGAATAGAAGAATGCCTACCCAGATATAACCGAATGTCACGATAAGACTTACTATAGAGCTCTGTGAAGCAACCATAACGTTAGTAAGAATCGTAGACACGGTCACGAATACGGGAAGCGGTGCAAGCGAGTAGCAGGTAGCAATGAAGATATCCTTCATGCTGCCCTCACCGTCAAAGAGTGTGGTAAGACACCAGTTGCCTACAACCCAAAGTAAAACAGGCACGGCAACAGAAATAATCTGAATAAATATAGTAGAATAGGTATCTCTGGGGTTGAACATATATCCCTGACCTATTCCCTGATAGAAGAACGCCACTATGGTAATACCTAAAATAGTAGCTGCCGCCCTTACAGAGCCACGCTTCTCGTGCTTCAAATCCCAGAAGCCGTCGAAGGGATGGAATACAAGATGGAAGGCATAAAGCAGTTCCTCTCCGTATGTCTTTTCTCCAACCTTGAGGGAGACCGCCTTATTCTTTTTCTTTGCCCAACCAAGGAACTTAATAATAAGAACTATGAGGGCTATAAGTCCTGCCACCATAGGAATCATCCATCTGGAAATAATGTTCTTTCGAATCTCAGAGAATGCTTTGGAGTAATAATCAACCTCGTAAGCCTTCGAGAGCATATCCATAGCCTCGTTATACTTACCCTGGTTAAAGAGCGCTTTACCTATTCCTATATAGGCAAGGTCGAAGTTGTTATTGCTTGTAAGAACGTCCTGCCAGTTATCAATAGTAGAGGAATAATTGTGATTATTCTGATTGTGAAGAGCCATCATAATTTTATCACAATATTCGGTGGGCTGGAAAACGGTAAGCTTGAAACCGGTGGATGTATCATCAAGCATAACGAGATTATAAACTCCGTCAACAACCTGATAGGTCATGGCAACGTATTTTTCACCGTTTCCGATTTGGTCACCCTTATTGCCAAAGGCAAAGAGAAGATTACCATTCTGGTCGTAAGTATAGAGTCTTGAACGTGTGCTGTCAAGAATAGTCCACGAGCCCTCGTCACCCAATGTGACGTCGATAATATTAGATACGTCCTTATACGATGCAAGGGGTACTGCAGAAAGCACCTCTCCGCCGGGATCGAAGAAGCCGTTTCGCTTCATAATCTCAACACCGCGCGAGTTCAGCTTCTTAACAGGAGAATAAGTAGAGGTCTTGCTCTTGATAGTATTGAACTGCTGAGTAAGCTCCTCCTTCTTATCGAAGTTAATAGTGACGTAAACGAAGCCTGATTCATCAACCGTTATATTATTAAAAGGTATAGAAAGGCTAAGTGCAGCACCGGTTTGTTCATCACCGCGAAGGCTGTCCCAAAGCTTTTCGATAGCATTTACAGTCACCTTCTGCGAACCGATGAAGCCTGTAAACTCACCATCAGAGGACATTACGATAATACCCTGGTCACAGTTCTGAGAGACGATAAAGATTCGTCCGTAAATGTCGACCGCGATAGCATATGGTGAAAAGTCGTTTTCATCAAGCAGAGCGTTTTCAGGCTCTATGATAGTTTTGACATAGTTGCAATCTCTATCAAAAACTACGACGCGCTTGTTGCTGGTATCACATACGAAGATGTGACTGGAACCGTCAACCATTCTGGTGGGATCGGTGACGAATACACCCTTAGGAGAGTTAAAGGTTTGCAATTCTCCATATTCGTCAACATAGGTTTCTATAACAGCGGTAGCCTTATAGTCGTACGCATTGAGAATAACTATACGGTTATTGCCGGTATCTGCAATATAGAGGTTGCCCTCGTTATCTGCAACGATATCGTTGGCTTTACTGAGCTGTTTATTTCCAAACTTCCCCCCGTTAAGGAGTCCCATGCTCTGAGAATCGTAAGGCTCAACGTCGGGAGTATAGGCGTGTGGCGAGGGGAGAGGCTCACCGTCTATTGAGTAGGTGTAGGTATCATACGACTCGTACGCCGCGGGAGCAATAGTACCGAAAACGGTAATGCATACGAGAGAGAGAAGGAGTATTTTTACTATTTTACTTTTCATTTTTACTCCTCCTTAATCCTTCATACCGGACGATCCCATCGTCTCGATAATCTTACTCTGGTTGATAACGAAGATAGTAATGGGAACTATCATCATAACGACGATTGCCGCAGCACCTGCGCCCGAACGGGCAATACCGCCCGATACTATCTGGTTAATAGCATAGTTGAAGGTCTTGAGCTCCTCGGAGTGAATGTAAATAGATGCACCTGCGTTCCAAAGCGACTTAAAGCACTCTATCATAAGCGTCAGCCAAGCGGGCTTAACCATAGGCATTGCTATGATAAGGAACGTGCGGAATTCACTCGCACCGTCAAGTCTTGCAGACTCAAGAACGGTGTCAGGAACTGAGGTCTCCATAAACTGCTTCATAAGGTAAAGACCCATTGTTGTTGCCATCGATGGTACTATAATAGAAAGGTAGGTATCAATCCAGTTAAACGAGGAAAGGATTATAAAGTGCGTGACCTGGTTTACCGTCGAGTGGAACATAAGAGAGGTGACGATAAGCTGGAATATCGCGTTTCTGCCGGGGAAACGAAGCTTTGCAAGCGAGTATGCCGCCATAGAAGCGAATACCAAATTACCGAGAGTACCGCATACCGTGAGGAATACGGTATTGAATATGTATCTTGAGAAGGGCACCCACGAATCATCCATAAGGGTGAACAGGTCGACGAAGTTGTCGAAGGTGGGCTTGCTTACGTAGAAGCGAGGCGGGAACATGAACAGCTCGTCAAGCGGCTTCAGGGACTGGATAACGACGTAGTACATGGGTACGAACATCAGTATACCGAGAAGCGTAAGCATAAAGGTAATGCCGGCGTCGCCTCCTGCCGAACGGTTGAGGACGACTCGGTGGTTTCTGGTTCTTAATTTTTTAACAGCTGCCATATTACTCACCTACCTTCGCAAGCGCCTTCTTAATGATGACGTTAGCGCCGTACATTATAATAAACAGCACAACGGCTATCGCAGAGGCATATCCTATTTCATATCGCTGTCCGCCGTAGTCGTCAAGATGGTGCATTATGGTATGTGCCGCATATCCGACCGAGGGGAAGCCGCAAAGCGCGGTGACGACGCCTCCAAAGCCGAAGGAGTTCGTTATCGCAAGAACGGCACCGAACATCATCTGCGGACGCATCGTAGGAAGCGTAATATACCAAAGCTCCTGCCAACGGTTCTTGATACCGTCAACGGCAGCCGCCTCGTACATCGAGCGGTCAACCGTCTGGAAGCCGGCTATGAACGACAGGAATGCCGTACCGAGCGAGGTCCAGAGCGCAACTACGATACAAAGACCCATTACGTAATTGGCATCCTCAAACCAAAGTATAGGCTGAGTAATAATACCAAGCTTCATAAGGTTTGCGTTTGCCCAACCGTAAGAGTCGGAGGAGAACAACGTCTTCCAAATCAGGTATACCTGACCGGAAATAGAGGGTGCGTAGAATATAAGAGTGACCACTGCTCTTACCTTGGGAGCAAGCTCGTTTACGAACCACGCAACGAGAAGTGAGAGAAGATAAGATACGGGGCCCGTGATAGCCGCGAATATTAAGGTATTCTGGCACGCGAGCATGAATATCTCATCCTCAAGGAAGAGTCTGGTGTAGTTCTTAATTCCCTGCCATCCGGGCATCTCAAGCATGTTGAAGTCGGTAAGACTTAAAAACATTGAGAGCACGACGGGTAAGACGGTAAAGATAATGAACAAAATAAGGAATGGAGCAAGCATAAAGTATGCAGTCTTGTTTCTCTTCATTTCCTTCCAAGTCCATGCAAGCTTAGACATTTCATCGCGCGCTACGGGGCGATTTGCGTCAGCCTTTGAAACTTTTCCTGACATTTATTTGCTCCTTTCTTAATCATATTGACTAGCCTTAACCTTGCGGAGTGCGTCTTCAGCAGTCTCTGCAATGGGAAGGTCAAATTCTTCACGCTTACGCGCGATTTCCGCATTAATTGCGGGAATATACGACATCATTGCCTCATAAGGATCCATGCCATCGTTGTACGCATCAAGAAATGCGAACTTCATGTATCTCGAATAGATATACGAGCCGGGATAGTTAACGATAGAATCAAGGTTTGCCATCTGATCCTTGATAGCCGACTTTTCTCTTGCGGTCCATGACATGTCGTTGATAGCATCAAGGTTTGCAGCCTCGTATTTAGCTGCAGGACCGATAACGGCTACTATTCTGTTTCCGTATTCAGCCTGAACCGACGCGCTGGTCTGCCACTGTGCAAACTGCCATGCGGTAAGAAGGTCATCACAGCCGTTAAGAATTACGGTAGCCGAAACGGTTGCAAGCGAGTCGTAGTTGAAGCCGTCTTCTTCAAACTCGTTATCTGAGCCGGGAAGCGGACAGAACTCCCACAAACCGTCAATTTCGGTCGCGTATACTACAAGAGTGTTGTAAATGCTCGCGTAATCACCGATTACGATAGGCATCTCACCCGTTCTGAAACGGTTAGCAGCATCGAAGCTTACCGGGAATGAATAGTCGGTATAAAGTCGGCATATAAACTCGAACGCCTCAATTGCAATGTCAGAATCAAGGTCAATCTTCGAGCCTGCATAAAGCGGATCGTAGATAGAGGAATCAGTGTACTTCCACATATTACCGCCCATCTGATACATCATAAAGTCGAGTGCAGAGATGTAAGAAACACCGATGGACATATTCTTAGTTTGAAGTGCGGGAAGCATCGCAAGGAGTTCATCCCAAGACTCAGGAACCTCAAGTCCGAGCTGACCGAGAACGTCCATACGGTAGAACATCATCGCAAAGCCCATCGTCATAGGAATACCGTAGCTAACCTCCAAAAGCTGAAGGGCATTGGTAGCCGCTGGAGCAAAGCTGTTCTTTATTGCGGAATAAGGAAGAGAAACCTGCTTGTAGGAAGCAAGGTTCGCCTTAAATGCGTCAATTTCCTGCTGAGTCATATTAACGTATCCGCTGCCCGAGGGTTTTCTGTAAATGGCGTTAGATTCGTCAATCTTTTCAACGAATACCTTTTCGCCCGCAGAATTCTCATAAACATATGAACGGAATACGACATTCTGATCCGCCGTAAGAACCTTTGAGTCGTTGCCACTGACACCTATTACCGCACTACGAATAGCGTAGTTGATAACATCTGCTGCACCAAGTCCCATATAAACGTCAGGACCCTTTCCGGACAATATGGACGGAAGCAGGGTGTTTGCCGTGACGAGCTTAAGAGTAACCGCGGTGTTGTAAGAATCAGTGAATCCGCCCTTTGCGTCAACCATCGAACGCCAAATGTTCGACTGGTCACGACCGGAAGCAAGCCAAACGCTTACGGTTTCGGAATCCGCGGTGGGCTCTACGGTAAGTCCCATCCGATCATACTTAGTGAAGAATGAATATATGAAAGAGGAAATCTCAAACCAAAGTGACTTGAAGAAGCCTGCCTTGCCACGAGGAAGCTTTTCTTCAGTATCGGCAGGAACGATGCCGATGCTGTCTATCATAACCACGCCCTTCTTGGAATCGTTAATCCAAGTACCAAGCGTACCAAGATAGGTTTTAAGGTTAGCCATATTTGCGGGTATGTCATAACCGTTTCTTGAGCCCATAATGTCAAGTATACGAGCAATAGTATCAAGAGTTGCTAAGTGAGAGCCTGTAGTACCGCAAAGCTGCTCAAGCTCATCGGAAATGGCAGTAAGCTCAATAGCTTCGTTAAGAAGCGTGACAAGAACCTCAGGCATGGTTTCCTTGAACTTATAATCAGTGTTCTCGTCAGGGTCAGAGCCCGTACGCTGAAGAATCTTAAGATAGCACTCGTTAATGTTATTAAGCGAGGTCTCCGCTCTCTCTATGTAAGACTTAAGGTCGCCGAGCGAGCATTCTACGTAAAGGGTGTACTCTACTCCCTCTTCGAAATAGAAGCTGAAATCATGCTTTACTGCATTTCCGTTTTCATCCTCGGTATAATATCCGATATTCTCAGACTGCCACTCCTTATCGTAATCGAAGCGCGCCTTCTGAGCCTCTACGTAAGGAACGGTGGGAGTTTCTCCTATACCGTACTCACCACCAGCCAGCTTAATAGAACGGCAAGCAAACATACCCTGAAGAGTTTCCTGTTTATAACGCATAGCGATGTTATACATACCGCTTTCGTTAACGGTAAACTTGTACGCCGCCCACTGTCCTACAGAGCTGAATCCGGTTTCGCCTATAACATTAAAAATCTGTGCAGAGGACGAAATGGGATAGTTCGCTGCAGAGGAGTTGTTGTTTGCAGGTGCAACGGATGAGTCCGAAACGGAGTCTGGGAACTCTGCCTGAATAAAGGTGATATTGCCCGAAGCCTTGGGCTTGTCGCTGTGCTTTTTAAGATATTCCTCATATGTAGGAATAATTGCAGACGAGCCGGTAGCGGGAACAAGCTTGATAGATTTAACAATCATAGGCTCTCGCTCTGCCTCAAGGGTAATTGTATATTCCTTATCCTCATCAAAGAGGAAGGTAAAGTAGCCGTCGTAGTATCCGGTAGTATCCTTACAAATGTAAGTGCTCCAAACCGACTCCTCCTTAATATCAGGAGTCATAGAGTTGCCTATAATATCCTGAGAAATCTTATAGGTAGTGACGGTCTTCTTGCCATCCTTAACGACAGTGACGTACTTGTAGTAGCCGTCTTTCTTGTTATTTTTCTTAGTGCCATCCTCGTAATCAACGTACGTACCGTTATCTTGATACTTATCACCGGGCTGTACGTCGCTTGTCACGGGCTCACTGATATTATCGTAGATCCAATGCTTGTCAAAGGTAAGGCTGCTCGCCTCGTCAAAGGGAACCTTGCCGTCAATCTTCAGTTTTCTCTCTATAGCACTGACACTACTCTTACCGTAAAGGCTTTCGGTAATCTGAGGGTTGTAGTACTCAATCTGAAGATAATAAAGGCCGGTCTGCGCATCCGTAAGCTTAAAATTCCAGCTTGCCGAGCCTGCCTTAGTGCCCTCCGCATTGGTGGTGGGGAGATAAACTGTGTTATTCCAGTTATCTCCGAAGCCCTCCCATGCGGATTCGTTGGCTTCCGCCGAATCAAGGCAATCCTTGCTGTCCTTGGTGACGTATGCGTCAGAGGAGTCTTTTAAGAGATCCTCAACGACGTCAATCGTTATCTCGTCAAGCTCCTTTTGCCACTTGCTGTCTGAATGATTCGCAGCGTATTCGGCATAGGTTGACGTGCCAAGCAGGGCAACCATGTCCTCAAGCGTAGCAGCCGAGCCCGCATTAGTCTGCGGAGCTACCTTGGCTTCTGCTGCAAATGAGGTGATGCCAAAAGCACCGAGAAGCGTCGTCACAGAAAGTATTAAGCAAATTGCCTTCTGAAACACTTTTGTTTTCATCTGCTGATTTCCTCCAAATTTCTAAATCGCGGCGAGCAATACGTTCCATCGCCCGCGTAAATATAAGTAATTATAACACACAACGGATTTTCTGTCAATAAAGAAAAATTTTTACAGTTTGGTAAAAAACTTTTTGAAATTGAGTTTTGAAAAAGCATTTTTTGAAAAGGCAAACTTTTGTTTACAAGCTCTTTTTTGGACCAAAATGTTCTTTTTGCGTTTGGTAAATTAAATTTACCTAAATAGAGCTTAAAACGCCACATTTTCAAGCCTTTTATTAATACTGTAAATAAAGTTTACCATTATGCCCGTTTTATACGAGTATTTTTGACATATTTTAACATATATAAAAGTTGCACAAAAAACGGTTGAAATTTTCTACGCGTGCGAAAGTGTTAAATATGTAAAAAACGGTGCAAATTCACTCCATTTCGGGGTGTTTTGCACCGTTTTTATGATATTTTTCCTGCATGATTATTTATTTATAAAGCCACCGCACATCACGACACCGTCCTTATATAACACAGCCGACTGTCCTGGGGCAGACTTTTCGGGCTTGTCAAATGTTAACGTTGCTGTGCCATCGGGATATAGAATTGCGCGTGTCTTGACAAGAGGCGCAGTGTATCGCAGCTTGACGAAAAGCTCTACGGTCTCATCGTTTTCGGGCTTTGCCATTCCTGAATAAACCATGTCTGTAAGGTGGATTTCTGTAGAACCTGAAATCGATTGAGCAAGGGTAATCGTATTGCTTTGTGGGTTAATATCCGTGACGAAGACACGCTCGCCGAGCGATATTCCGAGTCCCTTGCGCTGACCAACGGTATAGTGAATAATTCCCTTATGCTTGCCGAGAATTTTTCCGTTTTGGTCAACAAAATCGCCTTCGCTACTCTTCCCTGCCTTTGATTCTATATATTCGGTATGATTTCCATCGGGTAAAAAGCATATTTCCTGACTGTCAGCACGCTTTGCGACAGAAAGCCCCACCGCGTCGGTATTCTTCCTTATTTCTTCTTTTGTTTCTTCGGAGAGTGGTAGGTAGAGTCGTGAAAGTATGCTTTGAGGGAGTCTATAAAGCATGTATGTTTGCTCTTTTTTCATATCCTTGGGAAAAGCCAGTGCGTATCTGCCGTCATTTTCTACCACATTGGCATAATGTCCGGTGGCGATAGCGTCAAAGCCGTTTTCCATGGCAAAATCGTAAAGCACCTTTAATTTTACGCGCTCGTTGCATATTATGCAAGGATTCGGCGTTCTTCCCGAAATATATTCAGATACGAAATTTTCCTTTATACATTCAAAGGAGGAGTGACAGTCAATTTCATGCAACAAAATACCCACCGATGTTGCCGCCTCGCGCGCTGCTTCAATCTCGGTATACTCGTGCATTATAAGGACCGCGCCCTCTACCTCGTGCCCCTCTGACTTTAGCTTAAGTGCCGCGTAAGCGCTGTCAACACCGCCACTAATTCCAACGAGAATTTTCATTCTGTTTTCTCCATTTTTCTACAAAAAGCTATTTGAAAATGCGCATTTTGTAAAGTTGTATTGTCATATATAGAGTTTTTCCGCGATTTTTTATCAAAACCGCGGAATGTTTTATTCTTCATCGTGTTCTTTTTCTATCTCAAAATCAACAGGCCTGCCAATCTTTTTATAGTAATCAGCAACTGCCGTTTTGATAGCCTCCTCGGCGAGAACCGAGCAATGCACCTTTACAGGAGGAAGACCGTCAAGAGCCTCAACGACTACCTGATTTGTAAGCTTAAGAGCCTCTTCAATAGTGTGCCCCTTTACAAGCTCGGTTGCCATAGAGGAGGTAGCGATAGCCGCACCGCATCCAAACGTCTTGAACTTGCAGTCTGTTATTACATCGTCCTCAATCTTGAGATACATTTTCATTATATCGCCGCACTTTGCGTTTCCTACAACGCCTACGCCGTCAGCATCCTCAATTTCACCCACGTTTCTTGGATTGGTGAAGTGGTCCATTACCTTTTCGCTATATTTCATTTTCTTTTCCTCTTATTTCTTATTTTTAACTACGTCTTCCCAGAGAGGACTCATATTACGGAGTTTTTCTACTATGGGAGCGACGTTTTCTATAATATAATCGACGTCAGCGTCGGTGGTATCGTGCGAGAGCGAAAGGCGAAGTGAGCCGTGCGCACGCTCGTGAGGCACGCCTGTTGCAAGCAATACGTGTGAAGGGTCAAGCGAAGCCGAGGAGCAAGCAGAGCCTGTGGAGGCACAAATGCCAGCCATATCAAGCCACATAAGCATACTCTCGCCCTCAATAAACTCAAATCCGACGTTCACAAGACCGGGAAGCCTCTTTGTTCTGTGACCGTTCAGCGAGGAGTACGGAATGGCTGTCAGAGCCTCAATAAGACGGTCGCGCATTGCCGCTACTCTTTCTAGGTCGGGCATTTTCTCCTTGGCTATCTCAAGCGCCCTTGCAAGTCCGACGATATACGGAAGATTCTCCGTACCGCCTCTCTTACGCTTCTCCTGGCCGCCGCCCTCAATAAGATTTGAGATAACGACTCCCTTACGGATATAGAGAAGTCCTATTCCCTTAGGTGCGTGAAGCTTGTGGCCCGAAAGCGCAAGCATATCAACCCCGCTCTTTGAAAGGTCAATGTCCACATTGCCCACTGCCTGAACGGCATCAGTGAAGCACAACGCGCCCTTTGCATGAGCAATTTCTGCTATTTCCTCAATAGGCTCGATAGTGCCTATCTCGTTATTTGCATACATTATAGCAACCACAGCGGTCTTGTCGGTGACTACACTGCGAAGCTCGTTAAGGTCAACGACACCGTCAGAGTCAACACCGACGTAGCTCACCTCAAAGCCCTCTTTCTCAAGCGCCTCACAGGTGTGAAGAACCGCGTGATGCTCAATTTTACTTGTGACGATGTGGGTTCTTCCCTTCGCCCTCATTCTCATAGCTGCACCCTTGATAGCCCAGTTGTCAGACTCAGTACCGCCTGAGGTGAAATATATTTCGTCTGCACGACAACCGAGCACCGCTGCAATTCTCGCTCTTGCATCGTCGAGAATATCCTTTGCCTCTATACCGAGCGAATGCTGGCTCGAAGGGTTGCCAAAGTCACGCTCAAAGCATGGAAGCATAGCATCAAGCACCTCGCGGCTAACCGGTGTGGTTGCTGCATTATCGGCATAAACAAATCTTTTCATTTACTGTCCTTTCGACGTTTTCTATATAAAATATAGAAGCGTTTCTTTTTTTAACGCGTATATTGTATACCATTTTTGTGAATATTGCAATATCTTTATAAAACTATATTTGTTAATTTTCTGTGAACGAGTCTTGCTTATCAGGTTATCTCTTATATTTTCAGCATAAGCACTTGACATTAAACTTAAAAAAATGTATAATTTTATCAGTAAAATTTTTAAGGAGAAATTTATGTATACTATTGGAGTTGACCTCGGTGGAACTAATATAAAGGTTGGTCTTTGCGACGCGGAGCTTAATATTGTTGATAAGGACTCCGTGCCTACCGGTGCCCACAGAGACGGCGAGGAAATCGTCAAGGATATGGCGGCTCTGGCAGGCAGAATAATTGAAAGAAACGGCCTTTCGATAAAAGAGATTGAGTACGTTGGTATTGCTGCCCCCGGAACGGCAAATACGGCTACGGGAGTTATCGAGTACACCAACAATCTTCCATTTAAAGATTTCCATATTGCAGACATTTTCAAGAAATATTTGCCTATCGAGCGCATTTACGTAGCAAACGACGCTAACGCTGCTGCACTTGGCGAGGCTTTTGCAGGCTCGGCAAAAAACGTAAAGAATGTAATTATGATTACGCTGGGTACAGGCGTCGGCAGTGGAATCATTATTGACGGCAAGATTTTCTCCGGCTCCGTCAACTTCGCGGGCGGAGAGATAGGTCACACCGTAATTCACATGGGTGGCAGACTCTGCTCCTGCGGCAGACGTGGCTGTTGGGAGGCTTATGCCTCGGCTTCTGCACTCACCGCTCTTACGAAGGAGAGAATGAAGGGCCTCACTGCAATGGGCGTGCCCTCAAAGCTCTTTGATGCCGCCGAAAAGGAGGGCAAGGTCAGCGCGAGAACTGCATTTGATGCAAAGAAAGCCGGTGACCCGTACGGTGCAGAGCTTGTTCGCGAATACATAGAAAATCTTGCAGCAGGACTCACCAACACCATTAACATTTTCCAACCCGACGTAATCTGTATCGGCGGCGGTCTTTCTAACGAAAAAGACGACCTCATCACCCCGATTAAAGAAATCGTAAAACGCGAGCAGTACAGCCGTCACGCAAATAAGAAAACCGAAATCAGAATTGCCACCCTCGGCAACGATGCCGGCATCGTTGGAGCTGCCTGCCTCGGCAGATAATGACAAAAAATGTAATAAAACAAAGATTTTTCGCTATTTTAATACGAGCAAAGAGGTTTTTCTATATGATAGAAACGATTAAATACACAAACGGCGACGTCTACGAGGGTGAGGTCCGTGACGGACTGCCAAACGGCAAAGGCAAAACCACCTATATTTCCGGCATTATATATGACGGCGAGTGGAAAGATGGGAAACATCACGGTAAAGGCAAAGCAACCTATCCGCAGGGTTATCTGTACAAGGAATACGACGGCGAATGGAAGAACGGAAGCTACCACGGCCAAGGTAAAATGGTCTACAGCACCGGTCCTATGTACGAAGGTGAATGGAAAAAGGGTGTCCGTTCAGGCAGAGGTAAATACACCTATGCCGACGGTAAAATTTACGATGGTGAATGGGCCCACGATACCGGACACGGTAAGGGTAAAGAAATAACTCCCGACGGCATCGTATATGATATAGTCTTGGAAAACGGCAAGCAAATAAGCAAAACTAAAGCATCTACACAAGAATTTTCCGAACAGCAAGCAGCTATGCAAGAAGTTGCCGAGCAGCAAGCAGAAACAGTTCAAAAAGCAACCCGAGGAAAAATGTCTGAGGAAGAAATCAACGCGCAAGCGTCTGCCTTGCTATCTCAGATGAACGAAATCGTTGACTTTTATAAAAAACACAACCTAAGATTAAGCTTTACAAAAACCGAAACCGTCGAATACGACGACGGTTCCATATACAAAGGGGCACTCAAAGACGGCAAACCTAACGGCTACGGCAAGGCTACCTATGCAGATGGCGACGTATACGAAGGCAAATGGAAGGACGGCAAGTACAACGGCAGAGGTAAATATACCTGGGCTGACGGCAGCGTCTATGAAGGCGAATGGAAGGACGGCAAGCGCAACGGCATCGGTAAATACACATTTGCTAGCGGTGCCGTATACGAGGGCGAATACAAGGACGGCGAGCGCAACGGCAGAGGTAAATATACCTGGGCTGACGGCGAAGTATACGAAGGCGAGTGGAAGGACGACAAGCGCAACGGCTACGGCAAGATGACCCATTCATGTGGCGACGTATATGAGGGCGAATGGAAGGACGGCGAGTACAACGGCAGAGGTAAATATACCTGGGCTGACGGCAGCGTCTATGAAGGCGAATACAAGGACGACAAGCGCAACGGCTACGGCAAGAAGACCTATGCAGATGGTGACATATACGAAGGCGAGTGGAAGGACGACCAGCCTAACGGCAGAGGTAAATATACCTGGGCTAACGGCAGCGTCTATGAAGGCGAGTTCAAGGACGGCGAGCGCAACGGCAGAGGTAAATATACCGGGGCTGACGGCTCGGTCTACGATGGCGAATGGAAGGACGACCAGCCTAACGGCAGAGGTAAAATGGTCTACAGCACCGGTCCTATGTACGAAGGTGAATGGAAAAAGGGTGTCCGTTCAGTCAGAGGTAAATACACCTATGCAGATGGCGACGTATACGAAGGCGAATACAAGGACGACCAGCCTAACGGCAGAGGTAAATATACCTGGGCTGACGGCAGAGTCTATGAAGGCGAGTTCAAGGACGGCAAACGTCACGGTCATGGATATATGTATGATACGCAGCAAAGGCGCTCTTGGTCGGGCACCTGGCGAAACGATGAATACGTAGGCTGACGTACACAAAAGCACTAAAATGTATAAGTAAAACGGTTGGGATTTTTGTCCCAACCGTTTTTTTGCCGTTCGGCATTTATTATTCTGTGGTATATCTCTTCGCCTGCGTGGTGAAGAGCTCGCAGTACTTACCGCCCTTTGACATCAGCTCCTCGTGAGTGCCGATTTCGGCGATTTTTCCGCCGTCGATAACCACGATTTTGCTCGCATCAACTGCGCTGGAGAGACGGTGGGAGACGAATAGCGTGAGCTTGTTCTCGGAAAGCTCGCGGAAGCGGTCAAATACCTCCTTCTCGGCAATCGCGTCAAGCGATGCGGTAGGCTCATCAAGGATAAGAATATCCGACTTTTTGTAGAATGCTCTTGCAACCGAGAGCTTCTGCCACTGACCGCCCGAAAGCTCTATGCCGTCCTCCTCGAACATTCTCGTAAGCGGAGTATCGTAGCCGTGTGGTAAATTCTCGATAAATCCGTCAGCGTCAGCGCCCTTGGCTGCGAGGATAACCTCTTCCCTATCGGGCGAGCGGTGAACGTCACCGAACTCAATATTTTCCGCGGCGCTCTCAGCATATCTGCCAAAGTCCTGGAAGATTATGCCGAACAGGTCGTGCAGTGCCTCGACGTCATACTCACGAATATCGTGTCCGTCAAGCAAAATTACGCCATCGCTAACGTCGTAAAGACGGGTTATCAGCTTAATAAGAGTGGTTTTGCCAGCTCCGTTAAGTCCGACGAGAACGACGTTATCACCCGTTTTAAAGCTTAAATTCACGTTTTCAAGCACGTATTTTTCAGTGCCGGGATAGCGGAATGATACGTTTTTAAACTCCACGGTGTGCGCAGCGCTTTTATCAGGAATACGTGCAGGGGTGACGGTAGGCTTGACGGTCACCTCCTCCTTCATAAAGTCCATCATATTGTTTATGAAGAGAGTTCCCTCGTATATAGTTGCGGTTGCGGTGAAGAGGGTGGCAACGTAGCCTGTGATTGAGGTAAGTGCGCCCGTATAAAGCGAGTAATCGCCTATCTGGCCGTCTTTATATATAACCGTGTATGCAACGTACAAAAACAACGCACAATGCGCGAGAGTGGAAAGTATACCGATAACGAGCTGGGTGACGCCCTCCTTGACGACAAGGCTTTTAAGTCCCTTATAATACTTTGCAAAAACAGCCTTGTACTTGTCAATAAAGGTATCACCGAGGCCGAGGAGCTTAATTTCCTTTGCCATATCCTTATTGACCATTACGCTCGAATAGTAGGTCATCTCGCGGCGCTCCTTGGAGTGACGGCGGATATACCAAAAGTTCTTATGCCTGTAAGAGTAGCTAACTATCGCACCGGGGATAGCGGCAACGATAATGACCGCGGGCGCGTAGGGGCTCAAGGTAGCGAGCACGGCTATGAATGAAATCATACTGATGCCTGCACTCACGACGCTGAAGGTCGCGTTGAGTATCTGAATCGGGCGCATACCTGCCTCGCGGTTAGCGTTCTCAAGCCTCTCGTAAAATTCGGGACGGTCAAACGAGGCAATATCTACATCCTTCGCCTTCGTGGTAATCTTCAGCCTTATATGATTTGCAACGAGCTCACCAGAAATATTCGTGACCATGCTCTTAAATCTGACCATCATTTTGTTTAAGAACAGATATATGAAATAGAACACGAACAGCCAAAGCAGCGGCTTCATAGTAATGAGGATATCCTCGCTGATATTACCTCGGCTTGAAGAGCCGATAAGCTCTGCAATAATATTGATAAGGTCCTTTGATATATAAGCACCGACAACGGGCAAAATACCGTCGAGAATACAGAGCACAATCATTGCCACGAGCAGAAGAGGTGCTGCCTCCCACACGAGCGATACTATGTAAAAGAGCCTTTTAAAGAAGCCACCGAGCAGCCCTGCAAGATACTTAGGTATATCTCTGACACTCTTCGGCTTTTGCAGTCCGTCGTCCTGCCGCTTTGGCGGAGGGGGAGGCATATTCAGTCCGTTCATTCGGTCACTCCTTTCAAGCAAAACGGCGGAATTTATCCGCTTTTTTAATCTAATTTACATTTTAACACAAAATAAATAAAATTGCAAGAAATTTGGCGTATTTTGATAATGTCAATTATTCCGCACTCTGAATAGTATGGTATAGAAAAGGGGGAGCGAGGAAAAATACAGTTAATTGGGGGATATTTATGAACAAAATACCAAAAACTATTGACCTATTTGATATAAGTCATTCGATAGCCGAGGCTATGCTTAGGGAATGCGAATATCCCTTTATGGCTATTTCAAAAATAGGTGACGTTATCGAGGATTTAGCCGCTCATCTTGACAGGTCGTACAGAGAGATTGAGGATGGTGTCTTCATCGGCGAGGGCACGAAAATCGGCAAGGGGGTCACTTTCTGTGCCCCCGTTATTATAGGAAAAAACGCAGAAATACGCTCCGGGGCTGTGCTGCGCGGCAAGGTTATAGCAGGCGACGGAGCGGTAATCGGCAACTCAAGCGAGGTTAAAAACTCAATAATTCTCGACGAGGGCAAGCTGCCTCACTATAATTACGTCGGTGACAGCATTATTGGATACAGGGCACATCTTGGCGCAGGGGCGGTATGCTCAAACCTTCGGCTTGACAAGAAATGCGTGCTTGTTGGCGCTGAGAGCAGGCTTAATACGGGCCTAAAAAAGCTCGGTGCTATGCTCGGCGACTATGCCGAGGTTGGCTGTGGCGCGGTGCTCTCGCCGGGTGCGATAATCGGTAGAGAGGCGATTGTTTATCCGCTCTCGCACGTGCGTGGGGTAATACCCGAGAGATGTATTTTTGACGGAGAGGCTATCAGAGATAGAGTTTAGGTGATGTATGGGCAGACTTTTTGGCACTGACGGAATAAGAGGAATTGTTAATAAGGAGCTGGACTGTGAGTTGGCACTGCGAGTGGGAATCGCACTCGGCTCAAGTGTAAAGGGTGACGTGCTTATAGGTATGGACACGCGCGCCTCGTCTGAAATGCTGGCAGCGGCAGTGGCTTCAGGCCTGGCGGCTGCAGGACGGCGAGTAGAATTGCTCGGCGTTTGCACAACGCCTGCAGTAGCTTATCTGGTCAAAAAGAGGGGGGCGTCAGCAGGAGTTATGATTTCCGCATCGCATAACCCTTACGAATATAACGGAATCAAGGTTTTTGGTGCTGACGGCTACAAGCTCCCCGACTCTGAGGAGGATAAAATAGAGGAGGCCGTGTTCTCTGGCAGAAAGGCTCTCGCTTCATGCGATGGCGTCGGAAGAATAGATAGAGCTCTCGGTGCAAGAGAGGAATATCTCGATTTTCTGGCGGGCTTGTTTGGCATCTCGCTCAACGGCATGAAAATAGCCGTTGACTGTGCCAACGGCTCTACCTCTTGGATTGCAGAAGAGCTGTTTTCTCGCATTGGCGCACGGTGCTACATGATAAATAAAAGTCCCGACGGCAAAAACATTAACCAAAACTGTGGCTCGACTTCACTTGCGAAGCTTAAAAGCGCGGTTTTGGCACATGGATGCGAGGTCGGAATAGCCTTTGACGGTGATGGTGACAGATGCCTTGCAATAGACGAGTGTGGCTGCGAGGTTGACGGAGATTACATTATGGCTATACTTTCTCTTTATTTAAAGAGTGAGGGCAAACTCGCACACAATACTCTGATCGGCACGGTAATGACGAATCTTGGACTCTCCAAATTCTGCGAGGAAAACGGCATAAGCTTTAAAGCAAGCGCCGTGGGTGACAGATACGTATCCGATATGATGCGCGAGGGTGGATACTGCTTTGGCGGAGAGCAGTCGGGACACATAATTTTCGGTGATATTGCAACAACGGGTGACGGACTTTTGACGGCTATTGCCCTACTCTCACATATAAAAAAAAGCAAAAAAAGCCTTGCAGAGCTTGCGCGCGTCATGAAAAAATATCCGCAGCTGACGGTAAATATAAGCGCCGATAAAGAAAAAAAGAGGAGTCTTGATACAGACACCGTTCGAGCTATTATCAAGGAGGGCGAGAAAAAGCTGGGTAAATCAGGAAGGCTTCTCGTTCGTCCATCGGGCACGGAGGCGCTGATACGGATAATGGCGGAGGCGGAGTCCGAGGAACTGGCAAGAGAGGTAGCTATGTTCGTAGCTGAAAAAATAAACGGCATTCCTGTTTAAAGAATGCCGTGCGAGAGAAGAATTCCCTTCTCCGTAATATTCATAACTCCATAGCTTGCGGGTGAAGTGGCAATGCTGCCCGGATTAAAGAAATATACTCCGTCGTTTATATCGGCATCGTAGCGCTCAAGCGGCATATGGGTATGGCCGAAGAGGACTAGGTCCGCGCGTCTTTCAAGTGCGAGCTTTTTTACTCCGTCGAGGCTGTATTTAACACCATATAGGTCTCCGTGTGTAAATACGATTCGCTTACCAAGAAGATTTATCTCGTCTGTTTTCTTCAGAATAGCGCTGCCAAGAACGAATGAGCCGTCACAGTTTCCGCGAACGGCAAGAAACGCACGAGTGCGGTCAAGAACGAACGGCTCAAGGTCCGAAAGACCGTCACCCAGAAAGAAAATCACCTCGGCATCGGGATGCATATTAAGTACGCGTCGAATATTGTAAGGATTACCGTGTGAATCGGAAAAACAAAGGCATTTCATAAAAGAACCTTTCATAAATTACTCTCATATAATGCTAAAAATATATTTTAAAACCGAAAGGAGAACCGAATGAGAATTGACAAGGCACAGCTCGAAGCAATAGCTGCGATGCCTGACGATAAGCTGTGGGCAACCGTGGTATCAATGGCGAGAGGCTACGGCTTTTCCCTGCCCGACAAGACACCGCCGCACGAGGACCTTGAAAAGCTACGCGCAGCTGTAAGTGCAGATAAAATAAACGTCTCTGACGCCATGCGCCTTTTGAACAGCTACAGAAAGGGAAAATAGCCTATGAGTGATAACGGAAATATCGACGTCAGCAAGGTAATAAGCGTGCTGATGGAAAATCCCGCACTGATAGCAGAAATTTCTAGTCTGGTCAAAAAAGAGGAGCAAAGCGAGTCAGTGGAATCGACGCAGGTAGTCGCAGAATCAAAGCCAGAGATAAGTGAAGTTAGTCTGCCAGCAAGCGCACCGACATCAAGTATTCGTAGCAACCGAACCCAGCTGCTCGGTGCACTAAAGCCATATTTGTCAGAATCGCGAGCCAAAGCGATAGACTCTATGATGACTATCGCGGATATTATTGATATGATGAAAGCGAGGTGACGGGAGTGTATTCGAGAAGCTACTATCAGGAAGATGAAATGCCTACTCCGCCTGTAAATTACGACGGCACAGCTTTTTCGAGTGGAAGCGAGTCGGGGGAAGGCGGCGAAACCGTCAGCGCAGGACTGAATTTTCAACCGACAAAGCCATCGGGCTCGGGAGCGCTTTTTGGTCTTTCAGGACTCTTTGATTTCTTCGATAAGGATAAATTCTCTCTGAACAAAATAGGCACTGAGGAACTACTCATTCTCGCCGCTGCGGCATTTCTGCTTTTCTCCAAGGGTGGAGATAAGGAATGTGCAATAATTTTACTTATTTTACTGTTTATTAACTAATTTTGTCAATATTAGTTTACAAATCGGGTGCTTCGCGAGGTTTTTTCGCTTAACACCCGATTATTTTTATTTTAGAAAAGTGAGAACTGATTAGTTTCAGAAAGTCCGTCAAGAACGTGATTGCGACGGAGAATCTCAACCACAGTTTTGGAAATTCCCGTATGCTGACGAAGCTCCTCAACCGAGAAGATATCGTAGTTATCCCTAGCCTCAATTATCTTCTCCGCTGCGGTTTCACCAAGACCGGGAAGCGAGTTGAAGGGCATTCTTATTCTGCCGTTTTCGGGCAGGAATGCCGTGGCATCAGACTTTTTGAGGTCAACGTTGAGGAACTTGACTCCTCTTGCAAGCGCCTCTCTGACAAGATAGAGAGTCTGGCAGGTTTCGTGCTCCTTGGCTGTTGCCTCGTTGCCCTTTTTCTCAATTTCCTCTATGTGAGCGTTAACACCCTCATATCCCTTGCCCACTATCTCGGCATCAAACCCGCCTGGTGCAACCGTCAGGAATGCTGCGTAGAACTCCATAGGATAGTAAATCTTGTACCAAGCAAGGCGGATAGCCGACATGACGTAAGCAGCAGCGTGAGCCTTCGGGAACATGTACTTTATCTTCTTACACGACCAGATATACCACTCAGGTACGTCGTGGGCGAGCATTTCCGCCTCCCATTCCGGCTTCAAGCCCTTACCCTTTCTTACCGACTCCATTATATCGAACGAGAGCTTACTCTCAAGACCGTGGGCGATAAGGTAAAGCATTATACTGTCACGCGTTCCGACAACTTCAGAAATCGTACAGGTGCCCTGCTTAATAAGCTCCTGCGCATTTCCGAGCCACACGTCAGTACCGTGAGTCAGTCCCGAAATCTGAACGAGGTCGGCAAAGGTCTTTGGCTTTGCCTCAACGAGAACCTGCTGCAAGAAACGAGTGCCGAACTCGGGGATACCAAAGGTGGCAAGCTGGCTGCCGCCAATGTCAGCGGGTGTGATGCCCAGCGGTCTTGTGGACTCAAAGAGCTCGTATATCGTCTTGTCGTTCATTTTAACGTCAAGGACGCTGGTGTTCGTATATTTCTCAAGCATCTTATACTTGGTCGGAATATCGTGACCGAGCTCGTCAAGCTTAAGTATCGTATCGTGAAGATATGAGAACTGGAAGTGCGTGGTGACGGTATCTGCCTTCGGGTCGTCGGCAGGATGCTGAACGGGGGTGAAATCGTAAATATCGTACTCGCTGGGTACAACTATGATACCACCGGGGTGCTGACCCGTAGTTTTCTTTATACCCATAATTCTGGTTGCCATATATGCGAGCTGTGCCTTTGGGATTTTAACACGACGCTCCTCAAGATATTTTGCAACGTATCCCCATGCAGTCTTGTCAGCAAGGCCGGTTATCGTTCCTGCTCGGAATACGTGCCCCTCACCGAAAAGCTCCTCGGTGTACTTATGTACTCTGCCCTGCACGTCGCCCGAGAAGTTCAGGTCAATATCGGGGGACTTATCACCGTAGAAGCCAAGGAATGTTTCAAAGGGTATATCATGTCCGTCCTGATAAAGCATTTCGCCGCAGACGGGACAAGCCTTGTCGGGAAGGTCAAAGCCCGAGCCAACCGAGCCGTCGGTGAAGAACTCGGAATAGCGGCACTTCGGGCATCTGTAATGAGGCGGAAGTGGGTTAACCTCGGAAATGCCCGACATCGTAGCAACGAACGACGAGCCGACCGAGCCACGCGAGCCGACCTGATAGCCAAGGCTCTCGGAGTATGCAACCAGCTTGACGGCAATCATATAAAGCACGGCAAAGCCGTTATTGATAATAGAGGTAAGCTCCTTTTCCAGTCGCTTTTCAACTATCTCGGGCAGGTCGTCACCGTACCATTCGTGTGCTCTCTGCCAGCAGGAATTAACCAGCTCCTCCTTTGCACCGGGAAGGTCGGGCTCGTATCTGCCCTCGGGAATAGGTCGGATTTTCTCGCACATATCTGCGATTTTGTTTGGGTTAGTGATAACGACCTCACGCGCCGCCTCCTCGCCAAGATAAGAGAACTCCTCAAGCATCTCCTTTGTGGTTCGAAGATATATAGGCTCGTCGCGGTCGGCATCCTTGAACTTCATACCGGAGAGCAAAATTTTTCTGTAAATCTCGTCCTCTTTGTTAAGGAAATGCGCGTCGCAGGTAGCGCAGACAGGCTTGCCGAGTTTTTTACCAAGCGCATAAATGCGCTTATTTATATCGTAGAGCGCCTCCTCATTTGCAACCTTTTCCTCCTCGATAAGGAAGCGATTGTTGCATATCGGCTGAATTTCAAGATAATCGTAGAATGATGCAATCTCCTCGATTTCCTCTTCCTTTTTGCCGTCAAGAATTGCGCCGTAGAGCTCGCCGGAAACGCAGGCAGAGCCCAAAATCAAGCCATCTCTGTGCTGTTCAACTACCGTTTTAGGCATTCTAGGCACTTTTTTCTGTCTGCCGAAGCCACCGTAGTAATTAAGATAGCTGTACGAAATAAGCTTGTAGAGGTTTTTAAGCCCCTCTGCATTTTTAGCGAACATTATCATATGATACGCGGGGAGCTTTACAGGGTCAACCTTTTCGCCCATCGCGCTGATTACGCTCTCAAAGTCGGTGATACCCTCCTTTTTGAGTCGGTCAAGCATTATTATGAAAATTTTCGCTAGCACCTCGGCGTCGTCGGACGCTCTGTGATGGTGGAACTCGCCTATCTCATAATGTTCTACTATGGTATCAAGCTTATGATTTTTAAGCTCGGGATTAACGTATTTTGAAAGTCCGAGGGTGTCAAGATATGGGTTATTGAATGGAATTTCCTGACGCTCCGCGGCAACGCGGATAAATCCTACGTCAAAGTTCGCGTTATGCGCAATAAGAAGTCTCTCGCCAGCAAAGGCAAGAAACATTTCAAGCGCCTCGCGCTCCTTGGGCGCGCCCTTAACGTCATCGTTTGTAATAGAGGTAAGACGAGTAATTTCCTCAGGAATCTCGGTCTCGGGGTCAACGAAAATATCAAAGCTCTCAAGAATCTTTCCTGACTTGATTTTTACCGCACCGATTTCGATAATTCTAGCAGTGCGGTTTGAAAGACCGGTGGTTTCTATATCGAAAACTATCATCTCCTCGTCGAATGCGGGATAGCTTTTGCCGAAGATGCATTTTGCCGTATCGTTGACGAAATACGCCTCGGTTCCGTAAAGGACCTTAAGGTTTTCATTCTTTGCTTTTTCAAGTGCAAGCATTACCTCTGGGAATGCCTGAACGTTGCCGTGGTCGGTGACGGCAATAGCCTTGTGCCCCCAGCGAATCGCAGTGTTGATAATTTCTGAGGGGGTAATGATAGCGTCCATCTGCGACATATTTGAGTGCAAATGAAGCTCAACGCGCTTCTCGGGCGCGTCGTCGGTACGCTCGGATATGGCTATGGACTGAATACCGAGTGCCGAAATATACGGCTCATTGTCAAATTTATCTGTTTGCACTCTGCCGAGTACGGCAAGATGCATACCATTTTTAATGCCTTTTGCCCAACCAATTTCGTCATTTGGTAAAGTTTTCTTTACATATATAGCAGATGCGCCATCAGAAACGCCTATCATGCAGGATGTTTTATCACCCTGTCTGGTTTCCTTCATTGACACGTCAAACACCGTGCCGAGAACCATAACCCTGCCCTTTGCGCTCGGTGCGTCAGCGAGGGGCGTAGGCTCGCATATATCAAACGACTCGCCGTAAATTGCCGTAGAGCTTGAAAAATCGTAGGTGGTAGCGCCCATTTTATACGAGCTCTCACCGACAGCTTCTGCTATACCGGTGGCGGTAGAAATGCCCGAGCGCGACTCAAAGTCGTATTGCGGGTCTGCCGCGCGCGCCTCTGCCTCGCGTGCCTTGGCTCTCTCCTCACGTTCGCGGATAAAGCGCTCTCTGCTCTCCTCCTCGGCAGCGGCGAGAAGCTGCTCGCGCTTCTTCTCCCACTCGATTCGGCGTGCGTCTGCGCCTGCTCCCTCGGTCACTACGATTCGACGGCTGACTCCGTATCTGCTGCGCAGAATATTTTCAAGTATATTTTCGGTATCCGCTCCTTTGACAAAGCCGACACCGGTAGAATCGAATGGAATGAGGATGCTTATAGTTACACCGTCGTCAAGATACTCGGCATTCGTGAAAAAGCCGTTGGTGACCGCACCGCACATCGCCGCCTCGCAGGCTATTTCACCGAAATTGCCTATTTCAAACGACTCGGGGGGAAAATGCGGAAGTATCTTAAAGGACTCTGCCGAATATAGCGCGCGGCACTCGTCCTCTATCTCATATATAAGCTCTGCATCCTCGTGAGAATCAAAGGAGAGGTCAACCTCAACGCGCATCGGGTCTTTTGTATATCTGAAGCGCGCAGAATGTCCGCGGCGAAGAAGACTTGCTTTTTCGTCCGATGGCTTATATCTTGAAAATACGTCGAAAAACTTCTTTTCCGCTTGCATTTTTACTTCCTTTCCTTTATTTTCAGAGGAGCTTTATTTCCTTTATAAGCTCGTCCACTATATTTTTTTCGTCTATTTTTCTAACAATCTCGCCCTTTTTAAAGAGCAACGCCTCACCGACACCACCCGCGATGCCTATGTCAGCCTCGCGCGCCTCGCCGGGTCCGTTGACGGCACAGCCCATCAGGGCAACCTTTATATTTTTCCTATCAAGTCCTTCTATCCTAGCTCTTTGTTCAAATTCGCGAAGAAGGGGGATAAGGTCAATTTTCGTTCTGCCACAGGTGGGGCAAGAGATAATATCCATACCGGCGCACTCGGAAATAGAGAGCGCATCAAGTATTCGCCTTGCAGCAAATACCTCCTCGAGGGGATTGTCGGTAAGCGACACTCGCACGGTATCTCCTATACCCTCGGAAAGAAGCGTGCCGACGCCGATGCTACTCTTAACTATCGCGCGCTCACCTGCGCCTGCCTCGGTGACACCGAGATGAAGCGGATAATCGTTTTTTTCGGCAAGAATGCGGTTCGCGCGTATCATAGTCTGAACGTCGGAGGACTTAACCGATATTAAAATATCCCTAAAATCAAATTCCTCAAGAAGTGATGCGTGATAAATTGCCGACTCGGCAAGTGCTTCGGCTGTGGGTGCACCGTATTTTTTCAGTATCGACTCCTCAAGAGAGCCGGAATTAACTCCTATTCTAATTGGAATACCGCGCTCGCGACATGCGAGAACAACCTCGCGCACTTTATCACGCGAGCCGATATTGCCGGGGTTAATGCGTATTTTATCTACCCCTACATTTGCAGCGGCTACGGCTATTTTATAATTAAAATGAATATCCGCGACCAACGGGGTATTCACTCCACGCGACTTTATCTGCGCGAATGTGTCCACCGACTCTATATCAGGAGCAGTGATTCTGACGATGTCACAGCCCGCCTCTGAAAGCGCCAATACCTGACGGTAGGTTGCCTCGACGTCGTGGGTATCGGTGTTGGTCATAGACTGCACGAAAATGGGTGATTTGCCGCCGATTTTAACACTGCCAACGCTCACCTCGCGCGAAAATCTTCTGTAATCGTTATATTTCAAGGCTTTTTCCTATCCTATAAACAGCATTATTACGTCTTTTATCAGTATTATCACCGAGAAGCCAAGCAGGATTGCAAGGCCAACGGCGTTTATGGTTGCTTCAATTTTTGCGGGAATTTTCTTGCGGGTTATCATCTCAGCTAGAGTGGTTATCATTCTTCCACCGTCAAGTGCGGGAATCGGCATAAGATTCATCACACCTAGGTTGATGCTAATAAGGGCAACAATATTAAGAAGCTGAAGCGTGCCCGCCTTTGCCGCATCACCTATCGCCTCGGAAATTCCGACAGGACCCGAAACCGCGCCCAGAGAATACCTGCCTGTAATCAGGTCAAATATCGACTCCCAGCACATACGCACTATAAGCGCCGATTTAGAAAAGGCATAGCCGAGAGTATTGCCAAAGGTCTTGTCAACGGCAAGGATATAGAAATCCATCATACCAAAGGTCTGCCCTGCCTCGCTGTCGGTTGGGAAAACGACGTCACGAAGTGTAATTTCCTCGCCGTCACGGATAACCGTAATATCAATAGGCTCGTGTCCGCGGCGCATAATCTCGTATGAAAGCTCGTCAGCTATGCGAACGCGCTTACCGTCAACGCGGATAATCGTGTCGCCTGCCATAAGTCCTGACTGCTCGGAGGAAACCTCATAGTCACCGTATCCAAAGCTGTGAACAGTAGTGCCACCGATGTCAATGACAGCAGTGATTATTATCATCGCTATAAAGCCCGCGATAATATTGATAGTTGCGCCTGCAACCGTTATTATAAGTCTCTGCCACGCGGGCTTTTTGTTGAATGCGTTCGGGTCGTCAGACTCCTCGTCCTCGCCCGCCATAGCAACGTAGCCACCAAGCGGAACTGCCGAAATAGCATAACAGATACCCGTCTTTTCCGAGGTGTACTTAAGAATTTTCGGGCCCATGCCTATCGAAAATTCCTTAATCGTCACCTTAAAAATTCTTGCAAATATATAATGTCCGAACTCGTGAATGAAAATGAGAAAGCCGAAAACTAATATAGCTATAAGTATGGTTGGTATCGGTCCCAAAGTGTTTCTCCTAAATTTTATTTTGCGTATTCTTGTGCGATTTTTCTCGCCTCGCGGTCGGCAGATATAATTTCCTCAAGGGTGTGTGCGCTTTTCGCCGCGCTCATGCGCTCGTAGGTGGAAATAACAGAGTCAAAAATATCGCAGAAACTGATTTTCTCCTTGAGAAATGCGTCAACCGCAATCTCGTCTGCCGCGTTAAGCACTGCCGACATAGCACCGCCGTCAGAAAGCGAGCGCTTCGCCATAGAAAGCAGTGGGAACGCCTCCTCGTCGGGCTTTGCAAAGGTCATTTTGCCAAGTGAGGCAAAATCAAGCGGCTTACAAACGCCAGCGAATCGCTCGGGATAATCGACCGCGTACTGAACGCAAGAGCGCATATCGGGAAGCGACATTTCGCCCACTATAGTGTTATCAATATATTCAACCGCAGAGTGAAGTATGCTCTCACGGTGGACGACCACCTCAATTTGCTCTGCACTTACAGAGAAAAGATGCGCCGCCTCAATTATCTCAAAGCCCTTATTCATAAGGGTCGCACTGTCAACTGTGATTTTCTTACCCATTTTCCAAGTCGGGTGTGCAAGAGTGTCGGCAAGAGTGACCGACTTAATCTCCTCACTCGTTCTGCCAAAGAACGGACCGCCCGAGGCAGTGAGAATAATTCTTCTGATTTCATCTTTTCTACCCGACTTTAAGGACTGAAATATTGCAGAATGCTCGCTATCAACGGGAATGATTTCTGTTCCTTTTTCTTTAGCAAGGTTCATAACTATCTCACCTGCTATAACGAGCGACTCCTTGTTTGCAAGCGCGAGTCTTTTACCCGAATTTATGGTTGCAATAGTGGGAGAAAGTCCCGCCTCACCAAGTATAGAATTGACTACCACCTCAGCACTTGATTCGGCTATGCTCTCACAAATAGCATCAGCGCCCGAAAGCACTTTTATATCAGTATCGGCAAGTCTCGTGCGTAGCTCGCCTGCCGCGTCAGCGTCAGCCATAACGACCGTGGCGGGCAAAAGACGTCTTGCCGCCTCCTCCGCCGCGCGATAATCGCGATTGGCGCTGATAAGGTCTACCTTGTATCCGCGTGCAAGTGCTACTTCCTGTGCCTGTATGCCTACTGAGCCGGTAGCACCAAGGATAGCAATAGTTTTACTCATAGAAATTCTCCTCTCGGAGTTGTTGGTTTCAAAAACCGCCGTGAATCATCGGCGGTTGTTTTTAGTTAATTAAAGGCTGAACGGCGGAAGAACAGCGCAAAGTATCATAAGCACGGTGGATACGGATATGGTTGAGTCAAATCTATCCATAACACCGCCGTGACCGGGAAAAATTCTGCCGTAATCCTTTACACCGTATTCGCGCTTTATAAGCGAGGCAACGAGGTCGCCAAGCTGAGAGAATATCGACAAAAGCAGACCGCATACGCCAAGAAATATATAATTTACACTCATTTCGGGAATGAGCTTATCAAGTACGAAACCGTAAAGCAGATACGCGAGCGTTGCGATTACTATACCACCGATTGCTCCCTCGACCGTTTTTTTAGGACTGATTTCGGGTATCAGCTTATGCTTACCGAAGAGCATGCCCGTAAAATACGCACCCGTATCGCACGCCCAAGATACCAAGAAAACGAGAACTATGACGAAAACGCCAACCTCGCGGTCAAGATAACGCATAAGCGAGAGCGACGAAAAGGATACAGTCGCGTAAGTGACGGAAATAAAAATCTCACCAATTTTAACGAAAGGTAGCTTACCCCTCGAGAACACGCCGCAGCCCATAAGCATCAACATGTATACGAACATAGCCGCGGCTAGCGCGAGAAGATATATTATTGTAGTATCCGAATCCACGAAATAGGCGCAAATTGGAAATACGGTGGCAAATACGTAGGCAGGAATAGCCAGTGCAAGCTTTTTTTCAACCTCCATAACTCGAAGCAGCTCGAACACTGCTCTCACGCAAAGCGTAGCAATAACGATGGGATATACGATATATCCCGAGAAAATTATAAGTAAAACCGTCATAACGAAAATAAGTATGCCGGTTAATACGCGTTGTTTCATCTTTATATCCTTATACCTTACTCTCCGAGTCCTCGGGATTAAGACCGCCGAAGCGTCTGGTCCTTTTGTTAAACTCGGATATGCATTTTTCAAGCTCCGCCCCGTCAAAATCGGGCCAGAGTGTGTCTGTAATTACAAACTCGGAATACGCGCTCTGCCAAAGCAGGAAATTAGATATACGGAATTCGCCACCCGTACGTATCACGAGGTCGGGGTCAGGCGAGAGTGCCGTGTACATATAACGCGAAAGTATTTCCTCGCTAAGCACGGTGTGTCCGTCGGCGAGCGCAGCGTTTGCAGCATGAACTATCTCGTCACGGCCGCCGTAGTTCAAGGCAATGTTGCAGACGAACGGGTGTCCCGCGGTCGCCTCCTCTGCCGCCACGCACTTCTCACGCACCCTCTCGGGCAGACGCGACTTGTCACCGAGAAACTTAACGGTAAACTGCTCCTCGTCGGTCTTTGAGCGTGCGATAATTTTGTCGGCGTACTGTGCAAAAATATCCATAAGCGCAAGAACCTCATCGTCAGGTCTTTTCCAGTTTTCCGTAGAAAAGGCGTAAAGAGTGACGTGGTGAACGCCCCGACTGCGAAGCTCGCGCAAGACGTTCATCACGTTCTTTGCCCCCTCGACGTGACCTGCGCTTCTAGGCAGACCGCGTCGCTTCGCCCATCTGCCGTTGCCGTCCATAATAATGGCAACCGACTCCGGTGCTTTTGGGGTATTTGTTTTTTCTTTTTTGAATAATGCCAAAGTGAACTCCTGTGTGAGAATTAAATCTCCATTATTTCCTTAGTCTTTGCTGCGGTGACGGTATCTATTTCCTTGATGTACTTGTCGGTAAGGTCCTGAACGAGCTTATCAGACTGCTTTGCCTCGTCCTCGGTCATGATAGAATTCTTCTTATCTGCCTTAACCTTATCGTTGGCGTCACGGCGGATATTACGGATTGCAACCTTTGCATCCTCGCCAAGCTTGGCAATCTGCTTTGAGAGCTCCTTTCTGCGCTCCTCGGTTGTGGGGGGGAAGGAAAGACGAATAGCAGTTCCGTCGCTCTGGGGATTGATGCCAAGGTCAGAGGTAAGGATTGCCTTCTCGATGCCCTTGATAATAGACTTATCCCATGCGGTAATCATGATAGTGCGAGCGTCGGTCACCTTTATCTCTGCAATCTGGCTTATAGGTGTGGGAGAGCCGTAGTAATCAACGCTTATCTTTTTAAGAACGTCGGGATTTGCTCTGCCCGCTCTGATGGTGGAAAGATTATCTGCGTAAGACGAGAGTGTCTTCTTCATTTTTTCTTCGTAAATTTTAGTATCAAGCTTCATAGTGTTAACCTAGCCTTTCAATTTTATGTAAAATTATATAAAAATTATTCTGCGCTAATTACAGTACCGACACTCTCGCCGCTGATAGCTTTAAGAATATCGTCGGGAGTGTTGAGTCCGAAAACTCGAATAGGCATACCTACAGAAAGACAAAACGCCGTTGCGGTAGCATCGATTGCCTTGAGATTTTTTGCAAGCACCTCGGACGCCTTGATGTTAATTATGGGCTTTGCATCAGGATTTTTCCTCGGGTCGTCGGTGTAAATATAATCGACGTTCTTAGCCATAAGCATAGCGTCAGCGCCGATTTCAGCCGCTCTAACAGCGCCTGCGGTGTCGGTGGAAAGGAACGGAATTCCGAGTCCTGCACCAAAAATAACGATTTTGCCGTCCGAAAGAGCCGCCTTAGCAGCATCGGAGGAATAGATCTCTGCGAACGGATACATGGGAACCGCCGTCATAACGGCAGCCTTACCCCCTGCTCGATTTACTGCGTCCTTTAAGCAGATAGCGTTGATAACCGTAGCAAGCATTCCCATACGGTCGGCATCCGTGCGGTCCATTTCACCGCCTGCTCTGCCGCGCCAGATGTTTCCCGCTCCGACAACCACGGCTATCTCGTAGCCCTTATCCTTACATTCGCAAAGGGAGGCGGCAACCTTGTCAACGAAATTGCCGTCGTAAATCTCGCCCGTGCCGGCAGAAAGCGCCTCGCCGGAGAGCTTAAGTAATACTCTTTTCATATGTTCAACATCCCCTCTATAAAAATCCGCTTTATTTTTTCAGAGAAATCGCACGTCTTGCCTTATCTGCAATATTCTTTGCAGTCAGACCGTATATTTCAAGAAGCTCGGGCACCTGACCACTTCTGCCGAAGGTGTCCTCAACGCCTACGCGAAGCACGGGAGTTGGGCAACTTTCCGAAAGGCACTCGCAAACGGCAGCACCAAGACCGCCGATAACGCTGTGCTCCTCCGCGGTGACGACTGCCCCTGTCTTTTTTGCCGCCTTTATTAAAAGCTCGGAGTCAATCGGCTTTATCGTATGTATATTTATCACCTCGGCAGAGATGCCCTCTGCGGCAAGAATATCCGCCGCCTCGAGAGCAAGATGCACCATATATCCGTTTGCAACTATAGCAACGTCACTTCCCTCTCGGTACGTGATGCCCTTGCCAAGCTCAAATTTATAATCGGGGAGCAGCTCGGGAGTAAGGTTGGGAACGGCGTATCTGCCGAATCTCAGATAGCAGGGGCCATCGTGATTAAGCACCGCCTCAACCGCCGCATACGCCTCGGTCGCATCCGCAGGACAGATAACCGTCATGCCGGGGATAGTGCGCATAAGCGCAAGGTCCTCGCTGCACTGGTGGGTAGCACCGTCCTCACCTACGGTGATGGATGCGTGAGTGCCGACGATATTTACGTTAAGATGTGGATAACCGATAGAATTTCTTATCTGCTCGTAGGCTCTGCCTGCTGCGAACATCGCAAACGAGGTGGCAAAGACCTTTTTGCCCGTTGCGGCAATTCCTGCCGCCACGCTGACCATATTGCCCTCGGCAATACCGCAGTCAAAAAATCTCTCGGGAAATTTCTTTTTAAACATGCCCGTCTTGGTTGCTGCCGCAAGGTCAGCGTCAAGAACGAGGAAATCGTATTTTTCTCCAAGCTCGGCAAGTGCCGCGCCGTAAGCCTCTCTGGTTGCCTTCTTATCTGCCATTGTTTCAGTCCTCCTTAGCAAGTTCTTCTTCGATTTTCAGAAGGTCGGCAATCGCAACCCTGTAAAGATCCTCTTTAGGCGCTTGTCCGTGCCACTCGCACGCGTTCTCCATATAGGAAACGCCCTTGCCCTTGACCGATTTTGCAATAATCACGGTAGGCTTATCCTTAACCGTCTTAGCCTCGGCAAACGCTGCTTCAATTTCATTAAAGTCGTGTGCATCTATAGTAATAACGTTCCAGCCGAACGCGCGGAACTTCTCATCGTGGGGAGTGGGGTTCATAACCTCAGTTATAGCACCGTCAATCTGCAAGCCGTTGAGGTCGAGTATCGCCACGAGGTTATCGAGCTTATAATGCGCGGCGAACATAGCCGCCTCCCATACCTGCCCCTCCTCACTCTCACCGTCGCCAAGAACGGTGTAAACGCGATAGGAGTCACCGCTTACCTTTGCCGAAAGTGCCATACCGCACGCAGCGGAAAAGCCGAGTCCGAGCGAGCCTGTGGACATATCGACTCCGGGCACACCCTTCATATCGGGATGGCCCTGAAGATATGATGCCGTTTTACGAAGCGTCTTTATATCTTCCTTTGGGAAAAAGCCGCGCTCGGCGAGTGCCGCGTAAAGTGCGGGCGATGTATGTCCCTTAGAAAGAACGAATCTGTCCCTTTTTTCATCCCCGGGATTTTCGGGATTTATATTCATCTCCTCAAAATAGAGATAAGTCATAATATCTGCAATAGAAAGCGAGCCGCCGGGATGACCGCACTTTGCGTTATAAACTCCCTCAATAATGCTGATACGCAGGTTGTTTGCAATTTGCTTTAGTTGTTTTTGCTTTGAATGTTCCATAAAACGCTCCGTAAAATATTTGTCAAATATCATTTTACTACAATTTAGCCGAATTGTCAATAAAAATATTATGTATTATTTAATTTTATTAAAATAAAAACGGATCGCACGCATACCGTGCAATCCGTAAAGTAAATTCATATGCTATTTTTCAGTCTGCTTTCGATGTCGTGATACAGATTAAACACGCTTTTTCCAAGCTTCTGTGCCATTCTGACAGTCTGTCCCGCACCACTTATTGAATGTGAAAGATAGGCTATCATAATATCGCACTCCTCTGCCAACGCCTGATTTCGTCGGCGCATACATATGTTGTCGTAGGAGTCAGATATGTATCTAACCTCGTCGGAATTGCTAAGAATATACTCATAGGCATCCTTTTGCCTATCCGACCAAAGTCGATCCTGTTCAACGCAGGGCAAAAGCATAATCAGCGAGACATCGGGGTGAGCAAGCTTAAAGCGCAAAACCTCGCGTGCCGCGGCGGTATCAAATCCAACCGCACCGCCCGAGAGAAACCTTTTACAGCCTTGCGAATAAGCATACTCTATCGCCGCACCAAGTCGCTCGTTTATCAAGCTTATATGCTCTTTTTTTATTTGTCTGTGGCCGGTAAAGGCGCAGGACTTAATTTCACTCTGCATATTTTCCCCTTTCAGCGTTTTGCAAAAGCATTTTAACACACGTTGTAAAAAAAGTCAACGAAAAAGTGCTTATTCTCGCGTTTTTTTGAAAAGCACTTGACTTTTCCGGAAGTATATGATATAATGCTATCTGTATAACGCTTTGAGAATTCATGGCATTATTTTTTGGAGGTTGCATGGACGACGGCGACGGGTACGATACTAACAGTACCGTAGAATAGGTTTATATCAGGCTTAGCCGCACTTTTGGGGTACGGTTATGCCTTTTTTTGCTGTTTTTCAAACCGACTTACTATTAAAAAACATTTTTGAAAGGTAATATTAAAACAAAAAAATCATGGAAATTCACATAATAATTATAGTTGTTTGTGTAATCCTATCGGCCTATTTCTCGGCCACGGAAACTGCGTTTTCCACCTTTAACCGTATCAGAATAAAGAACATGGCGGAGAAAGGGAACAAAAAAGCGGCACTCGTCTTAAAGCTTGCTGACAACTACGATTCACTTATCTCTACCATTTTGATAGGCAACAATATCGTTAACATTCTTGCATCGGCTATGGGTACGCTGCTCTTTGCAAAGCTGATTGTCAACCAAGACCTTGCAGCCACCGTTTCTACAGCAGTTCTTACGGTAGTTATTCTCGTTTTCGGCGAGATTTCCCCAAAAACCATGGCTAAAAATTCACCTGAATCATTTGTGCTCTTCTCTGCACCTATAATCAACTTTTTATACATAATTCTTACGCCCTTTAACCTCATTTTCAGAGGCTGGCAGAAGCTGCTCGCAAAGCTCTTCAAGAAGGAGGACGACCAGGGTATGACGGAAGAGGAGCTCATCTCGATTATTGAGGAGGCCGAGGAGGATGGCGACATTGATAAGGAGGAAAGCGACCTTATCAAGAGCGCAATCGAGTTTGGTGACCTTGAGGTTGGCGACATCTTCACTCCCAGAATCGACGTCACGGGACTTCCAAAGGACGCTACAAAGGAAACAGTTGCTAAAACCTTTGCCGAGTCCGGATATTCAAGACTCCCCGTCTACGAGGGCGATATTGATAACATCGTAGGCATTCTCTACTACAAGGACTTCTATACTACAGCTTATAAAACGAGTGTTTCACTCGACGAAATAATCAAGCCGGTAATATTCGTAGCAAAGACTCAGCCTGTAAACGAGCTTATGAAGGAGCTGCAGGAAAAGCAGCTACACATGGCAATCGTCACCGATGAGTTCGGCTCGACTGCGGGTATCGTCACTCTTGAGGATATTCTTGAGGAAATAGTTGGCGAAATCTGGGATGAGCACGACGAAATAGTTGAGGAAATCAAGGAGCTTGGCGAAAAGGAATATATAGTTTCCGGTAAGGCTAACACAGAAAAACTCTTCTCACTCTTTGATATTGACACCGAGGAGGAAATTGAGGCGGTCACCGTTGGCGGCTGGGCTATGGAGGTGCTTGGTAAGATTCCCGAGGTTGGCGACAGCTTTGAGGAATACGGTCTTGCAGTCGAGGTCGTTGAAATGGACGGCAGACGCGTTGAAAACGTGCACGTCACCGACGTCAGAGCGAGTGAGGATGAAGAAGATTCCGAGGATGATGAATCCGAGGTAAGCGAAGAATAATCCCGTTTTTTCATTTAAAATAATAACAATACTTTACAAAAATCACACTCGGAGATGCATATTCTGCATTTCCGAGTGTTTTTTGTTTTGATTTTTATTTTTCATTTACAACTCTTTTAAGCTCCGACCTATCGAGCCTTGCAAGCGTCATAATCGCAACGGTAAGAGCTACCGCAAATAGCATCTTGAGGAATATCCACAAAAACGGTGCAGAGCTTCCACCGAAGGCAAATAGTCTGCGTGTCAGGTAAGTCGAAAAAAGTGCGGCAAAAAGCGGTTGTGCTATAGCGGTAAGCGGATTCAGAGTGAATTTAACCCGTTTCCTGAGTCGGAATATCGAGAGTATAAAATTGTACGCTTCCATAATAACGATAACCACGGCATAGCCCATTATTCCGAGTCTTGGAATAAGAACCCAGACTAATATAACCGACAGAAGCGAATCGGTTATATTTACCCACATCGAGTATACCTGCTCACCTATGCCCTTAAGCATTGAGTCGGCAACGTGGTCCATGTACATTATCGGCACTATGAACGACAGGGTTGATATGTAATATCCTGCATCATAGGAATCATAAATCGCATATCCCAGCTCCTCGGCAAACACAAAAAGGAAAACCGCACAGACCGTCGCATATGTTAGCGTGGTGTTTAATGCTCGCGTTGCGATTTTCTCCATGCGAGATGACCTGCCAGCCGCTAAGTCCTCTGCAAATTCCGGAACGAGCAGACCTGCAAATGAGGAAAGCGGCGACATCGGGTATATGATGAGCGGCAGAGCCATACCGTGCAGAGTTCCGTAATGCGAATATGCCTCGGCGGTATCCTCGCCGCGCTCGCGCAGCTTTCTCGGTATAAGTATATGCTCGATATTCAGAAGAAACGAGCGCACGTATGCGGAAAAAGCAAGCGGAAGCGCCATTTTCGACACTCCGCGAAGCTCTGCCGACGCGCCTTTTGCTTTGTCAAAATGTCTTGCTCTATCAATAAGAAATTCGACGAAAATCAGCAAAAATCCGAGAATTTCCGTCAGAGTAATGCCAATACACAGACCGACAACAGCGCTGACTATACCATCCTTTGCCAGCGCACCCACGAGTGCTACCGTCAGACCGATTTTTACCGCCTGGCAGAAAACCGATACTGCAGCGTTGAAGCCCACACGCTTTACTCCAACGAAATATCCCGCAAATACTGCTCCGAGTGAGGTCGGAACAAGGGAAAACGAAAGCACCTTGAGCGAGGTGACGGTACGCTCGTCAGAGAGAACGCGAGTGCCTAGAAAATCCGCGCCAAAAAATAGTATAACGCTTGCCAAAGTTCCAAAAACAGCGGCATAAATCAGTGCACCTCGCACTACCCTGCCCACCTCACGCGGTTTTCCTTCTCCAAGTGCAGAGGCAACAAGGCTCGTCACGGTCAGGCTTACTCCGGAGGTGGCAAAAGTGACTGCAAAGGAATATACCGTTGTCACGAGAGTGAAAAGTCCCGTACCCTCAGCGCCAACCGTGCGCGATATAAACGCGCCGAAAAACATTGACACCGTACGCATCGCAAGTCCGACCAGCGTTAAAAGTATTCCGCTTCTGAAAAAGCGCATTTTCTCGCTCATAAAATCTCCCAAAAAAACAAAAAAAGACTTTGACAGTTGACGTCAATCTCTACATTTATATGAAAAATGGTGAATAAATATCATTCGGGGCGGTGATTTTATAGAGAGGTTTACAATATATTAAAATTCTTATAAAAAATTTAAAAAAACACTTGCATTTTTTTGATTTATATGCTATAATAGTCCCTGCTGATTTATGCGAATAAATAATTTATATAAAATTTTCGTCTTTTTGACGGGATTTTTGGAGGTGTAAAAATGGCTAAGTGCAGTATCTGCGGTAAGGGCGTTGTTTTCGGACACAACGTTTCTCACTCCAACCGTAAGACCAACAGAACCTGGAAGCCCAACATCCGTAGGGTTAAGGCTGTAGTAAACGGAACTAATACTACTGTTTACGTTTGCTCTCGTTGCCTTCGTTCGGGAAAGATCGAGCGTGCATAAGGTTATTAAAAAGCTCTGCTGAATGAAAGCAGAGTTTTTTAATTATATAAGGTATGAAAGCAGTAATTGTAGACGAAAAAATTTCAGATAAGTGCGAGAGGTCGCTTCTGCTGGAAGGCTTCAAAGTGATGCGCCTGCCAGCCGACTCGCACCTTGGGAAAGCGGTAGCCTCCCATCCCGATACGGTGCTTTTCCACTCTGACGGTGAGATAATCACGACCGCCGAATATTGTGACGATGCGGCGTATTTCTTCAGCGATTTGCGAGAGATATGCAAAGATGTCAAAATCAGCTTCACGGCAGACAGTCGTGGTGAGAAATATCCCCGTGATTGCATAATGAACGCCTTGGCTATCGGGGATAAACTATTTGCAAAAAGCGACACACTCTCCGAAAAAATCAAGGAATTTGCTTCAGCACACGGATATAAAATATGTCACACGAGGCAGGGATACCCTGCCTGCACGGTTCTTGCGTTCGGAAATTCTGCTATTACCGCCGATAGAGGTATGGCGGCGGTGCTTTCCGATGAGGGAGTAGATGTCACACTTATACGCGCGGGGCATATTCTGCTAGACTCCTGTGAATACGGCTTTATCGGCGGAGCGTCCGGCGTTTTCGGGGAGAAGGTTTATTTCCTAGGCGATATTTTATCACACCCCGACGGCGAGCTGATATGCAACACCGTAAGACGTGCGGGATTTACCCCGATTTCACTCTCAGACGAGCCGCTACGCGACTTGGGTGGGATGATTTTTCTTTAAAATAACGGCTAAAGCCACGCTCACGAGCGGAACAAGCAAAAGCCCAAGGAATCCAAAGAGACTATATCCTGCGTAAAGCATTATAAGGGTTGCTACGGGGTGGAGATTCAGGCTTTTGCCAACTATCTTCGGCTCGGAAAACTGACGAACTACGGTATTTATCACAAACAGAACGAGCAGTCCTATTCCCAAAAACAGATTGCCCGTGGCAAGCTCCAGAATACTCCACGGCACCAGCACGGTACCAACGCCTATTACGGGCAGAATATCAAGCAGCGCTACTACGAGCGCAACGAGGGGCGCACTTTTTATGCCGAGAAGCATAAAGCCCATGAGCATCAGCGCGTAGGTTATGGCAGTGAGATAGACGTAAGAGCGAATATATTTTTTCACGGTTGTGAACGCGCCGTCACGGATTTTTCCGAGCCACACCCTCGCTCTGTCAGGCATAAGCGAAGAAAGGAAGCCGTTTATTCTCTCAAAATCCAGCGATATATATATCAGTGATATGACGGTCACCAAAAGGAAAAAGAGAATTTGCGGCACTCCCATAGCTGCCTCGCGCACTGAGTCCGCAAGCGCAGTGAGCGCAGAGGATAAAAGAGCTCCGAGGGAATCGTTGATTTTTACCGCAAGCTCCTCTGGTAAGGATATTCCCAAAAATGAAAAATCAGACGAGCTTAGCGATATAACTATATCGTAGAGTCTGTTGCCCTCACCGAAATTCGAGAGAAATCGCCACACAGCAGCCGTTATCTGCCAGATTAGCAGTGCGAGAGTGCCGAAAATCAGTGCGGTAAGCAAAAGCGAAAGCATAAGACGGAATACCCTTTCGGGCACTCTGCTTTTTTCTGCAAGTCGCTCTGCAGGCGCGCGCGTGATTGCTGCAATCGACCATGCAATAATAAACGGCAAAAGCACGGGAAGAAGATATTTGAGCGCTATGAGCGCAAGAGCAGCAGCGGCAATCACACCTACGGCAATAATCGAATAATCCTTAAGCTTTCCTAACATATTTCCTCCGTGGGAATATTACTTATTAAATTATAGACTGGAAATTAAAAAATAATAACCTTTAAGGGAGAAAACAAAAATGGTAGTAATTGAAATGGAAAACGGTGCAAAAATCGAGCTTGAGCTCTACCCTGACGCAGCACCCAAAACGGTTGAGAATTTCCTCAAGCTCGTCGGTCAGGGCTTCTATGACGGTCTGACCTTCCACAGAGTAATTCCCGGCTTCATGATTCAGGGCGGCGACCCGCTTGGAAACGGCATGGGCGGTGCTAAGGAGAATATCAAGGGCGAGTTCCGTGCTAACGGACATCCGAACCCCATAAAGCACACTCGCGGAGTTATTTCTATGGCGAGAGCCTTTGACCCCAATTCTGCGTCCTCGCAGTTCTTCATTATGCACGCTGACGCGCCACACCTTGACGGTCAGTACGCGGCATTTGGCAAGGTTGTTTCAGGCATCGAGGCAGTTGACGAGATAGCCTCCATTCCCACAGATTACAGCGACAGACCTAAGATTGCCGTAAGAATGAAAAAGGTGTATATTGTGTAATTTTTCAAAGAAAAATCCACTAAAATGCGCTATATTATGCAAAAAATCCGAGGCGGACATCCGTCTCGGATTTTTTTATTTTAGCATTTCAAGAAGCTCATCCGGAGTTGCTACGATATGAGTAAATCCCGAAGCCAGAAGCTCCTCCTCCGAGCCGTGTCCCCAGAGAACGCCTATCGAGTCAATTCCACAGATTTTCGCCCCCTCGGCGTCATATTTTCTGTCCCCGACCAGCACGGTTGACTCCGGGAGTGCGTTTACCGCCTGCATACTGTACGATAGCACCTGCCACTTGTGGTCGCGCGTATCCCCTGACGCTCCGCCCTGAAAGTCAAAATACTCCGAAAGCTCAAAGAGCGAAATTATCTTTCTTGCGGTGTCCTGCGGCTTTGATGTAGCAAGAATTACGGTTTTGCCTCGCGATTTAAGCTCACGGAGCATTTCCTTTATGCCGGGGTAAAGCTTGTTGTCCCACAAGCCGTATATGTTGTAATATTCACGGAATTTTTCAATAGCGTCAACCACAGTTTCCTTGGTAAAGCCGAACTCCTCCTGCCAGACCTCATAAAGTGACGGTCCGATAAAGCGGCGAAGCGACTCGCGGTCACCGTAGTCAGAGATGCCCATTTTTTTAAAGGCATATATAAAGCCCTCGACAAGACCGTGCTCAGGGTCGGAAAGTGTGCCGTCAAGGTCAAAGGCAATATAATCGTATTTTTTCATTTTTACCTCTTGATGCTTCATTTTTTATAGTATAGTATAAAATTCCCTAAAAGTCAACAAAATATTAGCATAAAAAAGAGCGCAGCATAAACTGCGCTCTGTAAATATCAATATTAAACCGCACCCTGTGCAAGCATTGCGTCTGCAACCTTGATGAAGCCCGCAATATTTGCGCCTGCAACGAGATTATCCTTCATACCGTAGGTCTCGGCAGCCTTTACCGAAGCGTCGAAGATGTTCTTCATAATCATCTTGAGCTTCTCGTCAACCTCCTCTGCGGTCCAGGAATAACGCATTGAGTTCTGGCTCATCTCAAGACCGGAAACCGAAACACCGCCCGCATTTACAGCCTTGGAGGGAGCAACCTTTACACCGCTCTGCTGAAGGAGCGCAACTGCCTCGTTAGTGGTAGGCATATTTGAAACCTCAACGTAGTACTTAACGCCGTTCTCAATAATCTTCTTAGCGTCGGCAACGTCAACCTCGTTCTGAGTAGCGCAAGGCATAACGACGTCAACCTTAACGCCCCATGGCTTCTCACCCTTGAAGAAGGGAACGCCGAACTTATCCGCATAGTCCTCCACTCTGTTGCGGCAGGAAGCGCGCATTTCAAGAAGGTAATTAACCTTCTCCTCGGTAGAGATACCGTCCTTATCGTAAATATAGCCGTCAGGGCCGGAAATGGTGACGACCTTACCGCCGAGCTCATTAACCTTCTTAACTGTACCCCAAGCAACGTTGCCGAAGCCGGAGATAGCAAAGGTCTTACCCTCTATGCTGTCACCGAAGTGCTTGAGCATCTCAACGGTGTAGTAAACCGCTCCGTAGCCGGTAGCCTCAGGACGAATGAGAGAGCCTCCGTAAGGAATACCCTTACCCGTAAGAACACCGGTGAACTCGTTGCGTATTCTCTTGTACTGACCGAAGAGGTAGCCAATCTCTCTTGCGCCAACGCCAATATCACCTGCGGGAACGTCTGTATCAGGGCCGATGTACTTGCAAAGCTCGGTCATAAAGCTCTGACAGAAGCGCATAACCTCAGCATCGCTCTTACCCTTGGGGTCGAAGTCGGAGCCACCCTTACCACCGCCCATGGGAAGACTGGTAAGAGAGTTCTTGAAGGTCTGCTCAAAGCCGAGGAACTTAATAATGCTCTCGTTTACGGACGGGTGAAATCTGAGACCGCCCTTGTAAGGACCAATAGCCGAATTAAACTGGATACGGAAGCCTCTGTTTACCATAACCTTACCGTCGTCGGTAGTCCACGGAACGCGGAACTTGATAATTCTCTCGGGCTCTACCATTCTCTCAAGAACGCCACTGGTGACGTACTCGGGGCGTTGTTCGATTACTGGCTCGATAGACTCAAGAACCTCGCGAACTGTCTGGTGGAACTCATTCTCACCGGGATTTCTTCTGATTACGGTTTCCATTAAATCGTTAAGATACTGGGATTTGAACATAATGAATATCTCCTAAAAAAATATTAACTATAAATCAATATATCACAAAGCAGAAGAAAAATCAATAGAAAACGCAAGATTTTTTATTAAAACTTGCAAAAAATATATTCATTTTATTGTTTTGATTGGAATAAATGGTCAATTTTGACATTTAGTATTCCAAAAACGGTCTTTTGAGGTGGGAAATGGCGAGAAAAAGCATACTCAAAAATATCAAGCTACCGGCACAGGCTTCTGTATGGTATATAGGAGTAAGCCTTATTTCCAAGGCGATAGGTATAGCCGTCACTCCATTTTTCACCAGACTGCAAAGCGAGGAAGAGTACGGTGCTTTTACACTGTACATCAGCCTTCTCGGAGTCGTTTCGGTCATTCTTTCAGCATTCACAAGCGGAAGCTCGATATATAAGGGGCTCGATGATTTTTCAAACGAAAAAGGCTCGTATCTTAAATCAGTCTTATCGGCTTCAATCGTATTTTCCGGAGTCGTTTGTACGCTTTTATTTGCATTTTCAACATTTTTAGGCCTAAATCGCGAGGTTGTGGCACTGATTTTTTTGCAATTAATTTTCGACTCGGTGGTTGCGGTCTACCTTTCAGACGCCCGATTTTCGTACTCGTATAAAGAGGTGGCCTTAATTAGCCTCTTTGAATCAACATTCTCACCTCTAATCGCTATGTTTTGGCTTTGTGCCATTGGCGGCGGATACAAGGTCAGGGCTTACTCGTTGCTTTTAGTATCTTTTATTTCGGCTATATACGCGCTTTACAAGCTATTTTCGGGTGGTGGCAAAGTACGCTTTAGCATGCTTAAATATAGCGTAAAAAGCTCGCTTGCACTCCTGCCCCACAGCTTATCAGGCGCGCTGTCAGCACAGGCGGACAAGCTCATATTTACCGCGGCACTTGGAAACGCGGCACTTGCAAGATACTCGGTCGCTCATTCTCTGGGCGCAGGATTATCATTTGTCGTAGGCGGTGTCGGCTCGGCACTCGGCCCTTGGATAATGAGGCGGCTGAGAGCTGGCGAGACAGAGCGAATCTCTGAAATCAGCGAGCTAATATTCAAGGGGCTTGGGGCTGCTACCGTCTTTCTCGTGACGCTCGCTCCCGAGGCTATGCTGATACTTGCCCCCTACGAATACTCCGAGGCTCTCGTTGCCGTGCTGCCTATTTCACTATCGGTGCTTCCCTCTCTAGTTATCCTTATATCAACGGTCGTTCTCGTGCACGAGGGCAGAAGTAAATATGCCTCATACTCCTCGGTAGTCGCGCTCTTGTTGGGAATTTTGCTCAATTTACTATTAATTCCGCCTATGCGGTATTTCGGCGCCGGGCTCTCGCTGCTTTTCTCACAGATTGTAGGCGCTGCTCTTTCTCTTTATCTGTGCTACAAAAGCGAAATTCTAACGCTTCCCTTAAAAAGCCTCTTATACTATTTTATACTGACTGTGCTCTTTGGTGCTATGGCTGTCAGCCTTTATCATCACCTTGCATTGCGCGTCCTACTCCTATGCGCGCCTGCAGTAATGCTGCTTGGATCTTTCTTTTCTGCCGGAAGGCTCATCAGAGAATAAAAAACGCCGATTTCTCGGCGTTTTTTGTTTTTTGTTTTTTAAATCACAAGCAGAACAACTACTGCGAGCAGGATAAAGCTTGCTGCCGTAGCATATGCAAGATAGGATACTATTTTCAAAAGCTTTCTGTAATGCTTCGAAGCGCTGCGAAGCTTGAGCGTACAGATTATTGCAACTGCAAGAGGTAAAGCTAAGAACAAAATTGCCAACAATATAGCCGTTAATATGAGCTTGCTATTGTCGGTAGTGTCAACTTCTTCCTTTTCAATCACACTATCGATAATATCCTGATTTGTAATCTTGTGCACTATAAGCTCGTCAAATAAAATATAGTCACAACCCGTTCGATTAATGCTGTTTTCAAAATAATCAAGGTAGTAGCACTCGCCATCCTGATTGAACAGAACCTCGCCTCTGCAAATGTAAAACGCACGGCTTTCATCTTCGTTATATACTCGACTGCCATCAAACCTCGTCATAACCTCAACGCCCGACATTTTATTACTGTCGCCAAAGAGGTCGTCTTTGGAAATGTCTTCGCTCATAAAAGTAAAAATGGGAGCTTCGCCCTCAAGTAAGCGAAGATATTCGTCACGCGCCTCGACGGAGCAATAAGTCAAATACACGTATGAGTCTGAATACGCATCCACGCCCTTAAAATTGAGGCGCAACGCCATTCCTATTCCACTTTGAAAAACCTTGGCGCGCTCTATTACAGCACTCTGCTTTTCGGTATAAAGAATTTCGACGTCCTCGACGGGGTCGTAACCATATTTATCTACTTCTCCATGTGTAGATACGAAAAAATATTCCTCGCCCATATAGGTAACGGTCTTATAGTCCTCAGAAATCGTGAGAGTTTTATCTTCCTGCGCGGATACTCCAAGCGAAAATGCAAGGGTAAGGACGAGAGCAATCACGGCTACAATTAAAAATCTAAACTTTTTCATCACTCATCCCCCCCTTATGCAAGATTGAGTCCCTTGTCAAGCATACGGTACTCGGCAAGATACAGAAGTGCCGTGACCGTCACGCAAGCCCCATCTACTGAAAGAAGCAGCAGCGCTGTGACCAAATTCATAGCACCGTCGGGAATTAAATCACTCCACGAGATACCGTCCATCGCGCCTATGCCAATGATAAAGAATACCAGTATAATAAATATCATAAACAAGCCGTAAATCAAGAAAAATCCGATAAGCGTTTGTATCTTTTTTGAGAATTTGGAGCAAAACGAAATAAGGAAGAATGACAAAAGCACTCCTGACACGATAACCGATGCTACGATAATCAGCACCTGCGCGCCGTATACTATTGACCACGGGTTGAATTCCGCCACGTCGCCTCCGAAACCGTCAAATCCGTGAGAAAGCAGATTTATAACTATGATATCCAACGCCAGAACAAGCGCCGTTGACAAATTGAATATCAGAGCAAAAATCAGCTTGGATAAAAGATGCTGATGCTTCGTTGCGGGAAGTGTAAAGGTGAGATATCCCTCGTCGGTATAGTAATTATAATAAAATCTATAGTACGGAACGATAAAGCCCAATGCGAAAAATCCGGCAATACAAAGAGTAGAAATAATGTATCCTATAAGCGTTACGGTATGTATGGTTTGGTCGACACTTGAAGAATAATCAAGCGCATACGGAGAGCAAAGTCCGCCGACTACCGAGAAGAAAAGCGAGGTTATTGCCGTGATAATCCAGAGCTTATAAAACGAGCGTATATCATATTTCAGAAGCTTACCTAACATATCTGAACACCTCCTTGAATCGTTCGTCAAGCGACATTCCCATCTTATCTCTTACGTCCTCAACCGAGCCTTCCTCAAGGATTTTACCGTCGCCGGAAAGAAATACGTAATCGTCAAGAACCTGCTCAACATCGCTGATAAGGTGAGTTGTAATGATTATCGTGGAATCGTCTGAATAGTTATCAACTATCGTGCCGAGTATATACTCTCTTGCTGCGGGGTCAACGCCTGCAATCGGCTCATCGAGAAGGTAAAGCCTTGCTCTGCGTGACATAACGAGAATAAGCTGTACCTTTTCTTTAGTCCCCTTCGAAAGAGTTTTGAGTCTTGCGGTTTTATCAATATCAAGTATTTTAAGAAGATTATTTGCTCGTTCCAAATCAAAATCCTCGTAGAAATCGGCAAAAAAGTCAAGAAGCTCCGATATCTTCTGCTGAGAATTGAAATAGGTTCGCTCAGGCAGGAAAGAAACTAGAGCCTTACTCTTATCTCCAACAGGCTCTCCCGCAACCAAAATCTCACCGCCGTCGGGAACTAAAAGTCCGGATATAAGCTTCATAAGCGTAGATTTTCCACAGCCGTTCGGACCGAGGAGTCCAACAATTTTACCGCCCTCTATATTCAAATTAAAATCGTCAAGGACATATTTCCCCTTCTTATACGCCTTTTTTAAGCCCTTACATTCAAGAATGCTCATTCCTTGCCTCCTCTATCAGTTTAATAATTTCTGCCTTTGATATTTTCAACTCGTCAGCCTCTCTGACAAATTCCAAAGCAATCGACGCCGCCTCGATTTCCCTCGCGCGCTTTACCTTTTCGGGATCGCTCGTAACGAATCTGCCAAGCGTTCCGCGCGACTCTATAAGTCCTTCGCTTTCAAGCAGCGAGAAGGCTCGCTGAACGGTGTTTGGATTAACCGCGGCATCGGTTGCCATCTGGCGAACCGTTGGTATTTTTTCACCCGGCAAATACTTGCCGCTGATGACAAAGCGTCGTATTTTTCTCGCAATCTGAATATACACCGCCGTACCGGCACTAAAGCTCCACGCCATTTGCTTCTCCTTTCTTGTGTTAATGTACTAATACAATAATACAATATTCTGCATACTTTGTCAACAGAAAATAAAAAAATATTTGAAAGAGGCGTAGAAAAAGAACAGCCCCTTACGAAAAGGGGCTGTTCTTGGCAAAAATACTTGCCTGTAATTATAGCTTTAGAGTGTTATTGAGAACGCAGTATGCTTTAAATCAATAATCGTCCTCTATTGATTGTGCCATATCTCGCGCTTGCTGCGAGTAGGCAAGGAGAAGTGAAGCAAATTCGTCACTCGCCTCAATTATTATCTCGGCGTGCTCGTAGCGGCTGGCAGTGGTAATACGATAGCTTACGTCGGGGTCGAGAGTGGGCATATAAACGTATTTCATATACGACTTTGGAGTTTTATGCGCGCGGCGCGCGGCGCGGTCCTCGCGCTCTACCTTCATAATCTCGGAAAGACCAATACGGCAAAGCGTAGTTTCCCTCTTACCGCCAATGGCACGTACCACGAAAAGTGGCGTGCCCTCGCAGTCTAGCATTATGTCATAGTAGTATACGGTGGAAATATATTTAGTATAAAATAATATTCCCGCTATAAGAAAGACTGATGCAAAAAGGCTGACAACGCCTCTGTAATGCGAAATCTGCGTAGACACGAAGAATATAACGATAGCAAGTATAAACGAGGCGTATGCCGAAATCTCAGCCTTTTTATTGCTCGGCTTTGGTGATGCCGAAAATTCTCTTATCATAAGGGACGCTCCTTCTTGCTGAGGGTATACTCGTCAAAGACCGAGCGCTCCTCGTGATTTTCATAAATAAGTATCATAAACGGCTCGCTCTTCTGTGCACCGTCAACGAACACCTCTAGGCGTATCCATTCAATCTTCTCGTCAGAGTCCTCCGCACCGAAATCCACGTCCTCAAAAACGAGCTTGGCATAGCGATACATAGCGAACGAATCCCACTCTGTATGCACGAGTTTACCGACCTCACTTCCCTCGTCCCCCTCGGAAAGACCGTCGCGCCAGAGGCGGAAGCTGAACTGCTCACGGTCGTCGGGGTTAAAATCCTCCAGTCCGTAGTTTTTTTCAAGCGAGTCACCAAGAGATACGTTGTATCGGAGTGTAATCTGAAGCTCACCTGCCTCACGCACGACTATGAGATTGGAGGCAAAGAAATTGCCCTCATCGTTGTCGTCGTACGGGTAAAGCAGCTTCTGCGTCAAGGCGGAAATTTCACCACCGTTTGCATTATAATACTCGGTAAGCGCGGGGGTGAAATAGATGCTCTTCATCGCCCTCGGGTAGTAGTTAAAGACGTAAAGCCTCGCGCCAAGGACGCCCACCACGAAAACGATAAGCACCGCTGCAATAATTTTTATTATGAGCGCGCCTCGGCTTCTCGTCGGCGGCTCGTCTATTTCGTTATAATCGCCGTAGCGTTCTAAATCATCCATTTTTTTCGTCCTTTGCCGTTATTACTAGAATAATTATAGACTAATTACAAGAAAAAGTCAACAGGGATATAAAAAAGGAACCCCAAAGGATTCCTTTTTATCATCAGAAAATATTATCCCTGCCGAGATACATGCTTCGCTTCTCCTCCTCGGAAAGAGAGTCGATGTCAAGCCCATTGCGCATAGCAGTCCAGGCGCGGTTAGGCACCGGAGGATTGTAGGCGGGAAGCTCAATATCCGGAGTGTTTATTCCCGATACTGCACCGGGGGCGTCCTTGCGGTAATTTTTCACGTTCTTCTTTTCGGTTTCCTTAGTAGTAGGAGTTTTGTTTTTCTTGTCTTCCATTTTGCACCTCTTTTCTCGTGTGGTATCCATATCTTGTGCACCGTACTGGCGAATTATGTGCTTTTTACTTGATTTTTCTCTTAAAATGTGCTAAAATTTATAATGATTTTAGTTAAGGAGTGCATTATGGAAAAATTCATTCACGGCAAATACTCTGATTTTGTTGATTGGCAGGACACCGACGGGAACGTTATAAACGCCAGCGACGGCGGTATAATCTTTGTCGAGGGCAAATATTACTGGTACGGTCAGGCCATGCGTAATAAAGGATTCGGACTCAAGGGCACTGGCGGTCAGGTGACCGACGTTGGCGTTAATATGTACTCCTCCCCCGACCTTTTAAATTGGAAATACGAGGGTGTGGCACTGGCGGTTGAAAACGACGTACAGAGTCCGCTTTGTCCCCCCTTGCGCTTTGAGAGACCTAAGATTATATACAATGACAAGACGGGCAAGTACGTGATGTGGTTTCACTACATAAAAGCTCCCGGAGACCATAGCTTCGGCGAAGGCGGAGGCGAGGCAGGTATTGCTATTGCCGACAAGGTGACGGGACCGTATAAGTTTCTCTATACCCTACGCCCGATTGACAATGAGGGTGTTGTGAGGGACTGCACTCTCTATAAAGACTCGGACGGCTCGGCATATTTCATCTACGACCGTGACGAGACCTTCGACGTGCCAACCAGATGCATTCATATCGTCAAGCTGACCGACGATTATCTTTTGCCAAGCGATGAGTATAAGAGAATTGCTCCCTGCTTCCGACGTGAGGCCCCCGCGGTGATTTTCCGCGACGGGTATTATTATATGATTACCTCTGATATGACCGCATGGGAGGCAAACAAGGCAAAATACTTCAGAGCAAAATCTCTCCTTGGCGAGTGGGAGGATATGGGCGACCCTTACGCTAATGACAGTGAGGGCAACAGCTTTATGTCCCAGACAACCTACGCATTCAGAATTGAAGGTACTGATAGTTTTATTCACATGGCAGAAAAACACAACAAGGAAAATTTCCTGCACTGCTCGTATATATGGCTGCCGATTGACTTCGTGGGCGACGGCAGACTTTCGATAAGCTATCGCGAGGAGTGGTCGCTCTGATGCTTTACAATAATTTAAGCGGATATTTAAGGCAAAGATATGGTAAGAGACTAGGAAAAATATGCATTGACGCAGGCTTTTCATGTCCAAACCGCGACGGAAAATGCGGCACTGGTGGCTGCATATACTGCGGTGAGCGAGGTGCCGGCGAGCATATTAACCCCCTCAAATCTATCGGTGAGCAGGTGCGCTCGGTGCTGGACTCTGCCGACGAGGACGAGGAGTTTGTTGCATATTTTCAGAATTTCACAAACACCTACGCACCCATCAGTGTCTTAAAGGAACGGTACGATGCAGCTCTCGTAGACGAGCGCATAAGGGTGCTGGCAATAGGCACAAGGCCAGACTGCATTGACGAGGAGATTGCTGCTCTTATCGCTTCGTACAAGGAGCGCGTTGACGTGTGGGTTGAGCTGGGACTTCAGACCGCAAGTGACGAAACGGCAGAGATTATCAACCGCGGATACGGACAAGATGCATTTAATTGCGCTATGGAAATCCTTAACCGCTACGAAATACCCGTAGTGGTGCATCTTATCGTAGGGCTTCCCGGTGAGAATATCGAAAGCGTAAAAAATACCGTTGAATATATCTCGCGCTTCAGGCTTTTCGGCGTTAAAATCCACTCAATATACGTCATGGAGGGCACACGCCTTGCGGATATGTACCGTGCGGGCGAATATACCCCGCCGTCCATGGCAGAGTACGTTGACGCAGCGTTATATATCATTACGCATCTGCACCCCGGGACAGTGATTCACCGTCTGACAGGCGACTGCCCGAGAGATATGCTTATCGCACCCGACTGGAACAGAAATAAGCACGAAATCATTTCGGCTATCGTCACCGCTATGCAAATGCGAGGCGCATATCAAGGAAAAGAATATAAAAAAGCTACCCTTTAATTTGGGTAGCTTTTTTGTTAGGTAAGCATTTTTTCAAGAAGCTTAAGCACCGCGGCCTTCAGCTCGTCAAAGGAAATATTTATATCTCCTCTGTAGTAATTCACCATAATATCAACACATGCATTGGTGAGAAAATGCATTTGTATATATTCTTCCTCCGGCGACTTTGCCGCACCGAGAAAGCGCGCCTGTGAAAACACGCGCCTTAAAACGAGATGCTTTATCTGCTCTATAAACAAAAATGCGTCGGGCGATGTCGATACCCTGCGGTAAATCTCCTCATTTTCCTTCAGGAAATCAAAAATCTTTTCAAGATAAACACGATAGTCACTAGTATGGTCTGCAACCATCTCGTCAATAACCGTGTTAAGACTATCAACGAGCTCACGGTACAGCTCGTCGGCAACGGCGTATATGTCATCATAGTGATTATAAAAGGTGCTTTTGGCAATATCGGCGCGCTCGGCAAGCTCCGAGACGCTTATATTAGCAATCATTTTCTTCTCACCGATTAGCTCTGCAAACGCCGTTCTTATCATTTTTTTCGTCCTTGTAGAATTGCGATATTCCCTTTTCATGCCTATCCTTTCTGTACTTTTTTGGTCACAGAGTCCAAAATTATATTTTTGGTTAATATTAGTCGTTGTGTTTTGAATGATTATATTATAATATTAAAATGTAAAATTGTCAAGATTTAATGGGAGAGGTGCTTTATGAAAGAAAAGAAAATAGGAAAAACTGATTTTCTATACAGAGTGTCCGAATGGATAGTTGATAAGAGAAAACTGATTTTCCTACTCGTTATCGCAGGAGTGATATTCTCGTTCTTCTCTATCGGTTGGATTGAGGTTGAGAACGACCTGACAAGCTTTCTTCCCGATAAATCTCCCTCGCGCGAGGGCGTGGAGATAATGAACGAGGAGTTCATAATGCCCGGCACGGCACAAATAATGGTGGCGAACGTCACGCTTGACGATGCACAGCGAATTTACAGAGAAATTCTGGACACAGAGGGCGTTCAGCTCGTTGAATTTGACGACACGACAGCGCACTATAATAATTTGTCTGCGTATTACTCTATTATTTTCAACGGCACTTCCTCCTCAGAGGAAGCGATTGAGTCTCTCGAACTACTGAAGTCACGGCTCTCGGACTACGATATTTACGTCAGCTCCGACGTTGGAAATCCCTTGGAGGCGATGCTGGATAAGGAAATAATTCTTATTATGGGCGTTGCCTCGGTCATCATACTCCTGATGCTTCTTGTGACCTCAAGGACGGTCATGGAGGTTCCCGTCATTCTTCTGACATTTCTCGTGGCTATGATACTGAATATGGGTACGAACTTTGTATTCGGTAAAATTTCATTCGTTTCAAACTCCGTGACGAGCATGCTTCAGCTTGCACTCTCGCTCGACTATGCGGTTATTATGATAAATCGCTATAAGGCGGAGAGCAGACACCTCTCACAAAGAGATGCTGCCGTAGTAGCTCTGAGAAGCTCCATTCCCGAGGTTGCAGGCAGTTCACTGACCACCATCGGAGGTATGGCGGCAATGCTGTTTATGCAGTTCAAGCTGGGACCTGATATGGCCATCTGTCTTATCAAGGCTATATTCTTTGCTATGCTGTCGGTGTTTGTATTCATGCCGGGATTGCTTATGGTTTTCGGCAATATTATGAAAAAAACCGAGCACAAGAGTCTTATTCCCGACGTATCATTTATCGGCAAGTTCGCCTACGCATCGCGCAAGGTGGTTGCTCCGATATTTGCTATCCTGGTAATTGCCGCTATAATTCTTTCAAGCAACTGTCCGTTTGCATATGGCTATACGAGTCAGGAGGCGGCAAAGCTAAATGAACAGACACTGGCAAAGAAGCTTATAAGCGACAACTTCGGCTCGACTAATATGCTGGCTCTCATCGTCCCCACGGGAGATTATGATAAGGAAAAGGAGCTGCTCGCAGAGCTTGATAGCTTTGAGGAGGTTTCCTCGACCATGGGCCTTGCAAACGTGGAGGCAATAGACGGATATACTCTTGCAGATAAGCTGACGCCGAGACAGTTCTCCGAGCTTGCAAATCTCGACTATGAAATGGCAGCGCTAGTGTATGCGGCTTACGCTGCAGAGCAGGAGAAGATAGGAGTTATCATAAACGACCTCGATTCCTACGGAGTGCCGCTTATAGATATGTTCTTATTCGTCATAGAGCAGATTGACTCCGGTCTCATTTCTCTCGACGGTGAGCAGGGTGCTATGCTTACCGATGGCAAGGAGATGATAATGAGTGCAAAAAGCCAGATGGTTGGTGAAAATTACAATCGAATGGTGCTTTACATAGATTTGCCCGAGGACAGCGAGGAAACCTTCCAGTTCCTTGACAAAGTAAGGGCTACGGCAGAAAAATACTACGGCGAGGAGAATATCTATCTCGTCGGCAACTCGACCACCGCAGAGGATTTCAAGAACGCCTTCAAGCTCGATAATATCGTAGTTACAGCGGTGTCGATTATAATCGTTCTGCTCGTTCTTCTCTTCTCCTTCAAATCCCTGATAATGCCTGTAATACTCATACTCGTCATTCAAGGCGCTATCTGGATTAACTTCTCCATTCCCTCGCTTCTTGGCACACCGCTGTTCTTCCTTGGTTATCAGATAATCTCGGCAATACAGATGGGAGCAAATATCGACTACGCGATAGTTATAGCAACAAGATATAACGAGTTAAAGCGCAAAATGTCTAAGCGAGAAGCAATTATAAAAACTATGAATTTTGCATTCCCGACGGTTATCACCTCGGGTGCAATACTTGCTATCACAGGATTGCTTATTGGTTATCTATCAAGCGAGGCAACTATATCCAGCCTTGGTATCAACCTCGGACGCGGAACTATAATTTCGGTTATTCTCGTGCTGTTCGTGCTTCCTCAGCTTCTGCTGCTTAGTGACGGCGTTGTGGATAAGACCTCCTTCAAGCTCTCACTGTGGGAGAAGAAGGAGAAAAAAGAGCGCGGAACGGTACGCGTAAGCGGTCGCGTAAAAGGCGAGATAAACGGCACTGTAAATGGTGTAATTGACGCTATAATTGACGGAAATGTAAATCTTACTTTGCTTTCAGATACCACAAGTGATGAAAAGGAGGGCGCACACAATGAAGAAAAGTAAAATTTCTGCAATACTTTTATGCACTATCATTACAAGCATCCTGTTGTGTGCATTTTCTCCTCTCGTAAGCTATGCCGATGATGAGGTAATTTACATAAGCAGCAAGTCAGAGCTTGTCGAATTTGCTAAAAGCTGCTCTCTTGACTCCTGGTCGAGAGGTAAAACCGTGCTTCTTGATGCGGATATTGAGCTTGGCGGTGAGGCGTTTGAGCCTATCCCGAGCTTCAGCGGTATTTTTGACGGTCAGGGACACACTATAAGCGGTCTTAATATTGAGGGGGCATATTCCCCCGCGGGACTTTTCTCCGAAATTCGCGTTGAGGGTGTAGTTAAAAATCTCACCGTCATCGGAACGATAGTTCCATCGGGCGATAAGGGAAAGGTCGGCGGCATAGTCGGTGATAATGCAGGTAGTGTTGAATCCTGTCGTTTCGTCGGTACTGTTATTGGAAAATCCGACGTCGGCGGTATTGCAGGCATCAACCGCCTCGAAGGAACGCTCAAGGAGTGCTACACAGAGGGTGAGATAATAGGCGAGAGCCGCACAGGCGGTATTACAGGAAGCAACGAGGGACTTATATCCGGCTCGGAAAACGCGGCAAGAGTAAATACCGTCAGCATAACTCCCAGCCTTTCGCTCGATGAGCTTAACCTTTTGCTCACGCTTGATATAAAGAAGCTGCCCTCAATTATGGGCACGGGGGCGAGCGACACGGGCGGTATAACGGGATATTCCACCGGTATGCTGCTCGGATGCAAAAATTTTGCTGAAATAGGCTACAAGCATATCGGATACAACGTCGGCGGTATCGTCGGACGAAGCGCGGGACATCTTGCAAACAACGAGAATCACGGTGCAGTGTTCGGTAGAAAGGACGTCGGCGGTGTCGTCGGTCAAATGGAGCCTTATATCACCTACGATTTGTCCGAGGACCTGCTTGCAAGACTCAAGGGCGAGCTTGACATCCTGAACGGCCTCGTTGACGACGCGGCAAATGCCGCAAGCGATGCCGTGCCTACCGTTTCGGGAAGAATTGACAAAATTCTTACTCATCTGGAGGATTCGACCGACTCGCTTGAAATTATTATGAATGCTCTTGGCGACTACGGAAACGGATTGACCGCAGAGGTCAACCGTGCGAGCGAGGTGCTTTCGGAAACCCTTAAGCTACTCGCAGACGTGACGGCTCCCCTGCCCGACGTTTCAGACGCACTCGCAGAAAGTCTTGATTATCTTGAAAAGACTATTGACTCCCTTGACAGCGTTTCAGGCTTCGGAAAGGATGCGCTTTCGGATATGCAGCTCGCTATGGACAGTGCAGAGGCTGCCGCCAACGTAATCGGTCAGAGCGTCTCAGATATAAGCGACGGAATAAGCGCATTAAAAAGCGCGGTAATCGTAAACGACGAGGAAGCAGCCAAGAACGCACTCAAAAATATTCTCACGGGACTCACAAATTTATCAAGTGCGCTCACGAGCTTTTCCTCAGCTCTTGACGATATAGCAGAGGCGCTAGAGCAAGGCAGCCCCGATATGCAAAAAATTGCAGACGGCATCTCGGATATGGCGGGAGCATTTCTTGACATGTCGGATGCGATTTCCGTAATTTCCGACGGCACTAGCGAGCTTGGAAACAATATATCGCTTGATTTTAAGAAAATGGAAGAGGGGCTTTCGCTGATTACTAAAGGACTCGGCGAGCTTGTCACCTCCGCTGAACACATCGAACTCACGTTCGGCTACCTATCCGATGCAATAGAGGACCTAGAGGGACTATCAGACGCACTTGACGTCACGCTCGCACACCTCGGTCACTCTATCTCAAGCATAAAAAAAGCAACCGAGCTGATTGGTGATATAGCAGTCGAGATAAACGAGCTTATCACCTACCTGAATGGTGTCACCCCGATACAGCTCCCTTCACCGAGTGAGGATATAAAGGTCGAGGCGGGAGAGCTGTTCGTATCGCTGAAGGCTATGGAAAAGGAGCTGAAGCTTCTCAACCTTGACGTCACATCACTCTCAGACGAGCTGATAGACATACTCAGCGAAATTAACATATGCGCCAAGCGCATCTCGGACACCGCCGTGGACATGATTTACGGTCTTAACGACACCGATTTTATTGACAAGGGCGTAAGTGAGGAGGAAATTGGTGAGGTCACCTACGGAAAGGTATTCGCCTCGCATAATTTCGGCAGCGTTTACGCAGACATCAACGTAGGAGGTATTGCAGGTGCTATCGGCATTGAATATGCACTCGACCCCGAGGACGATTTGAGTCCCGAGATGTCTGTGACCGAGAAAAAGTATTATAAATTAAAGGCAGTAATTCACGCTTCAATAAATCGCGGCTCGGTGACGGCAAAATATGACGCGGTGGGCGGAGTGGTCGGTAAAATGGACTTCGGCACACTTTACGACTGTGAGGCTTACTCGATTGTAGAGAGTGAAAACGGCGATTACGTTGGCGGTATTTCAGGTATCAGCGCGGGGCTTATTTCCACCTGCTATGCAAAATGCTCTCTCGCAGGCGGTAAGTACGTCGGAGGTATCATTGGCTCGGGTGTCAGTGAGGACTACTCGGGTGACTGTAGCCTTGTAAAAGACTGCTACTCAATGGTAATTATCACAAGATGCGAGCAGTATGCAGGTGCTATCGCGGGTGTTAATGTCGGTGAGTACGAGAGCAACCTCTTCGTTTCTGACACTCTTTCGGGCATTGACCGCGTGAGCTATCAAGGCAAGGCAGAGCCTATTACCTACGAGGAGCTTGCAAAGCGCAGGTTCGTACCTGCGGGATTCCACAGCTTCAGGCTTGATTTCGTCGCAGACGGCGAGGTGGTAAAATCGCTGGAGCACGGATTTGGTGAAAGCTTTGGTGACGAGGTGTTCCCCGAAGTACCTGAAAAAGAGGGGCACTACGGATACTGGGATACTACAGAGCTAAAAAATCTGACATTTGACACGGTGGTGCACGCGGTATATAAGCCATACGTCACCGCAATAGAAAGTGGAAGTAAACGCGATAATGGCAAGGAAATATTCCTCGTCAGCGGAAAGTTCACCGACAAGGACAAAATCGCACTCACAAAGAGTCCTCTGCCCTACGGGATATCCTCACTTGACGAAAGACTGTTTTTAACCTACGAAATTCTTGAATGCTGGAATGTTTACATACCAGAAGACAAGAGCGATGGGCATAATATACATTTCCTGCCAAGCGAGTACGATGTGACGCTTTATATAAACGAGGAAGGCGTATGGCAGGAAATCGATGCAAAGGAGCTTGGCAGCTATCTGACCTTTGACACCGAGGAGGACGAGGTAAGAATTGCGGTTGTTAAAAAAACGCCAAAAATCATTGCAATTTCGCTTCTCTCTATCGGTATAATTCTTCTCCTTGTTGCCGTCGTAGCGTCTATCGTATACAGAAGAAAAAATAAAAAAGAAAAACGCGCGTAAAAAAACGGTAGCGCTCAACCACAAAAGCATAAAAAGACTAGCGATTTTCGCTAGTCTTTTTATTTAGCATTAAAAATATTTAGTCGAGCTTTTTGACAAGCAAAGCAAGTCCGAGTATCAAAACCGCCGGAAATACGGTAGCAAAAAGTAAGCCTGTTTTCAGACCGCTTCCTGCGGCATCAGCAATTCCGCCAACCATGGCAGGACCAAGCGCTGCACCCATATCTCCCGCCAGTGCCAAAAAGGCGAACATCGCGGTTCCGCCCCTTGAACATTTTTGCGATGAAATGCTGATTGTTCCCGGCCACATAATTCCGACCGACAATCCGCAAAGAGCACAGCCAATAAGACCTATAACTGAGATTGGCGAGAGTGCTACGAGAAGATAGCATACCGCACATAGCAGTCCGCAGGCCAGCATAGCCTTTGTCAAGTCTAGCTTCTCGCTTTTCTTTCCGTAATACACGCGCGAAAGTCCCATAAAAACAGCAAAAAGGCACGGACCTGCAAGGTCGCCTATGGTTTTGGAAACTCCAAGCGCTGATTCCGTAAAGGCTGATGCCCATTGAGCCATCGTTGCCTCGGACGCGCCCGCACATATCATAAGCATAATCATAAGCAAAAACGAAGGAAGCCGAAGCAGCTGCCCAATACTCATTTCTTCCCCGTCCTCAACCAATCGCTCTATCGGGCATGAAATAAAATTAAAGGTGTTAAGCAACGGCACTATCGCCCATATCAGTGTAAGAATCTGCCAATACTGCGTACCGAATATTGCGAAAAATATGGTTGAGCCAAGTATTACTCCAACAGCACCCCAGCAGTAAAACGAATGCAAGAGACTCATCACACCTGCCTTATTATCAAACGGGCAGGCTTCAACTATCGGACTTATCAAAACCTCGACGAGCCCGCTGCCTATTGCATAAAAAACTACGGAAATGATAATACCAACGAAGGCATTAGGGAGCATCTGTGGAAGAAATGCCATTAAGATAAGTCCCAGTGCGGAAACCATTTGTGAAACAATAACGCAAGTGCGATATCCGATGGCGTCGGCAAATTTTACTGCCACAAGGTCAACTATCAGCTGCGTTAAGTAAAACACCATTGGAATAAGGGCAATTTTTTCGAGTGAAATTCCGTATGTATCCTTAAACGTCAAAAACAGAAGTGGCGCAAAATTTGCAGATATTGCCTGTGTGATAAAACCGAGATAACAGGCAATCAGTGTTTTTTTATAGTTCTTCGTTTTCGTCATAACCTCTCCCTCGCTGATAATGCTCATAAAAGCTTTCTCTTGAATAGGCTAATTATAATAAAAATGCTGTCAAAATTCAAGTGATTTTACGAGAATAAAACAAAACTCGACTATATAAAGCCGAGTTTTGTAAATTATAACCTAATTTTAACCCTTAAAATATTTGGTCATTGAAGCGAACATTTTTATATCATATTCGCCGATTACATTGCGATACAAATCCTTTCCAATACGCTCGGAGTGACCCATTTTACCGAAGACTCTGCCGTCGGGAGAGGTTATACCCTCGATTGCCAAGGTTGAGCCGTTGGGGTTATACTGAATATCATAGGTCGCCTTTCCGTCAAGGTCAACGTACTGCGTTGCTATCTGACCGTTCTTTATAAGGCGGGCAATGGTTGCCTCATCTGCAAGGAACTTGCCCTCTCCGTGAGAAATCGGAACGTTGTATATCTCACCAACCTTACACTCTGCAAGCCAGGGGGACTTGTTAGACGCGATGCGTGTTCTGACAATCTTCGACTGATGGCGTGCTATGTTATTAAAGGTAAGGGTGGGACAGGTCTCGTCAGTGTCGATTATCTTGCCAAACGGAACGAGTCCGAGCTTAACAAGTGCCTGGAAGCCGTTGCAGATACCGCACATAAGACCGTCACGGTTGTCAAGCAGGTCGCTAACGGCAGCCTTTACCTCAGCACCGCGGAAGAATGCCGTAATGAACTTGCCGGAGCCGTCGGGCTCGTCACCGCCAGAGAAGCCACCCGGAATAAAGATTGCCTGTGAGTCTGCAATTTTCTTTGCAAAGGTCTCTGCACTTCTCTTTACACCGTCGGCTGTAAGGTTGTTGATAACGAATATCTCCGGCTCAGCTCCGCCGTCACGGACCGCCTTTGCAGAATCGTACTCACAGTTTGTGCCGGGAAATACGGGAATAAGCACTCTGGGCTTTGCACATTTTACTGAGGGTGCAGCCCATTTCCTTGCGTTATAGGAAATAGTTTCGGGCTTTTCGGTGCTAGATGCAATATTGCAGGAATAAACGCCCTCAAGCTTATTCTCATAAGCTGCCTCGATTTCTATAAGTGAAATTTTTTCGTTCTTATAGGAGATATCCTCCTCGGTTATGAAGCCGAGAAGCTCTCCGACTCTTTCCTCAGGAGCAACCTCAAGCAAGAACGAGCCGTAGCTGTAAGCGAAGATATCCTTAATTTTAACGCTCTCGTCAAAGGCAAAGCCGAGTCTGTTGCCAAGGCACATTTTGATTACTGCCTCGCTGACACCGCCGTAGGTAGGCGTGTATGCAGAATAAACCTTGCCCTCACGCATAAGAGAGTTCACACGCTCAAAGAGCGAGAGGAGCGAGTCGGTCTTTGGAAGTCCGTCCTTGTCATATTTGGGAGAGAGGATAACGAGCTTATTGCCCGCCTTTTTGAACTCGGGGGAAATAGCGTGTGCCGCCTTGTCGGTCGTCACAGCAAACGAGATAAGGGTAGGAGGAACGTCAAGCTTCTCAAACGAGCCAGACATAGAGTCCTTACCGCCTATCGCGGCGATGCCGAGCTCCATCTGCGCCTTGTATGCACCAAGGAGTGCAGCCATAGGCTTACCCCATCTCTTCGGGTCGCGGCCGGGCTTTTCAAAGTACTCCTGGAAAGTGAGATATACGTCCTCGTATCTTGCACCGGTTGCCACGAGCTTTGCCGCCGACTCAACGACTGCAAGATACGCACCGTGATAGGGAGATGCCGAGGAAATATCTGGGTTGTAGCCCCAGGACATAAAGGAAGCAAGGTCGGTATGAGCCTTCTCTACCGAAATCTTCTGCACCATTGCCTGAATGGGTGTGCGCTGATGCTTTCCGCCAAAGGGCATAAGCACCGTGCCGGCGCCGATAGTGCTGTCAAAGCGTTCGGAGAGTCCACGCTTAGAGCATACGTTAAGGTCGGAGGCGATAGCCTTCATACCTTCGGCAAAGCTTTGTGGAATAGGCTTTTCAAAGCTCTGAATCTTGGGCGTTTCAATAGTAATATGCTTTTCTGCACCGTTGGAGTTAAGGAACTCACGGCTGATATCAACAATAGTCTTGCCGTTCCATTTCATAGTGAGTCTTGGTTCTGCCTTGACCTTGGCAACAACGGTCGCTTCAAGGTTTTCGGACTCGGCAAGAGCGAGGAACTTTTTCTTATCCTTAGGCTCGATAACTACAGCCATTCTCTCCTGCGACTCGGATATTGCAAGCTCGGTTCCGTCAAGACCGTCATACTTCTTAGGAACTGCGTCAAGATTAATGTCAAGGCCGTCGGCAAGCTCACCGATAGCAACAGACACACCGCCTGCACCAAAGTCGTTGCAGCGCTTTATCATAGCCGAGGCTACAGGGTTTCTAAAGAGACGCTGGAGCTTACGCTCCTCGGGAGCATTACCCTTCTGCACCTCTGCTCCGCAGCTCTCAAGCGAATTTACGTTATGCGACTTCGAGGAGCCTGTTGCACCGCCGCAGCCGTCACGGCCCGTTCTGCCGCCAAGTAGTATTACGATATCTCCAGGTGCCGGAACCTCTCGTCTTACGTTGCATGCGGGGGCGGCTGCAATTACCGCACCGACCTCCATATGCTTTGCCGCATAACCGTCGTGATAAATCTCGTCAACGATACCCGTTGCAAGACCAATCTGGTTGCCGTATGAGGAATAACCCGCAGCGGCAGTTGTCACAATCTTACGCTGGGGGAGCTTACCAACGAGAGTCTGCTCTATGGGACGGGTGGGGTCGGCAGCACCGGTAAGACGCATTGCACCGTATACGTACGAGCGTCCAGAAAGCGGGTCACGTATAGCACCGCCAATACAGGTTGCCGCACCGCCAAAGGGCTCTATCTCTGTGGGGTGATTATGCGTTTCATTCTTGAAAAGAAGAAGCCAGGGCTCAGGATTGCCGTCAACGTCAACGGTAATCTTCACCGTACATGCATTGATTTCCTCACTCTCGTCAAGACCGTCGAGTCTGCCGCACTTTCTAAGGCATTTTGCCGCAATAGTGCCTATGTCCATAAGGTTGACGGGCTTCTTTCTGTCAATAAATCTGCGAGAGGAAAGATAGTCGTTATATGCACGCTCAATTACCTCGTCCTCAAATTTCACCGAGTCAACGGTGGTAAGGAAGGTGGTATGACGGCAATGGTCCGACCAATAGGTGTCTATCATCTTAATCTCGGTGATGGTGGGGCATCTTCCCTCGCTCTTAAAATAGTCCTGACAGAATTTTATGTCGTCCTTATCCATAGCGAGTCCAAGCTCCGAAATAAGAGCTGAAAGTCCCTCACCGTCAAGCTCGGTAAAGCCGTCAAGTGTCTTAACCGAGGTGGGAATATCGTACTCGGTAGCGAGCGTTTCCTTCTGAGAAAGCGAAGCCTCTCTTGCCTCAACGGGATTTATTACGTGCTTTTTGATTTTTGCTATATCCTCGGGGGAGAGTCTGCCGTAAAGCATATAGACTCTCGCGCTTGCAACAGTGGGCTTGTCTCCCTGAGAGATAAGCTGAATGCACTGTGCGGCACTATCTGCCCTCTGGTCAAACTGACCGGGGAGATATTCGGTCGCAAAAACGGTAGCACCGTCGTTCTCAATGCTCTTATAAACGTCGTCGAGCTGGGGCTCGGAGAAAACCGTGCCTACTGCGTAGTTAAAGAGCTTTTCCGTTATGTTTTCCGCGTCGTATCTGTTTATAATTCTAACGCGCTCAATATTTTCTATGCCAAGGAAGGTTTTGATTTCCGAGAGAAGTGCCCTTGCCTCGTTATCAAGTCCTGCCTTTTTTTCAACGTATATACGATATACCATATTAGTCACCCTTCAATGCTTTCTTTGCACGCTCGCCTATATCCGAGCGGTAATATGCGTTTTCAAAGTGGATTTTCTTGCATTTTGCGTAGGAGGAGCTAATAGCGTCCTCAAGTGTTTCACCAACCGCCGTCACGCCAAGCACTCTGCCGCCTGCATTGACGAGCTTTCCGCCATCAAGCTTTGCTCCCGCAACATACACCGAGGAGAGAACCTCCGGCGAAATAGTGATTTCATATCCGCTTTCGTACTTTTCGGGATAGCCCTTTGATGCCATAATTACACAGCAAGCGTGTTTTTTTGCAAACTTAACTTCACATTTATCGAGATTTCCGCTTGATGTAGCCATCATAACCTCAAGCAAATCCGACTCAAGAAGTGGAAGCACAACCTGCGTTTCGGGGTCGCCGAAGCGACAGTTATACTCGATAACCTTAGGGCCGTCCTTTGTGAGCATAAGACCGAAGTAAAGGCAACCCTTAAAGCTTCTTCCCTCTCGGTTCATAGCGTCAATGGTGGGGAGAAAAATTGTTTTCATACAAACGTCGGCAATATCGTCGGTGTAATAGGGGTTGGGAGCTATAGTACCCATACCGCCCGTGTTAAGTCCCTCGTCACCGTCAAGCGCACGCTTGTGGTCCATTGAGGAAACCATAGGAATGAGAGTCTTTCCGTCCGTGAATGCAAGCACTGAAACCTCGGGACCCTCGAGGAACTCCTCAACTACGATAGAGTTGCCGCTTGCACCGAACTTACCCTCTTTCATAATTGAAATGACAGCATTAACAGCCTCGTCTCTCTCGGTGGCGATAATAACGCCCTTGCCAAGTGCGAGTCCGTCTGCCTTAATTACGGTGGGGATAGGACAGTTCTTTACGTACTCAAGTGCAGCCTCAGCGTTGTCAAACACCTCGTAGGCAGCGGTGGGAATACCGTATTTTTTCATTAAATTCTTGGAAAACACCTTGCTTCCCTCAATAATTGCAGCATTCGCGCGAGGGCCAAAGGCGGATATGCCCGCTGCCTCAAGTGCGTCAACGCAGCCGAGCACAAGTGGGTCATCGGGTGCTACTACTGCGTAGTCTATTCCTTCTTTTACAGCAAAGTCAACGATTTTATCAATTTCTTTTGCTCCGATTGGAACAAGTGTGGCATCAGATGCCATACCGCCGTTGCCGGGAAGAGCAAAAATTTCGGTGACGTTCTTGTTTTCCTTGATTTTCTTGATGATGGCGTGTTCTCTGCCGCCACCACCGACTACCATTATTTTCATAAGGATTTTTACCTCTTAATAGTTTATACCCATTTTTTGAGATAGAATTGTTCTTCGCGCCCCGAAGGCGTAGTGACCTACGTCGAGCGAGAGCGAAGGGCAATTATATCCAAAAAATTAGTGATGGAATAATCTCATACCGGTAAATGCAATTACCATGCCATACTTATTGGCGGTTTCAATAACAACGTCATCACGGACAGAGCCGCCGGGCTCGGCTATATATGAAACACCGCTACGCTTTGCACGCTCGATGTTATCTCCGAATGGGAAGAATGCATCAGAGCCAAGCGATACACCGCTGATGGAGTCGAGGTATGCGCGTGCTTCCTCGTCAGTCAGGGGCTCGGGCTGATGCGTAAAGTATTTTTGCCAATTTCCATCAGCCGTGACGTCCTCCTCGTTCTTGTTGATGTAGCCGTCAATTACGTTATCTCTGTCGGGACGGGAGATGGTCGGAAGGAATGGCAAATCAAGCACCTTTTTATACTGGCGAAGATGCCAGGTATCAGCCTTAGTGCCTGCAAGGCGAGTGCAGTGGATTCTCGACTGCTGACCTGCACCGACACCGATAGCCTGTCCCTTATATGCATAGCATACAGAGTTTGACTGAGTATATTTAAGGGTTATAAGTGCAATTTTGAGGTCGAGAATTGCTTCTTCGGGCATATTCTTGTTCTCGGTGACAATGTTCTCAAGAAGAGCGTCATTGATTTCAAAATTGTTTCTTCCCTGCTCAAAGGTGATGCCAAATACCTGCTTACGCTCAATCTCGGCAGGAACGAAGTTCTCGTCAATTTTAACTATGTTATAGTTGCCCTTTTTCTTGGTTTTTAGGATTTCAAGTGCCTCGTCGGTATAGCCGGGAGCTATGATACCGTCGGAAATCTCACGCTTGATAAGAAGTGCCGTAGTCTTGTCGCAGACGTCAGAGAGTGCAATCCAGTCACCGAACGAGGACATTCTGTCCGTACCTCTGGCTCTTGCGTAAGCACAAGCAAGAGGAGACTCGTCAAGTCCCTCAATATCGTCAACGAAGCAAGCCTTTTTTAATTCGGGTGAGAGGACTCTGCCAACTGCCGCAGAGGTAGGGCTTACGTGCTTAAAGGAGGTAGCCGAGGGAAGTCCGGTTGCCCCCTTCAACTCCTTAACGAGCTGCCAGGAGTTAAACGCATCAAGAAAATTGATATAGCCGGGTCTGCCGGAGAGAATTTCGATAGGAAGCTCGCTTCCATCGTGCATATAAATCTTTGCCGGCTTTTGATTGGGATTGCAGCCGTATTTAAGCTCAAATTCTTTCATTTTCTATACCTCACACGTTCTTATTTACTATTCTTGTTTCATACTCACCGCTTGCAATATCTATGTATCTGACGAAGAGGGATACCTTATTATCCTCGTTGAGATTCGTCCAGATAAGGTCGGTGAGTGTATCAATGTCCACATCGGGAAGAATAAGCGTCTTGGGCTCGCCCTCAAACGAGGGAAGCGGATTTCCGTCACCGTTATAGGTATGGATAAACTTTGCAAAGCCTGCCTTGGGGCTTGAGTAAGCGTAGGTGAAGCGTTCGCAGGAGGAGTCGTCACCCTCTGCACTCTTAAGAATGGACATAGCGAAGTTCATTCCGTCTGCTTCGCGTCGGATAATACCCGAAATTCTGGGAGTGAAGTTTGGCTTATCGTCCTCAAACTCACGTGTTCTAAGTGCCTGCTCAAAGGTCATCTGCTTGTCCATAAGAGCGTATATCGTGTCAGTCTGGTCACCGTTGGTCACTATGGTCTTGTTGCCGAGAACTCTCACGGGATAATAAATTATAAGGTGTGGGTCGGTCATCTTCGACTCATCAAAAGCCTTGGTACGCATAGCGTCGCCCTCGGAAACGAAAACACGGTTGCGGCTGTTCTCGCTTCTGCCCATAATGAAGTAGGCGGTTATTGCCTTTTTTTCATCGGCACTCTTGCCGATTATAATACCTCTGCCGTGATAGGCAAGAGAGTTAAGCTCGTCCTTTATAGTGGAAATCTTCATTTTTATTCTCCTATGTAAACTTTATCGTCTTTAAGAGTAAGCCTGTCCTCGCAGAATAGTCTTACTGCCTCGGGGAGTATTTTCCATTCCGCCTCCTCCATAATTCTTCTCTGAAGCGACTCGGGAGTATCGTCCTCTCGTACCTCAACCGCCTTTTGAAGAATTATAGGACCGCCGTCGCACTCGGGGGTGACAAAATGCACGGTTGCACCCGAAATTTTAACACCTTTTTTAAGAGCCGCCTCGTGAACCGCAAGACCGTAATAGCCCTTGCCTGCAAATGAGGGGATAAGCGCAGGGTGAACGTTAATAATTCTGTTTTCAAATTTATCGTAAATTACCTTATCGAGAATGGTCAAAAAGCCTGCGAGTACAATGAGGTCAATTTTTCTCTCGGTGAGTGCCTCTGCGAGTGCGGCAGAATAAGCCGCTGCGTCCGGATAGTCCTTTCTCGGAAGTGCAAACGCCTCAATACCCGCCCTTTCTGCACGTTCAAGAGCATAGACGCCGGGCTTGGATGCGATAACCGTGACGATTTTTCCGCTGCCAAGCTCTCCTCTCTGCTCGGCATCAATAAGAGCCTGAAGATTCGTTCCGCCACCCGAAACGAGCACGGCAATATTTTTTAGCATAGTACAACTCCGTCCTCGGACTTAATAATTTCACCGATAACGTATGCGTTCTCACCGTTTTCACGAAGAATCTTAAGCGCACTCTCTGCGTCCTCGGGAGCAACGACAACGCTCATACCAACGCCCATATTATAGGTGTTGAACATATCTCTCTCAGGGATACCTCCGACCTCTGCTATAAGGTCGAATATGGGAAGCACCTTTACGGCACTCTTATCTATTTTCGCACCCAGCCCTTCGGGAATCGAGCGAGGAATATTCTCGTAGAATCCGCCGCCGGTGATATGAGAGATGCCTTTGACCTCTATCTTGTCAAGCAAGGCAAGAATAGACTTGACGTAAATTCTCGTGGGTGTCAGAAGCGCCTCTGCCACGCTTTTTCCGCCAAGCTTCTCGTTCGGGGTATAAAGAGATGCGGGATTATTATCAATATCAAACACCTTACGGCAAAGTGAAAAGCCGTTGGAGTGAATACCGGTAGATGCAAGAGCAATTACAACGTCGCCCTCGTTCATTTTCTTATTATCTATAATTTTTTTCTTATCAACTATACCTACTGCAAAGCCTGCAAGGTCGTAGTCCTCGGTGGGCATAAGTCCGGGATGCTCTGCGGTTTCACCGCCGATAAGCGCAGCCCCCGACTGAACGCAGCCCTCGCAAACGCCCGAAACTATAGCGGCTATTTTCTCTGGGATATTCTTGCCACATGCAATATAATCAAGGAAGAACAGCGGCTTCGCTCCGCAGCATATAATATCGTTTACGCACATAGCAACGGCGTCAATGCCTATTGTATCGTGCTTGTCCATCAGAATAGCCAGCTTTACCTTTGTTCCACAGCCGTCAGTGCCGGAAACGAGCACCGGCTCCTCCAATCCCATAGGAAGACCGAAGCAACCGCCAAATCCACCGAGGTCATCAAGACAGCCCTCGTTCTTAGTGCGTGCAATATGCTTTTTCATCAGCTCAACAGCCTTGTAGCCTGCGGTAATATCTACTCCTGCCGCAGCGTAGCTTTCGGATCTTGAATTCTTCACTTTTTCTCTCCTTAACCTTTATTTTCGGAAATTTTAGTATCGTATTTGTTATTATATTTTTCAGGAATTTCGGTAGGATAATTGCCATCGAAGCAGGCGGTGCAATAGCCCTTTGCCGCAGCTCCATCGCATATTTTGAGAACGTCCTCCAGCAGCAGATATCCAAGAGAATCAGCTCCCGTCATCTCGCGGATTTCCTCAACCGTGTGGTGCGCTGCAATAAGCGAATCACGCGAATCTATGTCAGTGCCGTAGTAGCAGGGATTGACGAAGGGAGGTGCTGACGAACGGAGATGAACCTCGGTTGCACCGGCACTCTTTAAAAGCTTTACGAGCTTTGCACAGGTAGTGCCTCGTACTATAGAGTCGTCAACAAGCACAACGCGCTTACCCTCTACGGTATCTCTGATGGGATTGAGCTTGATTTTCACCTTATCCTCTCTGATATCCTGACCGGGATTAATAAAGGTTCTGCCTATATATTTGTTCTTTATGAGTCCAATTCCGTAGGGGATTCCCGACGTCCAGGAATAGCCTATTGCCGCATCAAGTCCCGAATCGGGAACACCGATAACGATATCCGCTTCGACGGGATGCGCCTTTGCAAGCAGAGCGCCTGCACGGCGGCGAGCCTTGTGTACCGCGTAGCCGCCTATATGAGAGTCAGGGCGAGCGGTATAGATATATTCAAATATACAAAGGCGCTCGGGTGCATCGTCACAATGCTCGGTGATATGCTTTACCTCACTGCCTGTGAATACGACTATTTCACCGGGAAGCAGCTCATGCACCAAGGTAGCACCTACCGAATCGAGCGCACAGGTCTCGTCAGCCACGACGTATTCTCCGTTCTCTCGGATACCGTAGCAAAGAGGATGCATACCGCGCTTATCCCTCACTGCAACGAGCTTCTGCGGTGACATAAGCAGGAAGCAAAGTCCACCGTCAAGCTTGTCCATCGCACGAGAAACCGCGTCCTCAATGGTTGGGGCGGTAAGTCTTTCCCTCGTTATAACGTAAGAAACAACCTCGGCGTCACTCATCGTGTGAAAAATGTTGCCCGAAAGCTCAAGCTCGCGCTTGATGCTGGCTGCATTTACGAGTGAACCCGAAGTTGCTATTGCCATTCTACCCTTTATATGATTAACGACTATCGGCTCTGCGTTAACTCTCTCCTTCGTTGAAAGGGTGCCGTAGCGCACGTGGCCGATTGCCATATTTCCCTCTCCAAGTGCGCTGATAATCTTCTGCGTGAAAATATCGTTTACTATTCCAGAATCCTTATGCGTCGAAAAAACGCCGTCATCGTTTACAACGATTCCTGCGCTCTCCTGGCCTCTGTGCTGAAGTGCAAAAAGTCCGTAATATACGCTTGACGCGACACTTGTTTTTTCCTTACTTACTATTCCGAATACTGCCATTTTTATATACCTCCGCTAAGCCAAAACCGTTTACGCGTTATACTTTTCCTCTACTGCTTGGTTTTTCATAAGAACCGCATCGCTTGCAGCACTTCTCTTTTCTTCAAGCAGCCCCGCAAGATTATCGTCGGAAAGCGCAAGAATCTCTGCTGCAAGATGTGCCGCGTTGGCAGCACCACCGATAGCAACGGTAGCCACGGGAATACCCGAGGGCATCTGCACGGTGGAAAGAAGAGCGTCAAGACCGCCAAGGCCACCCGAGGAAATCGGAATACCGATTACGGGAAGAGTGGTGTTTGCTGCTACCGCACCTGCAAGGTGGGCAGCCATTCCTGCCGCTGCGATAATTACACCAAAACCGTTTTTCTTGGCATTCTTTACGAACTCGGCAGCCTCCGCGGGAGTCCTGTGAGCCGAATATATATGTACCTCAAAGGGAATACCGTAATCGCGAAGAACCGAAATCCCCTTTTCAACTATAGGAAGGTCGCTATCACTGCCCATAATAATTGCAACTTTTTTCATAATCCACCTCTATATTTTTCAAAAAATCAAAAAGGGCAGGACTACCCCATAAGGTAGTTCTGCCCAGACGGTCGACATAAATCAAAATTTTTGCTCCCTCGCGGTCTATTCCGCTCACCGTCGGTTGCAAAAATCCTTACCGAACCTATTGTATCATACTATATTATAAAATGTCAATAAGATAATAAATTAAGTATTAAAAAAGATTGGAATTAAAAAGATTGATTTTTTAGTGATTTTATACAAATTAGCACCTTCAGCTTAAGGCTTACAGGTCTGACAAAGAGCGTATCCGCTTTCCAAAATCACGTCGCGCTCCAGGTCGGTGTATTCAGTATTACTCGGACTCATTGCTTCAACGTGAACACAATCAAGCTCGTGTATCTTTTTCTGCTTAATGTTCAAGACATAGGTTGCCTCGCTGGGATCAACTCCGCTTGCATGTTCGTCATCATCGGTATATTGCAATTTTTCGTCAGGACAGCAAAGACCGCAGAATTTGTAGCCATCATCGACAAGAGTGATTATATCTTTATCCCACGTTAGAAGCTCATGCGCTGCAATTCTTTTAGCATAAGGACAGTTTTCGCGGTGCAAAGTCTGATTTTTACTCGTGTAGCAGTAAATCACATCCCCCTCGGTTTTGTCCTCGTTGCCGTCACCGTCCTCTATCTCAACGTAATCGTCATCTTTATCTTTTTTGCATCCAACAACAGAAAACATAAGCGTTATTATGAGAAGGATAGAAAGAATTCTATTGATTTTCATAGCATATCCTCTAAGAAGCATTTTTTATTAAATTATATACTTCTTGTCGGATTTTGTCAATAGATTTGTATTGTTTTATTTGAAATATGAATAAAAATTAAAGCAGAATGCAAATCAAGCCATTCGAGCCCTCGTTGATAATCTTTCCGAGAGTCTCACCCAGCTTCTCACGAGAGTCGTCGGGCATATGAGAAAGCTTTGCGTTCATTCCGTCGCTTACCATATCGTAAAGCGAACGGCCGAACATATTGTACTCCCAGACCTTTTCAGGATTTTCGTCAAGCTCTCCCGAAAGGAATTTCACGACCTCCTCAGACTGCTCCTCACTTCCCACCACGGGACAAAGGTCTGCCTTGATGCCCGTTTTAATCATGTGAATGGAGTCGGCATGTGCCGTCACCTTGACGCCGTAGCCGTTTGCCTGCTTGACGAGTCTTGGCTCATCCAGCTTTAAGTCCTTCATTGAAGGCATAACTATGCCGTATCCCTTTTCCTCAACGTCTGCGAGCGCGTCGGCGACTCTTTCGTACTTGTCGCGCACCTCGGCGAGCTCCTTTACGGTTGCCATAAGTGAGCGTTGGTCGGATATATCGAGTCCTGTCATCTCGCTCATAACGCGATAGTATTCGCTCTCAGCCACGGGAATATTGAAGAGCGCAGTGCCCTCACCTGCGTCAATGCAGGCGCTTTCAAAATCGAAATCACACACCTCGCGCTCAATATCTCCAAGTCGCTCTACCCTGTCCGAAAAAGCAATTATACTGTCTAAAATAGCCGATTTTAACGGATGCTCCTCGGAGAGAACCTCGGTCCAATCCGGGAGTGAGAAGGTCATCTCTGTAAGAGGAAATTCTCCAAGCACGAGCGCAAGTATCTCGCGTATATCCTCAGCGTTAAGCCTGGGACAGCAGACGAGCGCAACCGGTGCACCGTATTTTTCTTCGAGCTCGTGCGCAAGAGCGTGAGCTTCCTCACCGTCGGGATTTGCAGAATTCAAAATAATCGCAAAAGGCTTGCCGCACTCACGCAGTTCCTTTACAACTCTCTCTTCTGCCGGAATATAGCTCTCTCGCGGAATATCGGCAATGCTTCCGTCGGTCGTGACCAGCATAGCAATAGTCGCGTGCTCGCCGATAACCTTGCTCGTGCCAAGCTCCGCCGCATCGGCAAAGGGCATAGCCTCCTCCGACCAGGGAGTCATAACCATTCTGACCTCACCGTCCTCGCTTCCGCCAAGTGCACCCTCAACCATATAGCCGACACAGTCGACCATCTTGACGTTAAACTCTGCGCCATCACCATAGCTGACTCGCACCGCTTCGTCTGGCACGAACTTGGGTTCTGTGGTCATAACCGTCTTTCCCGATGCGCTCTGGGGCATCTGATCAAGAGTGCGCTCTCTGTCGTACTCATTTTCAATATTAGGAATCACGACGCCGTCAAGGAAGCGCTGAATGAATGTAGATTTGCCCGTTCTTACGGGGCCGACTACACCTATGTAAATATCTCCTCCCGTACGCTTTGCAATATCCGAGTATATAGAATTATCCTGCATAAAAAAACCTCCGCAAAATTCTTTTCATAAAAAGGATATGCGGAGAAATGTCGCAATATTCCAAATGAAAAACGGCGCGGAATATCCACGCCGTTTATAATCATAATTAAGCCTTGTTAGCAGAACCGAAGAGCTCAATCTTTTCTCTTACGGTAGCCTTGATTGCTTCAGTACCCGGAGCAAGAAGCTTTCTGGGATCGAAGCCCTTACCCTCAAGGTCCTTACCTGCCTCGATATATGTACGGGTAGCGGCAGCAAAGGAGAGCTGGCACTCGGTATTAACGTTAATCTTGGAAACGCCAAGAGAAATAGCCTTCTGAATCATTTCGGCAGGAATACCTGTACCACCGTGAAGAACGAGAGGCATATTGCCAACCTGCTCGCTGATAGCCTCGAGAGCGTCAAAGCGAAGACCGCCCCAGTTAGCAGGATACTTACCGTGAATATTACCGATACCCGCAGCAAGCATAGTGACGCCGAGGTCGGCAATCATCTTACACTCAGCAGGGTCAGCAACCTCACCGCCGCCAACAACACCGTCCTCTTCACCACCGATAGAGCCAACCTCCGCCTCAAGCGAGATACCCTTCTCAGCGCAAACGCGAACGAGCTCCTTGGTCTTTTCGATATTCTCCTCAATGGGATAGTGCGAGCCGTCGAACATAACCGAAGAGAAGCCTGCCTCAATGCACTTGTATGCGTGCTCGTAAGAGCCGTGGTCAAGGTGGAGAGCAACGGGAACGGTGATGCCGAGTCCCTCAATCATACCCTCAACCATACCTACGATGGTCTTGTAGCCGCACATATACTTACCTGCGCCCTCGGACACGCCGAGAATAACGGGAGACTTCATCTCCTCTGCGGTAAGCAAAATTGCCTTAGCCCACTCAAGATTGTTGATATTGAACTGACCGACGGCATAGTGTCCCTCGTGTGCCTTGATCAGCATTTCCTTTGCAGAAACTAACATATTTGTTCTCCTTAAATAAAATTTAACAACACCCATTATAACAAATGATTAGCGAAAAATCAATACCTTTAGCGAAAATAAAAGAATCTTATACAGCAAAAAAATATTTTATAGAAAATCCTGAAAATACTTGCATTTTTTACTATCATAGTGTAAAATAGGGGATATAATATGTGACAAATCCAAAAGGAGATAGAAATGATAGATATCAGATTTCTCAGAGAAAATCCCGATGTTGTAAAAGAAAACATCAGAAACAAGTTCCAAGATTCAAAGCTTCCTCTCGTTGACGAGGTTATAGCGCTTGACGAGGAGCTTCGCCAGAACAAAAAGCGTGCTGACGACCTTCGTGCAAACAGAAATAAGATTTCCAAGTCCATAGGCGCGCTTATGGGACAGAAGAGGTTTGAGGAGGCAGAGGAAGCCAAGAAGCTTGTTGCACAGCAGGCAGCTGAGCTTGCCGAATGCGAGGCAAAGGAGGCTGAGCTCTCCGAAAAGGTGCAGAAGATAATGATGATTATCCCCAACATTATCGATAAGAGCGTGCCGATTGGAAAGGACGACTCCGAAAACGTTGAGGTGGAGCGCTTTGGAGAGCCACTTACCCCTGATTTCGAGGTGCCTTACCACACCGATATCATGGAGCGCTTCCTGGGCATTGACCTTGATAGCGCACGCCGCGTTGCAGGAAACGGATTCTACTACCTTATGGGTGATATTGCAAGACTTCATTCCGCAGTTATATCCTATGCTCGCGACTTTATGATTGACAGAGGATTTACCTACTGCGTTCCTCCTTTTATGATTCGCTCGAGCGTTGTGACGGGCGTTATGTCCTTTGCAGAGATGGACGCTATGATGTATAAAATTGAGGGCGAGGACCTTTACCTTATCGGTACGTCCGAGCACTCTATGATAGGTAAGTTTATCGACCAAATTGTACCCGAGGCAGAGCTTCCCTACACTCTCACCTCCTACTCCCCCTGCTTCCGCAAGGAAAAGGGTGCACACGGCATTGAGGAGCGCGGTGTTTACCGTATCCATCAGTTTGAAAAGCAGGAGATGATAGTGGTATGTCGCCCCGAGGAATCTCCCGTCTGGTTTGACAAGCTCTGGAAAAACACCGTTGATATGTTCCGCACACTTGATATTCCCGTGAGAACTCTTGAGTGCTGCTCGGGTGACCTTGCAGACCTTAAGGTTAAGTCGGTTGACGTTGAGGCATGGTCTCCAAGACAGCAGAAGTACTTTGAGGTCGGCTCATGCTCCAATCTTGGTGACGCACAGGCTCGCCGTCTTAAGATTCGCGTTAAGGGAGAGAGCGGCACTTATCTTGCTCACACTCTTAACAACACCGTTGTTGCTCCGCCCAGAATGCTTATCGCTTTCCTTGAGAACAATCTTAACGCCGATGGCAGCGTGAATATTCCCGTAGCACTTCGTCCTTACATGGGCGGCGTCGAAAAACTCGTGCCTAAAAAATAATATGAAAAAGGTAGTAATTTTAGTAGGACCATCTGCGGTTGGAAAAACAACCGTCGGACACGCTATGCTCGAGGCGAATCCCCGCTACGAGCTCGTGCGCTCGGTCACAACGAGAGAAATGCGCGCCGATTCGTTCGGCAGTGAGTACATCTACATCAGCCGCGACGAGTTTGAGCATCACATAAAGACGGGTGGAGTGCTTGAGTACACCGAGTATGCAGGTCAGCTCTACGGCACACCGCGATGGGAGATAGACAGAATCACCTCCGAGGGCAAGGTTCCGCTTTTGATTCTTGACCTCAACGGTGCGAATTCACTCTATCACGCCGAGGGCATTTCGCCCTGCACCGTATACCTCTATGACGAGCTTGACGTTATGGAGGAGCGCCTGCGCGCACGCTATATCAGCGAGAACACCTCTCCCGAGGACCAGCGACGCTACGACTCGCGCACCGCGCAGAACGTTGAGGACTTTTCACGAATGGCGGAATACGAGCCGTTCATTTACCGTTTCCAAAAGAACTGCTCTACGGTAGAAAAATGTGCAGAGAAGGTATTCGAGATTTACTCGGAATTTGAAAACGACGTACCCAAGGACGAGGCATCAGCAAAGGCAACTGCGAATGCGCTCATAGCCTCTGCAAGGGTTAAAATGTAAACAATACATAGCAAAAACGCATGATGAAAGCAGGAGAATAGGACTTATTCCTTTTCTCCTGCTTGTTATTTTATTCAAAATTATTTGTTAAAAAACGACACAGTATATATCTCGTTCGGCTTCAGGGGTATAGCGACTCTTCCCGAGCTAACGGCGATATCCTTTGAGCGATATACCGTACCCTTACCACGAGTACCGCCGGGGACGATTCTTGAAATCAAACAGGTATCAAAGGATGCCACTTGAAGTATCAGCTCGGTCTTGCCCTCAAATTTTCGAGTGACTATCATAAGAGTAGCGGAGTTCCCGTCGGTTGCCGCCAGAGAATAAAGCTCCTTTCGTGTATCGTCGCCCGTATCAATCTGCGTGCCGAGCTTATACAGCCTTGAATAAGCGCACATTACGTTAAAAGCAGCGTAGCGATGCGCCGCCGTATGGTCGTCCATTGAAAAGAGCGCGTTTGCTCTCGAATATGCATCCGAGCTTGAGTACATCATCATGTCCGCTGAGCTTTTCTGCGCAAGAATTAGTGCCGCACCAAGCTCTGACGGCAGACTCTCGCGGAGCGCAGGGGGCGTTCCACCCCTATCCACGGTATTATACTCGCAGATTATGCTTTTCGTGCGCCTGAGTCCTGCGAGGTCGAGATAATTTCTCGCATATTGCGTATGTATTGCAATCTCGTCAGGATTTGACGTATAGCACGCCCAGGTAAAGAAATCTAGCGGTGCCAAAGTCTCTTCTGCCGTCACGTAAGCGAAGAACTTCTGCATAAAGGGGATATAGCTTTTCATCTCCTCGCTAGCATCAAGGCGGTTGAGCGCGTAAAAGCCTCTTGCACCGTATGCTCCGATTCTGATTTTCGGAAAGCGCTCGCGCAGGTGATTTGCGGTTATACGATAAAGCTCGAAATACTCGTACATATCGTCTGCAAAGCCCTCGGGAGAATCGGGCGCTGACCAGATTTCAAAATACTTTATACCCATTTTGAAGCCGTTTGCCCAGCCCTCGTTGTAATGCATTATAATATGCTCCGCGATTCGTGCCCATTTTTCCTTATCACGAGGCGAACGAGCATAAAGCTTTCTTGAATAGGGCTCTGAGCTCTCACCGAGGCGATAAAATATTTCAGCACCCGTATCACGAATAGTCTGTAGATACAGGTCGGTCGGCAGGAAGTTGTAGGATTCCTCAAGCGTCTCGTCAGCATCGAAATCAGGGAAAATGGCATGAATATTGATATACTGATTATGTCCGTACTCCCCAGCAGAGCCGACCGTGCGAACGACGGGTACCCCCATCTCGCAAAACTCGTCCGAGAAATCGAACGGCAACGCATATCCGCCGGAGCGCGGACCACCGTTAATGCCGTGCATCGGCTTGATTTTTCCGCATTTTTTATTAAAATCTATTCTAATTTCTTTTTTTTCCATAACGTGCGTCCTTTGTTTATTACTTAATAATTTTAACAATTTTCCCATCGCTTGTCAAGGTGTCGCGGTGTTAAGAAAATAAGAAATTTCGATTTTTTTATTTTTTTTGCAAAAACCTATGTACAAGCGGAAAAAAATGTGCTAAAATGTAAAAGTATTTTTCAAAAATCGAAAGGAAAACTCAAATGGTTAAGACTTATTCGGGTAAAACAAAGGACGTTTACGCTCTTGATAACGGCAACGTAATGCTTAAATTCAAGGACGACTGCACCGGCAAGGACGGAGTATTCGATCCCGGTGAAAACGCAGTTGGCCTCACTATCGAGGGCATAGGCAAGGCAAACCTTCAGACATCCGTGCATTATTTCGAGCTTCTGAAGGCGGCAGGCATCAAGACGCACTACGTCAGCGCAGATATTGAGAACGCTACTATGGAGGTTCTCCCCGCTGAGTGCTTCGGCAAGGAGCTTGGAGGCGGCGGTCTTGAGGTAATTTGCAGACTCGTTGCAACCGGTAGCTTCATCCGCAGATACGGCGAGTATATCAAGGACGGTACTCCTCTTGAGGGCGGATACGTTGAATGTACCTTCAAAAACGACGAAAAGGGCGATCCGCTTGTCACCGGTGAGGGCCTTGTTGCACTCAAGGTTATGACCGAGGAGATGTTCAAGAGCCTCAAGGATCAGACTCTCAAAATCACCAAGATTGTTGCAGACGACCTTAAGTCCATCGGTCTTGACCTTTGGGATATAAAGTTTGAGTTTGGCTACAATAACGGTGAGGTCATTCTTATCGACGAGATTGCATCGGGCAATATGAGAGTATATAAGGACGGCAAAATAGTTGACCCCATTGAGCTTACCAAAATTATAAACAATAGATAAGCCCTTTCCCCCTGCCAAAAGCAGGGGGATTTTTGTCAAAATATTTCTGTTGACTTTTTTACATATTGGAGATATAATATATATGCAGCTAATTTCAGTGCATTACGCTGATAACGACAATCGAAAGTCGAAATTCGTGAATTTCGACGGCAAATCTTTGATTTGCCAACAAGTTTCAAAAAAGAAACTTGTCGATTTCTGTTGCAATGATATAGTGGCAAAAAGCTATTCTTTGCTTTTTGCTACGGCTGATTTTCAGCCGTGAAAAGGCTTCTGAGCCTTTTCTACATTCTATAACCATTATAAATCTTATGGGGCCGTAAGGGTTTCGACGGGGATTTTGAGGTATGATAAGCGTGGCGGGCTGGGTAATCCCGTAAAACTGTCCAAACTTAAAAATAAACGACAACAATAAAGTTGCTCTTGCAGCGTAAGCTGTGACGCGGCCATAAGCGCCGCCCGTACCGCCTGGGAGGACTACGACCCACGCCGTGCGTCAAATTTAGTAGTAAACCTGAACAGAGATTTCGCACTTGTATCTGTCAGGCATCAAAGTGCTACTAAAGTGAGAGCCTGTCTATCGGCACTCACGGAGGGAATTTTCAGTAGATAAGACTGCCCACGGAGAAGGTCATATCAAGAGGTTTTCGGACACGGGTTCAACTCCCGTCGGTTCCACCATTCATTCTCTCGTAAAAAGAGAAATTACAAAAGACACCTGCATAGTAATATTTAGTTGCTTTGCGGGTGTTTGTTTTTTCTAATTGATTAATAATGAGAGATAAAATTTACATTTTTCTTGAAAGGTTGCGAATGATATTATTCTATTGAAAAAATGCAAAATATGTGGTATAATAAATCGCATAGTCAATAATTGATGAAGGAGAATATAGAGATGAATAACGATAAGTTCGATCAATATTCTAGAATTATTTTCATAATAAGTTTAATTGTTTTCTTTTTAAGTGATGGTGCTGACTTACTGCGAGTCATAAGTGGTTTTATAGCGTTTTTTTCTGGTTGGATCACCATATCAACACTCCTAAGAAAGAACAAAAAAGAAACAGAACGTACAGAATTTAATGAAAAAATGCAAAAAATAAAAACCGAAACAAGTACTCCTGTTGACAACCATTATTTTTTATCAGAAATTGGAAAGTACAATAATGAAGGTAATATTTGGGTTCACGAAAATGCAAATGCTTCTTTTTACATTAACAGAATAGTTAAACTTGTTGAGTTTCATTCTGAAACAAGTCAAATAAACAATTTCATAGTTTATCTTCGTACTAATAGTATTCTTGGTGAGGAAAAAGAAAATACCATTAGGCATAAGATTGCGGAAGTAAATGGAAAAATAGTAATATTAAAGGACTGTTCAAGTTTAAACACGCCTGAAGGAAAATATGATATCAATGTTATTATTGTAAAGGTTTCACTTGAAGGATTCAAAGCGTTTATAGGACTTTTTAGAAAAAACGAGATTAGGTTTCTTAATATTTGCGATGATTATAATCCAAACATTTTTTCAGAAAAGGACACTTACTTAGCCGTAAATGAAAACTATACATTTAAATTTGTTATTTTTCAAGATACTCAAAAATACAGCTTGATTTTACGTTACGGATATGTTCCAAATTTAGAAAGTCATGCAGAAAAACTTGAGAGAATATTAATCACGCCAAGCAAAAAAAAATAATATATATGTCGTTTTTTATTAATGAATAATAATACCGGTCGCTACCATTCATTTTTACAAAATCATTTTTAAAACTTTTGTTGAATCTTATATTTTTTTCGCATAAGTTTCAATTATACATAGAGTTATACTTATTATTGTGGTTATTATAGACCTTTTGCCGACTATACCCATATAGTCTTTTTCGTGAGAATGAGCAGTTACGGGTCGGTTCCACCAAAGAGAAAGAGGACACCTTGTGTGCCCTCTTTTTCTTTGGAGAGACCGACCGTGGAGTCGAACCCGCTCGGCACTCCGTGCCGAATCGGGTGCAGAAAATTGCCAGAGCGAGTATATAAACACCGGGACCTTGAAAATCTAAACAAATTTCTGACCGCGATGGCAAACTCCCGTAGGTCATTTGCGACGGGCTTCGTAGACTGAAGTCCACGAGCAAATGACAAAAGGCTTGGAAGCTGAACCCGCTCGCCCTTCACGCTCTGCTTACGCTAACGTTCTAACAGCACATTGTATACTAAAACACTCCTGCGCGAATACGGGTGCACATTTGAGCGTCAGCCGTCGAAAGCTCGCTTTCGTAAGGCGAGCGAAAAATATTGCCGTAGACAAACAACGTTGGTGCCAATACACATGTTTTCACACTAAATCACGGGTGGCTTAACAGTCTATTGACAGTTTAAGCCGTTTTTTGTTATATTATAAATAGTACTTATTGGAGGTTTAACAAATGACTGACAAAAAAAGCTTCGGCGCTTTTATAAAAGAAAAACGAACAGAAAAAAATTATTCTCAAAGAGATTTAGCGGAAATGCTGTTCGTCACAGAGGGGGCGGTGAGCAAATGGGAGAGGGGTGTATCCTACCCCGACATCACTATGATTTCGGAGATTTGCCGCGCACTTGATATAAGCGAGCACGAGTTGATTACCGCTTCAACCGACGAGGATGCAAAAAAGATTAAAAAGGAGGCTAGGAGCTTTAGAACAATTCGCAGCGCGTGGTTCTGGGTGCCAACTATTTCTTATTCGGTTGCACTGCTCGTGTGCTTTATCTGCAATATTGCGGTAAATCATACACTCTCATGGTTCTTCATCGTCTTGTCAGCGCTGATTTGTGCTTACACCTTCGTACCTACGATCAGCATATTCTTTGAGTCCAAAAGACTTATATCATTTGCTGCTTCGACATATCTTTCGATTTGCCTGCTCCTTTTTACCTGCGCTATATACACCGAGAGGTTGTCTTGGCTGTTAACTGCTTGTATCGGTATTCTGATAGGTTATGTTCTTGTGTTCGTGCCAATACTTTTATCTAACACAAGACTCGCTCGATATAAATTTATAATTTCATTTACGGGTAGCTGCGTTTTAACCGTTTTGCTGTTAGTGAACGTACATTTATGGCATCCATTTAATATCGTTTCCGCCATATTAATTAGCTTGTATGCATTTGCGCCTGCGATTCTCTCTACGGTTATCTGCGCTTTTAAGCTTGACCCCTTTCTCAAGGCCGGTATTTGCACGGCGCTCAGCGCAGTTGCGTATTACTTTATTGAGTTCATGATAGACTTGCTGTTTGGAACAAACGATAGCTCCTATCAGGTGGATTTCAGCGATTGGACTCAATGCGTAGAGGGCAATGTTCAGGCTATCATTTTAATAGTCTGCTTACTTATAAGCGCAGTTTTTATCGCAATCGGAGCTTTTAGAATTTACAAGCGAAAATCTGATTAATTTATTATCTAATATTATCTCGTCCTTTGGGGATTGCTTTTTTGGGGCGTTTATGATATAATAAATAAAATTAACGACTTTTTTCGAGGAGGTGACGGAATGGCTAAAAAGAAAAAAAAGAAGTCGCTGCGCTGGCTGCGACTTGATAATGCAGCTAAAATATATCCCGCTGCAAGACGCAGAAACTGGAGCAACGTTTACCGCCAGTCCGTCACACTATGCGAGGACGTTGACGTAGCGGTGCTGCGCTCGGCACTCAAGGTGACGATGAAGCGCTTCCCCTCTATCGTCGCAAGGCTTGAAAAGGGCTTGTTCTGGTATTATCTGGAGCAAGTGGAGTCGCCCCCGGATATACGCTGCGAGGCGAGTTATCCTTTGACGTTCATGAACAATAAGGAGCTTGAAAGCTGCGCTCTGCGCGTTATCGTGTACCGTAATCGTATTGCGGTGGAGCTCTTCCACTCGCTGACTGACGGCACGGGAGCGTTGATTTTCCTCAAAACCCTTACCGCCGAATATCTTGAGCAAAAGCACGGCATCTCTATTCCCTGCGAACACGGTGTTCTTGACAGGCACGACCAACCTGCTGAGGAGGAATTCGAGGACAGCTTCTTAAAATATGCGGGCAGCGTATCCGCGAGCCGCAAGGACACGAATGCCTGGCGACTGCCAAACGAGCCAAGACACGACGGATTTTTGCATCTGACTTGCTTTAAAGTGCCGGTTGCCGAAGCCTTAGCTATGGCTCGCGAGCGCGGGATTTCCATAACGGTACTTTTCAGTGCAATTATGATGCAGGCGTTGCAAAATCTCCAAAAGGAAAAGGTGCCTGAAAGGAGAAAGCGTAAGAGAATTAAGCTGTTAATTCCCGTAAATTTGCGCGCACTGTTCCCCAGCAAAACGCTTCGCAACTTTGCTATGTATACCATTCCCGAGCTTGACCCGCGACTTGGCGAATACACCTTCGACGAGATTTGTAAGATTATCATACATAAAATGGGTAGCGAAATTACGCCGAAGCATATGCAGACGGTAATTACCACTAACGTCAATGATGAAAAAAATCCACTGGTCAGACTTATTCCGCTGCCGCTTAAGAACCTTGTTATGAAGGCGGTGTTCGATGCGACAGGCGAAATCAAATCCTGCCTTTCGCTCTCTAATCTTGGCAAAATTCAGCTGCCTGAAATTATGTATCCTTATATTGAGAGAATGGATTTCATTCTCGGAGTACAGGCTGCCGCCCCCTATAACTGCGGTATGCTGTCGTTTGGTGATACAATTTATATTAACTTTATCCGCAATATCCGCGAGAGCGAGCTTGAGAGGCATTTCTTCGCGGTTATGAGAGATATGGGACTCTCGGCTACGGTTGAGAGCAATAAAAACGTTGAGGTATAACCTATGTATTGTGTAAAATGCGGTGTCAAGCTTGCTGATACCGAGAAAATATGTCCGCTTTGCGACACTGTGGTATATCACCCAGACTTGAAGCAGGATGATGTGCCCCCTATCTATCCCGAGGGACGTATTCCAAGGCCGCAAAAGAACTCTAAGGCGTTCTGTGGACTCGTGCTGATACTTTATCTGATTCCGACTCTTATATGCTTCTTTGCCGACTTACGACGCGACGATGAAATTAGCTGGTTCGGTCTCGCGCTTGGTGGCTTGATTGTCGGATACGTTATGTTCGCCCTGCCCCTCTGGTTCAAAAAACCTAATCCCGTCATTTTCACACCCTGTAATTTTGCTGCAATAGCTCTTTATCTTTTTTATATCAATTTCGCAACGGGCGGAAATTGGTTTTTAAGCTTTGCCCTGCCCGTGACGGGCGCGGTGGCACTGATTGTATGTGCTATAGTGACGCTTACTTATTATCTCAACCGAGGAAGGCTTTATATTTTCGGTGGTGGAATTATGGCGTTCGGCGCACTTATGCTGCTTATTGAATTCCTCGTTGACATAACCTTTAAGGTTGATTTCATCGGCTGGTCGTTCTATCCGCTCATTGCCCTGATGCTTATCGGTGGCGCGCTGATATATCTCGGAATCAATCGCACCGCACGCGAGCTTATGGAAAGAAAGCTGTTCTTTTAATAAAAAATGGATGCCCAAAGCATCCATTTTTTATTTTTACTTATTCTCTGCCGACAAGATAATCCAGCGTGACTCCGTAATACTCTGCCAGCTTAATCGCAGCCCAAAGCGGCAGCTCGCGCTCACCGCGCTCGTATCGTTGATATACGGTAGTCTGCATATTGAGAAGCTCGGCAATTTCCTTTTGCGTTTTATCCTTATCCTCGCGCAAATCGCGAACTCGCCTATAAATAAACATTGCCTCCCTCACTTAATAAATATCCCCCCGTAAAACGGGGGGTATTTCATTTTCGGGCATAGCCCTAACCACTACTGGCGACGTACAAGTGCGTTTCAGATTGGCCTGCCAGCCATGCAATCGTTACTTACCACCCATAAATGGGTCCCGTGGGTCAAACATTGCTATTTGATCACTTTCTTTGTCTTGCTTTAAC